>CASFPS010000006.1 GCA_949296355.1 uncultured bacterium | reverse complement strand
GCGGGATGTCTCCGGTCCAGAAGGTTAAATCGAGGCAAAACAAACCGGTCGGTATTTTGTTCAAAAGGGAGACCGGTAAGCGCAAAACAAATTAGTAGTGCAGCGGGATGTCTCCCGCTCAAAGGGTAAAAAAAATGGAATTTAATGCGACATTTTTAGTAACAATAGTATCTTTTATAGTATTTGTCTTTTTGATGAACAAGATTCTTTATGAGCCGATGCTGCGCATTGTTTCAGAGAGAAAGGCTTTTGTGGACGGAAATTTAGCGGAAGCTGAGAATAATCATAAAAAGGCAGAGGAAATTTCCGCTAAAAAAGAGGAGAGACTGCAGGGTGCAAGAGTTGATGCTAAAAATAAGTATTCCGAATCTGTTAACGGGTATAAATCCCAAAAAGATGATATTGTAAAACAGGCGCAGGAAAAAGCCGGAGAGGAGTTTAATCGGGCGTATCAAAACCTTGTTAATGTTTCAAATGACACAAAAGAGGGTTTAAAAGGCAGAATGACAGAGCTTGCGAATGATATTGTCGAGAAAGTTATCGGATATAGAAGCGACATTCAGGGCTTCAACAATGATGAAGTAAACAGGATTCTTTATCAATAGAAGGTAGTAGATAATGTGCAGTATTGGTGAAATTTTTAATTTTATAGGCAGAACAAATCTTTTTAATTTTGCAATATTTCTCGGAGTAATTATCTGGGTATGCAAAAAAATTAATGTGTCCGGAAAATTAGAGGGTGCGAGGGTTTCTGTTGTTGATAATATTGAAAATTCAAAAACGGCAAAATCTGATTCTGAAGAAGAATTGAAAAAAATAGAAGAATCCGTTGCGCATATTGAAGAAGAAATTGATGCGATAATCAAAAAAGCTGAAACAAACGCAAAAATGGTCGGTGATAAAATTCTTGCAGACGCCGGCGTTGTGTGCGGAAATATAAAAGAGAATACGGAAAAAGCAGTCGAAGCCCGCGCAGGACTTTTGAAAAATGATATCTTAAGAAGAGCGTCGATTGCTTCTATCGAGGTTGCAAAAAACCATATAATTAATGAGCTTCGAAACAATCCGGATTTACACAACAAGTTAATTGATGAAAGTGTTGAAGCAATAAACGGGGTGGCAGTATAATGACTTCAAGCGTACAATTTAAAGGTTCAGAATTAATAGCAAAAAGGTGGGCTAAGGCGTTAATGGATTTGGCTCAGGAGGATGGCGGAATATCTAAAGATGATATTCTTGCAAACCTTAAAGATATTAATGAAAATATTGCTTCTTCAAAAGAATTGGCTGAGACTCTTATAAATCCTGTGGTTTCAGAAGAAGAAAAGCAGGTTGTACTGGAAAAACTTTTTAAGACAAGAGTTATACCTACGGTATTTAATTTCCTTACAGTATTAAATTCAAAAGGCAGACTGGGGCTTCTGGAAGCTATTACAGACGAGTTTCAAAAAGAGCTTGAAGAATTAAAAAACATTTTGAGAGTTTCCGTAACTTCTGCAATTGAGTTGAGTGAAGAGAAGAAAAATGAAATAAGAAATCGTCTTGCGCAAAAACTGGAGAAAGATGTTGTACCGAGCTGGTACGTGGATTCCGATATTATAGGCGGTTTAATTTTTAATATAAATGAAACAATTGTAGATAACAGTATAAAACATAGATTAGAGAATTTAGGTAAACAAATAATAAAGGGATGAACCTTAATAAAGAAAGGGTAAAATATGGCAGTAATAAATCCTGATGAAATAAGTTCAATATTAAAAGAGAACATTCGCAATTATGAAGCGAAGGCTGAAATTTCAAATATCGGCAGCGTTCTGGAAGTCGGCGACGGTATTGCAAGAATTTACGGTCTTAGAAATGTAATGTCCAACGAACTTGTAGAGTTTGAGGACGGCAGAGGAACTCTGGGTATTACTTTAAACCTTGAAGAGGACAACGTTGGTGTTGTTATCTTAGGTGAGTATACTCACATCAAAGAAGGTATGACCGTAAAAACTACCGGAAGAATTGCTTCTGTTCCTGTAGGCGACGCTCTTATCGGCAGAATTGTTAACCCGACCGGACGTCCTATTGACGGAAAAGGTGAAATTGTTACTGACAAAACCCGCCCTATAGAAAGAGTTGCACCGGGTATTGTTGCAAGAAAATCAGTTCATCAACCGCTTCAAACAGGTTTAACTGCTATTGATGCACTGACTCCAATCGGAAGAGGACAGAGAGAATTAATTATCGGTGACAGACAAACCGGTAAGACTGCAATTGCAATTGATACAATTATTAACCAGAAAGGCGGTGATGTAATTTGTATTTACGTTGCAGTCGGTCAAAAAGCTTCAACAGTTGCCCAGCTTGCAAAAACTCTTGAAAAGCACGGCGCAATGGATTATTCAATAATTGTTTCAGCTACAGCAAACGAACCGGCACCTTTGCAGTATATTGCTCCGTTTGCGGGTGTAGCTATTGCAGAAGAATTTATGGAACAGGGAAAACATGTTCTTATTGTATATGATGATTTGACAAAACACGCTCAGGCTTATCGTGCAATGAGTTTGCTTCTTAAAAGACCGCCGGGACGTGAAGCTTATCCGGGTGATGTATTCTATCTTCACTCAAGATTGCTGGAAAGAGCCGTAAAACTTAATGACGAGCTTGGCGGCGGAAGTATTACAGCGTTGCCGATTATTGAAACTCAGGCAGGTGACGTTTCAGCGTACATTCCGACAAACGTTATTTCAATTACAGACGGTCAAATATTCCTTGAATCAGCCCTGTTTAACTCCGGTGTAAGACCTGCAATTAACGCCGGTATTTCGGTTTCCCGTGTAGGCGGTGCTGCCCAGACTAAAGG
The DNA here is from genome assembly GCA_949296355.1 of uncultured bacterium. Lineage (GTDB taxonomy): Bacteria > Cyanobacteriota > Vampirovibrionia > Gastranaerophilales > Gastranaerophilaceae > CAG-196. The sequence goes on along the minus strand of CASFPS010000006.1, from coordinate 96,077 downwards.
TATTAAACAGGTTGCAGGTAAACTTCGTCTGGATTTGGCTCAATTCAGAGAATTGGAAGCATTTGCACAATTCGCGTCAGATTTGGATGCTGCAACAAAGAAACAACTCTTGAGAGGACAAAAACTTACAGAAGTTCTTAAGCAGCCGCAATACAATCCTTTAACCGTTGCTCAGCAGGTTACAATCCTCTTTGCGGCAAACGAAGGGTATCTGGACGAGATTGATAACGCTAAAATCAATGATTATAAATCCGGCTGGTTTGAATACTTTGATGCTAATATGCCGGAACTCAGCGCAAAATTGAATGCTGGTGATAAATTGTCTGATGAAGACATTGCGTCTTTGAAAGAGAATTTAGAAGCCTACGGAAAAAACTTAAGGAGTAACCGGTATGAAATGTTTTAACCATCATGACAGAGATGCTTTTGCAGTATGCAAATCATGCGGAAAAGCTTTATGTCTGGAATGTGCGGAAGAATATAAAAACTTTTATATTTGCCGCGGCTCTGAAAAATGCAAACATATAGCGGATGTAGAGTACGTAAATTACTTCAAAGATAACTCGGAAGGTGCATGGAAATTCAACAGACTGGCGTTCTTCCTTCTTGGATTTTTCCTGCTTCTGTACATTTTTGTAAAATCATTTATGTTCTTTATGATTCCGTGTCCGTTTCTGGAATCAATCCTGCTTGTTTTATTAGCATTGCTGTTAATAAAAAAGGGGCTTGATTTGAAGTTAAGATAAGGGTTAAGGTAATGCCAAATTTAAAAGATATAAAAAGCAGAATCTCCAGTGTTCAAAATACAAAAAAGATAACAAAGGCAATGAAAATGGTTGCGGCAGCAAAGGTCAAGAAAGCTGAATCAACTGTTAAAGCAGCAAGACCGTTTGCGGAAGAATTAATGTCAATGTTCAGAAAAATGCTGACTGCTGCCGGAGAATATTCGATTGTGGGCTTAAAAGTTCCGCGTGCTCTTGATAATTATCCTGAGTTATTAAAAGAAAGAGAGATTAAATCGGAAGGGCTGCTTGTTATAACTTCAAATAAGGGTTTGGCAGGAGCTTATAATGCAAATATCGTTAAAGCGGCTCTAAAAAGAATAAAGGAAAATGCTGAAATGGGAATACATACAGTTATTTACCCTGTAGGACAAAAGGCAGTTTCAGCGTTTAAACATAGAACAGGGGACTTTGAACTTAAACAGGGTTATATAAGTATTGCTAATAATCCGACTGCAACAGGCGCTAATATTATAGCGGAAGATATTGCAGAAGACTTTGTATCAGGTAATATTGACAGAATTGATATTATAACAACCCGTTTTAACAATATGATGTCATACAGCGTACAATCCTGGGAAATACTTCCGGTTAAGGTTGAAAAAGCAGAGGCTCATGAGCTGGATGCGGTTATGGAATTTGAACCATCTGTCCATGCGGTTTTACAGCAGCTTGTTCCTATGTATATTTCAAATTCTATTTATCAGGCGCTTCTTGAAGCTAACGCAAGTGAACTTGCCGCCAGAATGACAGCGATGTCAGCAGCTTCTAATAACGCCGAGGAAATGATTAATACTCTGACTATTGATTATAACAAAGCCCGTCAGGCTGCAATTACTCAGGAACTTGTAGAAATTGTATCCGGAGCCCAGGGCGTACAGGGTTAGGAGGAAAATGAAGGGGTAAAAGGGAGTAAATGTGATAAATAAATATATTTGCTTCTTATCTTTTTACTCTTTGCAGACTATTATGCGTTATAATTAATTTCCTGAGCATTTTGCTCTTTTAATAATTTGTTTTTACTTTTATCAATATACTCACTTGTTCCGAATATTGAAAGAATAGCGCCGGCAATACCGCCTGCCGTTCCTATTATCCATTTTAAAACCGTGTTTTTGAGTTTTTTTGTTGCAAGGCTTGCCAGCATTACCCCGGCAAAGACGGCAGATACAAAGGCTGTATTTGCAACGATTGATGTTTTTTTATCATTCTTTTTATATTCACTTACAAAAGTGTCTGCATTATTTTCAGGAACCTTGTAAAACTTCGGTTTACGATTCTTGTCAGAATCAACCTCTATAACAACATTATTTTTATCAAGTTTATTCAAAACTTTTACATCAATGCCCATACACAACACTCCTTTACTAATGTAAAAACAGTAAAGGTTTAAGATTGCCTGATTTTAAAAATAAATTTACAAATCTTAACCTTGCGAAGATTATCCAATTAAGTTATAATCCGTGTAGGAATGTGTATATGATAAACAGTATTAACTCAAACTACCCTACACTGGAACGTATAGATAGCTATCCCGAATTTAGCGAGCGCTATGTCGCGAAGAGTTCTTCTGTTGTTGATACTTTTATTTCCAAACGTAACAAAACGTATGTTCACGAAGTTACTGCAAAAGACCGCATTAAAGCCGGAGTTGGAGCGGTTGCCGGATGTATTTTGCCAATGGTTTATATGATGAAAAAACAAAGGGTAAAAAATCCTTTCAATCTCCACTACGGACTTACGGAAATGGTTGTTATGTCCGCAACCTCAGTTGCAGGCGGCGTTGCAGCAGGTATGATAGGCGAGGATAAAGAAACTAATAAGAATAAAATAAAAGAAGGCGTTTTTCAATTTATGAATGCTTCGACTCCTGCGTGGGTTGTAGGCGGAGCATTAAAATTGTGTGAATCAAGCAAAAATTATAATAACATTCCCGGAAAAATTCTTGCAATGATTGGCGGGTTAATTATCGGAATGTACGGCGCTGCATCAGTTTCTAATGTAATTTGCGACCCGCACGATAAAGTTCCGGATAGAAAACTTACACTGCTTGACTGTCTGGTGAATATTGATGATGCCGTTGGCGTACTTGTCCTTGCAAAATTCCCGTTTGTAGGAAAGCTCCATCTTGAGCGCGCGCTTCCGTTTATTTACGCGTATTGCGGGTATAGAGCGGGTAAGAGTAATTAAATTTTGAAAAAAGAATGGCGGTCGGGATTCTCCCGACCGCCATTCTTTTTTTTAATTATATATTTGCAAGCTTTTTATAATAATCGTGAGCCTGTTCAAACTTGTAAGACAAATTAAACAATCTTGCTTCCGTAAGCTGCGGAGTCATAATCTGCAGCCCGATAGGCATTCCGTCTCTGTCAAAACCTGCCGGAACGGAGATTGCAGGAAGTCCTGCCAGGTTAGCAGAAATTGTCGCAATATCTGTCAGATACATTGAGAGCGGATCTTCTGTTTTTGCCCCTAAATCAAAAGCTGTATTAGGGCAAGTAGGAGCAAGAAGCGCATCCACTTTTTCAAATGCTTTCAGGAAATCCTCAGTTACAACTCTTCTCATCTGGAGAGCTTTTTTATAATAAGCATCATAGTAACCTGATGAAAGAGCGTAAGTTCCGAGCATTATACGACGTTTAACTTCCGGTCCGAAACCTTCCGCACGGGTTTTGCAATACATTTCAAGAAGATTTTTAGCATCGGCAGTTCTGTGACCATATCTTACGCCGTCAAAACGTGCAAGGTTTGAGCTGCACTCTGCAGTTGCTAAAATATAATAAATACCGATTGAATGCTTAAGGTTAGGAAGCGAAACTTCAATTACTTCCGCTCCAAGTGACTTATATGTTTCAATAGCATTTTGAATAGCTTTTTGAACATCTTCCGCAAGTCCTTCTGAAACCAGTTCTTTTACAACACCGATTTTCATTCCCTTGATGTCATTATTCAAACTGTTTCTGTAGTTTTCTACAGGAAGGTTTAGAGATGTTGAATCGTGTTTATCATATCCTGAAATTACCTCAAGAAGAGCTGCAGCATCTTCTACAGTTCTTGCAAAAGGTCCAATCTGATCCAGAGATGAAGCAAACGCAATTAAGCCGTATCTTGAAACTTTTCCGTAAGTCGGCTTCATACCTACAATACCGCAGAAGCTTGCAGGAAGTCTTATACTTCCGCCTGTATCCGAGCCAAGAGCAAGAGTCGCTTCGCATGAGGAAACAGAAGCTGCAGAGCCGCCTGAAGAACCTCCCGGAACTTTATTTAAATTCCACGGATTGTGAACCTTTTTGAAAGCAGAGTTTTCATTTGAAGATCCCATCGCAAACTCGTCAAGGTTAGCTTTTCCGACAATCGGAATTAAATTATTCAAAAGTTTTTGTGTTGCAGTTGCGTTATAAGGCGAAACAAAGTTTTCAAGAATTTTGCTTGAAGCAGTTGTTTTTGAGCCGATAAGATTCATATTATCTTTAAGAGCGAGCGGAACACCTGCCAGAAGCGGCAATTCCTCACCTTTTGCAATTTTATCATCAACTTCTTTTGCTGTCTTGAGCGCAATATCTTCTGTTAAAGAATTAAAAGCCCCGATTTTTTCATCAATTGATTTAATTCTCTCCAAAGATGCTTTTGTAAGCTCTACAGCGGAAATTTCTTTATTCTTAAGCGCCTTAGACTGTTCCATAGCACTTTTCTTTAATAATTCCAGCATAATTTCTCCTTTAATATACCCGATAAAAATATTATACCAGAAACAAAAAATAACAGAAAAGATACTCAAATCCTACAAATTTTACATATCAACAATCAATATTTCTTACCCCTTTAACCCCTTTACAAAATAATTTGTTATAAGTACAATAATATTACTCACTATCCTCTGAGGGTAAGAGGTAAATGGAAATTCAAGTATCCATCGGCTTTTTGCCTTCATATATAAAAGCCGGCAATAAAGAGGTCATTGGCTTTATTCCCGGTTACAAGTGAAAGGAAATATAAAATGGCAAACATTAAGTCAGCAAAAAAAAGAGTTCTTATTGCAGAAGCAAACAGACAGAGAAACGTAGCATTCAAAACTTCTATCAAGACAGCTTTGAAAAAAGCTCTTGCTTTAGCAGAAGGTGATGATAAAGAAGCTTTAAATGCAGCTATTTCTAAAGCATATCAATTATGCGACAAGGCTGTTTCAAAAGGTATTTTGCACAAAAATACAGCTGCAAGAAAGAAATCAAGACTTGTTCTTGCTATCAAAAAATTAGCAAAATAAGCTTTTTTAAAAATAAAAAATCCTTCCTGAAACATCGGAAGGATTTTTTTTATTCAATCAAATATTTTTTTCCGACGAGTTCGTCCGGCAAAAATTGTTGTTTTATATCAGGCGCATCGTGTGTATAAATATATCCTTCTCCAAATCCGTATTTCTTAGCGTCTTTATAATGCGCATCTCTTAAATGCATTGGAGGAGGAAAATCATTTCCTGTCTCGATATCCGCAAGAGCCTTATCTATAGCAATGCAAGCTTTATTTGATTTAGGAGCTTTTGCAACATATACAACTGCATTAGCTAAAGGAATCCTGCCCTCAGGAAGTCCTATAATTTCAACTGCCCTATAGGCATTCACTGCAATATTCATCGCATTTGGATCTGCAATCCCGACATCTTCTGCCGCGCACACAATAAGCCTTCTTGCAATAAATCTGGGATCTTCACCCGCTTCAATCATTTTTGCAAGATAATATATTGCAGCATCGGCGTCAGACCCTCTCAAACTTTTCTGAAATGCCGAAGCGCAGTCATAATGTTCCTGGGTAGAATACCTCGTGTTTCTTTTTTGTGTAATACTCTCCAAAATTTCTACAGACAAAAGTCTTGTATCACCGGAAAAATTACTCGCAAAATAAGAATTCTCAACAAGATTAAGCGCACATCTTGCATCACCGCGCGCATTATTTACAATAAATTTAGTAACCTCATCTTCATACTGAATCGGCTGGTAATGCTTCTCCAGGTATTCAAAACCTCTGTTAATAATTTTTGCCATACTTACATCATTAATCGGGTTTAATCTTATTACCTGAACTCTGGAAAGAAGTGCAGGAACTACCTGAAAAGACGGATTTTCAGTAGTAGAGCCTATTAAGAATACAGTTCCGTTTTCGACATGCGGAAGCAGAGCATCCTGCTGGGTTTTTGAATATCTATGAATTTCATCTATAAATAAAATAGTCTTTTGACCGGCTCTTAAAGCCTGACGCGCCTGTTCTACGGTTTCCTTAATCTCTTTGATTCCGGAAGTTACAGCAGAAAGTTCTATAAACTGCGCATTTACTTTTGTTGCAATAAGCCTTGCAAGAGTTGTTTTCCCGCAGCCCGGAGTTCCCCATAGAATCAGTGAAAATAATCTCTGGGTTTTCAAAAGATTCAAAAGCGGTGAATTTGGCGCTACAACATTTGACTGTCCGAGAAACTCGTCGAGAGTTTTTGGTCTGAGTATCTCCGCAAGCGGAGTTTGACGATTCACTTCCTCTAACTGCTTAAACAAATCCATAACACTATCTTAGCACAAATTCTTATGTTATAATACAATTTTGAAATGAAAGGAGTTTATATGGAATTAAGAGGATCTAAAACTGAAAAGAACCTGATGGAAGCTTTTTCCGGTGAATCACAGGCAAGAAACAAGTATACTTACTATGCTTCACAGGCTAAAAAGGACGGCTATGTACAAATTTCAAAACTTTTTGAAGAGACTGCCAACAACGAAAAAGAACACGCTAAAATCTGGTTCAAACTTCTCCATGGCGGCTCTGTCGGCTCTACAATAGAGAATCTTGAAGATGCCGCTACCGGAGAAAACTACGAATGGACAGATATGTATGCAAAATTTGCCAGAGAAGCAAAAGAAGAAGGGTTTGATGATATAGCACTTTTATTTGAAAATGTTGCAAAAATTGAAAAAGACCATGAAGAAAGATACAGAAAACTTCTTGAAAACATCAAAAAAGAAGAGGTTTTCAAAAAATCAGAACCTGTTGTTTGGGAATGCGCTAACTGCGGCTTCTCATATACAGGAGACACGGCAATAGACGTATGCCCTGTTTGCAAACACCCGCAAAGCTATTTTATGGTTAAGGCTAAAAATTATTAATAAATATTTTTAATAAAAAGGCGCTTTGGGGAAACCCAAAGCGCCTTTTATCTTGAAATTTCACTAATTACATATCTCTAATTGAAATACTACTTTACATTCAATCTTAATAATTGTATTATAATATATAGATTGGAGGAATTTTGGCAGAGAAGTTCAAAATAACAGGCGGAGAGACTCTAAGAGGAGAAGTTTCCATCGGTGGTGCAAAAAATGCCGTATTAAAGCATCTTGCTGCCACTATTCTTGTTAAAGGTAAAACAAAAATCTACAACGTTCCTCATCTTACAGATGTTGATATTATGCTCAATGTCTTATCTGATTTAGGCGCTAAGTACATCTACAATAAAGAAGAAAAATCCGTAGAAGTTGATGCTTCTAATATCACTTCAATCACCGCTAAATATGAACTTGTCAGCAAAATGAGAGCCTCTTTTATCATTCTGGGTGCACTTATGTCCCGCTGCAAAGAAGCTATTGTTGCACTTCCGGGCGGATGTGCAATCGGAGAAAGAAGAGTTGATTTTCATATCAAGGGTTTAGAGGCACTCGGTGCTAAAATAAAAATAGAAAACGGATATGTTCACGCTAAAGCATCAAAACTTGTCGGAACAGATATTTATCTGGATATACCGTCCGTAGGCGCAACAGAGAACTTAATGCTTGCAGCCGTGCTTGCAGAAGGCTCTACAAGAATTCAAAACGCTGCACAGGAGCCGGAAATCATTGACCTTGCAAACTTTTTGAATACCATAGGCGCGGATATTATAGGGGCAGGTACTTCTGAGATTATAATAAACGGTGTCAAAGCAGAAAACTTACACTCCGCTGAATACACAACAATTCCGGACAGAATTGAAGCCGGAACTTTTATGGCAGCGGTTGTTGCAACTAAGGGAAAAGCAATTATAAGAAATGTATTTCCTGCTCATTTAACATTTTTTAATGACAAATTAATCAAAATGGGAGCTAATATTAAGCTCATTGAACCAACCACAATAGAAGTAAGCTGCAGAGGCAGATTAAATTCTATCAACTTTGTAACTCAGCCGTATCCGGGTTTTCCTACCGATTTACAGGCTATTGCAATGACGCTTCTTACAACCGCAAACGGTGTCGGTATTATTACAGAAAGTCTGTACGAAAACAGATTTATGCAGGTTCCTGATTTAAGAAGAATGGGGGCTGATATTCATCAGGACAGAAACCATGCCATTATTAAAGGGGTTAAAAATCTTACAGGTGCAACTGTTGCAGCCAGCGATTTAAGAGCAGGAGCAGCTCTGGTTATTGCAGGATTAATGGCGAATGGTGAAACGATTGTAGAAAAGCTGCACCATATCGACAGAGGGTATGAAGAGTTTGAATACAAACTTCAAAAACTTGGCGGTAAAATTTACAGATATAATGATGAAACTGAAACTCAAATAAAGGGGGTATTTAATGAGTCCCGCTTATAAAAGATGGTATGATCATGATCCGAAACTTTTGGAAGTAATTGAGCTTTTGAAAAATTATCAAGAGGAACTAAAAGAGCATGCAGTAGTTTTTCTTGATAAATTGGAACAAAAAGTTTCTAAAGAAGCATTAGACAGATTTTACGATCTGGTAAAACCGGTTAATGGCTGCAGATGGTACGATAAAGATCCGATTATATCAAAAACGGTTGAAATTCTCCGTGTTGTTCCGCCGGAAGTTCAGCATGCCTGCGCAGAAAGATTTATTAATGCCCTAAAAGAAAAGGGTATTGAATACGAGAGCCCGAATCATACTTAAAAAGAGTAAAAGAGCTTATTCATCTTTCAAAATATTACTCTCTGATAATTTTACTTTCTGTAATGTATTAAATTCACCTTTATCAAGTCTTACTGTAATATAATTTCCGGTAAGTCCTTTGTATTTGCCGTTTTTATCGAGACGTTTTTCAATAAGAACTTCCCGTTCAAAGCCGATATTCGATTTCAAAAAAGCCAAATGCTTTTCTTTTGAAATATCTTTTATTATACGAGCACGCTGCTCTTTGACTTTTTCCGGCAAATGTCCGTCCATTTTCTCAGCAATTGTTCCCTTTCTTATGGAATAAGGGAATGTATGAATCCGGCTCAGTTTTGATTTCTTTAAATTCTCAACGGTTGTTTCAAAATCTTCTTCTGTTTCGCCGGCAAAACCCGCAATAATGTCGCATCCTAAAAAAGGTTTATCAAATCTTGAGACAATATCTTCAATCTGGTCTAAATAATATTCAACAGTATAGTGCCTGTTCATCCTCTTTAGAGTTCTGTTGCAAGCTGATTGCAGCGACAGATGAAAATGCGGGCAGAATTTTTCGCTTGTTTGAAGAAAATCAAGCATCTTAGGAGTTATCTCATGCGGATTTAATGAGCCGAGACGATATCTTGGTATTTTTGTTTTTGCTTCAATCTCCTTTAACAAATCCAGCAATTCCAGCCCTATATCTTTACCCCTATCTTTACCCCATAAACCTATGTGGATTCCTGTTAATACAACTTCTTTATAGCCGGAATCAGCATATCTGTTAATTTCATTTATAATAAAATCCGGATCAGCACTCCTGGATTTACCTCTGCCATAAGGAATTATGCAGTAAGAACATCTGTTATCGCACCCGTCCTGTATTTTAAGACTGATTCTTGTCTTTGTTGTATCCTCAAGCGTTACTTTACAAAACTCCGTTTCTCCCATCAGGTCTTTTACTGCAAAATGCTCTTCTTTTGCAAGCAGCTCCGACAGGTTAAATTTATCTTCGTTTCCGAAAACGTAGTCAATAAAAGGTTCTGATAGAAGTTTTTCTTTTTCAATCTGGGCAATACAGCCGGTTAGAATTGTTGTTAAACCGGTATTATGCGCATGTCTTAAAAGATACATAGCTTCGTTGTCGCTTGTTTGGGTAACAGAACAGGAGTTAAGAATGTAATATTCCGCCTCTTCAAGCTTTTTTACCTGTTCATAACCTGCAGCAACGAGCTTTTGAGAAACAATTTGCCCCTCAAACTGGTTTGATTTGCACCCCATGGATTTAAGATAAAACTTTTTCATAGTCTTAATATATACTAAAAAATCTTTTTATAAAAGTTGGAATGTTAATGTCTGCTTTGTAAATATGACTTACATTGAAAGCACAAATATGTTTTATAAAATTTTTCTTTTTTCGTTTCTGAATTGCAGCCATTAATCCGCCTTAAATCCTATCTTAGCTGGTTTTGTTCTATCCATCAGTAAGTCTATAGCTTCATAAATCCTTTGTTTATCGGCTTCATTGTCCTTGCAATAGTTAATAAAATATTGTTCCAATTCCTGAAATCGTTTTGTAAGGTCTTTATGCTCAAGGACAAATTGCCTTAATTGAACAAAAGCTCTTACAATTTGTACATTTATTTCTATGGCTTTATCACTGTTTAGAACGCTTGCAAGCATAGTGACACCGTGTTCAGTAAAAGCATAGGCATTTTGATAGCTGTATTTTAAATTTTTGAGGTGGTCACAATTTGTGACCAGTTCCTTTTGCTCTTCGTCAGTGAGTTGAAACATAAAATCAACAGGAAATCTTTTAATGTTACGTTTAACAGCTTGATTCAACTTTTTGGTTTCAACCCCGTATAGTTCTGCTAAATCTCTGTCAATCATGACTTTCTGCCCTCTTATTTCATAAATAAGGTTTTTAATAATTGTTAATTCATTCATAAAAGATTCCTTTATTTCAATGTAAGATAATTCACCTACACTCTTCCGTACATATCTTCATATCTTATGATATCTTCTTCAATCAAAGGATCGCCTTTTTGAACTTCGATAACTTTTACGTTTTCTTTGTACGGATTCTGGAGCGAATGAATTGCTTTTAGCGGAATATCAATACTATGTCCCGGGCTTAGGATAAGTTCTTTACCTTCCAAGATTACTTTTGCCGTACCTTCAAGCACAACCCAGTGTTCGCTTCTGAAATTATGAGACTGAACTGAAAGCTTCTGCCCCGGATTAACCTGTATCATTTTTGTCAAAAATCCATTGCCTTCAGCCAGTACCGTATAAAATCCCCACGGTCTGTAAACTGTTTTATGCACAAGATGGGTGTTATCGTTTTGTTTTTTAAGTGTTTCAAAAATCTTTTTAACATCCTGAGTCTTATCTGCCCTGCAAGCAAGAATTGCATCTTCTGTTTCCACTACAACCATATTTTCAAGACCGATTGTTGCAACGAGTTTAGAAGAAGAATAAATCAAAGAGTTTTTAGAGCCTTCATCCAGAACATGTCCGATTTTAACGTTTCCGTCTCTGTCTTTTTCGCTCACATCATAAATCGACTTCCAGCTTCCTAAATCATTCCATCCGCTCTCAAGCTTAAGAAGCGCAATTTTGTTTGATTTTTCCATAACCGCATAATCTATGGAAATCGATGGCATTTTATCATAAATAGTAAACGGAATTTCATTTGATTCAGAAAAATCAAACTCTTCTAAAACATTAGCAATTTCAGGAGAATGTTTTTTTACTTCTTCTAAAAGAGTAGAAGCTTTGAACATAAATATACCGCTGTTCCAGTAATAATGCCCATCTGCAATATACTCTTCCGCAAGTTTTTCATCAGGTTTTTCTACAAACTTGTTTACTTTTACCCCGCTTAATATTTCCGTATTTGTAACATTAATGTATCCGTAGCCTGTTTCCGGATAAGTCGGTTTTATGCCAAAAGTTACGATATAACCCATTTGGGCTATCTTTTCGCCTTCTTTTACGGTAGCAGCAAAGACTCCGGTATCTGTAATCAAATGGTCGGACGGTACAACAAGTATAACAGGGTCTGTTTTAAATTTATCTTTAATATATTTTGCTGCTAAAGCAATAGCGGGAGCAGTATTTTTAGAAATAGGTTCGGAGAGAACTAATGCATTATTACAAATTGATGAAAGCTGGTATTTAACATTAGAAAAGTGTTTTACACCGGTCATACTGATAATATTTTCTTCCGGCATGCAGTTTGCAATTCTTTCAAAAGTCGCTTGCAAAAGACTTTCCTTATCCTGCAAATTTATAAGTTGCTTAGGATACAATTCTCTTGATAATGGCCATAATCTGCTGCCTGAACCGCCTGCTAATATTAATCCGTACATGATTTACTCCTGTTCTCCCTACTGTTCTCCTCGCCCCTTGCGGGAGAGGACGCAGTCGTTCTTGAGCCGTAAGGCGAAAGTTACGAATGCGGGTGAGGGGTTTATACCCTCTTTTTAAATTGCTCAGGGCTGCTTTGATTGTTCTCTTGCAAAGACACAGAATTCAAAGAACGTCCAATTTTCACCCCCAGTGTTGTTACAATTCTAGCATAAATAAAAAATAATTGTAAAATAAATTAAATGTGTGGTAAAATACTACACAAGACAATATGAAAATATATTATAAAGCGACATACACTTATAAACTTTATAGAATGTTCATACAGGAACTGGAGAGCTTTGTAACTACTTTGGGAAACATAGCACTTTTAGGCTTGGAATTCTTAAAAGGATTAAGGCATTTTCCTACGACATTCAAATCAATAATGTATCAGGCTTCACGCTTTGGAGTTTCGTCACTTCCGATTACACTATCAATTGTCGGCATGACATCAATTATTATAGCCATGCAGGTTGCGGGAGAAATGGTAAAACAGGGTGCGGGAAATTACGTCGGTATGCTGGTTGCAATCCTTATGGTAAGGGAAGAAGGGGTTATTATGGCAGGTTTTGCCATAATTTCCATGATAGGCTCGTCTCTTGCTTCTGAAATTGCAACAATGAAAGTTACCGAGCAAATCGATGCAATAAGGGTTTTAAAAGTTAATCCCGTTCATTATTTGTTTACACCGAGAATTATAGCCGGAACTCTTATGATGCCGCTGGTTGTAATAGTTGCCTCGGTTTTTGGAATCCTGGGCGGAGCAGTTGCGTCTAACCTTGTTTCAGGATTGACTTATAAAGCTTATTTTGATTCTGTCTGGTTTGGTTTATATATGAAAGACTTAAATGTATGTCTTTTAAAGTCTTTAACTTTCGGGTTTGTAATTTCACTTATAAGCTGCTCCTGCGGAATGGAAGCAAAGGACGGTGCAAAAGGAGTCGGTGTTGCAACTACAAAAGCCGTTGTCTGGTCTTTTGTGTCAATAGTTGTATTGGACTTACTGTTTGCAGCAATGTTTTTTTATTAGTGAATAGTGAGGAGTGAGAAGTGAATAGAAATATAAAACCACTAATCACTAATCACTATTCACCATTCACTATTCACTAACCAAAAAAGGAAACAATATGGGAATAGAAGTTAAAAATTTAGTTAAATCATTTGATAAAAAAGTTATACTTGAAGATTTGTCGTTCAAAGTTGACGATGGGAAAATTCTTTCAATAATAGGTTTCAGCGGTTCCGGTAAAAGTACGGTTCTGAAACTTATAAGCGGGCTTATTGAAAAAGATTCCGGCGAGATTATCACCTCCGGCGGAGATATTGCAATGGTGTTCCAGTATTCCGCGCTCTTTGATTCTCTTAATGTCTTTGATAATATCTCTTTTGCTCTTCAGGAAAGAAAAGACTTAAGAGGAAAATACACAAGAAAAGAACTTGAAAGAATTGTTGCAGAAAAACTTGATTTAGTGGGTCTTTCAGGTATTGAAGATAAATATCCTTCAGAACTTTCAGGCGGGATGCAGAAGCGTGTAAGTTTTGCACGTGCTATTGTAACTGAACCTAAAATTATTCTCTATGATGAGCCTACGGCGGGCTTGGATCCTATTTCTTCCACACTTATTGAGGACTATATCGTAAGGCTTAAAAACGAAACAAATGCCGCATCTATTGTAGTTACCCACCAAATGTCCACTATTAGAAGGACTGCTGATTCCGTCTTGATGTTGTATAATGGACATGCAGTGTTTGAAGGAACTCCCGAGGAACTTATGGAACAAAGGACACCGTACACTAAACAATTCGTAACCGCTTCAATCGAAGGTCCGATGAATATGAAGGGGTAAAGATAGGGGTAAGAAAAGTTTAGGAGAGGATAAGTTTAGAAGTTTAGGAGAAATTGAAGTTTGACAGTTGAATAAGGAGAAATAGATTGCCACGAAAATCAGAGATTTTCTCGCAATGACGCTAAACCAAGAGTTCTACATGCCAGAACAGCAAGGTTAATTAGTAGGTTGGGTGAAACCCAACAATAAAATCTATTCACTATTCACTGCTCACTATTCACTAACAAAAAGGAAACATAAAAAATGAAAATGTCACCATCATTCAAAGTAGGAATATTAACACTCGTAGCACTGGTAATACTTTTGTTTACGGTCTTATGGATAAAAGGGCGTTCTTTTTCTTCGGCAGAAAGAATTGAAGTCCATTTTAAAGACGTAAACGGTATGAGACCGGGCTCCGGCGTGCAAATGATGGGACTTAGAGTCGGGCAGGTAGAAGAAATTACTCCTGTTGTTAACGGCGAATCAAGTTATGTAAAGATGAAATTTGTTATCACTGAACCCGGAATCACTATTCCTAAAGCATCTATGCTTTCTATCCAGCAGTCGGGTTTAATCGGCGAACAGTTTTTGGAAATCACGCCGCCTAGGGTTCGCTCTGTATATATTCCGGTTGTAAATAAAGATTTATTATCAAATAATACACCGGTTGAGATTAAACTTGATGATAAATATTATGATGTGGGTGTTGTAAAAAAATCCCAGATAATGACTTCAAAACTCGTTCCTGACGAGTTGAGAGACTTTGTTAATACAAGCTATGCATATAAAGTTGACTATGTCGTTAACCTGCCGGGGCTTATCCTGCCGCATTTTATGACAGGTAAAATTGTAACTGCAGACGGAGTCAAGAAATTAAGAATTGCACCTCTGGACAATACAGCGCTTCCTTATCCTAACCAGACTTCGCCTTATACAATAATTGAGCCGATGAGAATTGCTGATTTTATGGATTTGCAATACAAAGCTGCTGAATCTTTAACCGAGACTAACAGAATCATAAACGAATTGTTAAACGACGCAATGATTGCTGAACTCAAGCAGTCAGTAACTAACTTCAAGGAACTTACAGCTCAAGCCACTTCAACATTGGCAAAAACCGAAAAACTTGTTGAAACTTCAAGAAATGATATTGATGCAATGCTCTGGATGCTTAGCGATGTTTCAAACAACTTTAACAAACTTGCAACAAATATTAACGGTATAATCGGTGATGAGAAATTTAAGCCGATGATGTATGATACTGCCGATGCTATTAATAACCTGTCAAAACAGTTGACACCGATAGTCGGCGCAATTGACGCAGAAGAGTTCGGTGAAGATTTGAATGCGGTTATGAAGAATCTGAACGAAATTTCTTCTTCTGTTAACGATATGACAAAAGATGAAAATCTCAAGACCAAGATTGAAACTTCTATTGATAATTTGAACGTTACTATGTGCGAAGTTTCAAACGCTTTAGAAACTATAAACGGAGAAAACGGTGATAAAGAAGGTTTAAAACAAATAGTTGAAGATACTTCGGCAACAGTCGCAAACCTTAAGAAATTCTCCGAAAAATTGAATAAAAGATTCCTTCTGTTCAGATTGATGTTTTAATTCCGGCACAGTGCTTTTTGCAGAAGTTATCAAAATTTAAAAGCAGATAAGTTAAATACCTGCCGGAATGTCTGCGCAATCAGATTACCTGTTTGTCTGATGAAAAATTTGTTATTTGTTTTAAAAATATAAATATGACAGATTTAAACTGGTATCAAACGTTAATAAAACCCGCATTAACTCCGCCGGACGGAGTCTTTGCACCTGCCTGGGTATTTCTCTATATATCAATTATAGTTGCTCTTTTGATTTTTATAACTGCCAAAACACCTTTGTCTAAAAGAGAAGGGTATATTTTTTTCGGACTGCAAATGCTTTTTAATATTCTCTGGACACCGGCATTTTTTGTTTTACATAAACCGATTCTCGCCCTATGTGTAATTATAATTCTCGATATTTTCACATTTTTAAATATAAGAGGATTTTATAAATGTTCAAAGCTTGCCGGAATTCTTCTTATACCATACTTTTTATGGCTGCTGTTTGCGACTTATCTAAATGCTGGCATTGTACTGTTGAATTAACCACTTCTTATCCCGCGAAAGGCGTAAGTTTACCCGTATATATAAAAAGTTTTTGTTGGGTTAGTAAACCCAACCTGTAGAAAAGAGTATACAACGCTGGTATTGTACAGTTTTTTTGTTTATTGTAAAATACTTTTCGGGGAGTAGTGTTATGGTTAATAGTGCAGTAGAGTTTATTAAGAATAAAATTGGCAATTTTAAACCTGAGATTGGAATTATTCTCGGCTCGGGTCTTGGAGAATTGGCAGATGAGTATTGTAAAATTGCGATTCCATACTCTGAAATTCCCGGGTTTGAAACTTCTACAATTTCCGGACATAAAAGCCGGCTTGTTTTTGCGGAAATTAACGGCAAAAACGTAGTTATGATGCAGGGAAGATTTCATTTCTATGAAGGACATCCGATACAAAAAGTTGTTTTTCCGGTAAAAGTTATGAAAAAACTGGGGGTTGAAACTCTTATTGTAACAAACGCCGCAGGCGGAGTTAATCCGGAATTTAAGCCGGCAGATTTGATGATAATAACCGATCACATAAATCACATGGGAGTAAACCCTCTTATCGGCACAAATGATGACAGTATGGGAATGCGTTTTCCTGATATGAGCGAAGTTTATACAAAAAAATACGTAGAACTTGCTGAAAATATCGGTAAAAAACTCGGATTAAATTTGCAAAAAGGCGTTTATATAGCATTTACAGGACCATCATACGAAACTCCTGCCGAAGTCAGGATGGCAAGAATTCTGGGCGCTGATGCCGTCGGAATGTCAACCGTTCCGGAAGCCGTTACAGCCTCGTGGGCAGGAATGAAGGTTATAGGACTCAGCTGTATTTGTAATTCAGCAGCCGGAGTTTCTCCTGTCGGGCTTTCGCACGCCGATGTTATAAAAGCAGCCGGTGAAGCTAAGGACAAATTTAAAATGCTTGTCAAAGAAATCATAAAAGAATTGTAATTATCCCCTTAGATATATTTATTTCTCAAACACGCTCCCGACTCCGTCTCCCGCTATCGTTTCAAAACAAATATATCTAAGGGTAACAGAGGTTAATGTATGCGTTTGGATAAATTCTTAAAAGTATCAAGGTTAATAAAACGAAGAACTGTTGCGAATACTGTTTCGGAGATGGGGCGGGTTCTTGTAAACGGGACTCCCGCAAAACCTGCCAAGCAATTAAAAGCCGGAGATATTATAGAAATAGAGTATTCAAACAGAGTTGAAAAAGTTGAAGTTTTAATAATCCCGACCGGAAACGTCAGCGTACAAGAAGCCGGAAGTTTGTATAAAATAATTTCTTAAATAGAGTCCTAAGTAAATTTCTTTATGCTTTGTTAAAGTTAATGTCAGATGAAACCGGACCTGCTTAAACCTGGTTGTGAGTTTATAGTTAATTTTTTTTATTCTTGTCGTGCTGAAGAATAATTGTTCAACACGACCTAAAGCCATTTTATTTTGAATATAGGTTTTCTAAAAAAGATTTTTTCCCATACTGACTAACTAAGAATACCGTCATGTAAATTATTTCAGCTGGAGTTTCTTTTTCTATATTCAACCATTTTGCTTGACCATTTTCTACTAATTTTGCCTGATTAAAGCCTAACTCAGCAACTTTCCAATTGTTTTTATATCGAGAATATACTTCAATAATGCGGTATTGTTTGTCGGTCATTCTTATTTCATATTTAAATATAGGAACTTGGTTCTTTTGAGACCAAATATTATCATTTAAATTTAATATTTCCACGGAATAAACATCATCGGAATGAATTTTTTTTATACTATCTAAATCTAGTGCAATTTCTGTTTGTCCTAAATCATTATGTGTAATTGGAATTATGTCTTTTGCAAAAATACGGCTAGAAGTCAGCAAAAAATAACATAAGATAATCAATAAAAACTTTTTTATATACATATAGTTATATTATAATTGCTTCACTAATATTGTCAATCTACTATCTTATCAAAGCAGCAAGTCATTATTAGAAAAACAAAGTTAATGTCAGGCAAAGTCTGCCCTACTACAAATTTTTAACAAGTTTCACGCCGCGAGCATGTTATGCGTAAGCATAACAATAGCGAGCGTAAGAGTGCAGGCTTTGCTTGCTACAGCCATTCAAACTATCGATCGAAAGAGCGTTGAAAACAATCGCGGGGGTAAATGTATTGGGTTGATAGGTGTAACTACAAGCTTGAAAGTTTTTTGAAAAACTCTTTGAACCGCAACAAAAGAGAAAGAAAAGTACAAACAAATTACTTCTTCATTTTTTCTTCTTTAAAAACAAAAGAAGAAAAAACGAAGCAAAAAAGAAGAAACTTTCATTGTTTACAATGCTCTTGCGAGCATAAAATCAAATGGATGTTGCGGGTGAACCCGCACTCTGCCCCTCGCTAAAAAACGCTCGGGAGGGCGCCGCCGCTGTCAGAACTAACAAATCCTCGCGCCGTGAGCGTGTTATGCGTTAGCATAACAATAGCGAGCGAAGAGTGCAGGCTCCGCCTGCTACAGCCATTCAGTCCCACGCTCGTAAGAGCGTTGAAAACAACTGCGTTATTTCTCTTTCTTTTGGTACCTTTTCTTTCTCTTTATTTTCGCAACAAAAGAGAAAGAAAAGTACAAACGTTGCAAAACAAATACAAAAATACCGTATTGAAAGAAAGCTTACGCAGGAGCAACTCTCGGAGATGCTGGCTAAAAATATAAAATATATCGGTCATATAGAATGGTGTGAAAGGCAAATCAGCACCAGAATTTTAATAAAATTACTTGATATTTTGCAGGTGCAACCTGCTGAATTTTATAAATTTGATACTTTATACGATTGGAAAAATATGTAGTTTTAAAAATAAGATTTTAAAAGTTTAGTTTTGTAAAAAATCTCTGTTTTTATGATGAACAGGGATTTTGTTTATTGTAAAATACTTTTAAGTTTGTAATCTAAGGTCAAAGAGGAGTAGAAAATGCCTGTTATTAACGAACATTTTACGATTAATACAAGGGGTAACAATGATATAATTAACATTACAAAACACGTACAAAATTGCGTGTATCAGCACGAGCTAAAAGACGGGCTTGTCTGCGTGTCGATTCAGGGAAGCACTTCTGCTGTTACGACAATTGAATACGAAGAGGGGTTAATCAAAGATTTAAAAGAAGCTCTTGAGAGGATTGCGCCGACAGGTATCGAATATCATCACGATGAAATCTGGCACGACGGCAACGGTTATGCGCACGTACGAGCCGCAATTATCGGAAGTTCTGTTAATATTGCTTTGAAAGACGGGCTTTTAAATCTCGGAACCTGGCAGCAGGTTATTTTACTTGATTTTGACAACAAGCAGCGCTCAAGAAATATAACTGTACAGATTGTGTACTAATATGTTAATATAATCTTATGTTAAATCTATATATCACATCATCAAACCGCAGAGAAGGAAAAACTTTTTTATCAGCCGGGCTTGCTGCAACCATGCAGAGTCTCGGGTATTCCACGAGCGTGTATAAACCGATTCAGACCAATGGTATTGAACATGAAGGCTTTATGCAGTCGCCTGATTTAACTTATGTAAAAACAGTCGACCCGTATATAAATACACATTTTTCTTATCTGTACAAATCAGATATGGAACCCCTGATTGCGTCAGAGCTTGAAAACGAACCTATTGACATAGAGTTGATAGCAAAAGAATATCAAAAGATTTCTGCAACTTCCGACTGCACAATTATCGACGGAGACTGCGGACTTCTGAGTCCTATTGCTCCTGCTGTTCAGACGGTTGATCTGGTTAAAAAACTCCAGCTTCCGAGTGTATTTGTGGTAACACCGAGAGAAGATTCAATAAATGATACTTTGCTTTCAATTTATACTGCTCAGGAAAAAGGAATTGAAATCCGCGGGGTTGTGATTAATAATATTAAAGAGGACTGCCCGAGAAATCTCTTGAATGCCATTCCGCGGGTTATTGAAGAGTATACAAACATAAAAATTTTGGGGCTGATTTCACATATAGAAGGCAAATTTTCACCGGAGGATTTGATTACAAATATTCTTAACGGAGTTGATATAGAAAGTCTCTTTAATGTAAAAATAGAGAAGCTTGACTTATGATAATCACTGCCGGAATTTATAAGGGACGTAAAATTGCCGTTCCTGACGAAAGTATAGCCCGCCCTACACTTTCAAAGGTGAGAATGGGAGTTTTTAATACGCTTTATTCTTTAATAGGAGAGTTTGAAGGAAAGACTTTTCTTGACGTATTCGGCGGCTCAGGTGTCATGGGGCTGGAAGCTTTATCAAGAGGATTTTCAAAGGTTAAAGTCTTTGAAAAAAATCCTAAAGCTGCAGATATTATAAAAAAGAATTACAAACAGCTGGGTCTAAAGCCGGATATAAGTATTGGTGACAGCGAAAAACTTGTAAAAAAACTTGACGAAACTTTTGATGTAGTATACATTGACCCGCCTTATGCAAGTAATTTATATGAAAAAATTTTAAAGAACATAAAAGGCTGTATTATTGTTGTAGAAGGGATAAGAGATATTAATTTTGAAGGCTTGGAACTTATAAAAACAAAAAATTACGGCGGGAAAATGATAAGTTTTTTGAAAACATTAGACTAAATATCTAATATGTATTGAACGAGGACAAGCACTTGCAAAAATTTGAAAGTTATATTATAATGTATCCAGAGAGTTGAAATTTCAACTCACTGTTTTTTGATTAAATCTCATATTATTTTAATTGATAGGATTATTATTAAGTAGTGAAATTTTTTTATTTTAGTTTGGTTAAGAGGCTTTTATTATGTATGTAAACAAGTGCATTAAGTGTGGTGCGGAATTTGAAACAAAGAACCCCAAAAGAGTGATATGTCCTAATTGCTTATATGCAGACAAGGGAAGTGAATCGTCTGATGAGAAACCTATGCAGAGCTACAGCTCTTATAGTTCGTATTCAACCGAATCCAGACCAAGAAGTTATGACAGACCTTCTCAGGGCGGATACAGACAGAATAATTATCAAAGACGCGACAATAACAGAGATAACAGAGGCGGATATCAGAGACGCGATAATAACAATCGTCCGCAGAGACGTCCTGACAACAGAGGCGGCGGATTCAGAAACAATTATGCAAGCGTAAGACCGCAGCAAAGACGTCCGATGAAGAAGCCTAAACAGGCTAGACCGCTTTTGATAAGCAAGGAGCAGCTGGAACAGATAGAAGTTTTATATAAAGCCATGCTTCCGCTGCCTAACCCTGATTGCCATGAAGTAATCGGAGCAAAACTGGGTATTGAGCCGCAGAAAGTATTTTTCGGAATAAATCTGGTTCGCCAGAAAATGATGCTGCCAAAGCTTCCGTTCCCGAAACGCAAGCTTGCTATTTCACCGGATCAGATGATGGCAATAAAAGCACTTTATGAACCGCTTTTACCGTTACCTCCGATTGGCTGCCACAAAATTATTGCAGCGCAGTTAAAGATGGATGAATGGCGTGTACACGTCGGTATTAAGCTTATCAGAGCACAAATGGGCTTAGACAGATGGAATGAAGACAGGGCTGACAAGCCGGCTGATTATATGGTTGCAAAGCATACAAAACCGTCCGGCGAAGAAAAGGTTCCGGTTGCTGTAGAAGTTAAAAAAGAACCTGTACAGGAAGAAGTTTCTCCGGAAGCTGAAAAAACTGAAGAAGAAAAGCCTAAGAGAGGCAGAAAACCTAAGAAGAAAGAAGATGAAGAATAAATTTGTCTCGGTAGGTAAAATTCTTAATTTCCACGGCGTGCAGGGCGAAGCAAAACTCGGATATTCAAAAGAGCGGGAAGATTTCTTGTCTCAAATAAAAGAAGTTTATGTACAAATTGATAATGAGTACAAAAAACTTGATATCTCAAGAATCAGATTTACTCCAAAGTGCGGTATCATTAAGTTTAAAGGGATTGATACTTTAAATGATATTCTGGAATACAAAAACAAATTGATTTTTGTAACAGAAGAAACTGCAAGAAATTTTCTTGAAGAAGATGAATTTTTGATAGATGAACTTGTCGGGCTTGATGTTTATGACGGAGAGAAAAAAGTTGGAGCAGTTGTCGGGGTTTCAAATAACGGCGCAAGCGATTTGCTTTCTGTAAAAACATTGGACAAAAAAATCTCGCTTGTCCCTTTTGTTAAAGCAATTGTTCTTTCTGTTGATATAAAAAACAGAAAAATTCAAATAAACAATCTTGAGGGGCTTCTCTCATGAGGTTTGACGTTTTAACTTTGTTTCCGGAACTCATCAGTTCGCATATGGATTTCAGTATAATGAAGCGGGCTGCAGAAGACGGAATTATAGAAGTTAATACAATAAATCCGCGTGATTTTACTCTGGATAAGCACAAGAAGGTTGACGATACCCCGTATGGCGGCGGAGCCGGAATGGTTTTGATGCCGCAGCCTTATGTCGATGCGTATAAATCGGTAGAAAAACTCGAAAACAGTATTACACTGATGATGACCCCGCAGGGAGAGCCGTTTTGCGACAGAATATCAAACGAGCTTTCCGAATACGAACAAATTATTATACTTTGCGGGCATTATGAAGGTTTTGACGAAAGAATCAGAGATATTATTAAACCGAGGGAAATCTCTATCGGAGATTTTGTTCTGACAGGCGGAGAACTGCCGGCTCTTTGTATTATAGACAGCGTTTCAAGAAAAATTGAAGGAACATTGGGAAAAATTGAATCAGCGCACGACGACAGCTTTTCAGACGGGCTTCTTGAATATCCGCAGTACACAAAACCGCGCGAATATATGGGATTTCAGGTTCCGGAAGTTCTGTTAAACGGAAATCATAAGTTAATAGAAGAATTCAGGATGGAGCAAAAGATTTTAAGAACCCAAAAAAAACGCCCTGACTTGTGGGAAAAATATCTTGAAAATAATTAATCAACTTACTTAATTACTCTCTCATTTTATCCTAATATTTCTTCTTAAATCCGCCGTAAATTCTATGTAAATATTTGTAACAATTATCAATCATCCCCTAAAGTTTTGAAAATAAATGCCGTTATAAATAGTGTTTTTTCTTGAAAAAAGGAATGTAAGATGGAATTTAATTACTACAATAAATTTAATAAAATCGAAAAATGTCATATTCAAATGGGAGATGAATGGAATTCTTTAAAAGACAAACTACCAAGCCCGCTAAATTCTATCTTTAATTCCGTTGACCTGAATTTTGATGGAAAGGTTGATAAAGAGGAATTAGATATTCTGCAAAAACTTCTGAAAATAGCGGATTCTCAAATTGAAAACACTAAAGGCAATAATATTATTGAAAATGAAGAATTAGATTTATTAGTTAATAAAATTAAGACAAGACAATTGGATACTTTAGAGGGGAATAAACATCCCGGTATAACTATGCCCAAAATTATAAATATACCTGAAGATAAAGATAAATTAAAAAGTTATAAATACTTGGGTACTTATTGTGAATGGGGTGAGGCAGAGGACGGGTCTGAAGATATTATGATGACTCCAGAAATTGTTGTTGATTGTTCTGCAATAGATAATTTAGAAGAAGGTAAATATTATGTAGAATATTGGAAACAGTCCTATAGTGAGGAAACAGGATTTGTTCTTACCCCAGTAGTGCATAAAATACAAGATTCTAACCAGGATGGGACAATAAACTGGTCAGAAGGAATTAATAGAAATATATCAAAAATTCAAGTTGCAAAATCAAAAATAAATTCTGAACTTGTCTCATTTTTAAATAAAGTGGGAGACGAGCAAGGATTTAGTGTAGAGTTGCTGGATATCGACGGAGAAGCTTTATGGGCAGAAGACTTGAGTATAGTAAGGGCTGATAAAAAGCAGCTTATTCCTAATTGTGAGACTGGCTCTAATATAGAAGCCTATAACAATGAATCAAAAATTACCGCAAAAAGAAGACATGTTTCATTGCAGGCACAGGGCAGTGCTTTTCAACGCCAACAAGCCAATGAAGATCCTGTAGCAATAAAGTATTCTCATACGTTATCTCAAGAGGATATTGTTGCTGGCAGAACCTATTTAGAAGGTGGAAATGTCTTAAATACTCTTACAAAAGATGGTGAACCGGGTGCTATAATCGGCGAAGAGTCAATAAAATATTCAATGATTAAATTAGGTTTAGATGATTCCGAAGCTTCTGTTAATATTGCTAAAAAACAAATTGCAGAAGAGCTTGGTATTGAAGAGAAAAATGTTACATATATTCCTCAGTTTGACTTTCATATAGATATGTTTTACAGACCATTAAATAACGGACAGATAGGAATTCCTGATTATGAAGCAGGAATCAAAATTTTGGAAACATTTATACAGGATATAAACAAAAAGCTGGAAGCAAGTTCTGAAACAACAGAGGCTGCCGGTATATTACTTGAAGAAAAGAAAAATTTAGAAAATCGAAAACAAGAATACTTGAAATTAATCGGTAAACTCAAAGAAATGGCAAGCAAAACAGAAGAAATTGCCGCTGATGCAGAAAACAAATTAAAAGAACAGGGGTATGAAATAATAAAAATTCCTTGCTTTACAGAAATTGATAAAGGAGAAGATCCTACTCCGAATGCTACGGGAGTAGAAAATCCAATAAATTACATGAACGCAATCTGCGGAACATCTGCCAAAACCGGAGAAAAATTTTATATTACCAATACTTCCGGTGATGACAATCTGGATGCATATATGGAAACTTTTTTAAAGGATACTGTCGGTTTTGATAAAATATATTTTGCCCCGACAAAAAAATATTTAAGTGCACTTGGGGGGATTGATTGTTTAACTAAAGAATTGTAAATATTAGATAACTAATCAACATCCGTATATAAATGGTGTTCTTTTTTTATCATTAAGCCACACGCTTCTTGCAGTGAAAGCTTACGCATTTCGTCGGCAGTTAGTTTTGTATTTTTTATGCAGTCTGAAGGAAGTTTAAATACTGTATTCTGTACTTTCAATATAGTACCCCTAAATTTCTGAAAAATATAATTCGTGTATAACGGCAATGATTTTATTCAGAAAGTTTTTGTATTTAATTCTGTCTGCAGAGCCCGAAAGAACAATATCTGCCTGTTTTTTGCAAGGCTTGATGTAAACATCGGCTTTTTCATTGGCGTTTTTGTAAATAATATCGGCAGAATCCCCTAAATCCCGTTCTTTTGCTCTTACATAAAATCTGTCTTTTTTTATTTTTTCGTCAATTTCAACATAAATTTTGAAATCAAAAGCATCTTTTACTTTTTCCGTAAGCGTAAATAAACCTTCTGAAATAATAATTTTAGAAGGTTTAGCCAGAGTATGATTATCAAAACGTTTTGCAGTTCCGCTCATGTCATATTTAGGAAGATAAGTTTCTTTACCGGAAAGTAATTCCTTGATATGTTTATGCATTAATTCAAGCTCAAGAGCCTGAGGAACATCCAGATCATAATTTTTTGCAAACTCGGAAAAACTTCCGGCAGCTTTTACCATTTCTGAGCGGTCATAGTAATAATCATCCGTATTTACTCTTGTGATAGCATCTTTGATATCAAATTCTGCGGCAAAAGATTCAATTGTATCTATCAAATCCATTGTAATTGTTGATTTTCCGCTTGCAGTTTCTCCGGCTATACCGATAGAAGCCGGCATTTTTATTCTGCCAGACAAGTATGCCGCGATTTTTTTGATTACAAACGGGGTATAACTTACAAGAATCGAGCCTTTTGCCTGCAGCTCTTTTTCAAAAATATCATGCAAATACCGCTCTATCTTTTCATCTAACGTTGTTGGTTTAATTGTTTGTGATGTGGTTATGTTTTGCAGCATAAATCTTTTTTCTTTCTTTGTTCTATTATACACGAATTAAAACAAAAGAAAAGCATTTATTGCTTAAGGTAAAAAGATTTTTTACAAAAATTTACACCTGCAGATATCAAAAAGAAGGCGGTGAATAAATATTCCCCGCCCTCACCTGTTTAATTTCCAATTAAAATTTCATAAAATTCATATTATGTTTATCAAGATAAGTTTTTAAATCCCTCTTGATTTCAGGAGCTAAGATATAAAGCACAATTATATTCGGAACACAAAGCGCAATCATCATAGCGTCTGTAATATCAATTACTGATTTAACATTCATTGCAGAGCCTACAATAATAAATAAGCAATAAATCAGATTGAATGCAAGAACTCTCTTTTTGCCTTCGCCAAGAAGGAATGTCCAAGCTTTTTGTCCGTAATATGCCCATGAAATTAAGGTTGATAAAGCGAACATAATTGCAATTGCCGACAATATAATCGGGAAGAACGGAATAACTGACTGGAATGCATTTGAAGCAAGTTCAATACCTGAAATTTCCTTTGTTGCCTGTGTGCAGGCGCCTGAAAATACAATTGCAAAAGATGTGAATAAACAGAGAACACCTGTCAGGAAGGTTTCAATTAATGCAACAAAACCCTGTGATACCGGTTCTTTTGTTTTAGCCGTTGCGTAAACAATAGCAGCAGCACCGGTTCCGGCTTCATTACATTGTACGGAACGTCTAAGCCCGATGATAATTGTTCCGAAAATACCTCCTGCAACCGCTGTCGGATGGAATGCTTCTTTAAGGATTAGCATCAATGCATGAGGAATATGTACAAAGTTTGCCCCGATAACAATAAGACCTGAAATTATGTACATAATACACATTGTTGGAGTAAGTATTGTTGTAACTTTAGCTATACTTTTGATACCGCCGACAATTACCATACCGATAAGTATTGCAACAATTAGACCTATAACCCAGGTATAATTCTGCAAAAAGCTATGTTCTCCGCCTGTAATAAATACCATCTGGTGAGCAGTCTGGTTAATTTGAATCATATTTCCGCCCGTAATACCGCCTCCGATACAGAGAATTGCGTACAGAACCGAAAGCGGCTGACCTAACCAGCGCATTTTTTTGCGTGTAAGACCGTGTGCAATGTAGTGCATAGGTCCGCCTGATACTGAACCGTCAAGGTTAAATCTTCTGTATTTTACAGCGAGAGTTGCTTCAACAAACTTTATTGACATACCGAGAAGGGCGCCGGCAAAAATCCAGAACGCCGCTCCGGGACCGCCTATTGAAATAGAGATTGCAACCCCGGCAATACTACCGATACCGATTGTTCCGGATAGCGCGGTTGCTAATGCCTGAAAAGAAGATACTTCACCAAATCCGTGGTGATGTTTTTCAACAGGTTTTATAACTATATCAATTGCGTGTTTGAATCCCCAGACAGAAATCCCTTTAAAATAAAACGTAAAAAAGAATCCTGCGATAAGTATCCAGAATATGATTATAGGAACATCATACCCGCAGATTTTTATCGGGAAAAAGATTAGCCTTGCAACCGCGTCAGAAACAGGCGCCACGTACTTGTCCATAAAAGCGTTAACATTCGCTGCCTGAGCTGACTGCAAAGTCATAAGCATTGTAAATAACATCATCATAAATCTCTTCATAATCTTTTCCTTAAATAAAATAAAAACTGTAACGACTAGTTGAAATCTCTCGCATTGTTTTATTATATCAAAAACATGTCAAGTTGTTATAAAATCTTTACAATGACGAACAAATGTAACATTTTTGCTTTAAAATTACACTACCCTGATTTACAAATAAAGCAGGAGCGGTATTTCCAGCTCCTGCTTTATTTATAATTATCTAATATTTCTTTATTTCTTTTTGTCGGCAAGTTCGCTGTCCACTCTTAAAAATACCGGTTTGATATTTTCTTTGTCAATCAAATGTCCTGCTTTTAAGCTTTCGCAGGTAATATCATCAAGTTTTGTTTTTAAATCGTAAGAAAGCTGTTCTGCCATTCTTGAAGCAATATTCGGACAATATGGGTAAATAAGAGATGAAATTACTGTCATAACCTGAAGTACATTGGTTAAAACCTCTCCGCATTTTTCCATCTGCCCTTCTTTTGCAAGCGTCCAAGGTGCATTGTCAGTTACGTATTTGTTTGTAACATCAACAAGCTCATTGATTTTCAACGCGGCTTCCTGAACTTCCATATAATCAAAATGGTGTTTTACAACTTTAACTGTCTCCAGTGCTTGTTCTTTCAGAGTGTTATTACAGAGAAATTCCGGCTTAACATCTCCTTCAAAATATTTTACAAGCATTGAAAGAGTTCTGTTCAGAAGATTTCCCATTGAGTTTGCAAGGTGCGCGTTAACTTTTTCCTTAAAATCTTCGTCGGAATAGTTTCCGTCTTTTCCGCAAGGTGCAGCTGATGCCATATAGTATCTCAAAGGATCCGGAATATCCAGATTAAACGCTTCAAGAACGCTTGTCGGAGAAATGACATTTCCTAAAGACTTTGACATTTTTGTCTGGTCAATTGTAATCCAGCCGTGCGCAAGAATATGTTCAGGAAGCGGAAGCTCAAGCGCCATAAGTATTGCAATCCAGTATATGCTGTGGAATTTTAAAATATCTTTTCCGATAACCTGAACATTTGCAGGCCAGAACTGTTTAAACTTATCTTCCGAATTTTCCGTATCATATCCGAGCGCTGTAATATAGTTAGAAAGAGCATCTATCCAAACATAAATTACCTGCGAATCATCATCAAGAACCGGAATCCCCCAGTTTACACTTGTTTTTGCGCGCGAAACCGAAATATCTTCAATATTTTCAAGCTGATTGATAACCTCGTTTGCTCTGAATGACGGAATTATAAAATCCGGATGGGTTTTGATATGCTTGATTATCGCATCTTTGTACTTTGTAAGTTTGAAAAAATAATTTTCTTCCTGAACAACTTCCGGTTTTTTCAAATGGTCAGGACAAAGTCCGTCCTCCGTAAGGTCTTTTTCGCTCAAAAAAGCTTCGCAGCCGGAGCAGTAAAGCCCTGTATAAGCGTGTTTATAAATATCACCTTTTTCTACAAGTTTTTTGAAAATCTTTTGTACAACCTTTTCGTGCTGCTCATCAGTAGTTCTTATAAATTGAGAATATTCTACATCCAGAGCTTTCCAGGCGTCTTTAAACTTTTGTGCATTCATATCACAAAATTCTTTTGGGGAAACTCCCTTTTCCGCCGATGTTTTCTGAATCTTAATTCCGTGCTCGTCAGTTCCGGTAAGAAAATAAGTATTGCCGCATCTTTGCGTAAAGTGTCTGTAAATTACATCCGTAAGAATTTTTTCATAAGCGTGACCGATATGCGGCGCTCCGTTAACATAATCAATAGCAGTTGTGATATAAAATTTTTCCATAATCTCAATTCCCTTTATAATAATTATAATAATCCTGATTATATCATAAACATGGACTTGAAGAGGTCAGACAGACAATTTCTTTTATTCCGGATCTTTGAAGAGTTTTTATCATCTCTTCAAAAGTTGCACCGGTTGTACAAATATCATCCAGAATTAAAACTGGTTTGTGTAAATCTTTTGTTTTATCAACCTCAAAAGCACCGGAAAGATTGTCGAGACGTTCTTTACGCGTAAGTCTGTACTGGGGCTTTGTGTCTTTGACTCTTTTAATTAACGCCGTATTCAAAGTGTATCCGCACATTTTTGAAAACTCTTCTGAGACAAGCTCCATGTGGTTGTATTTTCGTTTTTTCATCCTGTTTTTGTGAAGCGGAACCGGAATAACCTGAAAATCTCTTTTATCCCCGGAATTTTTCCAGTATTCGTACATGAATTTTGCCAGATAAAACGCAAGCTCTTTCTGCCTGTGGTATTTCAGCCCGCGGATAAGTTTCTGTAAATTCTTTTCGTACACTCCGGCGGAATAAATATTTACCCCGTCAATTATTCTTGAGGGTTTAAATTGTGCAAAATTAAGCGTTTCATAGCAGTCCGGACACATTTTTAGTGAGTATTTGGACGAAGAGCAAAAATAACATTTTTTCCTGTATATTAAATCCAAAAGTGATAAAAAGAAATTTTTCATAAACAAATTATATCATGTTGAGTTTTTAAAGTATAATAATAACGGAGGTATCAGGATATGGGTATCAAATCTTGGACAGATTATTTTCTGGATCTTGCAAAAACCTGCTCTTCCCGTTCTAACTGCTTAAGGGCACAAGTGGGGGCGGTCATTGTCGGACAGGATAAAAAAATCAAAGCAACCGGATACAACGGGACACCTTCCGGCGTGGAATCCTGCTACGAACGCGGCGAATGTTACAGGATAAAAAATAAAATCCCGTCAGGTACGTGTTACGAAACCTGCCGTTCAATCCATGCGGAACAAAACGCTATTATTCAGGCAGGTCAGGACAGATGTACCGGCTCTTCAATGTATATCTATGGGCATAATTTTATTTGCATTCTCTGCAAAAGATTCATTGTTCAATCAGGTATTGTGGATGTGTATCTCAAAAAAGATGACAATTCACCGATTCTTCACGTATCTGTTGAAGATATCAAACGCGAACTTGAAGAGGTTGGCAGCAGCGAGAAGGTAACGGTGTAGCTGTCATTCAGAGCCCGATAGCAATTCAGAGGCGAAGAAACCCTTAAACTGGTGAATAGTGAGGAGTGAATAGTGAATAGATATTCAAGTAATTTACAAAAGTTATAGAGATTCTTCGGGCTCGCGCCCTCTGAATGACAGCAGGGGTAAATGTATTTGGGTTGTCAGGTGAGACTACAAGCTTGGCGTCACTCAGTAACTGTAGGTTGGGTGAAACCCAACAATAACTCTTTGCCTTGGTGGGAATACTGGTACTTTTCCCATTCTAAAACTAAAAATGCAAAATGGATTGCCGCGACCCTCACGGGTCTCGCAATGACAGCATAATTCTATTCACTATTCACTCCTCACTATTCACAAAAAATGAAAGGTTCAAAATGCTAAAAAACAAAACTGTTTTAATCGGAATAACCGGCGGAATTGCAGCGTATAAAATCTGCAATCTGATAAGGCTGTACAAAAAAGAAGGCGCAAATGTACGTGTTGTTGTAACACCAAACGCGTTGAATTTTGTCACAAAGCTCACACTGCAAACTCTTTCCGGAAACGAGGTATATGTTGATAATTTTGAAATAAAAGAGTATAAACCGGAACATATTGCGCTCACGGAAGCCGATATTTTTGTAATAGCTCCTGCAAGCGCTAATACAATCGGGAAAATTGCAAACGGTATTTGTGACAACCTGCTTTTATCAACGGTGTGCGCTTTTTCCAAACCGATTTTAATTGCGCCTGCAATGAATGAAAATATGTGGAAAAATCCGTTTGTACAGGAAAATTTAGTAAAACTTAAAAATGCGGGTTATCATATAATCGAGCCGGAAACCGGTTTTCTTGCCTGCGGTACAAACGGTATCGGCAGAATGAAAGAGCCTGAGGAGATTTTTGAAAAAACTGTTGAAATTTTATCCGAAAAACAAACTCTTAAAGGGAAAAAGATTCTTATAACCGCAGGCGGAACCAGAGAAAAAATCGATCCGGTAAGATATATTACCAACTCATCATCCGGTAAAATGGGGCTTGCACTCGCTGACCGCGCTTTTGATATGGGAGCGGAAGTAACTCTTATATCAACTTTTAAGGCAGATAAACCTTACAAAAATATTGTTGCCCAAACAGCTTTAGAGATGGAAAAAGCCGTTAAGGAAAATCTTGCCGGTCAGGATTGTGTAATAATGGCTGCAGCGGTTTCAGACTACAGAGTCGAAAATATTTCAGAACAGAAAATGAAAAAGCAGGGCGGTGAAGTTACGCTAAGACTTGTTGAAAATCCTGATATTTTGCAGGAAATTTGTAAATTGTCCCCCCTACCCCCTTCGGGTACTTCCCCCGCAAGGGGGGCAGATGACTGCCTAGATTTTTTTACGCTTCAGGAAAGTGAATGCACTAAATCGGCGTCTGAAGTCAAAGGGAGGTGTCAGGAAAACCCTGTAACTTCCGATTCCTCTTCTAACCCCATACAAAAAATACAACCTTCGCTGCACTCTTCACCCCTCGCTCTTCACATTCCAATCATTATCGGGTTTTGCGCGGAAAGCGAGAACTTAATCGAAAACGCCAAAACAAAAATACGGAAAAAAGGGTGTGATTATTTGATTGCAAACGATATTTCCAGAAAAGATATCGGATTTAATACAGACGAAAACGAAGTTTACATTATTGACAAAAACTTAAATATAAAACATATTAAAAAAGATACCAAACAAAATATTGCAAAACGTATTCTGGAGGAAGTTTTTGAATAAATACGATATTGTAACGAGAATAGAAGAGTTTGCGCCTTTAGATACTCAGGAGAGCTGGGACGCAAGCGGCTGGGGCGTGGATTTAGAGGAAAAAGAGGTTCATAAAATTCTTTTCGCTCTTACCGTAACAGACGATGTAGTAAATCAGGCGCGCCAAAAAGGGTGTGATATGATAATTTCCCACCACCCGCTGTTTTTTGTTCCTTTTGAATACAAAAATATCAATATTTATTCTGCGCATACGAATTTAGACAGGGCAGAAGGCGGAACAAGCGACTTAATTATTGAAAAACTCGGGTTCAAAAAAACCCGCAATGACGATTTTGTACGTATTGTGGAATTAGAAAATCCTATCGGGGTAGAAGAATTAAGAGATAAATTATTAAAAATTTCTCCAAAGCTCAGGTATATTAATAATCTTGGTGTAAAAACAGTACAAACAATCGGGTTTTGTGCCGGCTCTGGTTCGGAATTCATCGGAGAGACTGACGCGTTTGTAACGGGTGATTTGAAGTTTCATACAGCTTTGGACGCTAAAAAAGTTGTCTTTGATATCGGACATTTTGAGAGTGAGATTTTTGCGCCGGAACTTTTAAAAAAGATTGCAAAAGTCGGTGAAAACGGAGTAATTGCGGATGAAAAAAGCCCTTTTATTTATTAGTTTAATTTTTTCTCTTGCAATCCTTCCGGTGCTTGCGTATGAAACAATTATAATCAAGTTTCCGGAAAGAGAGAACTGGGTAAAAGTGTATTACCGTAAAGTCGGAACAGAAGCAATACTCCAGTATGCGCCGAAGGGACAGTATACGGACGACTGGGTTGAAACAATCGTTGTGCATTCATATAACGGCTCGGCTTTTCCTGTAAATGTTTTTACGACAAACAGTACAGCAAGGCTTTTGAGGATTAACCCGACAGCGCCGTATAAGACCTTAAGACTCACTCCTAATGACGCAATTGTCGGACGGTGTACGCATGATTTTAAAAACGTAAAAGCCCAGTGTGAGTTTCTGCGCGTAACCCGCGGGTATGAAGGGATTGTAACCATTCATTATATGAACAAAAACAAAGATGATTTTATGAATAATTATAATCAATGGTACAAAATTGTAAAAGGCGCAAAACTTTATAACAGTTACTATAGAGACGAGAGAATTTTAGATAAGGCTGAATTTTTCGAATTGTAATAAATTCCGGAAGTTAGAGAAAGTAACTATCCCTGTTCAATCCAGCTGCGGATTTTTTCTCCGGCTTCAGCATCATCTACGCCGTCAAATTCACGTTTTAATTCTCTCAAAGCTTCTCTGATTTCTGCTCCTGAAGTCGGAATAGAAACCGGTCTGTTTTGTTGTTCAAGCAAACCTTGCTGCAATTGAGACTGCTTCTGTATTAAATCGGCAGCATTTACGCTCAAATCCTTGATTTGTTTTTCCTGAGCTTCATTCATAGCTCTTAATCTATCCAGTTCTTCCTGTTGTGCGGCTTTCGCTGCATTAATTTTCTGGGTAAGGGCTTTATGTCCGAAGAACAGACCAAATGCAAGGAGTGCAATAGCAAGCCACCAAGGGTTGCCGTGTTCTGCTTTAATAGGGGCTTTAACATTTTTATCGCCTGCCATAAACGGATCAAGAGAGTCTGCAAACGCAATTGTTACATTTTCAGGATCTGCTTTCGGGCTGGCTGCATGCGCAACAAGTTCTTTCAACTCTTCAAGAGTTAATTCAACAGGAAGCGCGTCTTTTTCAAGTGTTACCGCAATAGAAATTTCTTCCAGAGTTCCCGGTGACATGTATTCATTTGTCTGAACTTTAGTTACGCCGTACTGGGTTTCGCGTGCAGTTCTTGAATAGCTTCTGTTCTGGGAAGAATCAGAGCTTCCAGCCGGCAAGCCGTTTGGAAGATAAACGCTTACGGCATTTGTGTTTTTATTTGTATCCACTGTCTGATCGCCCAAACCTTCCGAGAAAGTTTGCTCTGTAACTGACGCTTTTCTGTTCGGATCATATTCTATAGTAAATTTTTCTACAGGAGCCTGTTTAAGGAATGTACTTACAGTTGCAACGTATTTGCCCTGACCGATAAGTCTGTTTAACTGTGCCTGAACTTTTTCCTGCATATACTTATCATTTTCCTGCAAACGCGCAAGCATTTCTGATTGAGCATCTATAAGACTGTTATAGACATGACCGTTTGTGTCTGTAATAGAAATATTTTCGGATTTCAATCCGGAAACGCTTCCCAGAAGCAAGTTTGAAACTGCTTTAATAGTGCTCATACTAAGTGTATCGCCGACTGCAACCTGCAATTGAACAGTTGCAGTTACAGGTTTTTGCATAGAAGAAAACATTGTCTGCTCAGGAATTGATATAAATACAGATGCGTTTTCTATACCGTCAATTCTTCTGATTAAACGGGCAAGTTCGCCGTTCATGGCACGTACAAGTCTTATTCTCTTATCTTCTTTTGTTGAAGTAAAATCACCTTTATCAAAGATTTCTAACCCGACATTCTGGTCGTACAAACCGCTTTCTACTATTACCATAATAGCTCTGTCTCTCTGTTCGGTTGTACATTTTTTCATACCCGGAGTACAGTCGCCTTTTTTAAGACGCAGAACTGATTTTGTACCATCTACAGCGCGGGAAGCTACAATATTATTTCTTGCTAACAAAGCTTGAATTTCAAGGGCTTTTCCTAAATTATCGGTTGTTAATAAATCTACATCTTCTTTTAAAGGTTCTTTGCTGACGTCAATCGGTTCACCGGATTTTTTAGAAGCAGAAATCGAACCGACTATTATAAACACGACAAGAAGCAGCACAACGCCGCCGATAATTGATGCTAAAAGAATTTTATTCTCCAGTAACTTTTTAAAATCCATATTCCTGCCCTATCAATAATATTATACACATATCAATACAATATGAGAAGCCTAAATTTGAATTTGCATTATTTTATCATACGCCTGTATGACTTTTCCGGTTGCAGTAGTTGCTACGTTAACTGCAATTTCTGCCTTTGACATTGCGACCATAACATCGTGAATATCAACATTTTCAGACCCCATCATAGCGTCTTTAAGCAAATTATCCGGCGCTTCCATTGTTGTATTAAGGTTTTCCACAAGACCTGACATCACACTCTGGAAATCTGCAACTGCAGGTTCTTCAACCCTGTTCATTCTCGCTGACGGAATACTTCCCCAGCTATCCAGCTTTGTATGCTGAATCCTTGCTTCTAAGTCATATCTCGGATAAAAACCATTAAACATATAAGTCACCTCTTTTATTAAATTTATCGGCAGTTTTTATTATTTTTTTAGTTTTTAATAAAAAAATACACCATCTGCAGTATCGTTTTAATAATTATTAAAGAAATGTCAAGATTTTCCGATAAATAATATATAAATTACCCCGAGTTTAAGTGCGTTTTGCTGACGCTTTCCGAAGAGGGGAATGAAGCTGCACACAAAAAAGGAAAAACTTATGAATTTACACGAAGAATGCTTACTGAAATATTTACTCCACCCGCTTGATTTAATGCAGTCGACAGAAGCGCTGAAAATCAATAATAATTTGATAGAAAAGAATCTGTTCGCTGAAAAGATTCTTGCGAAGAAAGCCAAAATTAACTATACTAGAATATAATTTTTCGGGAGAGAGAGAAATGAAGAATTTGATTAAAACCAAGTGGTTTATTTACGGAACATATCTGCTTCTTGTTTTAGCAGCTTTACTAATAGGTTTTGTACTTTTGCAAAACAACAAAACTTTAAAAAATGTTATAGTATCATTTTTTGAAGTTGCAGAGAATAGAACTTTTGACTACAGGCAGTCCTTGCAGGTTATACACAAGCGTCCTTTGCCAAACAAAGATATTGTTGTACTTGCAATTGACGATGCCAGCCTTGAAACATTATGGGAAAAATACGGAGAATGGCCGATTCCGAGAAATGTTTACGGAGATTTAATTAATTATCTTGAGCAAAAGAAACCTCAGGCAATTCTTTTTGACCTGATGTTTATAAAATCAATAAGAGCAACTGAAGGTGCTGATAAATATCTTGTTGACACAATGAATAAGTACCAGAATGTATATGCCTCAATGAATTTTGACAATCAGCCTACTGATGTAAGAATTCCGATAGATTTGCCGGCAAGACTCGCTCTTAACATAGATAACCAATCTAAAGTTGACCTCAAATCTAAATACAATTTTATAAACTGTCGTCCGATTCTTGACGGACTTATTAACGGTAAAGTTAAAATCGGAATGACAAATGTTATGAGAAGCAGCGACGGTATTATCAGAAATGTTGCACCTGTTATGGTGTATAAGGATAAATTTTATCCTTATCTGACATTCAAAGCCGGAGCAGATTATCTTGCACAAAAAAATGAAACAAGTTTTGTGATAAATTCAAACTCTAATCTTGAAACTTTCGGAACAAATATCCCGCTTACAAAAGAAGGCGACGCTATATTAAACTGGTACGGACCGAGCGGAACACATACAATTATTCCTATGTACAAAGTTATTAAAGATATGGAAAACGGCGGAAAACAAAATATTACAAATTTTGATTTTAAAGACAAAATTATAATAATCGGTACAACCGCAACAAGCCTTCACGATACAAAATCCGTTCCGGTTCAGGAAGGTGTATATCCGGGTGTTGAAGTCCACGCAACTTTCTTCAACAATATGCTGGATAATAACTTTATACAAAAAACAAGCAGCATTGTAGACATTTTGATTCTTGCGGGAGTTGTTGTAATAGTAGGAGCAATTGTAATGCTCTCAACCTCTACGGTCTTTGCATTTCTATCCACAACCCTCTTTGCAATTGCATACTTATTTATATCTTATTATGCCATGGAACTTTACAACCTCTGGATTCCGATAGTGCTTCCTGTTATTGCAATAATGGCAGCGTTTGCGCTCTCATTCCTCGCAAAATACCTAATGAAAGCACGCGATTTTGAATATCAGTACAAACTTGCAACAATAGACGGATTAACAGAACTTTATAACCACAGATATTTTCAGGATACTTTGAGAAAACAAATAGATATTGCAAGAAGATACAACCAGCCGTTTTCATTAATTATAATTGATATTGATTTCTTCAAGAAATTCAACGATACATACGGGCATCAAGCAGGTGACGCTGTACTAAGACAGGTTGCAAAGATTCTTAAAAACAATTCCCGTGCAACAGATTATGTTTGCAGATACGGCGGCGAAGAGATGACGATTATTCTTCCTAATACCTCAGCCGAAGATGCTTTATTCAATGCAAACAGAATATGTAAAGCGGTTGCTGATACTCCGTTCCACCTTACACCTGTTGACAAAGTAAATGTTACGATAAGTCTCGGTGTTTCAACTTTCCCTGATAACGCGCAGACACCGCAGGATTTAATTGAATGGGCGGATAAGGGCTTATACTACGCAAAAGAACACGGAAGAAATCAGGTCGGAAGATATTAAAAAGGTTGGGAGAAAAACCATTTGTAGCTTTTAGGATGTGGTAAATCAAAGATTTACCACATCCTAAAAGCTACAAGACTAGGCGCTTCTCCTCGCCCCTTGAGGGCGAGGGGAAGGTGAAGTCATTGCGAGGGAACAACCATTCAGCCTGAAGCAATCCCGAACGAATTTTACAATTAAAACAGTAGGTTGGGTGGAACCCAACAATAACAATATGGATTGCCGCGTCGCTTCCGCTCCTCGCAATGACGCCAAACCGGTAGTTTCACCTGCCAATTCTAATATTTACCCCCACAATGACGTGAGACTTGTAGTTTTACCTACTAGAGTGCCGTCATTGCGAGACCCGTCAGGGGCGTGGCAATCCATTCTATTTAATTGTTATATTTGTTCTGGATTGCTTCGGGCTGAATGGCTGTTCCCTCGCAATGACGACCAACTTGTAGGCTTACTACACAACTAAAATTATTTACCCCCGCGATGACGCCAAACTTGTAGTCTCACTTACCAACCCCAGTATTTACCCCCCTCCCCGAAATCAAAGATTTCGACCCTCCCACAAGGGGAGGGTTGGCTGAACGCTAAGCGTGATGGTTCCTTCTCCCCAAAGGGGAGAGGCAAGACTGCACTTGTTAATTGGAAATAGTTTATAGTTAATATTGGTTTTACCAAGCCGACATTGACGATATTTCCTCTTCACATATTATTTTATTCTCTGTATAATAAGTTCATAGCGGTCTTTATCAGGCTGCATAAGGGAAATTTTTCAATGCAGGAAGTAAAAGTAATAGGTGCAGGGCTTGCCGGCTCAGAAGCAGCTTTGCAGCTTGCCAAAAGAGGAATAAAAGTTAAATTATATGAAATGCGCCCTGAAAAAACTACAGGCGCGCACGTAACTTCAGACTGCGCGGAGTTTGTCTGCTCAAACAGTTTAGGCTCTGCTGATATTACAAACGCAAGCGGACTTCTTAAAAAAGAGATGGAAATCTTAGGCGGAGAGTTGATAAAAATTGCTTATGAGAACTCAGTTCCTGCCGGAAATGCCCTTGCTATTGCAAGAGAAGATTTCTCAAAAGCTGTAACAAAAAGAATAGAAGCTGATTCGAACATAGAATTAATAAGAGAAGAAGTAAATGAAATTCCTGACGGGAACGTGATTATTGCCTCGGGACCGCTTACGAGCGACAGGCTTGCGGATTCTATAAAAGAGTTTACACAAAGTGAGCATCTTCATTTCTTTGACGCAATTGCGCCTATTGTGGAAGTGGATTCAATCAATTTTGACAAAGCTTTCTGGGCTTCAAGGTATGATAAGGGCGAAGCATCGTACATAAACTGCCCGATGAATAAAGAAGAATATGAAAGATTCTATAATATATTAATAAATGCGCCGAGAATAGAACTCCACGGTGTTGATAAGAGTGCTAAATTCTTTGAATCCTGTCTGCCGGTTGAAGTTCTGGCATCAAGAGGGGTTGATACGCTAAGATTCGGACCGATGAAACCTGTCGGACTTATTGATAAAAGAACCGGCATTGAAAACTACGCGGTTGTCCAGCTAAGGCAGGATAATTCAGCAAAAACCCTTTTTAACCTCGTCGGGTTCCAGACAAATCTAAAATGGGGCGCGCAAAAAGAACTTGTTCACTCGATTCCGGGCTTAGAAAACGCAAATATTGTAAGATACGGCGTTATGCACAGAAATACATTCATAAACAGTCCGCAAATACTGAATTCTACACTTGAGACAAAAAAACGCAATGGTTTGTTTTTTGCAGGACAAATAACCGGAACGGAAGGCTATACTGAATCTATTGCAACAGGCTTGCTTGCGGGTATAAATATGGCAAGAAGGCTTCAATCCTCACCCGAATTTCTAAGTTCGCAAAGCTCACTAAGAAATTCTT
This sequence comes from uncultured bacterium, assembly GCA_949296355.1. Classification (GTDB taxonomy): domain Bacteria; phylum Cyanobacteriota; class Vampirovibrionia; order Gastranaerophilales; family Gastranaerophilaceae; genus CAG-196. The sequence goes on along the minus strand of CASFPS010000006.1, from coordinate 56,373 downwards.
CCCTCTCCGAAAATCGGAGAGGAGAAAACCCGGAAGGCTTGAATCCGCTTACACTGCCCCGTGAAACAATGTTAGGTGCTCTTACTTTTTATATTACTGATACAGCGCATCTTAAACATATTTCATCGCGTGATAATTCAATCAGATATTTACCCCTCCAGCCGACAAATTCTAACTGGGCAATTGTATCACCAATAGACTTACCCAAAAAAGAGAGAAAAAATAAAAAGCTTAAAACAGAACTGCTGGCAAAGCGTTCGATTGAAACACTGGAAGATTTTATTAAGAAATATTAAGCAATTTAAAATTTTTGCGCAATTCTCGTAGAGAAAAATACTTTATATATTTAAGGATTATAAATACGAGGAAAAGGAGCATATTATGGGAATTGAAATTGCTAAGTTAACCGGTACTTTAAAAACGTTAGCTGAAATTGCAGACGGCAACGGAAACCGCGTTATTGAAGATGGAAATGAAAAAACTGTTTTTGAAAACTATGCAAAAACCGCAGTTCAAAACGGACAGATTACAGAGGGTGATTACAAAGCTATCTTTGGCTCTGAGATTGAAACTCCGGCAGCAGAAGAAAAGAAACCGGTGGTTACAAACCCTCAACAAAAGACTTACTCAAAAGAAGATATTGAAAGAATGGAAAAATATGCCGTAACTATTCTGAATGAAGAAGTACAGGCTGAAACTCCGGAAAAACTTCTTGAAAAACTGACAGAAAGACTTGGCGTAAGTGCAAACAATGAAGTTTACAAAGACTTACAGTTTCAGGTTAAATTTATTTTAAAAGCAATAAATGAAATCGGTTACAAATCAAAAGAAGATATTGAAAAACTAGAAGACAAAGTAAAAGAAAAACTCGGTATCGAAAAAAGCGATAAATTTGCAAGAGAAGCTTTAAAAGCATTGGTTAAAAATGCAGAATACATACAAAAAGCAAAAGAATTCGGAGAAATCAAAGCAGAGTATGATTCTCTTGTAGAAAAGGGCGTTGATGAAGAAGTTGCATTTAAATCCGTTAAAGGGAAATATGATGCAAAAGGTTCATACTACCACGAATTCGTAAAGAGCAAAGGCTTATTCAAAAGAAAGCTAAGCGAATTTGAAAAATCTCATATCATGCCGGAAGCAAGACAAACAGTAAGAGATGCTATTTATGCATCCGACGCAACATCTTCTAAAGGAGTAGAAAAAGATGCAGAAGAAAAAGTAAAAAGCGACGGAGACTGGAATAAATACACCGAAAGAGCATTAGGCGGAGAAAACAATTTCGGTCAGTGGATTAGCGGTCACGATTCTGATATGAAGATTGCAAGAAAGAATCAGGCAAGAAAAAATCTTGTAATTGACATAAGAGAAAACGGTTTAACCGGCGAAGAAGTTCACGATGCAGTTGACAAGAGAAAAGCATTCCTGTTCTTCAAAAAGAAAACCCAGTTGTTTGAAGCTCTTGCAAGCAGCGGTTTGATTGTTGATATGGGTAACGGTAAATATGATGTATCACCACTGTCAGAATTAATCGGACTTCACGTTGGTGCTAACTACAAGATGGACAGAACAACAGGAGACTATAAAGCATTAGCTGAAAAGACCAAAACAACAAGCGCACTTGCCGCAGCAACTGAACTTAAGAATTTGACAGAAAAAGAAGCAGAAATGCTTGTTAAAATGTGCGGATATGAAGTTGAAGGCAAAAACTGGGGCAAAGCAATCTTAGGAGCAACAATCGGTGCTTTAGTAAACGGACTCGGTGCAGCAGGAGCTGCAGCATCTAACCCTAAATCAGTTGCCTACAATAATGACCACTTTGAATTAAATCTCAATATGGGTTCTGATCTTGCCAAGTTTATGGAAGCTAACTCTCAGGCACTTGCAGGACTTATGGATCAAGGCGGTATCATAAATACTGCAAACGGATTCTTACAAATCATTATTGATAAAAATGACATGAAAGAATTCTCTAAATTTATCCTTGAAACAGGATTAAAGAGCGCATTAGTAGGTGCTGCTGCCGGTTTTGTTGCAGGACTTCTTGATGAAGATCCTGAAAAACCTATCACATCAACCCAGTTTGAATGTACAACTCTTGAAGAATACGCTCAGGTTCTCGATAGCGAAGTAACACAAAAAGCTCTTAAACCTGAATACAGAGATGCATTAATGATGATTGCAACAACATTCTTAAGAGAAGACGGAAGCTGGGATTGTGAAGCTTATAAAAATTACCTTGACCATGGTTATCCGGAAAAAGGTATTTATGGAGCAGGCAGCGGCAGTGTATTAAACAGAGAAGAGTTGATAGGACTTCTTGAAGGCTTGAAACGTGATGACGAAGTTCATGGCGGCGATGACGGTGATGACGGAGATGAAGACATCACCCCTGTTGAAGACGAGCATAGTTATTCAACCCACGAAAAGGAAGAAGTTCCGGCAGAATATCAAAATGTTCCGGTTATTGACGGCAGAACAACTTCCTGGACTAAAATTGCAGAACAATATGACTGCTTAGTTGATAGATATGGTCTAAGTGATGCAATCAGAATGATAAAAATTGCACAAGGTATAAATAACGGTGACTACAGTAAAGAAACCATGGAAAGATTACTCGCTCTCTCTAAAAAAGGTCTAAGCCATATGAAAAATATTGAAGGACTTGACTATGAAGCATACAAGAGCGCTCTCACTGCAACATACTTGCCGGCTCTTAAGAAAGACAGCGAAGGTAATAATATCCCGGGTACAGGTGTTAAAGTTCCAACAAATCTTGCTGACTGCGTAAGAGATGAATCACAATCATTAATAGCTGACAAGGCTGATCCGGCAAAGAAAGTGGTTAATCCTACAGGAAATGCTTCTGACAGAGTCAAAGTAAGAGACGGTCAAGCTCCTAAATATTATGCAAGATTCGATGGCGGAGCCGTTCAGGAATATGGCTCTATGAAAGATAGAGATGATGCTGTCGCAGCTTTCAGAGCTAAATATCCTAATGCTAAAGTTGAAAAATGGTCAGATGAACAATAAGAAACCCATGGTTGTTTTAAATATAAAAAAGGGGCGGCTAAAAACCGTCCCTTTCTCTTTATTTACTTTTAGACTTAGCCTAAAACTTCTTCTAAGTCGCCTAAGATACCTTCATTGTTGCCGCCGCATTCGCAATTACATTTGAAGTTTTCCAGGATTTCTATGATTCTGTCTAACTTAGAACTGTAATCAGGATCTGACCAGTCAATACCGTTTAACTTAGCAAGAATCTGATTTAAGATTTCTGAATTGTCATTGATGTATTCCATCTTAGCGTCAATTGATTTTAACAGTTCTTCTATTGTGGTAGTGTTAACATCAACATTAATATCTAAGTTTTCAATTAACTCTTTGTATTTGTTAAAGTTAGCTTCATCATGTTGTTTCCACAATTCTTCTAACTGCTCAAGAGTGATTGAAGAACCGCCTTCTCCTGCTTCATTCTGCAATTTCTGAATTTCTTCTTTCAATTCAGCAACAGCCTTAAGAAGATTATCTAAATAAATTTCTGCAGTTTTCTGGTTTGCAATAATTGTATTCAACTTAGAATCAATGCTGCCTAACATTCCTAAAATTGCGTCAAATTTTGTATCATATTTTTCAAGGTATGTATTTGTAATAGCAGCCTGCTCGCCGATTGCTTTATAGATTGCATCAATTGCCTGCTGTAATTTGTTCAATTGTTCTGTCAGATTCTTCAATTCATTTGTTACATCTTCATTACCGTTTCCGATTGCAACTGTTATATTATTGATAGCATCAATGATTTCCTTGTTATTATCGTTATTTGATAAGAAGATTTGTAAATCATCTATCTTAGCTTGGATTGTTTGAAGTTCTTCCAATTGTTTCTGTTCAACATTTACATATGTATTCTGGAAGTTCTTGATAGCCTGTTCTAACTGAGAAGAAGACATATTGATAACATCAGTAATTGTAAGTCCCATCATCTTGAACATATCTTCCAGTCTCTGATAATCAATTTCTGTTCCTTCGATTTGAATGTTTTTAATTGCCTCTATAAGTTCCTGATGTTTTGAATCATCCTGAGAAATTTCCAGCAATAAGTCTGTATTTTCTTTAATGCCATTAATATTTTCAGACATACTATTCAATGTAGTGTTCATTGAATTCAATATAGAAGTTTGAACTTTACCGTTTTTAATTACTTCACCCAAAAGTTTAAACTCAAGATCTTTGTCATTCTTGTAATCATTATAGAATGAGTTGAAGCTGCTTAACAAATTGTGAAGAGTTTCACTGATTTCACCGAGAGTTGCATCTATATTGCCAAGAAGTTCTTTAATTTCATTAAATGCTTCTTCTGCAGTTATATTTCCGGATTGAACATCAGAAATAAGCTGCTTAATTAAATTATTAGCTTCCTGTTGGGTTTTACCGTTCTCTACAAGCTGGGCTATTATTACCTGCTGATTTGTGCTTGAGCCAACCATATATTCAAATGCTCTGTTGTAAAATTCTTCTGCAGAGATATTACCGTTCTGAACTTCATTCATTAAATCCTGCATTTGTTGTTTCAAATCATTTAATTGTTCATTTGTTATCTTACCCTGTTCAACAAGTTCAGGTAAAACTGCTGTTAACTGTTCGGTAATAACTGCCAGTAAATTATTTGTACCTTCTGTTACTGCAGTATTATTATCAATAGCATTAATAATTTGAGATGCTGTCATTTTGATAATTTCTTCATAGCTGTAACCCATTTTTTCCAATACAGCTATTAATTCATTCTTATTAACATTTAATGTTTCAACAACTTTATCAAAGTTTGCATTGCTGTCGATATTTGCATTTACAATTGCTTGTTTAATTTCAGTCTGAGCTTCAATTTGTTTATTACTCAAATCTATCAGTACTTCATTTTGAGCCTTCATTTCTTCAAGAGTTGAATTTGTAATTTCACCCTGAGCAATAAGTTGTTCAAAGCCCTGTTTATTTATTTCTATTAATTCATCCTGCTTAGCAAGCATTTCTTCATAGAACTTGTTAAAGTCAGAAATTGCCTGAGCAAGCAAGTTTTTGATATCTCCGAGTAAGTCAAGTATTTTTTCCATAGCTTCTGCTGCAGAAAGGTTTCCTTTTCTTACTTCATTAAGGATTTCATTAAGAATTGAATTTGCTTCTTCCTGACTCATACCGTTCTGTGTAATCAAATCAATAATGATTTCCTGGTTTGCAGTTGAAGACATAATAAAATCATACATTTGTGCATAAAATTCATCTGCACTTATCATTCCCTGCTGAACCATTTCAATAAGCTGCTGCATAAATTGATTATTTTGCTGGAGCTGCTCATTTGTAATTTGCTGTTGTTCAAGCATTTGCTGCCACATTGCCTGCATTTGGGCAAACATTGCCTGAATTGCACTCAAATCAATATTAATAGTAATATTAGTCTCAGATCTATATGGCTCAGTATCATCACAAGAGGTCAATGCAGAAGTTGCACCGAGTGTTGCAAGCCCCATTAATGCAGCAAGTGCCAGGCTCTTAAATTTTGAAGCCTTGCCCTGAAAAGCTAAATTTGATTTATAAGGAGCAACATATTCATTTGCGGCTGCCTTATCTTCAGTTTTTGCTGTGTCAGTTTCTTTCATAATTTTTAACTCGCCTGCAAGCTGCGGATCGCTAACAACATTGTTTAAACCCTGAAACATAAGAGCGTTCATGCCTGTTTGCGGGGTATTAGTATCCGGTGCAGGAACTGTTACGTCTGCGGCAGGTTTTCCTGCTTCACCTGCAAATTTGATTTTTTTGTTAAGTAACAAAAGTTCATTTGAATTGATGTTCATAAATTTTATGCTCCTTTTTTCACACTAATTGTTCATAGTTATGTACTAGCTCAAAAACACCTAAAAACTATTTTTGCTAGTATAATATATTATTTTTTACAAAACTTAATAAAAATTTAATTTTTCTTGTTGTTGTCAAACATTTTATTTGTTTATATAATGATTAAGAGTGTAGCAGGTAGAAAAAACAATGAGAAAAATTATAGTTCAGAAATTCGGCGGTACTTCCGTAGCTGACACTGATAAAATCAAAAATGTAGCAAAAGCCGTTATAAGAGAGCGAGACCTCGGACATGATGTCGTAGTTGTAGTTTCAGCTATGGGGCATACAACGGATTATCTTGTAAAAATGGCAAAGGAAATCTCGGATAATCCGTCGTCAAGAGAGATGGATATGCTGCTTTCTACTGGAGAAGGCGTTTCTATTGCACTCCTTGCAATGGCTCTTCAGGCGCAGGGCTGTCCTGCTGTAAGTATGAATGCTATTCAGGTCGGAATTATGACTGAAAAAGTGCATTCTAAAGCAAGAATTATTAATATAAAAACTGATAAAATCAAAAGTCATCTTGAAAAAGGTGAAGTGGTTGTTGTTGCAGGATTTCAGGGAGTAACTGATGATCTGGAAATTACAACTCTCGGAAGAGGCGGATCTGACACTTCTGCCGTAGCGCTCGCGGGAGCATTAGACGCTGAAAGATGCGATATATATACAGACGTTGAAGGTGTTTATACAACTGATCCGAGAATCGTTCCGCATGCTTCAAGACTCGATATAATTTCTTATGAAGAAATGCTGGAACTTGCAAGAGTCGGGGCAAACGTACTTCACCCGAGAGCTGTTGAAACTGCAAAACAATACAATGTGCCGATAAGAGTCAGAAGCACATTTAAACTGGATAATTTAGGAACTTTAATAGTAGGAGTTGATGAAATGGAATTACACAAACCTGTAACCGGTGTTGCATCGGACTTATCACAATTGAGAGTTGTTGTCTGCGACGTAAAAGATAATCCGGGAACGGCTGCGGTTTTGTTTAACGGACTGGCTAAAGAGAATATCTCTGTTGATATGATTATCCAGTCTTATGCAAGAAAGGCTCTGAATACTAATGATATTGCTTTTACCATAGATAAAGGCGATAAAGAAAAAACCCTTGAAATTATGGAAAAGGTTAAAGAAGAACTTGAATTCAGCAATGTATTTGTTGATGATAAGATTGCCAAGATTTCAATTGTCGGTGCCGGCATGATTGACCGCCCCGGTATAGCCGCAAAGATGTTTAAAACTTTAGCTGATATGGGTATAAATATAAAGATGATTTCCACAAGTGAAATTAAAATCAGCTGTATCGTTGCAGAAGATCAGGCTAAAAAAGCCGTAGAAGGACTTCATAAAGTTTTCCATCTTGACTCGGATGAAGTTGCTGAAGTCAAAGGAGATCTTCCTGATTTAGATTAATTTGAACAAATCATAAATAGAATTCGTTACACCAGAAGAGGTAAATATGAAGAAAATATTAGCACTGTTAATAGTATTTGCGGGAGTTTCTCTGTCTGTTTTTGCAGATAATAAGGAAGAAGCCGTGCAGTTTTTCAATAATTATGTAAAAGCAGCAAATACCTACAGCCCGACTATTGCAGAAATGTATTCTCCAAAAGCAAGAATAATAAGACAGGTAGTAAAACCGGACGGAACAACCGTAGATGTAGAAACAAACACTTCCACTTATATAACCCAGATGAAAATCGGGCAGGCAGGTGCTAAATTAAGACACTATACAAATAGTTATACAAATATAGATGCTTCAAAGATTTCCGATAACAAATACAAAGTATCTTCTTTAAGACAACCCTCCGGTGAGACTTACAAATTAAAAACATATATGATTCTTGAAAAGCAGCCGTCAGGGAAGTGGCTTATTGTAGAAGAATTAATGCAGACAAAGGAACAGATATTTTTAAAATATGCTAAGAAAAGCTAATTTATTTACACCCCGAGTGACGGAGCTATCTGAATAAATGTTCTGACTAAATCGCCGTCCCACTGCGTTCCGGCGCCTTCTTCAAGAATAGAGATTGCTTTTTCAATATTCATACCGCGCCTGTACGGTCTGTCGCTAATCAGCGCATGATAAGTATCAGCAATTGCAACAATTTTTGCAGCAAGCGGAATATCACCGTTTGAAAGTCCTTCCGGATAGCCTTTTCCGTCAATTCTTTCGTGATGGTATTTTACAATCGGAATCAAATCTCTTAAAGACGGGTTCGGCATAAGAACTTTTTCCGTACCTATTGTCGGATGCTGCTTCATTATAGCCCATTCTTCATCAGATAACGGACCTTCTTTTTTCAGAACATTCTCAGGAATTCCGATTTTTCCGACATCGTGAAGAAGCGCGCCCAGTTTTATGCGTTCTACTTCTTCTTCCGGAAGATTAATAGCACGAGCCAGAGCCTCGGAGAATTTTGAAACAGAGGTTGAATGACCTTTTGTATACGGGTCTTTAGCATCAATTGCACCTGCAAGAGAAGTTGCAATCTCAGAAATTCTTGCACCGGAGAGAGCATGGTCGGCATTAAACTTGGAAATCAATTCGTCTTCAAAGTTAATTCCAAGCTGCGAGTGGCGTTTCCCGATAACTTCAGCATAGGATTTTAAAGCGACATCATCCCAGAAGTTGAAGTCAGCAGAACTGATGATTGCAGACATACCGTCTTTGTACCCTTTTGCCTGAGAAATATACATTGCCTGTTCTGCAAGGATTAAGAGTTTTTCTTTATCCTCAGAGCAATCCGGATAAGTTGCAATACCTACCGAAACTTTTACCGGTCCCACATCATCAATAAAGCAGCAGGAAAGCGAGTAAGTAAGATATTCTGCAACGTATTTAGCCTGTGCAGTCGAGGTATTAGGAAGAATAATTGCAATTTCATCCCCGCCGTAACGACCTGCTATATCGCCTTCGCGCATATTCTGGCGCACTTTTTCAGCGACAAGTTTAATAACTTCATCACCTTTAGCATGCCCGAGTTCTCTGTTAATCTTTGTAATATTTGCGACATCCATCATCACAAGCGAAAGTTTCTGCTTATTAGTTTCCGCTCTTGAAATTTCATTTGAAAGAATTTCCTGAAAACCTCTATGGTTATAAAGAAGTGTCAGGTTGTCGGTATTAACAAATCCTTCGCTCTTTTCCTGCAAATCAATATTATCGGTATATAGAGCCGCCATTTTTGCAATAAGTCTGTAGAGAGTAATATTCTGTCTTGCGCACTTGTCTTCAAATATAATTACCCCGATACATCTATCATTTGTGGAAATTAACGGCAGAATAGCAACCGCATTATTTTTGAAATATGCAAGATTCAAAAAACTTACATCATCTTTAAAAATAATTTCATGATTATTGAAAACCTGAATAATAGGATTATCAGTATCTTTTAGAAAAACCTTTGTCGAATAGAAATTTCCGTGTTTATCTTTTAATTTAAGATTTATACAGTTAGATTTATCTTTGAATAACCCTACTGACATAAACGCGGAATCTATACTCTGGAATATGAGTGATGAAATTTTTGTATACAGTTCATAGAGAGTTTTTACACCGTTAATTTGAACAAGCTCTTCTACAACAAATTTATAGCTCAAAGTAAGCCCTTTTTCGTTGTTAAAATTCTTGTTCTGCGGATTACTCAGAGAATTAGCGCAGGTCTTAAACGTAAGAGCATTGACTTTTGAAACCAGATTCTCTTGAGAAAACGGAGATGTAATCGGGGCTTTTTCTGAAAGATTTGTGATTTTATCTGCTGTATTTTTTTCTTTATTCACGCTTCCACCTGACAACTGTAAATCTACTAAAAACTCTAAATAAAAAAATTTGCCTGTTTGTTAAAATTTCTTTACAAGAACAAATATCCCTTCAATTCATATCTTAACATTTTTTGTAAGTTTTTCCAGTCTAAAACCGGATTATATTTACAATTGTTAATAAGAAGTTAAAAGAGAAGAGGTTGGAAAAGCCTCTGAAAATTGAGAAAGCGGAAGCTCAAGAGTAAATTTGTTGTATATTTCTCCGTCTGTTTGCGCGTATATTTTGCCTTTATAACAATCGGCTATAATTTTGCACAAATACAAATTTATACCATGCCCGATTACAGAATACCTGGGTAATTTTGATAATGCTGCGTTAAACATATTTCTGCATTCGTCTTCCGTAAGAATTATACCTTTTGTTATAATTTCAAATTTAAGATATTGAGAGAATCTTTCAAACTTTATAAAAATTTTCTCACCGTAGTTTGAATATACAACCGCGTTTAATAACAAATTTATTATTGCAATTTTTATGTCGTTCTTTTCTGCCTCAAGAATAGTATCCACGCCGGAGGCCAGATAAACAAATTCAACATTTTTTTCCTTTGCCGCATAATCAACTTCCGAAAAACTTTCGAGCAAAAGTTTTTCCATGTTAACTTTTTCGTAAACTGCCGTATGTATTCCGTTTTCAAGATTATAAATTCTAAGAACCTGAGAAATCATATCAAGAACGTATTTACAGGAATCTTTTACATAACCGACGAGTTCTTTCTGCTCGGGAGTTATATTTTCTCCGGCGCCCTGCTGGATAAGTTCCAGACCTCTTAATTGCGCGAGAGTCGGAGTTTTCAGGTCATGAGTCAGTATTTCCATAAAAAACTGCTTTTGCTTTTCGGCTTCCGCATCAACAGCCCTCTGTATTATTTTATTTAATCTTATATACTTAACTGAATACAGAAACATAAACGCAATGCCGCATATAATTCCTGTATATTGATTGTCTGTTTTATACAGCATTAACAGCAACATAATCATAAGAGTTATGTTTATTAAATCTTTCATAATACTCATAATTTATATTCTCATCTAGTCTGTATATAAGATATTACATTATTTTATTTTGAATATAAATTGCCTGAGTGGGTAAAGAATTTAAAAAAGTTTTGTGTAATTTTACATTATGCACGCGCAAAAAGTCTACTCCGACCTTAATCAGAGGATAAGAATGCGTTAGAGTAAATATATCTTTTAAATCGTTATTCTCTTCTTCAATTCCCAAGAGTCTTTTTCTTGAAATCCCGACCATAACAGGACACTCAAGCGCATAAAAAGCCCTGATATTTTCAAGAAGCAGCAAATTATCTTCTCCAGATTTTCCAAACCCTATTCCGGGGTCAATTATAATATCCTTAATTCCTGCATTTTTTGCTGCCTCTATTTTATTTTTCAGAGAAGAAAAAACTTCTTCCACAACATTTTTGTATACCGGAAAATCTGAAGGCGTGCACTTTGAATGCTGAATAATAACACCTGCATTATACTTAGATACTACATCTGCCAACTTAGAATCATATTCAAGTCCGGAAACATCATTAATCAAGTCAGCGCCGTTATTTAAAACATAATCCGCAACTTCCGCGCATCTTGTATCAACGCTTATTTTTATTTCCGGCTTTTCTTTTCTTATAAAATCAAATACCGGCTTAAGCCTCTCAATTTGTTCCTTAGCCCCGACAGGTTCAGCGCCCGGACGGGTACTTTCTGCCCCTATATCAATCATATCAGCGCCGTCCAGAATGAGTTCTTCAAATCTTTTTATGGCATCATTGGGCTTTAAATATTCACCGCCATCTGAAAAAGAGTCCGGAGTTATATTTAAAATTCCCGCAATCTTTGTTTTCCGGCGTTCCGGCTTTAAAAACTCCTTAATTTCTTCCGCTAAAATTCCCAGTTTAAAGGGCTGGGATTTAAGTTTGTCCGCTATTTTATTAAGCTGGGAAAAGCTTCCGCAAAGAATTGCATCGGATTTTTCAATCTGAGCGGTTATAACATTTCTGTTTACTGCACAATCAGCCCCGAAGATTAGAGCTGTCTGCTTCAAAATATTTGCCTGGGCAGTAGAGAGGTTATAAACTTTTATATTCTTATACCGGAATTTATCCGCCGCTTTTTTAAGATAAGAAGAATCAAACCCGATTTGCACGAGTTCCGTCTCTATCATATTACTGTTTATTTCACGTAACAAAAAATTCCGCATATAAAAAGTTTAACACAACATAATACTTATTAACACGCCGTGAGGTTGAAATCTTAAAAAAAATATGACATAATAATATTACTTTATATAGGTGTTTATTTTGTTCCTACATTTTTATAAATAGGGAGAGTAAGCTCTATAATTAGTGAAGTATACCCGCCGATACAAAATCGCCAGCGGGAAACGGATTGATTTAGGCACTCACCCACCTGCGAGACTAGCAGGTAACAAAATCGCACTTATATAAAGTTTTTTTATGAATTGCACACCTAGACTTTGGAGCAGTCTGCACACACCCCTCTTCCATATGGGGCGAGGGATAAGTAGTAGGTTGGGTGAAACCCAACAATAACTTTACATTCTTGCAGGGGGGAAATACTAGGGTTAGTAAGTGAGATTACAAGTTCAGCCCGCAAGATTTATACTCTTCAATTCTTCAAGCTTTTCCGCGCTGTCTGTCTCAAAATAAATTCTTAGCAAAGGCTCGGTTCCGCTCGGACGGACAAGAATTTTTGTTTTATCTCCCAGCATAAGCTTTACGCCGTCTTTTGTATCAACGGATGTAACAGAATAAGAACCTGCGTTTTTGAGTTCTTTAACTCTGTTGAGAATTGATTTTATCTCCTCTTTGCTGTCGAGTTTCAAATCAATCCTGTCAGTATAAAACCTTGAGCCTGCAAGTTCATAAATTTCTTCTTGAAGCTCTGTAAGCGTCTTATCTTCTGCCCCCATTGCCTCAAGAATAAGCAAATTCGCAAGCAGTCCGTCTTTTTCCGGAATATGTCCCGCTATACTAAGCCCGCCGGATTCTTCTCCGCCTATTATAACCTCGTATTTACGCATTGCTTCCCCGACATGCTTAAACCCGACTGCAGTTTCTATGACTTCTGCTCCGAGTTTTTTTGCAACATTATCAATCAAAAGGCTTGAACCTACGGTTTTTACAACAGAGCCTTTATATCCTTTTTTGAGCAAATATTTGAGTAATATTGCAATAATTTCATTAGGTGAAACATACTCACCCCGCTCGTTTATTACCCCGAACCTGTCTGCATCCCCGTCATTTGCAAGCCCTACAGCATTTTCGTCAGATTTAACCTTTAAAATTAAATCCTTCAAAAATCTCGGCTTCGGATCCGGCATTCCCCCTCCAAAATCTTTATCATGAAACATATGAAGCGTTGAATACGGGATATTATTATCTTCTAAAATTCTGTCAAAATATCCGATTGAAGCAGAATAAAGCCCGTCAAATATAATATTTTCTTTAACTTTTCTGACTTTTTCAAAGTCAATAAGCTTATTTATGTGTTCATAATACTTAGGCGCAAAATCAATTTTATGAATACTTCCGCAGCTTCCGGAGCCCTCAAAAGGTTTATCAATATCAGCCACAATCTCATCCGTAATTTCAGCCGTGGCAGGACCAGCATAATCAGGAATAAATTTCATACCCAGATACTCAGGCGGATTATGAGATGCCGTAAACATAACGGCACAGGCGTTTCTGATAAGTGCATTATACGCAAGTACAGGAGTAGGAACAACTCTTGAAGAATAAAAAACATTAAACCCTTTATCTTTAAGGAGTTCTGCACACTTTAAAGATAATTCATCCGCCATATTTCTCGGATCATACCCGATAAGTACAGGCTTTTCAAATCCGAATTTCTCTGCAACATACTTACCGATAGCAAATGTAACTCTCTCAACATTGGCTTCTGAAAAATCCTTGTCCAGTATTGCTCTCCACCCGTCTGTACCAAATGTAATATCCAAAATATTCCCCTTTTATACCGGAAAGGTGCAAATTTGCACCTTTCATTTTCTATACCTGTTTCATAAATTTATCTGCATAAGCTCTGGCTTTTTCTTCTTTTTGCATTTTTCTCAAAGCCTTCTCCTCCGGCGACTTTTTTCTGAAAAGATTTAAAAACCATATTTTCATCATATTCAACCCGACTTTCGAAAATACAGGCACTTTTAACTCCGGAGACTTAGTCTTTTTTGCAAGTTCATAATTCTCCAGAGTATACTTTGCACATTCTTTTGCCGCGGTTTTATATTTTTTAAAACTGCCTTCAACAACAGAATACACAATTCTGTTGCGCAATTGAGTCAATTTTTCCGCCGCTGGATTGATAGAATTAACACTTACCATAGCGCCCTACTTTGCAACCTTTACGCCCATCGGGTCAATTGCAAAATCAGTTCCCTGCTCGGTTGTACTAAACTTAATAGGGATTCTTGCGGTTCTTGTGCAGGCTTTAACGGTCCATATTTCTTCCCATGCGCCGCCATCACGAGGCTTAGAAATTTCTGTATTTGTAATTGCAAAATCTTTACAATCCGGTGCCGCAACTCTTAACCCGTAAGCATAGACAGGGAAAAGCATTTCAGATTGCAGTTTTCCGTCTGCAAGAGTTTTTCCCGGGACTGGAACTTTTGTATCATAATTATAAGCAAATGCCGGAAGTACAAAAGCCGCTGCTAATAACAACAATAAACCTTTTTTCATATTCTATATCCTTTCTTGTTATTTATATCTTACCATAAATTCAGAAATATTATTTCTTATCTCCGAACATTTGTTTGATACCGTCTACAGAACTCAAAATACCTGTTGCTTCATAAGGCATATAAACAATCTTATTGTCTTTTCCGCTTGTAATTGTTTTCATTGTTTCAAGATATTTCATTGCAATTAAATACTTATCAGGCTGTCCTTTATCTGCTAAAGCGTTTATTATTCTTTGAATAGCTTCTTTTTCACCATCAGCTTCCAAAATTCTAGCTTGAGCAACACCTTCTGCTCTCAAAATATTTGCCTGTTTTTCACCCTCTGCTCTGTTTATTGCAGCTTCTTTTTCACCTTCCGCTTTTAATACTGCTGATTTTTTCAAACCTTCTGCTTCAAGAATAGCTGCACGTCTGTCTCTTTCAGCCTTCATCTGTTTTTCCATTGCAGACTGAATATCAGCCGGAGGAATAATATCCTGTAATTCAACCCTGTTAACTTTTACACCCCATTTGTTAGTTGCGTCGTCTAAAATGGCTCTTAGTTCGTGATTAATTTTATCACGCGAAACAAGGCTTTCATCAAGATCAAGCTGACCGACGAGGTTTCTTAAGTTAGTCTGAGTTAATTTTTCTATAGCATCCGGAAGGTTCTGAATTTCATACACTGCAGATTTCGGATCGATAATCTGGAAATACAAAAGAGCGTTAATACTGATTGACACGTTATCTTTTGTAATAACATTTTGTCTCGGGAAATCGTAAACAGCTTCTCTTAAGTCAATCTTTGTTCTCTTTTGAATAATTGAATAAGTGTTACCGTCAAAACCTCTCTGGGTAACTTTCCAATCAATAGCTCTCGGCGCTTCCAGAATAGGAATAATAAAGTTAAAACCTGATTGTAACACTCTGTCAAATTTACCGAGGCGCTCTACAATAACAACCTCAGCCTGCTGAACAATAATAACCCCTTTTGCAACAAATACAAGTGCTAATACAATTAAAATTACTGACAATAAAAACATAAAACTCTCCTAAATATTCTCTACAAACATTATTAAACCGTTGTTCGTAACTATCCTTACTTCCGCTCCGGCAGGAATTGTTAAGCCTTCTTCGCATCTGGCTTCCCAGCGTTCGCCGTAAATATTTATAACACCTTTTAAGGATGTAATCTCTTCTGCAGCTTTAGCTATCTGACCGATGTATTTACCCTCAACTCCTGTCTCCGTTTCTTTTGAGTTTTTCCTTAGTAATATCGGACGTAAAAATACAAATGACAAAAAAGACAGAACAAAAAAGATTAATACCAGATAAAATTTATCCGCAACAAAGAGCGAGGCTGCTGCTGTAATAAAAGACGCCAGAGCAAAATTCAAGAAAAACATGCTCGGAGTAAAAATTTCAAGTATTACAAACGCAACGCCTACAACGCATAAAAATTGCCAGATTAGCACTATGCATTCCTCCTTAAATTTCTATTCACCAATAATAGAGTTAATTTCCGCAACCATTTCATCAGCATCGAAGCCGTGAACCTTAGCGCCGGCTTCTAAGTTTTCAAAATGTGCAGCAGCGCATCCTATACATCCCATGCCGTACTTCTGAAACACTGCAATAGCCTCCGGATGCTGTTGTACTATATCCATAATCCCCATTTCTTTTGTAACTTTTGCCATATTTTCAACCTTTCTTTTTAAATACTGCCTCTTCGCATTTTGCCGTTATAGCCTGATTTTATTACTGCCTGACAAAATACTAAATCATTTAATTAACTCCTTATCTTGACATATTCAGAAAACTAATTAAACAAGTAGTGTCATTATACCATAACTATGAAAGGATTTAAATATGGAATTTATCAAGAACTTTTTCAAGCATGATTCAGTCATCGGTCTGTGCGGATTAAAGAAAAAAAACGAATATGTTTTTATCGAAGTTCCTAAAAATTACAAAAAAACATGTATTATAAATACTGAAAAAAACTATTTATTGCTTTAATAATTCGTGAAACAAACTAGAGACCAAGTCTTTGATCCAATTTAAAATAATCAATAAGCTTGATTATTGATAAAATTTGCTCAAACATTGTAAAAAATTGCTTCGTATTGTTCACCGGCTTCAATAGAGATGCAATAGAAAATAAGTCTTTTTGTGCATGAATGGCAAATACCAATCTGTTATCATAAAAAACAAAGTCAATTTTTCTGGCATTAAAGGCTAATTTTATGTTATTAATTCTTTCCATAAATGCGGTTGTTAACAAGTATCTGGCTTCTATTTCATCTTCTGCATATACATAAAATTTTTTTGCAAAATTTACATCTTCTAATATTATTTCTTTTAATTTGGGAGGGCAGGAATCTCCTCCATGTATTATATCTTTTTGTCTAACAAGTGTGCAGCCGTCAAACCTTTTATTCATATCAATTTCTATAATAATTCCTTTAAAAACGCTTACTTTTTGCGAAGACTTTACATAATTAACATGTATACTATATTCAACTTCTTTAATTTTATATTTAACTCCATTATGCTCGCCGGAAAAACAATCCTCATAATGGCTTTTGGTGAATGCAGGTATTAAAGAAGAATTAACATACAGGTTTGCTCCTTCCAGTTTTTCCGGCGGTTTATATGTATCAGAACTATACATTGTAAAGACAGGTTTTTCTACGTCATTCAAGTACCATTTAATATTGCCAATACAGTTGCATGCTACGGGCATTATTAGAGGCTTTATTTTCTTTTCAAACGACTTTTCTTGTGAGACAAATGTACAATTGGCAAATGACAGGAATATAAGCATTACAATAATTAAACCTATTTTTTCGTAAATCGGAAGTATAGATATTGTAATTATGAATATCAGGCTCATGTCAATAACAACAATAAAACTACTGCTTAAAATAGCAAGTAATAGATATAATTTTCGTTTTGATTCCATTTCTTTGATAACAGGCATGAGTATATTGTAATAACTCTGCTGAAATTTTATGCGGCTTTGATTATAATTATCCATTCTTACTCCTAGGATTTATTTTAATTATATGTTATTACATAATTTGTTTATACATACATTGGCTGGAAAT
Organism: uncultured bacterium; assembly: GCA_949296355.1. Classification (GTDB taxonomy): domain Bacteria; phylum Cyanobacteriota; class Vampirovibrionia; order Gastranaerophilales; family Gastranaerophilaceae; genus CAG-196. The sequence goes on along the minus strand of CASFPS010000006.1, from coordinate 38,847 downwards.
TTTTAATGATATTGAGGTATTGTTTTAAGAAGTCCATAATAATGTAAATATTTCTTTACATTATATTTTGCATTGGCAATTCTAAGTCGCTATATGACTTTATATAAGTAGAACCAGGCGTTTTTTTTAGGAGATTTAAGATGGGAACAAGGGCAATTGTACAATTATTAGAAACAGGAGCTGATTTATCTAAAACAATTGGCGGAAAAATAACACAGAGGACAAACCAATCTGCAAGGCAAGTTGTATTTGACTTAAAAGATACAGCAGGCAGAAGCGGTGCTGCCAGACAAAAACTTAAAACTATTTTTTGTTCTAATGCTAAAGAACCAAAACTTGAAGTTGGATATGATATTACTGATGACAGTTATAGCAGAATGAATATGTTATTTAAAGACGGAGAAACTCCGTTAAGCAGGATAGAACTCTGTAAAACAAATGGTGGAAGAATGGATTTTGATATAAATCTGGTAAGTTCTAAGAACCGCTCCAAATATCTAAATGCAAAAGGATATGCAACGCCCGGTAAAAAGAAATTTGACATGAAAAATTGGTGTATTGGTAAAAGAGAGGGCAATCCTTATGGACAATATCACATTCCTGGATTTTCAGTAGAAGTTGAGGCTGGTAAAGGTTCTTTATTAGAAATTGCAAAGACAATATGTAAAGCGTTCTCCTTTTAATAAACTAAATAAATCAAACAAAAACCCGGCTCTCTATAAAGTAGAGCCGGACCTTTGAATCTGTCATATTGAGATCTAATTATTCGATAATTTTGTCAACAACACCGGCACCAACTGTTCTACCGCCTTCACGAATAGCGAATCTCATACCTTCTTCGATAGCTACAGGAGCGATAAGTTCAACTTCCATAACTACGTTATCACCAGGCATTACCATTTCGCCGTCGAATTTGATAGAACCGGTAACGTCAGTTGTTCTGATATAGAACTGAGGTCTGTAACCAGGGAAGAATGGAGTGTGACGTCCGCCTTCTTCTTTCGTTAAAACGTAAACGTTAGCAGTGAATTTAGTGTGCGGGTGAATTGTACCAGGTTTTGCAAGAACTTGACCACGTTGGATTTCAGTCTTATCAATACCTCTTAACAAAGCACCGATGTTGTCACCAGCTTGACCTTGGTCAAGTGATTTTCTGAACATTTCAACACCGGTTACTGTAGTTTTCTTAGTTTCACCAAGACCAACCAATTCAACTTCGTCACCAACTTTAACAACACCACGTTCTACTCTACCGGTAGCAACTGTACCACGACCAGTGATAGAGAATACGTCTTCAACCGGCATCAAGAAAGGTTTGTCTAAGTCACGAACAGGAGTTGGGAAGTAAGAATCTACTGCATCCATCAATTCCCAAATCTTGTCAACCCATTTGTCTTCGCCTCTTTGAACATTTGGATTAGCTTGAACAGCTTCTAAAGCTTTTAAAGCTGAACCGTGGATGAACGGAATATTGTCACCGTCGAATTCATAAGAAGAAAGTAATTCTCTAACTTCCATTTCAACTAATTCTAACAATTCCGGATCATCAACCATGTCGCATTTGTTCAAGAATACAACTAAGTTAGGAACACCAACCTGTCTAGCAAGAAGGATGTGTTCACGAGTCTGAGGCATAGCACCGTCAGTAGCTGCAACGACAAGAATTGCACCGTCCATCTGAGCTGCACCTGTAATCATGTTTTTAACATAGTCAGCGTGACCCGGGCAGTCAACGTGTGCGTAGTGTCTTGCATCTGTTTCATATTCTACGTGAGCTGTAGAGATGGTTATACCTCTTGCTTTTTCTTCCGGAGCAGCATCGATTTCATCAAATTTCTTTGCTTGAGCTTTTCCGGCAGCAGCCATAACTCCTGTAATAGCTGCAGTCAATGTTGTTTTACCGTGGTCAACGTGGCCAATTGTACCAATGTTAACGTGCGGTTTTGTACGTTCATACTTTTCACGTGCCATGAGATTAATCTCCTTCTTTGATTAAATATACTACGTTAACTTACTATACTAAGTTATATTCTATATTTTAGTCTATAAAGATTTCTTGTCAATCTTTGTGATAACATATAAAAACTTCCGGCAAAAAATATTTTTAGAAGTTTTACCTATTATATGAACATAACAGTCAATTCTTTACACACAAATCATAATTTCTCATTTAAACCCGCCTTTGGAGGCAAAAAAGGGATCATTATTACTAAAGAGCAGGTACTCAACTTGCGCAATTCAGGGTTTGCCGAAAAAAAGATTGCAGAAGAACTCGGAGTCTCGCTTGCTTATTATTATAAACAATTAAAAAAATTAGGACTTCCTTCAAAATTATCAAATTACAATGATGAACTTAGCAAAATTTCAAAAGAAAAATTTGAAGAATTATTAAAGCAGCATTTTTCAATTCTGGATATTTGCAAATATTTCAAAATTACAACAACTGCATATTATAACTTAATAAAAAAATTTGATTTAAAAAACTATATGCACGGTGCAAACAGCAAAATCATAACAAAGAAGATGCTGCAAGAACTCGTTGATAATAAGCTGCCGCCTGAGGAAATTTGTAAAAGGTTAAATATATCACAATCTGTTTATTATAAGCTTTTACAAAAACTTGATATTCAAACTGAATACAAAAAATCTAAAGAACGGGTTGCTAAGGTTAAAAAAGAGGATATTATAAATTTAATAGAAAGCGGAAAAACATATCCTGAAATAGCTGAAATCCTTGGAATAGCACAACCGACACTCCAAAGGCTTATTACAAAACTTAAAATAAGCACCAAAATATTACAAAAAAAAGAAGCCATTAATAATGTTACAAAAGAAAAACTGGAAGAACTTATACAGAGCGGCAAAAGTGTCGATGAAATATGTAAAGAACTTAATATTAGCAGAAGAAACTATTCAACACTTGTTAACAGATTCGGAATAATAACTGCTTTCAGACAAAATAAAGCTAATACATTAAGTATTACGAAAGAAGAATTACAAACTCTTGTAGATAAAGGATTAACTGTTAAGGAAATATGCAAAACACTAAATATAAGTAATCCCCTTTTTTATCATTTATTGAAACGTTTAGGGGTTAATTATAACTATAAACATCACGCACGGTTAAAGGAGGTTCCTAGAAATAAACTGGAGGAAACAGTTAAGAACTGGGAATCACTGGCAAAAGCAGAAGAGGAATTAGATATAGCAGCAACAACATTTCATCATAAGGCAAGGGAAGCAAAAGTAGCGACAGTCTTATCAGGTTCTATTGACCGGCTTAAAGAATTGGAAGCCAAAACAGATGAAATTCAAATGTATTTAGATGAGGGCGCTACCCCGCAGGAAATATGCGAAATGTATGATATTCCGCCGGTTATGTATCATAGTTTAATACGTAAATACAATTTAGTAAGTACTGCTAAAAGGAAGTTTGACAGTGCTAAAAATATTACAAAAGAGCAATTAGAACAGTTGCTCCGCTCAGGTAAATCAAAAATGGAAATCAGCGAAGAATTAGGTATAAGCAGAAATACACTGGCACTAAAACTGGCTAAATTTGGGATAAAAACTAAAAATTTAAAGAACTGAGTATATCAGTCACAATGAAGATTAACTAAGAATTAATAAAGTTATAAAACGGGTTGAACCTTATTGTTCAACCCGCCAGACCTTCAATTATTTTGCATCATCTTTTATTACAATCAGATTTTTAACAACTTTCATCTTGCAGGTAGGTAAAACAACTTCCGCAAGTCCGTCTGCAATACTGATTATACTGCCGGCTTTTAAAACAACATCTTCTCCTTTGTACTGGAATGTGTAATCATCTTGACGGTCTGATCTAATCGTAATTTGATTGTTCATAATTCTTTCCTTCTTTTTAGTACTAACAAACATCAACATAGGAATGGCAAAATTCTATTTCACCATTCCTATATTATAATTGAATTCTGCATTCAAAATTAATCAAATACATAACTGATAATTGCAGCTTCTCTGGCTTTTTTAATAGCCTTTGTAACCATTCTCTGATGTTTTGCACAGTTGCCTGTAACTCTTCTAGGAATGATTTTTCCTGCTTCTGTTAAGTATCTTTTTAATTTTGCTGCGTCTTTGTAATCGATAGATTCTACGTGATCTGCACAGAATGAGCAGGTCTTACGTTTTTTTCTATCCTGAGCATCTTGTTTTGCCATTGTTTTATTTGCCTTTCTAGCCTTATTAGTGATTAAGTGATTAAGTGACTGAGTGACTAAGAAACAGACCTAATCGTATTTATCCTTAGAACGGAATCTCGTCTTCTCCGATTAATTCATCGGAGAATTCTTCCTGAGAGAATTTTACAATATCTTCGCCCGAAGTTTTAGAACTGCCTGATGAAGGAGCCGAGCCTGCACCCATCGGTTCTATTGTATTAGCGTCGATTTCATAAATTCTTCTCTCTGCACCGCTTTCATTTTTCACAGTTGTAATCTGCAATCTGCCTTCAACGAGAATTCTGTCATCTTTAGAAATACCGGAAACAACTTCATCAAGAGCGGTTCTTTTAACAACAACTCTGATCAGCATTTCTTCTCTGTCACCAATATTCAGAACAAAAGATGAGACCGGAACATTGTTTTGTGTAAAACGTTTCTCCGGAGCTCTGAAAACCGTGCCTGTAACAACTGCTTTAGCTAATGTCATAGTATTTTTCTTCCTCTTATACTGTCTGAGCTTTTTTAGCTTCTTCCATAAACATAAATCTTAAAACATTTTCATTAAGTTTTAAGTTTCTCTTGAAATCAACTACAGCTTCAGCAGGAAGAGATACTATCATAGTTGTAAAATAGCCGTCTCTGTAACCTTGTACATCGTAAGCTAACTTTTTGCGTCCCATTTTGTCTACAGAAGATACAGATCCCTTCATAGATTTAACATCTTCGGAAATTTTATCCACAATCTTGTCTAATTCTTCTGAATCGAGACTTGGTTTAAAAATTGCTAATAATTCGTAATTTTTCATAAAAATATTTCTCCTTATGACACCATGCTAGCATGAACAGGGCTAAAAGCAAGAGGGTAAAATATCTTCGTTAAATCTATAAAATAAAAAGTTTATTACAGATCTACTATCATAAAATTATGCTTATAATCATTAATCGTATTCATAAGTTCAACAAATTCCGCATACTTCATTGTATGGAGAGTTTTAGAAAGTTCTATTGAAGAAATAAACACAATCTTAAAACTTTCATCCCCTCTATCTGTAATCTTTATCATACCGGCATCTTCAAACATTTCAAGCAAAACTTCAATAACATCTCCCGTAACCCCGAGAGCCGATGCGGCACGCTCAAGATTAAAATCACCGTCAAGCGTATTGCAGGTATAGCGTATCATTCCTGAGAAGGTCTTTAAAATTAATTCCTCATTGTATTTGCCCCTCTGGTAATTCATATAATGAATTACATCCGGAGAAACAGTTGTCATAATATTTTGCAGAATATCTTCATCCGCCGGGTAATCAAAGAACATCAAAACGTCGCTCTTTTCTGCATTATCCCTTTTAGATATACATTTCATTATGCTCTCAAACGGTTTCAAGCTCTCTAAAATACCCTTATCTTCAACAAATGCACTAATTTTGAGCTTTGAATTTTTGATATAATCATTAACCTGCGCTAAAATATTTGTTTTCTTTCGATGGTCATAAACTTTTGTTTTAGAAGCCTCTTCTTCCTTCAAAGCGTCAGAATGAACATCTTTAAGAATCAATTGAACGGAAGTTACGCCGTTAAAGGTATTAAGCTGCGGAGCAAAAGCTATATCAAGCCTGTCACCTGCAATAAGCGGAATATCACCTCTTGACCACCACACGCAGTCTATTGTACCTCTGTTTGTCTCAACCGTAAGTTTCAAATGTTCTTTTGTTGAGCCCATCAATTTCTTTTGCTTCAAAACAAGGTTATTAACAACAAAAGTCGGAGACGGATTTGACATACCAAACGGTTCCAATTTGGAAATCTCTTCTACAAGAGATACGTCAACATCATCGATAGAAAGTTCCATATCGACATCAATGGAAGGCGTTAACTTTTGTCCGTTCAACATTTCATCTACGGTTTTATTTATTGCTTTTTTTACTGTATCAAACGCGGCTTTTTCCTTCGAAAAAGAACATCCTCCCGCCATCTGGTGTCCGCCAAAACCGTCTAAGTATTCCGAAACATTAGATAAAATATCATAAATATTGAGTTCTTTTACCCCTCTTGCAGAACATCTAAAAGCTTTGGTTTCTTCGTTATAGTTCATTATAAAAGTAGGTTTGTAATACTTTTCAACAAATTTTGAAGCTACAATACCTATTATTCCTATATGCCAGTCTTTTGAAAAAAGCACAATAGCATTATCTCTGCTTTTCGAATTTCTCCAGATTTCATCGGCTTCCGCAAAAGTCTGCGAACACATTTCCTGCCGGAGCTTGTTAAAGTTTTCAAGAGCAATTATTGCCATCTCGATTTCCTGCTTGTTTTCGGAAATCATAACCTTAACAGCAGCTTCCACATTATCAATTCTTCCGGAAGCATTAATTCTCGGCGCAATCGTAAATGCTATCTGCTCGGCAGTTAAACCGTTATCCGTTCCGACACCTGCAACATCAAGCATCCTTTTAATACCGTAGTGCTTTCCGGCGGCAATAAGTTCAAGCCCTTTTGTTACAAAATATCTGTTTTCGCCGATTAAAGGAACTAAATCCGCAATAGTTCCAACAGTTACATACGGCATAATTTCATAAGAAAAATCCAGCTTGTTGTATTTTTCAAGAACCCCTTGCGCAAGCTTAAAAGCAACACCAACACCGGCAAGCGAGGTAAGAGATTCAATCTGGTACGGAGTAAGTTTTTCATCCAGCGCATTCATAGCCTTCGGATTAATTATTGCATAAGCCTCCGGAAGCTCGTCCGGAGCTTCGTGGTGGTCTGTTATAATAACATCACGCCCGAAACTGTTAATAAATTTTACTTCTTCTGCGCTGCTAATTCCGTTATCGACAGTTATTATAAGTTTCGGTTTCTTTTTGGTAAGAAGCTGAACAAGCGCTTTTGTATTTAACCCGTGCCCCTCGGCTTCTCTGTCCGGAATATAATAATCAACATTTGCGCCTAAATAGGCAAAAGTTTTCATCAAAACAGAGGTTGAAGTAACTCCGTCCGCGTCAAAGTCACCGTATATCAGGATATTTTCTTTTTCATCAATAGCTTTTACAATTCTTTCAACTGCTTTAGCCATATCACAAAAAGCGTTAGGGTGCATTAATGTGATTCCGAGCGGATTTAAAAAATCTTTCTTCTCTTCTTCACCCTTAATGCCCCTGACTTCTAACAATCTATCGATTATGGATTGATTGCTCTTAGAGGATTTCCCCTCTTTAATTATCCATTCTTTTTTTATCACCCCTGTACAAGACATGTCATTTTTTCCAGTATTTCAATAGCTTTTTCCAGTTGGACATCCTTCTTAGCTTCGGCGTCCTTCTGAGTTAATTCTACCACAACATCGGGAGTTATGCCTTTTTTATTTATATCATTTCCTGAAGGAGTCAAATAGCGCTGTATTGTAATATTCATGCCGGCGTCATCAGGAAGTTTGTTAATCTCCTGAACAAGCCCTTTTCCGAAAGACTGCTCACCCACAATTGTTGCCCTATGGTTGTCTTTCAAAGCTCCGCTTAAGATTTCGCTTGCAGAAGCTGAACCCTTGTTAATCAAAACAACAATCGGCTTATCAGTAACCTGTTCTAATCTTGCTCTGGTTGTTGTTTTGTAGCTGTCACGGTCAACCGTGCTTACAATAACACCGCCTTTTAAGAGCATATCAGAAATATAAATAGCATTTGTCAAAAGCCCGCCCGGATTTGAACGCAGGTCAATAATAAAACCTTTCATTCCGCTTGAATTATTTAGAATTGATTCAATCTCTCCTGCTGCATTTTTACTTATAAAAGAACTCAATCTTATATATTGAATATCGTTAGGAATCTTTGTTGTTTCAAACGGAGGCTTGCAGGAAACCGATTTGACTTCAATTTCATCTCTTACAACGCTGTAGAGCTTGTTCGGAACTCCTTTTCTCTGAATCAGAAGAGTTACTGTCGTACCTTTTTCACCCCTGATTTTGTCGGCTGCCGCGTCTATATTTATCCCTTTTGTGCTTTCGCCGTTAATTTCCAGAATCCTGTCATCCGCAAGAAGCCCCGCTCTTTCTGCCGGAGAATCTTCCAAAGGCGCAATTATAACAAGTTCCCCGTCTCTCAGCCCTATTTGTGTTCCGATACCTTTCAGAGAACCTTTGATAGACTGGGTTTCTTCCGAAAATTCTTTCGGGTCAAGAAATCTTGTATACGGATCATTCAGACTTGCGAGCATTGTACCGATTGCGACATAGGCATCTTCTTTTGTTTTAAGCTTGTTTTCGTATCTGTATCTCCATTTTTCCCAATCCTGAGAATTATTAGTCGGATCATAATATTTTTTATTAACAATTTTCCAAACATCATCATATAATTCAGCCGGAGTTGCCGCAAAAACTGCACTTGATGAAAGCATTACCGCTGCTGTTATTAATATACCTGCAAATTTTTTCATAAAATCTCACACTCCTCTTAAGTCAAAAGCGCTCTTAGTTATTATACTACACAAATAAATTTTTCATTTCAAATATTTACAGGATTTATTTGACCGCAGGAATAAAACAGGTTAAAATTGTTTATTTTTTACGTCCGGATAAAAGAGCTTTTCTTTTTTTAAGTAAATTTTCTATAAGATTTTCCGTATGTAAAAAATGTTTTTGGGTTAATGCAAGAAATTGCGAAAGCTCCGTACGTGAACTTAAGTGTTCAATGCAATGTGACAATTGAATTGTAGGAGTATAAAAGATTTTTAATCCAAGACAACGGAAACCGCGCACATTTTTTGTTATTATAACCTCCATATCATTGTTTCCCCAGCCTTTAACTCTCTTCATTTGCTCTTCAACTTTTGCTTGAAGTTTTTTTACATTAAGTGTGTTTCCGGCAGCTGTAGCTGCAAGCTGGCGCTCTATTTGATGCTCTAACTCAGGAGAAATATAAGCTCTAAAATTTACCGGGTTGGAATTTTGCTGAATTTTCATACACAATCCTTTCTTAAACAAAACAAAACCCGTAAAATTTTTTTTTCTTTTTATCTCAAAAACTATTCTCCAGTTTTGGCGGATAAATTATCTAACATTACCCCCCTTATATTTACCCCTTTAGCCCTTTACCGCTTAGTCGCTGAAGGTCTTGAATGTCTTTTCAACATTATCGGAGATAACTTTCTTAACCGCATCCATCTCGGTAGACAGGGCATTTTGTTCGGTATCAAGCTGTTTAAGCCTCAATTCCAGAGTCCTGTCCTCCTGCTGGATGATTGAAGTCTGTGCATTTATATCTGCAATAGTTTTTTCGTACTGTTCCTTTTTGTACATATATTCATTCATAGCGTCCTGATATGCAGCATCATCCGTAACAGTTTCAACATTCAGAGAATATACAACACTGTCATCATCAAATTTAACCGATGTAAACCTTCCGTTACCGTCAGTTTCAAGAAGTGCATGGTTTGTTTCTTCTATTTTTGTCTGAATATATGAAGCATTATAATAAGCGAGTTTATTTTGAATTTCTATCGGCTTTTCAGGATCATAAGGAGTATTCAAACTGTTATAGAAATCACTTTCGGTTGTATAATATGTTCTTCCGTTCATCTCAAACGAATAAATACCCTGACCTTCATATATCAGATTACCTTTGCTGTCAAAGCTCAAATACTGATTCATAGCGGAATCAGGACAGTCTTTAAGAATCTGCGCAAGCTCAGCCGCCTGATCATCAGTAAAGTTTGTAAGCTCAGAGAGTTTACAGTTACCTACATACATACCCGGTTCGGAAGTATATTCTTTAGGATTTTCTAAATCATCCGGAACAAAGAAATGCCATACTCCGCTTGAATCCTGATAACCGTATACATTATCAGTAGTTAAAACACCATCTTTCTCGGCAAGACCTACAGCTTCCTCAAAACTTCTTAAAGCTTCTTCAAATCTTGTATCCTGCTCTACTTCGTCAATCGGATTGTATGTATAAGATTCTTTTCCGTCAGCAGTTGTTATGGTATAAGAATTGTTAACAGGATCAAAAGTAACCTCAGGATGCTGATTATCTATTTCCTGAATTTCTTCTTTCAAAAAGAAATGCCAGGTTCCGTCGGAATCCTGATATCCGTAGACTTCTTCATCCGGTATTGCGCCGGCATCATAGGCAAGCTCTTTTGCAGTTGCAAAATCATTAAACTGCTCTTTCAGCTCTTCATCGTTTTCAGCCTGTTCCGTAGTTATTTCATCGTAACGGGCAGTCGTACCGTCTGCATAGAGAACATCATAATAAGAAAGAGGGTCAATCGGATCGACCGTATCGATTTCCTCCTGCAGGAAGAAATGCCAGGTTCCGTCGGAATCCTGATATCCGTAGACTTCGCCTGCAGGAATTGCGCCGGCATCATAGGCTAAATCCCTTGCTGTTGCAAAATCATTAAACTGTTTTTTTAATTCTTCATCATTATCAGCTTTGTCTGTAGTTATTTCATCCGCATCTACTTCCGTTCCGTCATTTAGTGTAATTTTGTTAGCATATCCGTATTTTAAAACAGCAGAAGGATTAATAAATCCTTTTTCTACTACATCATTTTCTTCTATATGCACCTGAGGGTTTTCCAGAAGTTTTTGTGAACCTGTATAAATATCGGCATAATAGTAATGATTTACAATATAGTTATAATTAGGATCCGCGCTTGATAACTGCTGCCAGCTTTCCAGAACAGATTCGTTGTCTCCGTCTGAGAATGAATACTGAATTTCAGTATAGTCAGTTGTTTTCGGAGCATTAGGAACCTCAAGATCAAGAAGTCTGTTGAATAAATTCGCACTCTGATTAGCAAGAGCCGTACGCGCCTGGTTAATCTGCTGTCCTTCCCATTCGCAGTTAGTTTTTCTTGCTGTAAGTGCCAAATATCTTGCTTGTGAAGCTGCCATTCCCATCGCGGAAATCTCCTATTACTTATCTTTTATTTAATTACTTAATGCCAATTTTTACAAAGTCAATATATAAGACGGCTTAATTATACCTTAGCTTTAAATACAAAATAAAAAATCCTTCATATAGTGGGGATAATAGTTTACGTATGTTATGTTTTTTGTTAATATAAAAACAGGAGGGGCAAAAAATGAGTATTAATCAGTCAATTAAGCCGGCTACGGCAGAGGTAAAAGAACATTTGATGATTGGCGGGTGTGATACGGTTGAACTTGCAAAAAAGTACGGCACTCCTCTGTACGTTATTGACGAAGCGACTTTGCGCGGTATTTGCAGGGAATATAAAGCCGCATTTAAGGATTACAAAAATATAAGAATGATGTACGCTTCAAAAGCCCTCTGTACTTCTGCAATAGTAAGAATCCTGGACGAAGAAGGCTTTGGATTTGATACTGTTTCCGCCGGAGAAATTTATACTGTTTTCAAAGCCGGCATCAATATGTCTCACGTCCTTTTTAACGGGAACAACAAGTCCGTATCAGAAATTAATCTGGCGCTTGATTGCAGAGTCGGAAGATTTTCCGTTGATAATTTTTACGAAGCTGAATTATTAAACCGCCTTGCCGGAGAAAAAGGGGTAAAAATTGATGTACTTTTGAGAATTACTCCGGGGATTGAATGCCATACGCACGACTATATTCAAACCGGACAGGTTGATTCAAAGTTCGGCTTTGACCTCTCGCAGGTTGATGAAATTGTAACCCTTATAACTCAAAACTATAAGAGCCTGAACTTAAAAGGACTTCACGCACATATCGGCTCTCAGATTTTTGAACTCAAATCATACTATGATGAAGTTGATATTCTTGTAAAAGAGATTGCAAGGATAAACAATAAATTTGCTCTTAAGCTTGACGAGATGAATATTGGTGGCGGCTTAGGCGTCAAATATACCGATAATGACACACCTCCGTCTGTAACGGAGCTTGCAGAATCAATAACGGAGGCTATGCACAAATACGGGGTTGATATTCCTACGATTTATATTGAACCGGGAAGAAGTATTGTATCAACTTCAGGTGTAACCTTGTATACCGTAGGAAGTTCAAAACAGGTTCCGAACGGGAGAAAGTATGTTGCCGTAGACGGCGGAATGGCTGATAATCCGCGTCCAAGCATGTATCAGGCTGAATATTTTGCAGAAGCTGCCAATAAACCGCTTGCCGAAAAGAAAGAAACCGTTACAATTGCAGGCAGATATTGTGAAAGCGGCGATATATTGATTAATGAAATAACTCTTCCGGAGCTTGAAGCCGGAGACATCCTCTGCGTATACAATACAGGAGCTTATAATTATTCTATGGCATCCAATTATAACCGCGTAGAAAAACCGGCTATGGTACTTGTAAATAATTCACATTCTGATATTATAGTATATAGAGAGACGTTGGATGATCTCATTTCACATGATAACATTCCCGATAGGTTGAGTAAAAAATGATTGATGAGCTATTTTCTTTAATTCAGGATATTATAAGTCCTCTTCAATGGTCTTTGAATTGGATTAATATACTTGAAATTGCGCTTATTGCAGTAATTCTGCTGATTTTTTACCAAAAATTTATCAGAAATACACAGTCTGAAAAACTTGTAAAGGGTCTGTTTTTCCTCGTATTTGCGTGGATTTTTAGCGAAATCCTTATTCTGATTGATTTAAGGATATTAGGTGTTTTCTTAAAATCTCTTGTAACACTAATTGCTTTGAGTCTGATTGTTATTTTTCAGCCGGAACTCAGAAGACTTCTGGGGTATCTCGGTCAGCCGGGATTTATAAGAAAAGCGCTTTTCTCGTCAAAACCTAATACCGGTGACAATAATGAAGTCGATGTTATAAAAGAGATTATTGAAGCCGTTAAATATATGACAAAAACCAAGACCGGCGCTTTAATTGTTTTCCAGAAAGAAATGAGTACAGGGATATATTCCGATGTAGGAACAAAAATAGATGCAATGATATCTACAGAACTTATTTTGACGATATTCCATCCAAATACACCGCTTCACGACGGAGCAATGGTAATTGAAAATAACAGAATCCACTCGGCAGGAGTTTTGCTTCCGCTTACAGAGGATCCGAAACTTAGCTGGAAATACGGTACGCGCCATAGAGCGGCAATCGGGATGTCTGAAGTTTCAGACGCTGCCTGTCTTGTTGTATCGGAAGAAACAGGGGATGTTTCTGTTACAATGGACGGTATTTTGAAAAAATATGAAGACCTGATGACTTTAAAGACCGATTTAGAGTCTATTCTCGGGATTAAACCTAAAGATGACGGGCAGGAAAAGCACAGGAATATTTTTGAAATATTGAGAGGAAAAAACAAATAAATGTTATTTAGTAAAAAGCACCCTCCTGAACAAATCAAGAAAACTAAACTTGATATTGTAAAAGAAATTATTGTAAAAGCGTTTTTTCTAACGCTCGGGGCTTTTATATTTGCTGTAGGCTTAGAAATGTTTCTTTTGCCGAACAAAATCATTGACGGCGGAGTTGTCGGTGTATCAATGATGATAGCTTATATCACCAAACTAAATTTAGGTACATTAATATTTTGTATAAATATTCCGTTTATTCTGATAGCTTTAAGAAATCTCGGGAAAAAATTTGTAATTCAGACTTTTTATGCAACTGCAATGCTTGCGGTTGCAACTAATATTCTGCACGGAAAGCAGGCAACTGAAGATTTACTCCTTGCAACGGTTTTCGGCGGAATAATATTAGGGCTGGGAGTCGGGCTTATTTTAAGAAACAATGCTTCTTTAGACGGAACAGAGATGGTCTCTATTACTCTTTCCAAGAAACTTAAGATAATATCCGTAGGTGAACTTTTAATGTGTATCAATCTTTTTGTCTATATGGGTGCAGGATTTCTTTACGGATGGGATAGAGCATTATATTCGATTTTAACGTATTATATAGCATCAAAAGTTATTGACTCTGTTCTTGAAGGTTTGGATAAAGCTAAGTCTGTAAGAATTATTTCCGATTACTACAAAGAAATCGGGAATGCAATTATGAAAGATCTGGATGTCAGTGTTACATATATGAAAGCAATGGGCGGATATTCAAGGCAGGAAAAGATTCAAACATATTGCGTAGTTAACAAATTTGAAATGCCGAGACTGAAAGAACTTGTACATACAATTGACCCGAGAGCTTTTCTTGTTACTGAAGATGTGCACGAAGTTGAAGGTGTAAGAGTCAAAAAACGCAGTCATTAAGATTCAACACTGGACATACGTTCTAAATTATTATAAAATTTAAATATTAAGAGAGGATTTTAAATGCCAAATAAAGATATGATACCAGTAGAAGTAATTATTTTAACAGATACCGATGATATAAAAGGTACTGTTTATGTTTCATCTGCAGTTGCTGCTAACAGACAGCTTACAGAACTTTTAAACGACAAAGACAGAAGATTTTTGGCTGTCGTTAACGTAGAAATTTATGCAAAGAATTCCAACCAACCGCCAAAACGGTACGAATTTTTGGAGGTTCATATGGATTCAATAAGAATGGTTCATCCGACATCTCAGGCATTGTTTAGAGAATCTCCAAAGACTCAGGAAGATATCGCGAGATTCAGAGAGCTGAGAGCCAAGTTGAATCAGACAAAACCGTTTTAATTAATAAAAAAGATCTCAAAACTTTTGAGGTCTTTTTTATTTGTAAATTTTTGTAAAATTTTTATTAAAAACCCTAAAGATTTAACAAAAAATGCCGTTAAATACAGTGAAAACAAAGGAGGTTTGTATGACCGACGGCATTGATATAAATATTTTAACAGGCAAGGCAAAGGACATAGCCTTAAATATAGATGCTCAGAATGTTAAAGACAACAAGCTTTCCGACAAGGAAATCAGTATATTTTTATCAGAATGCGAAAAAAACGGTGTAGAAGTAAAAAATGAACCGTGGTATGCAAAATGCGGGGCGGAAATAGATAAACAGCTGACAAAGTTAAAAGGTTATATTCTCCCCAGACAGCAGGAGGTTGCAGCAAGAGATGCAACACGTGTTGCAGATTCGCCTGAAATCCGCCTTACAAAGCAAGAAGAGGCACGTGAAGCAAAACTAAAAAAACATGTGGATAATGTACTTACTAAAGAAGAAATTTGCAGTAAAATGTTCAAAAAATGGAGCTCTAAATTCAAGAATTCTCCATTAACAGAGAGTTTTTATTTGAAGCTTTACGATGTTATAGATACTTTAAATGTAGAGATTCCCGAATCAGATTGGGACAGAGAAAATTATTCTTCTCCGAAAGAACAGGCTATGGATGAAGTTATAGCTATTTTTGCGGGAGAATCAAAATTAAATCCAAAATCTAAAAACGGAATCTATAACGGGCTGTTCCAACTGGCGAATGCCGGACTTACAGAAGCAAAAAGATGGGCAGAGAAAAACCCTGATGTTCCCGGGATGAAAAACATAAGTAAAGGGATGACAATTACCCGCTTCAGAAATTCATCCGGCGAACTGCAGCTGGATTATCTTGTTGCATATATCGGAAAATGTAAGGAATACTCCAAAATCGGTAAAGATGAAAAAATCACGCCGGGGCAGCTCTGGGCTATGATAAAATATCCGTTTAAAGGTAAAAATAACAAACTTGTACAACAAAAAACCGATTCAATTGCAAATGTATTCAATAACAGTAAAATTCAACAGGGTATAAAAACCTAGACAACAATGTAGTTGTAAACCTGATTTAATACATCATTAAATGCATTATGGTTTCCGAAAAATACGTAAAATTCCGCTGTAGTTTTTCCGATTTGCTGAAGAGAATTTACTTCTATGGGCGGTCCTGCAGGCGTTGTTCTGGCAGGATTCTGCGGATTAGAAATTACTCCTGTTGCTCTTAATACCGGAATATAAATCCTGTTTTGAAAAACTTCATACTGCGTTAAACCTTTTGTAACACATCCCAGATTATTCCCTTCTTCATCAATTAAAAATCCACGCTGCATAGGGGCAGTATTGTTTTTAACTTCTATGCCTTTTTCAGTCGGAAGATCCTTTCTTATGTCATAATCAGGTTCAAACTCGCGCTTAATAAGCTGGTTCATATCTTCTGAAAAAACTTCTCTTATTGGATTTCTAAGTCTGAAAGCTGCAGTAAGCAGATGATTTTTCTGGGAATTTATCCAGTCAAATTTGAAATGCAGAAAGGCTGCTTTTTTATCTAAGCTTACAATGAGTGATATAACATCCCAGGCACCTTCAAAATCTATTTTCAATGAGGCTCTTGAAGGGGTATTCAATGCAATTTTTGAACGCAAAACTCTAAATTCCGTACCGTTATCATCAGCTTTTGGTCCGAAATTATAACTGTCTCCTAAATCTGCAAAATCTATTAGTGAAAACTCCACACCGTTAACAAAGATTTTCCCGTTCTCAATTTTTAAACACATATTAGAATTTTCAAGTGAAGTGTTTGTAACCTGTAAATCAGTCTGATTTATTGCAGGCATGAGGTATTCAACCTCATCCGGCTTCAAGTTCTCAACAGAAGCTAAATATGTATAAATATTTGTATAATCTTCCGTAACAGGAATCCTTTGAGTGTCTGCAAGCAGGTATTCATCAAAACCTTTCTCAAAATCAATCCGGTCGTAACCTTCGATTTTTTTGGCGGATTTAAATTCAACAACACCTGTAAATTCACGCCCTGAAAGGTTTAAAATTTTCTTTTCTTCAAAATGGTTTTTGAACTTAAGTTCATTAATGATTGTATTTGCAACCTGCTTAATTTTTTTATATCTTGTTAAGTTTTCAGAATGCACATCATCGGCTGAACACCCGCAAATACTGTCGTGTGCTTGATTTTGAATCAGCATTTTGTAAGCGTATTCAAGTGTTGTATCATAAGCAGTCTCTTTTTGCTGTCTGACAAAACGGGAAGCTAAATCCATAAGGTATGTGCATTCCACATTTTCTCTCTTCAAATCCAGTCTTGAAGAATAACACCCCTGAAGCGTAAAAGTTTTGGAATTGTCTCTTATTTCGTCATTCCACTCAAATTCTTTGAACCTGTCACCGACTCTTTTAAAGTAGTCAAAAGGCGAACCGAGGCGTATATAATAATCTTCTTTCAGAAGTTCGTTGACAGCCTTAATCTGGTCATCAATATCTGTTTCTACCCCGAGATGATCGGCACCTATCGGAAGCAGAAGAACATTTCCGGATTTTGCGGCAATTTTATCCAGATTGCTTTTTAATAATTCAGCCTTTTTCTCAACCGGCGCATTTATAGAGAAAACATCATTAAAATATCCCCTCACAAGATTTACAGTATCCATTCCGCACCATGAAAACTCGGACGGGAAATCCCCGCAGCCGCGCCATACAATGCATTTATCAATTCCGTAGTCTCTTAAGATTTCCGGAATATTCTGAGAATGTCCGAAAGTATCTGCCAGATATCCGATAAAATCTTTACATCCGTATTTTTGAGCTTCCTTAAGTCCGATTTCAAGATTTTTCTCAAAGACAGTTTTATCGGTCAAAAATTCATCAACAAGACAGTAAAAAGGTCCGACAAACAACTTCTTCTGTTTGATAAACATCAAAACAAGATCGCGCATTTGCGGGCGCATTTCAAGATAATCGTCTAAAGCGCTTGTCTGACCGTCAAAATAAAAACAAGGAATCTTATTTTTTGAAAGCATATCCAGAACATTATCAAAAACTCTTAATAAGCGGAGTCTGAATACTTCAAATTCCCTGTACCATTCTCTGTCCCAGTGCGTATGCAGATAAGCTATAACGTGTTTTCTCATACAGTTTATAATACATCAAAATGCCTCGACCCGCAATAATATTTTGCATCTAAAAAATATAAAAATTCTTTGTGCAACATTTTACAATAAAAAATTTGCCGGTATAAATACCGGCAAATTTCAACAAAATTCAAAACTTATGACAATTTTTCAATCAGACTCGCATGTTTTGACGCAAACTCTTTTCCTCTTGCAATAATTGCAGCTTTCAGAATTGCATGCAAATCAATCGGTGTAAGTTCTTTGTAGTTATTAGGAAGTCTGAGTGACCAGTTTTGATCGCCTGATGTTCCAGGTCTGTTATACACATCATTAATCCGGAAGAAGTCAGTAAAGAACATTTGAACATTTCTTGCCTTTGAAGCAAAAATTTCCGTTATTTTCACAAACTTCAAATAGTCTTTATCCTGGGTCAATCTGACAATAATATCATCCTTATTATCAGCTTCCGCAAACAAATCTTCCACCAGATTCTTTGCATGCAAATAACCTTCGTGCGTATTTATCATACTTTCTGCCCACATTTCAATCGGGTTATTGTCATGTGTTCCGACCATGTTCCAAACATGTTCTGTTATATTTTTACATCTGTATGGGTGTTCAGGTTTTTCAGGAACAACAAACTGGGTCAGGCGCATACCCTGAAGCTCGTATTTTTTCATAACTGCATCAACAGGATTTGTAAGCGTTCCCAGATCTTCGCAGACAATTGCGTTTTTATCAAGACCGCATTCTTTTGCAGCAGCTATAACGATTTTTTCAATCAATCTGCCGTAAAGTTTAATCTGTTCTTCTGATAGAGTTTTAACTCTTTTTTCTTTGTCAGCTTCAAGAGTTGTGTCTAAATCTTCCATTTTTGCAATAGCGTATCTTGAAAGTTCCGGATGTTCAGGAGAAGAGTACAATCTGCCGGCACCTTCTTCACATTTTGGTTTTTTACCGATTTTGTATACCCAAGGGTCGATTAAACCAACAATGTGATCAATTCTGACACCGCCCGGATTTTCTTTGAACATCTTTTTGTAAAGATTTTTCATCAAAACTCCGCCTTCGCCTAAAGAGCCGTCAGAGTTAAACATTTTATCCGGATCCATTACAGGGAATCCCCATGCCTGACCGTCTTTTGAGAAATAATCCGGAGGACAGCCCAGATACCAGCCTTCCAAGAATAATGACTGATATGCCCATGCATCTCTGTCAGAGAATGCAACCTGACGGTCTGCAATCATTTTTATTCCTTTTGATAATGCGTATTTCTTTGTCTCTTCATTCTGTTTTTCTAAAACAAACTGGCAGAACTTGTAGAATTCTATCTCATCAGAGTATTTATCCCTGATTTCTTCAATTCTCTGCGCATAAGCTTTCTTTTCTTCTTCTGATTTAGGGTTCATTAACTTTTTATCTGTTTCGTTTTTCCACGTATACCAGAAGTCATTATCATTTTCTATAGAAAGCGCTTCATACAAAGAGTCATTATCAAGCCAGAAACTGTTTTCTTTTTTAAACTTGTCAAAATCTTTCTTAATAGGAGAGCCGAAAAGTCCGCCGTGAATTTCCTTAAAATTACCCCAGGCTTCTTTTAAAGCTTCATTTTGAGCTTTCATTATATAAGAATAAGCAGTTCTTCCCTTATTTTGATTAGGGTTTCCTGCAACAACTTTTTCAAAAGTTTCCTGAGACAGTATATTATCCCACTTCTTTTCTGTTAACTGCTTCAAGTCTATAAACAACGGGTTGCCGGAAAAAATTGTTCCTGTATAAGGAGACGAGTCAGAACTCTTTGTTTTTCCGGCAGGTCCAAGCTGCAGAGCATTAAATATTCCGTGAGCATAATCAATCAATTCATGTCCGCCTTCGGAATTAAAAGTTCCGAATCCGGTATCCTGACCTTCTTTTGACGGGAAGCTGCTTCCGTGAATAATAAGTGCAAAATTATCTTTTCCTAATACTTTCAATGCTTCTGATACGAGTTTAGTATCAATTTTGTTTGATGTTAAACAGACCATAAATTACTCCTCTAATTCTCTTCATAATTTATACTATCATTTATAAAAAATGATTTCAATAAATTGTAAATGATTGTTAGATTTTTGACCGATAAGTTTGGAATAGTTAAAGAGATTCTTCACCCCTGGATTATTATTGGGTTCAGAATGACGGCAGGGGTAAATGTATTAGGCTGGTAGGCGACACTGCAAGCTTGCCGTCATTGCGAGGCGCGTGAGCGCCGTGGCAATCCATTAACTGTCATTGCGAGAAAATCTTTGATTTTCACGGCAATCCATTTAGTTAATGTTGGGCAAGTATGCCCAACCTACTATTCTATTTTTTTTTCAAAGAAGAAAAAACGAAGCAAAAAAGAAGAAACCTTGTTGTTATGAATGCTCTTCGAGCATAGGATTAAACGGCTGTTGCGGGCAAAGCCCGCACATTGCCCCTCGCTAAAAACGCTCGGGAGGGCTTCGCCGCTGTTAGAAATTGTTATATGGTAGTCAGTGTAGGCGTAGGGTGGGAAAAGCGTCAGCGTTCCCACCAAAAGTTATTGTCAGGTAAAACCTGACCTATATTTCTAAACAAATTGAACATCAGCGCGCATTCCCTCTCCAACGGGGAGGGCTAGGGAGGGGGTTAGAAGTACTTAGTAAATAGGTCGTGCTTTAGCCAGACAATAACTTACATAACTCTTGTGGAGCAAGCTCCACACTACTTCTCTTGTTGACTTACTTTATAACATTTCCGTTTTGTTTGATTAAAGTTTAATTTTTTCATATAATCTAATTATGAAGAGATTTTTAATTACAGCTTTATTGTTTGCAGGAACAGTTTGCTTCGCTTCAGAAGACTTATCAAAGCAGGCTACCGCGTTCTATATCGATAATAATTACCAGAAAACTATGGATTTAATTCTTCAAATCAACGAAAAAGAGCGTTCCGCGCAGGATTGGCTGATTTTGGGGAATGTTCTGGAAGATAAAGGCGAAAAAGACAATGCGGTTTTTATGTACCAGAAAGCAATTTCCGTAGATTCAAAATACTATAAAGCTTATTACAATCTTGCAAATTATTACGCACAAAATAACCAGCTTAATATGGCGGTTCAAAATTACAAAAAAGCGGCATCATTAAACAAAGAAAATCCGTATATTTTGTATAACCTAGCCTGTACCTACATCAAGCTCGGCGAGATAAAGAAAGCGAAAACAAATTTAAACAAAGCAATAATGTTAAAATCCGATATTCCGGAATTTCATTACAATTTAGCTTATGTTTACAAACAGTTAAACAAGCCGAAACTTGCGCAGACTTATCTGGACAATTTTAATAAGCTTACAAATCAGTAAGTTTTTATCTTTCAATAAGCCTTATTCTTGTGTCTGAATAATACTCTTTATTTATTTGATTTGCGTTTTCAACTCTAAGGATTTTGCTGTCCAGCTCAGAGTTCGGGCTCTTTTGTGAAGCGAGTTTCAAATATTTTAAAGCTGCTTCCGTATCTCCGAGTTTTTCATAAATATCCCCGATTTTATAAAGTGTATCATAATGCCCCTGATACCCTTTTGTATAAGCAATTTTATACATCTTTAACGCGTGTTTGTAGCGCTCTCTTCTGTAATAAAATTCGCCCAGTCTGAAAAACGGCTCTGGCTGACTTTTATCAACACCTATTGCGGCGTAAAAGCACCCTTTTGCATACCTATCTTTGCCGATTATGTCGTAGAGAGTTCCAAGCCTTGTTTTGTAGAAAATACTTTTCGGATTTTTGTTACACAAAATTGCATACAAATTTAAGGCTGATGTCATTTCATCATTGATTTTGCCGTTATAAGTCTTTAAAGCAAGATTGTAATAAACTCCGGCTTTTGAATCCAATTCCTCCTCCGAAAGATTTGTATAATCAACAGGTATTTGATAATCAAGCTTTCCCTTTAGAGCACAATAGGAAGGAGAAATTGAAACAAAAATTATTAATACAGCTAAAAAAAATCTAATCAATCGTCCCATATAATTCATCTTAACATTATATAATAATATCTATTATATCAGATAATTTTTTAGTACAATAATAAAAAGAGGAGTTTTGCCGGTGAAAGAACTTGTTTGTTTAGCAGTATTCATACTACTATCTGCACTTTTTGCAATAGCAATGGTGATAGCCGGTTTTGTATGTCAGTACAAGAAAAAAACACCTGTCAAAAATTCCATATATGAATGCGGTATTAAGCCAATCAATGATGCAAGAATACAGTTTGATATAAGATATTTCAATTATGCAGTGCTCTTTTTAATCTTTGATATAGAAACGATTTTTCTTTATCCATTTGCCGTATTTGTAAACGAGCTGGGATTATTTGCAATAATTGAAGCATTTATTTTTGTAGCTCTTCTTTTATTCGGGCTGTATTTTGCAATAGACAAAAAAATCTTGAGGTGGGGGGAATAGTATGGCTGAAAACAGATTTTCCTCCGGAATCCCGGGTATTATCCTAACCTCAATAGATTTTATTCTCAATCAGAGCAGAGCAAATTCACTCTGGCCGCTGACTTTTGCAACCTCATGCTGCGGAATAGAGATGATGCAGACAGTTGCTTCAGATAACGATATTGCGCGTTTTGGCTCCGAAGTTTTCCGCGGCTCTCCAAGACAGGCTGACTTACTCATTTGCGCGGGAACTATTACACACAAGATGGCGCCCGTTTTACAGAGATTATATGAGCAAATGGCAGAACCTAAATACGTAATAGCAATGGGCGCCTGCACTTGCGGTGGAGGAATGTTCGCTGATACTTCTTATTCTGTTATAAGAGGAATTGATAAAATTATCCCTGTTGATATTTATCTTCCTATGTGTCCGCCGCGTCCGGAAGCTTTATTAGACGCTATAAGAAAATTACAAAATAAAATAAAAAAAGAATCAATTCTTACGAGAAAAGAGTTTGTAAATTCACATGACTTAAAACTTGTTGAGGATGAAGGTATTCTTATCAAAAAAGGAGGTCATGATGGATTGGAATAAATTCAGCGAAGTTTTCGCGAATTGTGAGCTTCGGGGGAGTAAAATATTAATAAAATCGAGACTTCACGATGTCATAAAATTTGTTACTGATAATTATCCTTACGATATCTTGAAAGAGATAATTGCAATTCATAACAGAGACGGAATGGTTGAACTTGTCTACAATTTATATTCAACCGTAGATGAAGAAAGCCTGCTTATTTCTGTTTGTGTTAAAGATGAAGCGGAAAGTATTGTTGATATATTTAAATCGGCAGAAGCTGACGAAAATGAGATATACGATTTATTCGGGATAAAATTTAAGGGACACGACAACTTGAAGAGGCTTTACATGCCGGAATGCTGGGACGGACATCCCTTAAGAAAAGATTATGTACAGGACGATACGAGGTTGTGCTGGAATGACGACAACAACGACAACGCTTAAACTGAATCTCGGACCGCAGCATCCGTCTACGCACGGGGTTTTAAGACTCCTTCTGGAACTGGACGGAGAAAAAATATTATCCTGCGAGCCGGATATCGGATATCTTCACCGCGGGATGGAAAAAATGGCGGAGAAAATGTCTTATATTCAGTATCTTCCGACTGTTGACAGAATTGATTATCTTGCAGGTTTCTTTTATTCAGAGCTTTTATGCCGGATTGTTGAAAAAGCGCTTGAGGTTGAAATTCCTCAAAAAGTTCGTGCAATCAGGGTTATGCTTCTGGAGCTTAACAGAATTTCTTCCCACCTGCTCTGGATTGGAATGTTCTTAATGGATCTGGGAGCAACATCGCCGTTTTTCTATACATTCCGCGAGCGGGAAATGATTCTGAGATATTTTGAAAAGATTTCCGGTCAAAGGATGATGTATAATTATTTCGTCTTCGGCGGTGTAAGAAGAGATATTGATTATCTTGAAGATGTTGATGAAATATTATCAATTTTGCCGTCAAAGCTTAAGGATTACGAAAATCTTATTGAAAAAAACCCGATTTTTATAAGACGAGTCGTAAATAAAGGTATTTTAGAAAAAGAAACCGCGCTTAATTATTCAATAACTGGAGTCAATTTAAGGTCAAGCGGAGCGGATTTTGACACAAGATTTCAGGATAGTTTGTACAGCGGGTTTGACATAGGAAAAGTTATCTTAAAAGAAAAAAACTCAATGGCAAGGTACAGGGCAAGGATTCTGGAAATCAAAGAGAGTATGAAAATTGTACGTCAGGCACTTGATTACTTAAAAAAAGCTCCGGCGCTTGAACAGAAATTAATTAATCCTGTAAATATGAAGCTTCCGGAAGGCGACTATTTTGCGGATATAGAAGCCCCGAGAGGAATTGCAAGCTGCTTTGTCCGCTCTTACGGAGAAAAAGAGCCTTACAGGTTAAAATGGAGAACCGGATCTTATTATTCAGTTAACCTTTTGAGAAAGCTTCTCGTCGGAGAATACCTGAATGACGCTATAGCAATAGCCGGTTCGCTTGATATAATCCTGCCGGAGGTGGATAAATAATGAATTATCTTTATTTCCTCTACATAGAATTTTTACAGAGACACAATATTCCGAAACTTTTCGGAGATATCACGTATTATTTTATACCGTTTTGTATAATTGCAATAGCGCTTCTTGTTGTTGTTCTCGGGCTGGTACTTGCTGAGAGAAAGCTTCTCGGATTTTTCACCCAGAGAAAAGGTCCGAACAGAGTCGGATGGTGGGGGCTTTTGCAGACTCTTGCCGATGCTTTTAAGCTTTTGTGCAAAGAAAATATCACACCGGATAAAGCTGACAGATTTCTATTCAACCTTGCGCCGGTTCTCGTGTTTGTACCGATAATTGCAGCATTAGGAATAATTCCATATAGTGCTGAATTTACTTTTGTCAATACAAGTACAAATGTTATTTTATACCTTATTCTTGCAGCTTTTCCGGTTCTAAGTGTATTTTTAGCCGGCTGGGCAAGCAATAACAAATATTCCCTGTTTGGCGCCGCAAGAAGTATTGCGCAGGTTTTGAGCTATGAACTTCCTATAACCTTTGTAATTCTGTCTGTTGTTGTTCTTGCCTCCTCTATGAACCTCACGGGAATTACTCTTGCCCAGACTTCAAAATGGTGGTTTTCCGGCTGGTTTATATTTCCGGGCATTCTCGGGTTTATAATTCTTTTTATCTGCATTTTAGCAGAACTCAACCGCTGCCCGTTTGACCTTCCGGAAGCAGAAAGCGAACTGGTTTGCGGATATAATACAGAGTATTCCGGCATGAGATTTGCAATATTTTATCTGAGCGAATACGCAATGCTTTTTGCAAACGCAATGTTTATTTCAATTCTGTTTCTGGGCGGATATCTTTCACCGTTTGGTAAATACCTTTTCGGCTCATCATTTTTAATCTATTTTGAGCAGGCTTTTTGGCTTTTATTAAAAGCTTCTGTTATTGTATTTATAATAATCTGGATAAGAGCAACACTCCCGAGGCTCGCGTCATTTGACTTAATCAAGTTCTCCTGGGTGTATCTGCTGCCGCTGTCTATTTTAAATTTATTTGTTGCGGTGATAATAAAATTTGCAGGAGCAGGGGGGTAAGAGTGAGTGACTAAGTGATTAAGTGACTGAGTGATTGAGAAGGGTAGGTCAGGCTTCACCTGACAATAACTTAAAAAAACAGACAATAAAACTAACAAACGAGGGTAAATGATAATAAAAGGAACAATAAATTTAATAAAAGGTATGTTTGTCGTTTTTAAACACTTGTTTAAACGTCCTGTTACTCTTGAATATCCGGAAAAGAAAAGAATTTTGAACGATGTTTTCAGGGGGAAGCCGGAAGTAAGCGGCTGTATCGGATGCGGAATATGTCAGATGGTTTGTCCGTCGGGCGCAATAAGTATTAAAAAAGACGAAAACGGAAAAGTTATTGAATACAAATTTGATTTAAAGAAGTGCATAATTTGCGGAAACTGTTCCTATTACTGTCCGAAAGGTGCTATCAAAATGACAAAAGAATATGAACTGGCATCCGACGACAAAAAAGATTTGACACTTTGTTATAAAGGAGGTTCGAATGATTGATAATCCTGTAATTTTTTACTTATCCTCCGCCTTTATAATAGTTTTTGCGCTGCTTTGTCTGTTTGCAAAAAACGTTGTATATTCGCTTCTTTCGTCCGTTGTTGTTTTCTTTTTCGGAGCGTTGTTTTTCTATGTTTTAGGTTCTGAATACAATGCAATAATTCAGGCTGCAATATACGGTTTTGCTGTTCCGGTTCTTATCGGGCTTTCAATAATGTTCGGCGGTGAAAAAACTAAGAATAAGACCAAAAGAACTTTTGCGTTTTATTTGCCTCTGTTTGCAGGAATTTTTATTCTTGCGTTTGTTTATCTGACAATGATGTCTCTTGTCATCATGCCGGACACATTCAGAGCGTCGGAAGTCTTGCAGGTAAATGCGTTTGATACAATAAGGACTTTTGCAAGAGCATTATTTATTGATTATGTATGGGCATTTGAGCTTGTATCTTTGCTTTTAACAATAGTTATAGCAGGGATTGGAATGCTTAGGGTTCACAAAAAAGGAAGGAGCAGGGTATAATGGAAATAACAATGTATCATTATTTATCAATCGGGCTTCTTTTGTTTCTGATTGGGCTTCTCGGCTCGGTTATTGTAAAAAATGTGATTAAAGTTTTAATCTCTATAGAAATTATGCTTCTCGGGGTAAATATCAATTTCATCACGTTTGCAGCATTTTGCGACAATATGAAATTTGACGGATATGTTATATCACTGTTTTATGTAGGTTTAGGAGCAGTAGAGCTTGCAGTTGCACTATACCTCTTCTATCTTATGTATCAGAAAAAGGAGAGTGATTGTATTGAGAGATTTAATGAGTTGTAGGGTAGTGAATAGTGAGCAGTGAATAGTGAATAGATGTTATTGTTGGGTTGATAAACCCAACCTACATTAAAAAAGTATCTATTTAAATTCCTATTCACTATTCACTGCTCACTATTCACTATTCACTGAAAAGAAAGGACAAAACTTGATTTTAGACAACATATATTTAATACTTCTGCTTCCGCTCTGGATATTTCTAATAATCATGGGCGCGAGATTTTTTGCCGTTTATGTAAACAATAAAATTATATACCTTCTAACCCTGCTTTCATCTTTTCTCGGGGCTTTGATGTGTTCGGTAAGCTTGATAAAACTTGATACTGTTGTAGAACAGACCCTTCCGTTTATAAAAATCGGAAAATTTTCGCTTGAATTTGGCTTGCATATTGATAAACTCTCATTGATAATAGCGCTTGTTCTATTTCTTGTAAGCTTTTTCGTGCAATTATTCTCTGTAACTTATATGAAAGACGAACCTAAAAGGTACAGATTTTTTGCATACCTCAATATGTTTAACTTCTCTATGGCAGGGCTTCTATTCAGCCCGAATCTTTTCCAGATGTACTTTTTCTGGGAACTCGTAGGAGTTATGTCATATCTGCTTATAGGGTTTGACTACAAAAACAAAGAAAAATCAGAAGCTTCAAGACGCGTATTTTTGATGAACAGAGTCGGAGACACGGCTTTAATTGCAGCTATTATATTTTCTTCATACATAATGTTTTCGTATGGCGGAAACTTAACTTTTGCAACACTTTCGTTTGATGATATGAACGCAATCTCAACCATACTGTCTGCATACACTTCAACCCCGCTTTATTACCTGATTTGTGCTCTGTTTATAACAGGCGCTGCGGTAAAATCCGCCCAGTTTCCTTTTTATACCTGGCTTCAGGACGCAATGGAGGCAAAGCTTCCGGTAAGTGCTCTTCTGCATTCGGCAACAATGGTTGTTGCAGGGGCTTATTTATTGATAAGACTTGTTCCGGTATTTACACTTGAAGAGCCTTTGATGTACATAATTTCAGGGCTTGGAATCTTAACGGCGCTCATTTGTTCAATCCTTGCCGCAATTGAAACCCATCCCAAAAAAGTCCTTGCCTATTCGACTTCCGCAAATCTCGGGCTGATATTTCTGGCAGTCGGAATTCTTAACATAAAAGCTGCATTAATTTTTCTTATCGCGCACGCATTTATTAAATCAATGCTCTTCCTGTCGCTCGAAAAAATCGAAAATTATGTTAACTATTTTACTTTCCTTCTCGGCGGGCTGAGTCTTTCCGGGCTTATTTTCTCCGGAGTCGTCTCCAAAGAATTTTTGTTCGCCTCACTCGGCGGAAATACAATTCTTTCTGTTTTGTACTGTATAACTGCCTTTATGACAGCTTTCTACATTATGAGAATTTCTATTGTCATGATAAAAGATAAAACGCTCGTAAACAGAATTGACACATTTGAATATATTCCGATTGCGTTTTTGTTTATCTTGAACATTCTTTTCTATTTCTTTATAAGGGAAAAAGTTTCATATAAAGTTGCAGAACCCTTCTGGGCAGCACTCACAGGATGGGCGGCAGTATATTTCCTGCATACGAAAAATCTGCTTACAAAATTTTCAAATACACCGCGACTTCTTGAAAAATTCTACAATAACATCCTGACAAAAATATATGATTTTATATCAAATACTGCAAATTTTATAGATGTAAAAATACTTGCAGATTATAGACCGCTGATATGGTTCGCAAAATCCGGAGTAAAAACCGTAAACTGGATGGAAACAAACATTATGAATAAAGCTGCAGCACTCACTGCCTCCGGGGCAAAAAAACTTTCGGAATGGGGCGGAAAGCTGCAAACTAAAAATGTCCAGACTTACAATGCGTACGCGTTTATTATTGTAACAATTGTTCTATGTCTGGTAATAATCGGATATACTGTAATGATAAATCAGATGAGCTAAAGGAGAAATATGGAAAAACTTTTATCAATACCGTTTTTAATATTTATGCCGCTTGTGGTATCAATGTTCGTGATATCACCGCTGTTTACAAAAAATGAAATTGTTGTGAGAAGATTCTCAAAATCTGTTTTCGGATTTCATTTCCTGTATTCAATTCTTATGCTGGCATTCTTTGATCCGGCAAACCCGTACACAAGCCAGATTCACTTTTTCGGGCTTGACTGGGTTCAGTCTGTCGGTATCAAATTCGCATTCAGAATTGATAATATCTCAATGATTCTTGTAATGCTCACATCGTTTGTTTTTCTCCTCTCATCTTTTGCAAGCAAATTCAACATAAGAGCAAACCATAAGTTCTATTATTCAATGCTCTTTCTGCTTGAAAGCGCTATTTTAGGTATATTTACATCTGCAGATATGTTTGTGTTCTTCCTGTTCTGGGAATTAGAACTAATCCCTGCCTACTTCTTAATAGGGGGTAAATGGAAGGGGATTGAAGTAAAACCTACAAATATCTCTGCCTCCGGTGGGGGTAAATGGAAAGGCTCTGAGACAGAAGATGAAGAAAAGAGGGCGCAAAATTCCGCAATCAAGTTTGTGTTGTTTACTTTCTCAGGCAGCATGGTAATGCTCCTCGGAATTTTGCTGCTGCATTACTACAACTTTATTTCAAACGGCATTCTATCCGCAAGTTTTACAGATATTAACGCTTCAAGAATACCTGAATATATTCAAAACATTATAGCTGTCTGTCTGCTTATCGGATTCGGCGTAAAACTCCCGATAATTCCGCTTCACACCTGGCTTCCGGATGCGCATACAAACGCGCCGACACCGGTCAGTATGATTCTTGCGGGGATTCTATTGAAAACAGGCGCATACGGGATATTCCGTTTTAATTATGAAACTCTTCCGGACGCTTTTATCACAATAGCGCCAATCCTTGCAATATTTGCCATAATAAATATAATTTATACAGCATTCGTAGCTTACGCTCAGACTGATATAAAAAGAATCGTAGCGTATTCAAGCATTTCAAATATGGGGCTTATTCTCTTAGGCTTATGCGCAATAAACCGGATCGGGCTTTCAGCTTCGGTTTTCCACATGGTAGCTCACGCACTCGTAACCTGCGGTCTGTTTATGGTAGCCGGAATAGTTTATTTAAGATGCAAAACGCGGGATATCAATACCTTATCCGGAATTGCTGTCGTTATGCCGCGCCTCTTCGGTTTTGCTACAGTAATTGTTTTAGCCTCTATAGGAATTCCGGCATTCGCCCCGTTTGTAAGTGAAATCTTAACAATACTTGGCGCTATGCAGGCAGATTTTTCTGACGTTTTAAAATTCGTCTCGGTATTCTCGCTTCCGCTCCTTATAATAAGTTCCTGCTATATGCTCAAATTCCTTCACAAAAGCTTTTTCGGAGAGCTTCCTGCAGAGTTTGAAAAAGTTAATGACATAACTGTACACGAATTTATAGTTCTGGCATCAGTCCTTGCAGGGCTTATAATTTTCGGAATCTTCCCGGGAACATTGCTTGGAATGGTAGGGTAGGGAGGTATTGGTGACTGAAGGATTAAGTGACTGAGAACAACGTTAATGTTGGGTTTCACCCAACCTACATTGATAAAAGCTGAATTTGATAATAAGATATAATATCTATTCACTATTCACTCCTCACTATTCACTAAAAAAAAGAAAGGTTCAAAATGCTAAACGATATATTTAATATTTTACTGCCGCAAATATCACTTGCAGGATTCATAATTTTGCAGCTGGTATTAAGCATGGTTTTATCACCAAGATTATACAGATACGCAAGACTCATCTCCGTTCTCGGGATATCTTTAAGCATAATCCTATTATCTACGGTTCAGACAGAGCCGCAGTATTTTGCCTTCAAAAACTCAATTATGTCTGACAGCTATACGCTATTGTTTGATTTCTTAATACTCGTATGCGGATTTCTGGTTGCACTTCTTACAAGGCAGCATATCAAAACCATTAAAGGAAACGCCTATACTTTTCAGGCAATTCTTCTTTGTGCAATATTCGGCGCAATGAATGTAATATCTGCCAATGACTTTCTAACCCTATTTGTTTTAATTGAGCTTTTGAGCTTTTCTACTTATTTTCTTATTGCTTCCGCTAAAGGTTATCACTCAAAAGAAGCTGCTTTTAAGTACCTGCTGACCTCTGCTGTTTCTACGGGGGTTTTTCTGTTCGGAGTCTCTTACCTTTATGGAATCACAGGCTCGATTAATTTGTCACAAATATATGAAATTGTTATGAGTCAGCCGCCTTCTATTATGTATTCAATCTCTGCAATAATGATAGTTCTCGGAGTAATTTCAAAACTGGCGGTATTTCCGTTCGCAAACTGGGTAATTGATGTTTATAAAGGAACTGAAACTTCTGTTCTGGCGTTTTTATCAACAATACCAAAACTTGCAATATTCGGAATCTTATGCAGGCTTCTGGTTTTTCCGCTTTCAAACAGTTTTGAATTAACTTATGCCGTTGCAATTATTGCGCTTATCACTGCTCTCTGGGCAAATACTTACGCTGTAAAAGAAAGTAACGTAAAAGTTATCTTAGCCTGCTCGGCTTCGGCAAACTCTTCTTATGTTCTGCTTGCAGCCTGTCTTGTATCAGTTTATAACCTCTCGACTGTTATATTTTATCTGATGTGCTATGTTTTAATGAATATAGCTGCTTTTGCTTTCTTGAACATTTGTTCTGACAAACACGATATGAATGCAGAAAGTTTTAAAGGAATATTTTACAATAACCACGGGCTTACAGGCGCTTATGCATTTTCAATAATTGCACTTGCAGGCTTCCCGATAACCTCGGGTTTTATTGCTAAAATCTATCTGTTTACAGCCATTGCAAGTTCCGGTCTAAGGTTTATTCCGTTTTTGCTTGCTCTTCTTATTCTGACAGTCGTTGCACTTTTCTACTACTTAAAAATCCTTCTCCCGCTTTTTGAAAGATGCGACAAAAATACGGAAGTTCCTGTACTTACACCGGTATTTTCACAAAAATTTGTACTTGTTGTAACAACTGCTATAACTCTTATAATAGGAATTTATCCGGAAAAAATTATAGAGCTTTGCAGATTTATTGCATACAATATATAAATTAATTTTTATACCAGACGCTAAAATTTATTATCTTATTGTAAATATCGGTATAATCCCCGTTAAAAGTCAATGCCCTATCGTCAATTATCAGCCATGCCGGCTGTTTTTCATTGGTAACTTCATCAATATAGCTTTCTAATCCGTTTGCTTCCACCCACTTTTTTGCAAACACAAGCTGTCTTGAAGTAAAAATTTTCACACAAAAATCCCGTGACAGAAGCTCCAAAAACTCTTTTGCTCCTGCCAATGCCGGCGGAATATAATCTTTTTCATAATCTCCCTTATAAGTATTTAAAACACCGTCTAAGTCAATCAGTAATGTTTTCTTTTTCATATCCCCCGCCCGTACATGCTAGTATAGCTAGTTGTGAATATTACTAGTATAACTAACAATTAAATTGTGAACAAGGAATATTTACAAAAATTTGCAAAGAACTTAAAGCGGCTCAGAAAAGAACGCGGACTTACTCAGGAAGACCTTGAGTCGGATTCTGTTTCCCGCTCTATGATAAGCCTTGTTGAAATTGTAAAAAGCGATTTAACTGTATCAACCGCTAAAGCAATAGCCGATTCTTTAGGGATTCCGATGAAAACATTATTTGATTTTGAGGAATAATACCCGATATTTAGTGTGTAATTAATTTTAGTCCGGTAATTCCGCTTATAATAAGTGCAATACATATAAGCCGCATTGCGGTTACAGGTTCTTTAAACAATACTATTCCGAAAATTACAGTTCCTATAGTCCCGATTCCTGTCCAGACGGCATAAGCAGTCCCGAGAGGAAGATTTTTAAGAGCAAGTGATAAAAAATAAAAACTTGCAACCATGCCGGCTACAGTTAATACTGATGGTATTAGCTGCGTAAACCCGTGCGAAAACTTTAGCCCGACAGCCCAGCTAATCTCAAATAATCCCGCTATAAATAAAAACATCCAGTGCATAACAATACCTCTCTTCTATAAAACATTTTCAAAAATTACACTCGGCTCCTGCTCGGCTTCTTTGTTGCCCCAGCCTTTGGCTTTGGCGGAAGTCGTTATATAAAGTTTCTTCTGCGCCCGGGTGATTGCAACGTATAAGAGCCTTAAACTTTCTTCAGAGTTAAATTCTCTTAATTCAAGCTCCGTTTTCTTTTTATAAGCCGGATTAAATCCTCTTACTTCTTCCATAAATACCGTAGAAGATTTTGTTTTTGCTTTTTCTGCATCAATAGACAAGTTCTTTTCTGCCATCTCCGGCAAAAATACATACTCAAACTCATCTCCTTTGGATTTATGAAGAGTCATTATCTGAACTTTACCCTTCATAGCGTCTTTATCCTCTTCTTCAGAGAAGAACTTAAATCCGCTCAAGGTAGGCTTTTTAGAAATCTCTTCCAGTCTCTGGAGAGTCAGGTCAAATTTTGCTTTCGAACTTATTCGTTTGACAAGAGTTGCAATCAAATACACATTTGATTTTTCAATATCGCTTGTGTAATAAAAAAGTCCGATTCTGATTACAAGCTCTTCAAGCGGAAGTGTAGAAGAATTCAGCCAGTATTGCATATCCCACAAGAATTGCGCAAGGTCATTTGATTCAATCTCGTCTCCGTCCTTTTTAATAAAAGGTGTTTCAGAAGCCCTGATTTCCAGCTGCAAACGCTGCTTATAAAAGCCTAAATCCGAAAGTGTCTCGTAAGTTGAGACAACAACCTCGTTATCAAACGGATTCCGGATAAATTTCAGAATTGAAAATATCGTATTAAATACGCCTTTTTGTCCAAGAGATTCACTTCTTGTAATACTTTTTAATCCGGCATTATTAATAAATTCCGCCCATGATGCCACCTGATAATTATTTCTCAAAAGTATTCCGATTGTCGCATCTTTGTTTCGGGTAAGGATATTTTTTATTTCTTTCAGAATAAAATTCCGCTCCGCAAAAGTGTTTTCAAAAACCTTTGAAAATATTGCATTTTCGCTTACAGGATTTTTCCCCTCAACTCCGTGCATATAACTTGTAAAAAACGCTTTTGGTAAAATTTTATTCCCGAAATCCACAAGCCTGTTAGCAAGCGTCATAACATCCTGTGTGCATCTTTGTGAATGGTTCATCTCAACAGTTTTATCCGCAGTTTTTATAAAGTTCCTGAAACCTTCCACATCAGCGTTAGAAAAAGTTGTTGTAATTGCCTGATTAATATCTCCGCATCTTACAAGATTTTTATGTTTTCCGCTCAAAAGAGCAATCAACCGCTGCTGGACTCCCGACGAATCCTGAGCCTCGTCTTCAATTATGTATTCACAAATATTCTGATAATATTCCAAAATATCAGGATTGTTCTCCAAAAGTTTAACCGACATAATTAAAATGTCATCATAGTCTATTAAATTTTCTTCCCTTAATTTTGCCTGATATTCTTTGTAAAAAGTTTTAAATTTCTCAATCTTTTTATCACTTGAAGGCGTATCAATATTACCTTCCTGCAATTTTATAACAGAAATTGCCCTGTCAAACTCGTCGCTTTCGGTTTTTGTGAATTTTCCCCCGATAGATTTTATAATTCGCATTCTTTGTGTATCATCGCAAATATCAAAATCTGCTTCAAGATTCAATCTTTCAAAATTTGAATTTTCTTTAATAATTTTTAGCGCAAGCCCGTGAATTGTACTTATATTTGGAAGCTGGGTAGAATTCGGGCACATGTTTTTAATTCTTTCCCTGAAATTTCTTGCCGCAGAATCCATATAAGTCAAAACAAAAATGTTTGAAGGAGTAACGCCCTGATTTATAAGTTTTATGATTAATGCAAGCAGAATCGTAGTTTTACCCGCTCCCGGAACGGCAGAAATCGCCATACTTCCGCCTCTGTAATCCAGTACAGGCTTCTGATCCGCTCTCGGAGTTATCTTAAATACAGGCTTGTTATCCTCAAGCCCGTCATTTTCGCCACCTGCCAGATATTCTTCAATCCCGCCTAAATTTTCGACACCTGCCGGATATTCTTCAATCCCGCCTAAATTTTCGACACCTGCCGGATCAAACAAACTTGAACATGCCCAGATATGGTCAGACGCTAATAACAAAAGTTTACGCAAAATTCTTGCAGTCTTTTGTTTTGCTAAAAATATATCATCTTCAACCGTGTATTCGTCCTTTGTCCAGTCTGCCTGAAAAACCCACGCATTATACAAAGGTCCTGTATCGGTCTTAACCCAGTCAGAATGTGAAACATCCAGCCAGAACTGATATTTTGAAGCAATCTTATTATCAATAATTTTCTGAGGAGTTGCAACAACTAAATCGTTATCCGAAAACTCCAGAATCGTGCTTGGATTTTCTGCAATAATAGAGTTTTCTATCTGAACAATAATTTCTTCCGCACGCTCTATTACAGTCTTTGCGCCGAGAACACTTTCAAAATCCCTCAATTGTTTTATAAAGAAATTGAATTTATTTATCTTACTTTCATCTGCATGCTCAACAAGTTTGTAAAACAATTCATAAACTTTGAGTGATAATTTTTCCTCCTTTGCTTTAATCTCTTCAAAAACTTTTAAAAATTTCCGGTATTTTTCATCATAAAAATCTATTTGAACAGAAGGAAGTTTTCCGGTTGACTTATATCCTTCAAGAATCTTATCACAATACTTGAGCGGAATTTCAAGATAATCAGATAAAATTACACGCAACTCTATTTCATCAATATCAATATCAAGCATGAGTTTTAGAATATTCAAACTTGCTTTCACAAGCGGATTATCAATAAGTTTTTCGCTTCCGGATAAAAAGAGCGGATTGCACATGTGTTTTAAATTCTCTTCCAGAGTAAATTTGAGCATGTTATCCTGAAGCGGAGTAATTATTGTAATATCTTTAGGTTTTACATTTTTTTTGAATAAGTTTTTTATCTTTTCGATGGTGAAATCCAGAATCTCAGCACGTTTGGAGAGTGAGGTTAATGTAAAATTTTCCAATCTTTCTCTCTTGTTTTCGAGAATGTTTGAAAAGATAATCTCGCCTTGAGGAAATGTATTTTGAGAGTGAGTAGTGAATGGTGAATAGTGAGTAGAATTTTTAGCCTTAGTTATATCCTCATCACACCTCTCCGGAATCGGAGATTCCGACTCTCCCACAAGGGGAGAGTTATGCGCTATACTTTTTTGTTTAACAACACAATCAATATTTATATTTTTACAACAGGCGAGCGCATCCCCCCGCCCCTTGTGGGAGGGGGTTAGGGGGAGGGGTAATTCATCTATCACTTCTTCATTAAATAAGTGTACTAACTTACACTCAATCGAAGTATCCGCACTCAAATACCCGCATCTGCTTGAGCCCAGAGCGTCAAAACATATTACCCAATCCTTTAATTGAGGTCTCAAATACGATATAAAATCAAAACAAACCGGCGTCATTTCATCCGCGTCATCCACAAGAAGATATTTTATGTTTTTAAAATAATCCGTGTTTTTATAGACATGATTAAAAATCAGAGTCTGCCTCAAATAGTCTAAACTTCTGGTTTTGAGCGTCGATGACAAAAGTTTTTTTATAATCAATTCCGCATCATCAGCAAACGATTCATTTAAAATTTCTGATCTTTTTTTAACTTCTTCATTTGTTAAATGATTCTGAACAATAAGAGAATACCTTCTGAAAATTTGATGCAAAAGCGAATGTTTTGAATTATATCCCTTTACATCAACCTGTTTTAAAATATCTTTCAGCAAAAACTGAGACACCTCTAAACCCACAAGATTAGGGAGAATAAAGGCTTTTTTAGACGGAATGGAGTTTTCTACAAAACACCAGTTTTCAACAAGTGTATTATATACAATTGAAAAAAATGAATGGACATTTAATTTTTCTGTTGCATCAACTTTTATGTTTTTTAAAATTTTATCAATAAATTGTTTTTTTAATGTTGAATTTTGGACAAGAACCAGTATTTCTGACGGTTTCACGCCATCAGATATCAGCTCCAGATATTTATCAACTAATACTTTAGTTCGAAAATCGACTTTAATAAAATTTAATAACATACTCCTTATGGACTATTTTACCACAAATACGGTTCAAACCTCTTGCAAAATATGAAAATTTTTAATACAATAAATGGGTAAGTTTTTTACAGTAACACTATTTAAGAAGGAGATTAAAACATGGCAAGAGTTAAAGATGAAAAAAAAGGTATTCAGGAACAAATCATTGAATCAGCTGGTCAAATCTACAACTACCTTTCTAACAAGGGTGAAGTTTCTATCAGCAAAATGAAAAAAGACCTTTCTTTAAACGAAAACTTTGCTGAAATGGGCTTAGGCTGGTTATCAAGAGAAGACAAACTTGAATACACTCAAAAAGCTAAATCAGTAACTGTAAAATTAAGATAGTAACTGAAAAAAAGTTTGAAAAACCTCTCTAAAATTTAGAGAGGTTTTTTTATTTTTGTAAATCCTTTTCTACCGTAGGCGACAGTCCTTTGATGGCAAAAGGTTTTGCAAAATAAACGGCACTTACGATTCCGAGAAGCGCTCCGAGAACATTCAGGGAAGTTCTTGTTCCTTTCCAATTTTGAGGCAAGAAATTTGATATAGAAAGCAATCCGCTGCCTGCCATAAGATAAATATACGCCTTAAAAATTCCCCTCGGAACTGCAACACAATCCTGCACATCACGCGGATTTTTAACATTATCTGCAATTACATCTATAAATTCACGCTTTTGCTTTTTTGACTGTGTATTATAAAAACCGGGTTGAGTCTGTATTCTTGAAATATTCATAACAATTATATTAAAACCTGAAAATATTTTTTTTGCGTTATCCTAAATTTTACTCTTTTTATTATCAATTTGTATTTTTAAGATTTTCAAAATCTCCTCCGGAAAACGGGCGTTAAGAAAACTTTGCCACAATTTCTCAAGGCTTTCTAAAGTTCTGCAGCCTCTGAGAATATTTTCAAACGTATTGTAAGCTTGCAAATCCAGAATTTTAAAACTTGCCTGTCCCGGATCTTTTATGTTCCATTCACCCGCTTTAATCTGTTTTTGAACACCTTTATTCGGAATCTGATATATCTCGCCCCTGCAGCCGACAATTTCCGGATATCTGTATGTTGAATGGTAAACATTAACAATAGCATCAGGGTTAGAACGGGTCAGAAGTTTAAACATATTTTTCATATTCTGTTCTTGCTCGCAGTAGAACATAGAATCCCCCGGAACAATTGCCCCGCCTGTATATCCTTCCGGCATAAGAGCCTTTAACATATATTTCAATGTTGAATACGAACAATTTGGCAGAGCATGGTAAAGAGCGTGCGTTCCTGTTTTTTTGTTATAAATATACATAACGGAACAATCGTGAACATAAGAAGTAGAAAGCGGTGTCAGTATGTTAGCTTTAAGAAAAGAATTTCCGTACCCTTCTGTATTAGTTGAGTAGCCGCAATTTTTTACGTATTCATTTTTTTCAAAAAAATCCCAGAAATTTTTCAACGGGATTGAGCCCTGACACTTTGTACCAGCCATATACTGAGGTTCAATGTGCTTTATTTTTGTCAAAGATTTATTAGGTTTTGTATATCCGACCGGAGTACGTACAAATAAATCATAAAGCGTTTGTTTTTTAAACTTTATACCTTTGAAAGACTGTTGATTATTGTAATATGAAGTTTTATTTGAATATGAATAAAAGTTAACTTTCATAGTAATAAAAAAACATGAGAAAAAAAATTTTGCTATAAAAAATGTTTATGTTAGAATAAGTTTGTTGAAAGCAACGGTGAAACGACAGATTTGAAAATTAAACATACGGGTGCGTGGCGCAGTTGACTCTGCCGAAAAAAATCCGAACCGTTGAGGATTTTTTGAGAGGTAGCGAACACGGGAGTGTTCCCGCTGACAACTGCCGG
>CASFPS010000005.1 GCA_949296355.1 uncultured bacterium | reverse complement strand
GCCTTTTTCTAAATTATAATAAATTATAAATTTTATTATATCTTTCAATAATTTTAAAAGTCCATCCGGAATCGTATTCCATAGCATTTTTTATAAGCAGATTCCAGCTTCCTTCGTTTTCTTCGTATACTTTAAGCGCTTTTTGTGTAGTGGAATAAAAATCATTAAAGTTATCCTCTTCCTCCTGATTTTTATTATTTTGTGTCTTAAACCCGCACCCCAGAGTCATATCCTCAAAAATATCCTGAATAGTATCGTTATATATTCCAAATCTGGACGCAACAGGAACACATCCGTACTTCATTGCAATGTAGTGTTCATATCCTGTCGGATTTTCTCCTGCAGGCAATAG
Organism: uncultured bacterium; assembly: GCA_949296355.1. Taxonomy (GTDB): domain Bacteria; phylum Cyanobacteriota; class Vampirovibrionia; order Gastranaerophilales; family Gastranaerophilaceae; genus CAG-196. Next base: position 134,319 of record CASFPS010000005.1, on the reverse strand, counting down.
TGTAAAATCTGCAGCTGCGTAGAATTGCGGAAGATTAACCTGACCGTCTATAAACATCCATCTGCCGTCAAGGTTTTTGTTCTGTTCAAGATACTCTATCCAGGAGACAATATGCGGATTTTGAAGCCCTGACGGAATGTTTACAATAACCTGAACGTTCTGTTGAAGGTTTAGAAGATTTAGCAAAACAGCGAGTCCGATGTCTGCTCCTGTTGAAAAAATATCGGAAGAAAATTTGCAAAATATCAGCGGAGCTTCTGCTGAAGAGTCCAAAAAACCGCGGATAGTGTAGTCTTTATCAACAAAAAGTTTAGAACTTATGAAATTTATCTTTATTCTTGCACTTGAAAATTCTCTTACTACAAATTTTTTATTTCTGTCTCTGTAATCTCTGAAATTTTCGGAATTGTAATTCTGCAGAATTTCAGCCGGCTCGGGCTTATATCCGTATAAAACGTACGTACTTTTGCTCTTTGTTTTTGAAAGACTGTTATACATTCTGCCTGAAAGATATGGCAGTGTTAAAACATCCTTATGATATGTTTTTGAAATTGTAATCCAGCAATTCGCGGCATTAATTGTATATGCAAGCGGGTTGTATAATAAATCATTTTCAATTCCAAGCTGCGGTAAGATTTTCTGAACAAGCAGCCCCATATGTTTTAATTCTTCTTTATAATTAACAATTTCATCATCAGAAGCCTTGTTATACTGCTCGTAATTTTCACAAATATATTCCAGAGCTTCTTCCATATTATCAGAACTTTTCGGCAGGGCGCATATAGATGCAATACCTTTTTTTACAGCTTTATTTTTTAATAATTTTTTCAGCCTTTTTTCATCTGCAAAATATATGGCTGCCTGAAAAGGGTCAATCTTAAATTTATCAAACTTAGCAAAATCATGAATAACCTGCATTATTTTTATCTGAGACGGATACGCCGGTTCAAATTCTGCCCCTAAAAAGAACGGCAGATTATCGGAATGTACAATATCAGGGTCAAGTTCTTTGATAACAAGCCTTGCAGCTTTCATAAAAGGAGCAATGAATTCAAACGATGAACGGTCTTTACCCGCAAAAGATTCTGAATACAATCCAAAAATTTCTGTATGTTCTTTTGGGTCTTCTATCTTATATAGAGAAGCACTATGCATTTTATTTTGCATAAAGAAATTTACATCTACTTCTAAATCTTCCAGTCCTTCAATATTATCTATAGGCATAAGTACTTTAATGATTTTTTCCGGATATTGCAGTCTGAAAGCAGAGATAAAATCAATAGGCGGTTCTGAAAGAGTAAGATAAATAATTTCTTTCAGCGCTTTGTCTTTTTTCTCCGGAAAAATAAGCAAAAAACGCCTTCTTAAAAAACGAAAGTATAATTTTAAATTATGTACCAGTTCACTGTCTTTAAGGCGTTCTTCCGTAATTTTATTTTCACAAGAACTGTATATTGTATCCAGTTCATCTGTATGTATTTCTTTATCGCAATTCTCTTCCATAGGCTTTAATGTATTATAACTGAATGATTTGAAACAAGTCAACAATCATTTGGACTATTAATAAGTATATTTAGCGGTAACAGGATTAAACTTATTTTATCAGCCCTTCACAGAGAACAAATCTCCCCAGAAGTTCTACATTGCAATAATTCTTTAGAGATTCCACAAAACATTTATTTTCGCAAAAACCGCCTGATAGATAAATTTTTTCAGGTTTTTTGCAGAAGTTCCAGGCATTAAATGCAATTCCGTGTACAAATTTTGATATAGCTTCCGAAGGTTTTGCACCTGATGATATTGAATCCATGATTTTTTCCATACCGAATATTCCGCAGGTGACTGCAAACTTCTCTTTGTCAAAGTTCAGTTCTTCCGGTTTTACATTATAAAACTTAAGCAGCATTTCTACTGTTGCTCCAGTAGAGCTTGCACAGGATGTATTCCAATCCATGTCGTGAAATTTTCCTTTTTTGAATTTTATCCATTTTGCGTCCCTGCTTCCCAGATCCAGAATGACAGCTTCTTCGTCAGCACAAATTTGCGGATTTTTTTTGCCCCCCTGAGCAAGCGCTATTATCTCATTTTCATCGGCATTTGCCATGTGTCCGCAAGAGCGGTCAGGAGTGATATTCCTCGTTTTTATTAAGCCGGACGGTAATATATAATAAAATTTTCCGTTATTATCCGCAGTCAAAAATGACTCATCAAAAAGTCTTTCGTCAGATATTATCTTAGAATAAGTAGTTCCTGCATCTAAATAAATCATAATAAAAGTGTATGGTAGTAGTGTTGAGAAGTCAACTATACCCTGTTTTTTCTTATTCAATCATTAATTCATTAGTTGTTTCGCCCGGATTATTACCGTTCAGTAATATTTCTAAATCGCAGAATATATTATCACTGAGATGAGAAATGTGTTTTGTCAGCGGTAATATGTCATTGATATCCTCGCATTGCTTGTGTTGCTCGCAATATTCGTTGAGGATTTTTGCGATTTTGTACATGTCTTCAGACATTGAATGAAGCTTGCTTTTAATTTTTAATTCATCTTCCATAATGTTTCCCTGATCAAAATTTTAAAATATACTACTTTTGACTAGTATACAATACTATATTATCATATATTATGATTAGTAAAAAACACTTTTTTATATTATTATAAATATTGATGGAAAAGCTTGAGAAATATTACAATCAAATAAAGAATTCTCCTGTATTTCACGGTATGAATGATGATGAACTTAAAGGGCTTCTGGACTGTTTTAATGCGCGTATCCGCAGGTATGAGAGAGAAGAAATGATTATCCGTCAGGGAGATATGATTTCAAATATTTATCTTATTTTGGACGGCGAAGTTAATATTGAAAAAGATTCATACTGGGGCAGAAGAATTATAATCTCAAGACTTGGCAAGAATGAAAATCTTGCACTTTCGTTTGTCGGCTCAAGAGATGTTGAATCAAGTGTTGATGCAATTGCTGTAAAAGATACGCTTGTGCTTGTTCTGGGGTATGAAAAATGTACGTCGATGTGCCAGAATGCGTGTACAAGGCATAAGGTTTTGATTAACAATTTGTTTCAAATTCTTTCTAAAGAAAATATTGAATTAATACAGAAAATAGAAAATGTTTCTCAAAAAACTATCCGTGATAAGCTTCTCACATATCTTTCCAACGAAGCCCAGAAGAGACATTCAAACAGTTTTGACATACATTTCAACCGTCAGGATCTGGCGGATTATCTGAATGTTGACCGCTCTGCAATGAGTTTTGAACTCTCAAAGCTCCAAAAAGAAGGAATTATTGAGTATAACAAAAACCATTTTGAACTTTTGTCTTAAGTTGGGGTAATATATACGGAAAACCCCAAACAAATATAACTTGTTTGAGGCTTTTGTTCCGTATAATTTGTTAAATTGCCTGATATTTTTCTAATTCTTAAGTCCGCATTCGATTCCGGCTAAAGCTTCATCAAGCTTAGATGCGTCTTTTACGCCGCCCTGAGCAAAGTTCGGGCGTCCGCCTCCGTTCGCTCCGGTTGCTCTGGCAATTTCTCCGACGATTTTACCGGCGTTAATACCGCGTTTTACAAAACCATCAGAGACTTTAGATACAACCATTCTCTCATTTGCAAGAACAATAACGCTTTCACCGAGTTTATTTGCTAAAAGTTCAATTCCCGCTTTAACAGAATCAGAGTCAAAGTTTTCAATCTTAGAAACAAAGAGTTTACCGCCTTCAATATCTTCTGCTCTGGAAATAAATGTTGAGAATTTACTTCTTGCCATCTCTGCTTTAGTTTGTTCAAGAGATTTTTGAAGCTCTTTGTTTTCTTCCAGCAATTTTTCTACCCTTGTTTCAACTTCGTCAAAGTGAACTTTGAACCTTGATGCAAGTTTGTCAATTTCAGCAGATTTTGCATTCAGATATTTGAGGGCGGAATCTGCAACAACAACCTCAATTCTTCTTGTGCCTGCAGCAATTGCGCCTTCCGATACGATTTTAACCAGTCTTAAATCTCCGGTATTTGAAGCATGAGTGCCGGCGCAAAATTCTCTTGAAATTACTTCACCTTTCGGAAGTTCTGAATCTTTTGCACTGCAGCTTCCGTTTTCAGAGCAGGTTTTGCACTCAGCCGGTGTACAGCCTTTACCTATTGAAACAACTCTTACAACATCTTCGTATTTTTCGCCAAAGAGTGCGGTTGCTCCGGTTAATTTTGCTTCTTCAATATTCATAACATCAGTATGAACAGGGAGTTTTTCGCCTATCCATTTGTTCATAATATCTTCTGTTTTCTGAACTTCCTCCGGAGTCATAGCACGTGAGAAAGTAAAGTCAAATCTCATCCTGTTTTCTTCAACCTGAGAGCCTGCCTGCTTAACTTCATCTCCGAGAACTTTAATCAAAGCAGCTTGCAAAAGGTGGGCGGACGTGTGGTGAACCCTGATTTGCGCTCTTCTTTCGGAATCAATCTGAGCAAAAACATACTCGCCCGTATTAACTTCTCCGTTAACAATCTGGCATCTGTGTACAAAAAGATGGTTAACCTTAAATGTAGTCAGAACTTCGGCTTTCAGGTTTTCATTGACAATAAATCCGCTGTCGCCGACCTGACCTCCGCATTCAGCATAGAATGGAGTCCTGTCTAATACAATATCCGTATATCCTTCGCCTTCAATTGTTGCAAGAATTTTCGCCTCGCAGCAGTCAACAAGATAGCCCACAAATTCAGTTGAGCCAACCTGTTCTTCGACTTTTGCGTACTTAATATCACCTGTTACGGAAATTTTCTCTGCTGCTGCTTTTGCTCTGTCTTTTTGTTCCTGCATTGCAGCTTTGAATCCGTCTTCATCAACTTTTAACCCGTTTTCTGCAGCAATTTCTTTTGTGAGTTCAAACGGAAAACCGTATGTATCATAGAGTTTGAAAGCGCTTTCACCGTCAATATCTTTCTTTTCGGATATAAATTCTTCAAGCATTTTATATCCTCTATCAAGAGTTCTGGCAAATCTTTCTTCCTCTTTTTTGATAACATCAATAACCTTAGCTTTGTTTTTCACAAGCTCAGGATAAGCTCCGCCGTAGTTATCAACAACTACATCAACCAGTTTGTATAAGAACGGAAGTTCCATTCCGAGAATTTTTCCGTGTCTTAGCGCACGTCTCAAAATCATTCTCAAAACATAGCTTCTGCCTTCATTTCCCGGAATAACTCCGTCAGAGATGAGGAAAGTAACGCATCTTGCGTGGTCTGTTATTATTCTTAGGGAAATGTCGGTTTTTTCACTCCCCCCTTTGGCACTCCGTGCCACTTCCCCCGCAAGGGGGGCAGAGCCAGCCGCGTCACTGTGAGGCTCATAAGAGCCGCGGCAATCTTCTGTTTTAGAAAATTTAGAATAAGGAACGCCGCTCATTTCCGAAACTTTATCCAGAATCGGTCTTAATAAATCTGTTTCAAATGTTGAAGCAACACCCTGACATACCATTGCAATACGTTCAAGTCCCATTCCGGTATCAACATTTTTCTTCTCCAATGGTGACTGATTGCCTTCTTCATCCTGATAAAGCTCCGTAAATACAAGATTCCAAATTTCAACCCATCTGTCGCATTCGCAGGTATCAATTCCGCATCCGCGCGGGTCATCACATTTGTATTCTTCGCCTAAATCATAGTGGATTTCCGAGCACGGACCGCAAGAACCTGAAGCCCCCGGAGGTCCCCAGAAATTATCTTTTTTGCCTTTTCTTTTAATACGCTCAGCCGGAACACCTATACTTCTCCAGATTTCATACGCTTCATCGTCAGTTTCAAAAATAGTTATCCATAATCTGTCTTTATCTAATTTCAAAACTTCTGTTACGAATTCCCACGCCCACGGAATAACTTCTTTTTTGTAATAATCCCCAAAAGAGAAGTTACCTAGCATTTCAAAAAAGGTGTGGTGTCTCGGTGTTCTTCCTACATTCTCAATATCAGAATCCTTGCCGCCCGCTCTGGCGCATTTCTGGCATGAAGTTGCCCTTGCCGGCTCATAAGGACATTTTTGAATCCCTAAAAATATCGGCAAAAATTGCAGCATACCCGCTGTTGTCAATAATACGGTAGGATTATCAGGCACAAGGCTTGAACTCTCTACAACGGTATGCTGGTGTTTGTCTTTAAAATAATCTAAATATAATTGTCTGATTTCATTTCCTTTTAGCATATAATTAATCCCTTTATTTTCATATAAATTAATTATACATCAAAGGGGTAAATAATAAATAAATTAGTAAATTTATTTTTATTAATAGGAATGTTCACGCTTCTTTTCACACTACTGGTTTACAAGTATAGCGTCAATGCGGGGGGGGGGGATGAATTAGGTTAGTAAGCGAGATTACAAGCTTTGCGTCATTGCGAGGGAACAGCCATTCAGCCCGAAGCAATCCAGAACAAAACCCCTCACCCGCATCCGTAACTTTCGCCTTCCGGCTCAAGAACGGCTGCTCCCTGTCTTGGATTTGCTCCTCGCTCACGGAGTTTCGCCATCGGAGCAAAGCTCCTGCAGACTCAATCCGTTCGCTATCCGGACTAACTCACTGACGTTCGTGTCGTCCGTCCGCAAATCCGCTCTCCCACAAGGGGCGAGGGGAAAAGTGCCAATTAAACAAAAATGGATTGCCACGGCGCTCACGCGCCTCGCAATGACGGCACTTTGGTAAGTAAGCCTGCAAGTCAGGTGTCAATGCGGGGGTAAATGGATTAGTAATGTAGGGTGGGAAAAGCGTTAGCGTTCCCACCGGAATGAAAAAGTAAATAGTTTGGGTTTTACCCAAACTACTTTTCTACTGACGGTTGGGCTTTTCATAATTGGCAATATCTTCGGAATTATATCAGCATACCTTTTTCTTTATCTCTTTTAGCTTTGTTTTCTGTAATTTTTGCATTTATCATCGGGAGCAAAAGCCCTAAAGTTACGGCAGAATAAGCAATACCTGAAGCGTGTGCTACATTTAGTTTCCACATATTTCTCTTTGCAAAAGCCGTACCCTTTGCTGCAACTTCATTATGGGTCTTGAGGCTCATATCATTAAGCCAGTGTTTTAGACCTTTGCCGTCCTTTTTATAATTAAATAAATCTTTGCCTTTTTTATCCAGAAGATTAGCTACACCCTTTGCGGCAAATCCGCCAAATACAAGCCAGTTTAAGAATCCGAGGTAATCTCTTGTCATAGATTCTCTAAGCTCGGTTCCGTTATCTGCCGCCATAAATCTTCCGATAATATTTGCCGCATAAACTGTCTTAATAGCGTTTCCGCTTGTGACAGGTCCGGTAAATTCAAGTTTTTTAGCAAACTGTTTAAAGTTTTTAACTCCCATAACGCTAAAAACCATACCTGCCATAAGAGCGCTTGCGCCGATTTTTTTGAATAACAGGAATCTGTCTTTTTTCTGTTCGCATCTTGTTGCGGAAGTGTAGTCAACGTCGCCGACAAATCCTTTTTTACCGGTTCTTTTTTCGGTAATTTTTCTGTTCATCCACTGGTTAGTAAGCCCTAAGAGGCAAGAAGCACTGATTGCGCCGAAAGCTTTAATCTTGTTAACCCGTGAAATTTTGTTAACAGCTTTTTCAATTTCACCGCTGTTTTTCTTTGTGAAAACATCTTTTGCCATATCGTGTGTGTCGCGCAAAATATTTTCAAGTTTGGCAGAAAGTTTGTGACCGTCAATATTTAATTCTGTATCGCGCTCGGCGCCGAGTGCGTTTGCAAGACGCTTTTCAACAATTGAAAGGGCAAATTTTTTATCATCTTTTGTAATAGTTTCATCTTTTATGAGTTTTTTAAGTGTTCTTACAAAACCTTTTTCAGTTTTTAAATCCTCCTGCATACCCTTATATTCAGGGTTGTTCCACTTAATATTATCCCATCTTTTTTCATCAATCCATTCAACATTTTTCCAGTTAATGTCTTTAAAACGATTTACCCCTCTGCCGTCTCTTCCTGAAATATTTTCCAGAACTGTTTTTAAGTAATCGTCAAGATTGCCGCTCTTTTTCCAGGCTTGATTAAGTGTTTGCAAAGATTCTTCCGAATACCAGCTGTCCGGATTGATTTTAATCTCCGGTTGAACTTTTTTTGATGCAATTTTAGAAATCCCCATTGCAAATAAACCGGCAGAAAGGCAGTTGATGAAAGTTCCGCTTATTTCTCTTATGAAGGTCTCTGCTCCGGCAAATTCATTGCGAGCTTTTGTATCATAATAAGCCCTCGGAATAACCATTGCGCCGACATCAAGCCCTACCGCATTTACCATTTCATTCATATCGCAGGTTCTCAAAACACCTGTTACTACGCCGTCTAACGGACCTTTAAACCCTACATTGCTATTTACATTGTTTACTTTCATTAACTGCCCTTTCCAAGTCATAAAATCCGCATAAAAAAAGCCCCGTTAAATCAAACGGGACTTTTTTATATTACAAATTTTGTTATATACGAAAACTACATACCAAAACTACTCAAGTCCCGATTGAAACTTGGAGCAGGAGGAGGATGAATTGTTTGTTAATCCAATTAGTATGTTTTTCATAGTATTAAAAGTATACATCTATAGGTTTGATTCTGTCAATAGCAGACCTGGGGAGTACATTTGTTTAATTGTCTGAAATATGATAATATTCTGGTGTACCATTTATAAGGATTGAGCTAATGAATAAGTTTGTCTGGAACAAAATGAAGCACGATGTTAAGGTCGAAAAATTAAATGACCAGCACAAAATGCTCTTTGATATTCTGGATAAGTTGTACAATGCTATGGAAGACAAAAGTGATAAAAATGCTCTGGCAAAAGTTATAGATGAGTTGATTTTATACTCAAAAGAACATTTGATGACAGAAGAGGCTTTGCTGGAAAAATATAATTATCCGGGGATTGCACAACAAAAAGAGCAGCATAAAATTTTTATAGAAAAGGTGCAGCACTTTAGAGAAGAGTTTGTAACAAATAATAATTTTATGCTCTATTTCAATATGGCAGTGTTTTTGAAAAACTGGATTGCAAACCATATTCAGGAAATTGACAGACTTTATTCCGACTTCTTAAATGAAAGAGGTGTTTATTAGCTCTTCTCCGGAGATATTCCCCAGTGAAGTTTGTTTCTTAAAACAGAATAATAGCTGTCGTCGTTCAAAAAAGCAAGCAATGCCTTATTTGCTGATGTTTTTATTGAGATCTGTTTAATACATTCCGGAGTCTCCGAACCGTCAATTGCAACAGACAAAAGTTTATCACCGGTCTTTACCGTTATAACTTCTTCTTTCGGAACAACAAGAGGACGGGCGTTAAGTGTATGCGGACATACAGGTACAATAACAATTGCATCAAGTGTCGGGTATAATACGGGACCGCCGGCAGAAAGCCCGTATGCCGTGGAGCCTGTCGGGGTGGAAATTATTAATCCGTCTGCAATATAATCGCATACAAATCTGCCGTTTATTTCAAGATAAAATTTTGAAGCTCTGTATGTATTGCAGCCTTTTATTACAAAATCATTTAAAGCAAGCGCGTTTTCCGATTCAAGCATCAGCCTCTCTTCCGTAGAATATTTTCCGTCAAGGACTTTAGATACAACATCATCAATCTCCTCTATACCAGCCTGAGAAAGAAATCCTAATCGGCCGAGGTTTATACCGAGTACCGGAGTTTTTGCGGCGGCATAAAATCTTGCCGCCTTTAAAAGCGTTCCGTCTCCGCCGATTACAAATGTAAACCCGCCGAAGTTTTTCATATTGTCGATATCAAAAGTCTGAAATTCGACACTCTTTTTCAGAAGCGTGTTTTCCAAAACTTCAAGAATACTTGAATATCCGGCTATCTTATTATTGTATACAACATTTATTTTCATACAAAGGATTATATCATATAATTAGGGTTTGTGATACAATGGGGTCAATAATACCGTTGAGGATAAATTTATGATAGAAATGAAAGTTATGGGTATAGCTCTTGATGTGAGAACAAATTCTCCGATAGTAGTTCTTCACGATTTGGATAACAGAAAAGCTCTTCCTATATGGATAGGTTCGGCAGAAGCAAGCGCTATAATAAGATGTATTGAAGGGCTTGTTGTTGCACGCCCGATGACACACGATTTAATTTCAAATATTATTGAAAAAACAGGATATTCGCTTGAAAAAATCGAGATTAATGATGTGGAAAAAGAAACTTATTTTGCAACTCTGTTCCTCCAAAAAGACGGCGAAACTCTTGAAATTGACGCACGCCCGTCTGATGCTATAGCAATCGCAATGAGAATGGAAGCGCCTATTTATGTAACCGCAAATGTGCTTATGAACGGCTCTGTTTCCACTGACACTGCAAAAGATGAAGAAGAAGCGCAGGAATTCAAAGACTTTATCCAGAATATTAAACCTTCTGATTTTGAAAAAATGATGAAAGGCAAACACCACGAAAACGACCAGTAGGGGTAGGGGTAAATGTATTTGCAGTGATTAAGTGGGATTTTTGGGTGACTGAGTGATTAAGTGACTAAGTGACTGAGAATATGAAAATGCCGGTCGGAGAAAACCCGACAATAACCTTTTGTATTGGTGGGAACGCTGACGCTTTTCCCACCCTACGACTTAACGTCATTGCAAGGGGACAGACAGAACAGCCCGAAGCAATCTATAACAAATTTGACAATTTAATAAAAATGGATTGCCACGACCCTGACGGGTTTCGCAATGACTGCACTCCGGAAGTGAAGTAGTGTGGAGCTTGCTCCACAAGACAGCAACCGACAGGGTTTTATCCCGACAATAACTTCAAATCAGGTTGGGTTTGTCAAGCCCATAAAAACATAACTAAAAAAGAGGAACAATATGAATTTAAACAAAAATTATGAAAATCTTGAACAGAGCTATTTATTTTCTACTGTTGCTAAAAAAGTAAATGAGTATATATCAAAAAATCCGGACAAAAAAATTATAAGACTCGGAATAGGTGATGTTACCCGCCCGTTATGCAAAAAAGTAATTGAAGCTATGCATAAAGCAGTTGACGAAATGGGGGTTCAAGCAACTTTTAGAGGTTATGGTCCTGAACAGGGATATGATTTTCTGCGTGAAGCGGTTCAAAAATACTATAAAACGCATAATGTAGATTTAGAACTTGATGAAATATTTATTTCAGACGGCGCAAAAAGTGATTTGGGAAATATTCTGGACTTGTTTGGAGAAGATAATACAGTCCTCGTTCCCGACCCTGTTTATCCTGTTTATGTTGATACAAATATTATGGCAGGCAGAAAAGTCGTTTTTGCAGACGCAAACGGGGAAAACGGATTTTTGCCAATGCCTGATGAGAATATTAAGGCTGATTTGATTTATATTTGTTCTCCTAATAACCCGACAGGCGCGGTTTATAACAGAGAGCAGCTTAAGGTCTGGGTAGATTATGCAAGAAAGCTCGGCGCAATTATTCTTTTTGATTCGGCTTACGAATGTTTCATCTCTGATACGGAACTCCCGCACAGTATTTATGAGATAGAAGGTGCAAAAGAGTGTGCAATAGAATTTTGCTCGCTGTCTAAAATGGCTGGGTTTACCGGCACAAGATGCGGATATACAATTGTCCCGAAGACATTGGGTAAATTAAATAAAATGTGGCTCAGACGCCAGACGACAAAATTTAACGGAGTTCCGTATATTGTTCAAAGAGGCGCGGAAGCTGTATTCACGCCGGAAGGGCAGGAAGAGATAAAAGAAAATATAAATTATTACAAAGAAAATGCAAGAATAATTTCCGATACGCTAAAACGTTGTAATATCCGGCATGTGGGCGGAAAACACTCGCCCTATATCTGGCTAAAGTGTCCGAATAATATGAAATCATGGGAATTCTTTGACTATCTTCTGGAAAACGCGCAGGTTGTAGGAACACCGGGAGCAGGGTTCGGAAGAAACGGCGAAGGATACTTCAGACTCACATCTTTCGGGTCAAAAGAAAATACAGCGGAGGCAATGCAGCGGTTTGAAAAGCTGTTTGGCTAGTCTTTGCAGTATATGAAAATAATGTATTCAGGGAAGCTCTTAGAGCTTCCCTGTTTTTCTTGCGGGAAAATTTTGCAGGAAAAATTTATGTTAATAAAAAACACTTTACAAAAAAAAATCATCATGTAGAATAAGAGATGTAGCCGGCAGGTAAATGGAATAAATAGCATTTATGAGCGTGGTTGCAAATTGATAATAAAATATGGGGGTTTAGCTCAGCTGCCCCAGGTGCCCGGAAGGGTACCGTATAGAGATATAAAGCTCTACCAGCTGAGCAAAATGAAAATTGAACAGATACTTAACGTGGGGGTTTAGCTCAGCTGGTAGAGCACCTGCTTTGCACGCAGGGGGTCAGGAGTTCGAATCTCCTAACCTCCACCATTTAAAACAAATAGAACTATTAAAATCAGAGCCTTCGGGCTCTTTTTTAGTATGTTCGAGTCCACTCCCCCATGAAGAAATTATGTTTTGCTTGAATTCAGCCAGTCCAATTTCTGCAATTCCTTGTTTTGCAAGCTTAATCAGTTTTTCTATCGTTGCAAAGAGTTCACGGAAAATAACTTTAACCTTTTTGTTTTTTACCATTGCTGATAAATAAACTTCTCTAATGATTTGAGCTACTTCTTCCGCTTTTAGTTCGGTGGCTGGTAAGCTTGCTCTATGGCATAAATCAAGGATTTTCAGCCCTGTATCTAAATAATTTGTATTAGCATTATTATGTTTTTGCAGCTCTGCAGATAATCGGTTTAATTTTACCTCATATTCATTCTTCAAATTAACCCATAAATCGTATTCTAAGACATTGTTTAACTGGTCTAGATACATTTTCTTCAAAATTTCTTTGCATTCTTCAATTTCAGAATTTATGCGTGATGTTTCTTCCTTGTGAAATGTTTGCTCATCACCCAAACAAATTTGTAAAGAAAGCTTTATTAACTCATATATATCTTCATTCAAGCCAATTCTTTTGAGATGCATTCTAAAAGATTGGGTAAGCTCTTTTTCTGAAAGATATACCGTATTAGGACAGCTTCTGTCATAGTGGGAACATCTGTAATAAATATTATTTTTCTTCTGTCTTTCTCCGCAGAAAGAATATCCGCAAACCCCGCATTTTAAGATTCCGGGATAGAGAAAATCAAAGTTTTTCCGAACCTTTGATTTATCCACTTTAAGAAAGGCAAGCTGTGCTTTATCAAATATTTCACGGTTAATAATTGACGGGTGTTTTCCCTGATATACTACACCATTGCAATTCATTTGACCTACATAAATAACATTTTTCAGCATACATTCAAGCACGCATGCTGTAATTTTAGGACGTTCTACCTTATAGTAATAACCCTCTTCAAAAAGTTTTTCTGAAAGCTTTCTTAGTGAGTACCTTCCGGTTGCAAAAAGTTCAAACGCTCTTCTTACAAACAAAACTCTTGATTTATCAATAATTAAATTCTTTTTTGTACCTCTGAGGTATCCATAAGGTGGCTGAAATGGCCAATAGCCTTGCTCAACAGCTTCCTTTAATCCTTTAGAAATTTCTTCGGATAGGTTATCAATATAGTTTTTAGCCATTAAAACCTTAATTCCGTGAATAAATTTATCGTGAGATTTAGAATTTTTGGAGATAATTGTTCCCTCTTTTACTAAATGTACTTCTAAGTCGTAATCTTCAAGGGTAACATAATCTTTAAAGTTACGGTAAAGTCTGTCTGTTTTTTCCACTAATACAGTTTTTACAGCCGGATTTGATTTAAGAAAAGCTAACATCTGGTTGTAATTAGTTCTTCCGGCTTTTTTTGCAGTTTCTGCGTCTGAAAACTCCTTGACTATTTGAAAACCATTTTTTAGAGCATATTCTTTAAGCAGCTTTAATTGTGCCGGAATTGAAAATCCTTCACGTTCCTGCTCTCTGCTTGATACTCTTGCGTAAATAACAACTTCTTTGTGTTCCATAATCTGAATCTCCTAGAAAATCTGAATACTATTTTAATTTTTTACAATTTTTCAGAAGTTGTAAAGTGAGTTTGGCATACAAATTTCCATAATTGAAAATGCTAAAATGCTTATTATTTCCAGAATAGAAGTCGTTTTGTCGCTTTTGAAGTCTTAAACAGTGATATTGGGGACTTGCCGCTGCTCTTTCATTGTTATTATTAGGTAGTTTTGAGGGACGTAAAATTCGTCGGTTAATATTCAGATGGCAGCATTAAAACAAACTGCTCCCTTTCATAGCTAAGGATTTGCAGATACATTTTATATGTTGTGATTTCTTCATTTTCATTAAATGGTAAGTCAATAAGCGGAATTTCCTGCTTGATTATAGTTATATGCTCATCATAAATATCCTCAATGTTGTAATCTTCTGTAAAAACTTCCATATAACCGCTATGTTCATTGTCTAAAGAAATTTCTATAACGAAAAAATCTGTTTCTTGCCCCCTAAAACGTTCCAAAATCTTCGGCATATAGCTGATTACATTATCAACAACCCCAAAGGCATCTAAACTCCGCTTAAAGTCCATTATCCCGTCAGTATAAAGTAAATTATTGTTGTAAGGTCTTTTAAAATATTGTGTTGTGCCGTGATTCCGGCTGTAAATTTCTTGCACATCTGAATAGGTAAGCATAATCAATACTCCGTATAAAATCTGAATTTTGTTTGATTTTATTTTTTATCATTTTTGCAGAAAGTAAATACTTTTTAGGGAAAAAAGTTTGAAAATCTTTCTAAAAAACAAAAAGGTACAAAAAAAGCCACACTAAAATGTGTGGCAATAATTCAGATTTTCTAGGGGTAAATGTAAGCCTGTTTGAATAAAGATTACAAGACGGAATTACACTAACGCTTACGAATCTTACGAAACGCAGACTTGAAAGTTAGTTTTACCTTTTTATCACTATTAACTTCAAATTTATTCTTAATAAGTGAGATTACTTCACGCTTTGAATCAAAATCAAGAGTAATAAAAGCATCGCTTAATCGTTTAGTCATAAGATTTTCACAGCCTGATTTAATCGTAGCAATTTTATTTTCTAAAGCAGATATTTTTGAAGGTAAATCTCCGTATTTTGTATTGATTAAGGCTTTTTCAGCTTCAATCAGTTCAATATCATCTATTCCGTTATCTTTAATACTGGCTTGAAGTTCAAGCTCGTTATGATATTTTCGGCTTACATTCCCTCTAAGAGTAGAAAGTTCTTGTTTTAAAGGTTTTAGAATTTCCTTTAAAACTTCATTTATCAGCTCTTTTGGGATTAGATTCAAGCGAATTTCTCTAAGGTAAGATAATATTTCCTTGTTAATGATTTCCTCATTAATACAAACATATCTTCCTTCTTCATTCCTACAAGTATAGTAAATGTACTTCTTTTTCTTGATATCGCCAGTCATAAGTCTATCCGTACCTTTCAACACCAAAAGGTTAGAATACAAAAACTTATGCTTAACAAGCTTTTCAGAAGCAGTATTTTTAAGTACTGATTGAACTTTGTTAAAAAGTTCATCACTAATTATTGCTTTATGCTTACCTTTAATCTCATTTTCACAATCAGGAAAGGTGTATTTCCCTGTGTAAAATTTACTTTTAAGCAAATTGCTTAAAGTAGATTTAGGGATTTTGCCGCTTTTTTGATTTCTATAAATCAATCCTTCTTGGTAAAGAATTTCAGGCAGATTAGAAAGAGAATACTTGCCTGTTGAATAGAGTTCATAAGCTCTTCTGACAAATTCAGCCTGCTTTGGCACAATCGCTATATTACCGCTTTTAAGCTTTGTATAACCATAATTTAATTTGCTCGGTCTTATGCCTGTTTGAGCTTTTTTAATCAGTCCGAGTTTACGAATTTCGTTCATGTGATTAACTTCAAATTCAGCATTTGCAGTTAGTATTCTGACAAGAAATTTCTCATGAGCTTTAAACGGTTTCTGTATAACCAAATTATCCTGTATACAAATAATTTTTATATCAAGCTTATCCACCAGCTCTTCAAGAGGCTCAAAATCGTATTGGTTTCTTACCAGTCGATTCAAGCAAAAAGAAATAATAACATCTGCTTTATTTTTATGCTGTTCTGCAATCATTTTTTCAAATACCGGTCGTTTGTGAGCCTTCATAGCACTTTTGTTTTCATAATAAATGTTTCGAATAACATAACCATATTTTTTGCAGTATTCTCTGCATTTTTCTTCCTGTGTTTCTCTTGATAAGCCCTTTTCCTGTGATATACTTGATAATCTTATATAAGCATCGGCTGTTTTAATCATCTTCAATCTCCTCATTCATTAGTGGTGAAATCCGGTTTTGAATATCCAAAAGTGTTTCATTTTCAGATATATCAACTTTAATAGCCTTCCCTATCGGTTTTAAATCGGAACTTTTAAGATTAAACCTCTTATCATTAGCAAGCTTAAGTTTTAGCTGTGAAGTATTGAGTTTCTGCCTGTCATTTAGGCTGTTAAATATATCGCAATATTTTTTAAGATTTATCCGCAAAAATTTACCCTTGGTAATAACAAAATCACGACCATACATAAGTTCTTGCTTAACAAAAAATCTGTACACATCACTCAAAAAAATATCGCCATACCGCAGTTCTGTATCAAGATAACGCTCAAAATATTCAAAATACTCTTTTGCAAGTATTTCAGTATTAACAAGATTGAAGCCCAGAACTTCATTAATTACACTCCACACAGCCATTCCAATAGCAGTGTTATTACATAATCTTGAATGAGAGCAGTACTTCTGTGCTATTATATACTGTTCTTGGTATTTGGTGAGGATTTCACCTTTATAGTCCAAAATTAGGGGTAAAAATGCCGACAGTCTCTTTAGATTCTCCTTTGAATGGTATTTAAACCTTTCTAAGTTAAATTTTCCGGCAGGTATATCAACAAGAATACTCCTTGAAAAGTTCGCAAAAGTCATATTTTCAAAGAAATTATTAGTTGTAATACAGAATGTTGTATTAATATCCGTTACTTTCTCAGTACCGTCTTTAGAAGATTTCTTTCTAGGAGTAGCAGAAAAAGTATCTTTGCCCAGGTTTTCAAGCTTTTCTATTAGTGCTCTATCCAGTTCATCAATAAACAGCGGAATATTGTTAAGCTTTGAAAGTCCCTCACGAATAGCTGTAATCGTAGAAGTACCGCTCATAAATTCTGTATGATTAGTAAATCCAAAGATAGCAGCTAAACAATACAAAAGAGTAGTTTTACCGGAAGTTGGCTCTCCGAATAGAACTATGTAAGGAAACCCCTGAGCATACCGGGCAAATAAATCATAAAAAAGAATACCTATACATACTCCAACAGCTATAAGAACAGCTGCATCATTGTAAACGGTTGTTATCTCGAAGAAAAACTCGGACATTATCTGTTTCGGATTTTCTGCTTCATAAAAAATCGGTACAGAGCGATTATTAGATAAAATTTGGAGCTTTTCTTTTGCAGTAAGGTATAAATTATCGGGAATTGCAGGATAATTTTCAAACTCAGAATAGTTAAGGTTATAAATTCTGTTTCCGAAAACAAAAATGTTATCAGAAAACTGGTAGCCATAATTTTTATAAAGATTAACTGTTGAAATATTTGTATACAGCATATCCTTAATCAGTCAGAATATCCGCTTAGAAAAGCTTTCCGAGAGCCCTACAATTCCTTTATGCAGAGCTTTAATAAAACTCTTTACGTCGTCCTCATCGCTTCCTTGTATAAGTTTAATAAACCGCTTGTCCGGCTGCTGTTCCTTTGTAATAATTACAGCAAGCTGTTCTTCTGTTTCATATTTATTTTGGGTAGATAAAATTTGATTAATAATAGCAATCGGTTTAAGCGTATAATTAGCTATTTTTTCATCTTTCTCAGCAGCTGCAGTGTTCTCTTTATCAGATAGGTATAAACCGTCTGGTTTATTGATTATTTCTTTTGTCATGACATTCTCCTTAAAAAAAGGGCTCAGGTTTTATCCTGAGCCCTTATTGCTACCGCATTTTAGATACTGATATCAAAAACCAACGAATCTGAATCAACTTCTTCATCAAACGGTACCAGAATTAGCTCTAGGTACTTTGAAACGTACGTTAAAAAGTATCTCTCGTTAAACTTAATGATTGGTGTGAACCTGTTGAAATCTAACAAAAATGGTACAAGCTCTTTTGGCATTTCCATTTCAATTAAGTTATCACTAAAATCATCTTCTTCGAGGTTGTATTTTAGCTGAGTTCCAAGAATGAGCTTAAGAAAGAATTCTCCGTCTTTTTCAAAATCAATAGCATACGCATCTATTTCATTGCCATTGATATAATTTTGTTTTTTAAGCTCTTGAGCCATTTCTACTGTTAAGAAACCGTTTGATTTGATTTCTTCGATGTTTTCAAAAATAAGTTCTGCCATAGGCTTACTCCTTTTACATGTGTATCATGCACACATGTTTGTTGTAGTATTACTAGTAGAGCATGATTCTACTCTGCTCAAAAGGGGAGCAATCCCTGTGGGAGAGGTTAGACAGTTAAAATCGAGCGAAAAATGATTTTAAGTAGCTGTTTAATCTCTTCTTTTTCTTGAAGGGTTAATCCCTTCTTCTGTTGAGCATTTCAACTTGTATCTTTGCTTATTCTTCTCATAAGCATTCTCCTTTCTGCCTGTATTCACAGGTGTTTCGTATCTATTCTGTTATCAATGTGCAAAATAAACTGCCTGGTTATGCTATGGGGACATAACGACCGAGTTCAGTATCAAACTCAAGTTTTTGAAAGTCCGAACCAATAAACCTGATTCGATTCCCGTAAACCCTGCAGTTTCCCTGAACATTTAAAAAACAGTCTTTTGTACAAGTCTGAAAGAGTCTTTCTGCAACCACATCGAAAAAGTCAACAAACGTAACTTTTTTGCTAAAACTTCCGGCATTAGGAGGAATTAACATAACTGTCACCTTATTCTCTCCCATTATTGTCTGTAATTCTGCTAGCCACTTTACTCTGCCCATAAAATTAAAAATCTTTGTCATAATTGTCCTCCTATATTTTCTACTATCCAGGTCGGTTTTATGATTACCGCCCACATGACAACGATAGCAGAGAGGAAAAAATATTTTTTTTCTCAAAAAAATTTATGGAGTTAAGTAATAGCTTGAAAATTCAAATTTTGTGAACGTAAAATCAATAAAAAATCGTTATGAAAAATTCATAACGATTTGAAATATTTTGTAACACTTTATGTTTTATTACTTAGTTTTATAATACATACAGTTATCACAGCTCCATGATTTCTTGTCTTTAGATTCTTTACATTCCATATAATATTTACAATCTTTAAGCGTCTTTTTATTCTTTTTTTTAGGATAATAACGCTCTTTAAATTCTTCAGGACTCATATTATCAAATTTTTTAGTTAAAATCGTTGTATAGCCATCTTTGTTCGCTTGTTCATTTAGGTAAATCTTTGAACCTTTTGCTAACTGTTCGTTATTACCATCTTCTGATACCAACATGTTTATTGCTAGAAGAAAATTTATATGTGGAGACAAATTAGAAGCACTTTGGTTTAGTTTTTTTGCAATCTCCGTTTCGGTCAATGATATGTATTGATATTCATTCAGTAAAGCTAGTATTATATCCCATACCACTTTACTGGATAATTTTTTATATATCATTCGTAGTAATTCAACTTCTTTTTTCAAATTTTCGTGTTTTATTCCGAGTGTTATCATGTGTTTCTCCTTATATACAGAGCTCTTTATACTATATCTAAAACTGAAACATAAATATTTTTGCTAATTTCTGCCTACATGTAAGACTTTTTCCGCTCTCTTCCTAAAACATACTCTCTTAATCATTTTTAAGCTAACTCTTCCGGTATTGCGTACAGCACGGTTTCTGCACGCCATGGGGAATAATGCCCAAGTCTGAAACAATAGTCTTTTAGGTTTTCTTTCAAGTAGAGTGGAATGTTCACAAAATCTTCATTAGAATGATAAATAGAAATTGCAAGCTGCGGACGATATTCTTGTATTGTTTTAATCCCACCTAGTAATGCCGCCATTTCAGAACCTTCAATATCCATTTTAATAAAATCCGGTATAAGCTTCTCGTCACGGCAAAATTTATCCATTGTAGTTATATGGATTTTTGTTTTTTCCCAGTTTGTCATATCTGTCGGAGGATTATTCTGATAAAAATCACAGTATGAGCAAGTACTGAATACTTTATTAAAATAAAAATCTACAATTCTTTCTGTATCGCCAAGAGCAAATGGTACGATACACAATTTCTCTCCAATAATAAAATCTTCTATATATAAAACTTTAGCTTTGTCATATATAACTTCAAATCCATAAGTTTTTTGCAGATTGGGCAGCAATTTATCATACGCAATAACATTTAAACCAGAATTTAATCCTAAATCAAATGCTACTTTAATAACTGCTTTATTTATTTTTTCCAAATAATGGTTTTCAATGGTAAAATTGCCCTGGTTTTTTGTAACATATTTTTCTCGAAAATAATCATCAGCCAGTTTAGTATCAATTAAGTTAGCATGCATTTTAAACATAAAATCATATAAATTTTTATCTTCTTCTAAATCAAAGATATTTAAAACTTTTTTAAGATTCTGTTCATTTAAGATATTAAGTTTTTCTCTATAATAATCAAATAGAAATGGTGTTTGTATTATGTAAGGTACTTTATACAAATCAAATATTGTATTTATCGTGCTAAAATCTTTTCTGGTAGCCATTACAACCATATCACAGCAATGTCTCACGGAATCTATAAATTCTTTTAAGCGATAAACAGGTAATCCGCAAAAACTCCCTTTAACTGCATTGTCAATAAATCCGATAACTTCAGAATCTGGTTTATACACCTTAATATCATTCAAGACCTTCTCTCCGGCAGAACATGCTCCGAAAATAACAAATTTCCCAGTCTCCGGCAGTTTATTGAATAAATCTTCCTGTAGTTTTGCTTTATACATTATTCCTCCTTACATCAATCACTTGTCCTGTTATATTAGAAAGTAAAACCTTTAATGCCTTTTCTGCAACGTATTCAGGGCTTAATAGAGAGTTGTCGGGTTCTTTACCAAAAGCTCTATATCTCATTGGTGTCTTTGTTCTTGCCGGATTAATTACATTAACACGAACATTATCAAGCTCTTCTGATAATGCTTGCATTAAATTTACGATTCCGGCTTTTGCCGATGAATATGTCGAATATAATGCTCTGCCTCTTGTATATGAACTGGAAGCAAATAACAGTAATCCTCCTGCAGTTTGTTGTAAATATGGGATTGCTGCTTTAGCAACATTGATGGCACCTAGGTAATTAACCTCAAAGTCCTTTTTTATATCTTCTATGCTTCTTTCAGAGAGTTTGCCAAGTTTCAATACTCCGGCTGTATTTATAACGTAATCTATTTTACTTGTTTTATCATTTACAGTTTTCAAGAACATTTCAACTTGCTCATAATTTGAAACATCACAGCCTTGTGATAATGATGTTACAAATACTTTTGCTCCGTAAAGGTTTGCAATTTGTGCAATACACATTCCTATTCCGCTTGTACCGCCAAAAATCACTATGACTTTATCTTTTAACTTTTCTAACTTCAAATCTTGCGGTAATGATGATTGTTTAAGCTGAAATAGTTTATCTGCGATATATGTATCCAAGGGATATGTGATTTTTATGTTTTCAATATCACCTTCTACAACAAAAACAGAACATAGGTTGTGTTTCAATATTAATCCGCAGTCATCAGTAAAATTATTATCTTCGCCGGATAGATTGTGTGCTTTTTTTATTACAGATAGTTTAAAACATTGAGGGGTCTGTCCTTGCATAAGATTATTCCTGTTTGGAATTTCACTAATCACATTATCCTTGACTTTAATGATAGTATCACTGGCTTGTATTGCGACATCTACTGCCGAGTATTTTTCCAGAGCAGAAATACAATCTGAAATAATTTTAGGGCTTAAAAAAGGTCTTGCACAGTCATGGATGATTACATTTGCTTCTATGTCTTTGATTGAAGATATACCGATGTTGGAACTTTCTTTGCGTGTCATACCGCCATTGAGTAATTTTGTAACCTTTGACCAATTATTTTTTAATAAAATTTCTTCACCTAATACCCTGTATTCTGGAGTAATAACAATAATTATTTCATCTATAAGATTATGTTTTTCAAAAATCTCAACAGTATGTTCTAATACCGTTTTCCCCGCAATTTTAATAAACTGCTTTGGTAAGTCATTACCAAAACGGATTCCATTCCCGGAAGCCAGTACTATTGCGTAATTCCTTAACATCAGTCTCTACCCTTGTTGAGGAATAAATCTCTAAATGTAGGTCGGATTAGCGGTCTAACCTCAATGTTTTGGTTTGGTGTTAAATACAGTATATGATCATCTAATATGGTAAGAAACTGGCTGTAATCGAAGTTTGCAACAAGAATTAAGTCGCAATTTATATGTCCGAGTTCTTTCGGTGTTATGCAGTTATATCCCAAAAATTGTCTTTGGGAAATATCTTCAAATCTTAAATCTGCAACAGCAACTATATTTAATCCTGATAAATCATAGTTCTCAAATATTGCATGTGCAAATTGTCCTGCACCGTATATGGCGATTCTCTTGTTTTTATATCGTTTTGCAAGCTTATTTATCTTATCTTGAGCTTTATATGTTATCAGATATTCTTTAAAATTCATGTTTTACCTTTTTAACCACAATTCTTTTTCTAAATATTCTTTTATTTTTTCACCGGTAGTTTTATCTTTATTAATATTTAAAAGGGAAATATTTTTTATTCGTTCGTCTCTTAAGTAATCATTATTGTTGACAATAACATCATTAAAAACTGAAAGCAGCATGTCATTATTATAAACTTTGTAATAACTGTCAGTGATAACTTTTAAAAGGGCATTAAATTCTTCTATATACTTATCCTTTCTCAAATGAATAATTGGTTTTCCTGTCGGTAAATATTCGCTCAAAAAGGATATGCAATCTGTAATTAAACAATCAGAGCCCGCAAACATTTCATAATAATCCCCGCCTGAATAAACACTGCCAAGTTGCTCCCATTCAGCGAAATAAGCTTCAATCTTGGATAATGTTTTGATTTTATATCTTAATACCCTGTCCTTAAAAACGGGATGTGGTCTAAAAATCCATTCGTATTCTGGATGTGATTTTGCAAGCTGTAAAATAAAATCTCCATTTTTGTCAAATGTAGATACTCCTTGCGGAGCTTCTTGTTCAAAAAAATGATGCGGTGCATAAATTATCCGCTTCTTACCTGTTGTTTTCCATATTTTATTAATTTTAGAATAATCTATCAATTTATAGTTATCTAATTTACAAGAACCTAATGCAACACAATTCTTAGCATTATATTTTTGTTCATATTCTTTCTTATGCAGCTCTGTTTCTACAAAATATTTCCATAACCTGCCATGGAATCCTAAAAGATAGTTTACATATGAATTTTGTGAATGATAGCAGTATGGAACATAGGCAATCAAAGCCTGTTTACTTGTATTTATAAGACTTTGCTTATCATGTATTTGCCAAGGCTGCTGATAAAAAACGATATCAGGTTTAAAGGTCTTTAACTCTAAATGTCTGTATTGATTTATATCATACACTAGCTTAAACTCAATACCCCGACCTTCAAAAAAATTAATCCCTTTCCGCATATGTTCTTGCGGAGATATGCCTATTTTTGATTTCTTAAAATTTGCAAGTAATACAAATGGTTCAAAATGAGAACTTTTTTTCAAAGCTTCATATAATGAAGCTTGAGAACTCCACTTTTGTATTTCGGTTACCCAGAAGCCAACACGGATTTTGCGATATTTTCCACAGAATCTCAGCTTGCATAAATGCCTAAAATACCGAATATTCAATAACAAGTTTATAATAGTATGAGTAGATAAGTTAATAGTCTGTTTCTCAAATAAATAGATAACTATGCGATTTCTGCGTGATTCTATTTCAAAAATTGGCTCAAAGAGTTTTTTTATATAGAACATTCGGTAATTTGATATAGCCTGCTGCAGTCTATCATAGTCAGATAAATATTCTCTGTATTCTTTCTTGATTTTTTTACATTCTTTTTCGATTTTACATAAATACTTAATGTTTTTTGCCTGTACGGGAATATTATGAATCCTACCCCATTGAGCAAGATAACTTCTGATTGTACAATTTAATATTTTTGCACATAAGATGTCAGAATCTTCTACCTTAGATTCAAGTAATATTTTTTTTAGTGCAATATGCACTTTGTATAAATGCGGTAAAATTGTACGATTATTTTTTGAAAGACTATTGAATGTATCTACACGGTAATAATATAAATGTTTATATAAAATACCTATAGCTCTTGCATAAATAAGAGCATTTATATAAAAAACTCTATCTTCACAGTATTGTATCTGTGTTTCCCAATGCAGGTTGTGCTTTCTTAAAAAATCTGTTTTATATAACTTACTATGGGTTTCGCTTGGCGTTAAAAGAAATTCATCCGGATGCTCTTTAAAGGTTGTAGTTTTATCTTTTAATGTAATACATAAATCAAGTAATCTACCATCATCCGTGCAGGTGTTTGCACTAAAATTATAATGAGGAAATAGTAGAATATCACATCTTTTTTCCTCAGCAGTATTATATATTAATTCGCAGGCATTTTGAGCAATATAATCGTCCGAATCGACAAACATCATATATTTCCCTGTAGCCTGTTGCATTCCGATATTTCTGGCAGTAGATACACCTTTATTGGACTGGTTAATAACCATTAATCTATTATCTTTTTGTTCATACTCTCTTAAGATTTCTAATGATTTATCTGTAGAACCATCATTAATACAAATTATTTCTATGTCTTGTAACGTTTGATTGATAACGCTATCTAGGCATTCTCGTAAATATTTTTCAACATTGTAAACCGGAATAATTATTGAAATCTTTACCATATTAGCTCTTTCTCTTAATGTATTAAACCAAGAAAAGGTTTATTTATGATAAGTATACAATCAAATATGATTATTAGTCAATCATTTTAATAATTAAACTTGACACATAATAATCTTTTTATAAAAATTGGAATAAAGTATACTGATATGTTGAGAGGTGGTTATGTCAACATTAAGTATGCAAGTTGGTAAGAGAATAAAAGAACTTAGAGAAGCAAGGAAAATGAAACAAGTTGAACTTGCAGAATTAATAGACATGGAAGCTACAAATTTGAGTAAACTTGAAAAAGGCGTGCATCTTCCTAAAGAAGAGAATTTAAATAAGATTACAAATGCACTAAATGTTGATATTAAGGATTTGTTTGACTTCGGACATCTGAAGACCAAAGAAGAACTTGTGCGTGATATTAATAGTATTTTTGAGCAATCTTCATTAGAAGAAATGCAGTTTTTTCATAAGATTTTGATGGCTTATAAAGAATTAAAGTAAATTTAGCCAAGCTTTAAACTTAAACCGGAATTAGGTTTTAAAAATGGTATGCCGGAATTTGCGGAGAATAACAATCTATAATCCCTTATAACATATAGCATGCGTTGAAGTGTTATTTTATCAAAATAAGTTTTCATAAGAGCTGCTCCAGACTCTTGTCTTTCATTAACAGATTGTTTAGCTCTATAGACTGTTACAGGTTTATTTTCGTCAATTGCCCGAACTAAAATAGCTCTGATATAGTATCGATTAAAATCAGAGAAAGCAACCATTTCACGAATATTTGAAGGAATTTTCTTACCATTTTTATTTTTTTCTATGAAAAAATTTTTACTAAACCGATTTTGCAGAGTTTCGACTGTACCATTCTCAAAAGTTGCTTTCAAAATACGCTTGTATGTAGAAATAAAAGCTTTTTGCATAGAAACAGGCTCATAAAATAAGCCGATACTTATATCTCGTTCTAATTCACTAACCATTAGCAAGCGTGTTGTTTTATCAAAGTTAGGAAAGTAATACATTTAAATCTCCGTAAATTATCTGTAGGAAAATTTAAAATCTTAAGAACTTATAACATATTTCTGTAGAATAACCTCACAACTATAAATCAAAGCCGTTAAGCAAAAACTTAACGGCTTAAAATTATTATATTAAATACAAAGAAATTCGTCTTTTTCTTGTTTTTTATCAGTTTCTTTTAAAAGCCAACCAATACCTAATTCTGAAAAAGAATTAAATATGTCGCTGTTTTTCATATTATTCATAAAATATTCACGACTAATAGTTGGGCGATTTGTATTTTGTGCTTGTTCTTCAATAACTTCATAACATTTAAATAAACATTGTTCTATTGCAGATAAAGAAAGTCCGTATAATAGATTTTCTAAAATAGCAGCATTCTCATTAATAGAAACGAATTTCGTTCTAGCTTGTCCTAATTTTACCTTCAATAGATTTTTCTTTTGTAATCTATTCAATGCATTTCTTTGTTTAAATGCTGATAGACCAGTCATTGTTTCTATTAATTCGGTTTTATATGGAACAAATAGTTCATCGTTAAAAAAACGAAAAGCTTGTTGTTTTAAGCTTTTTTGAAACATTGGAACTAAATAACTATATAAAATAGCTTCATCTGTATCCATTATCTTTAATAAGTCTGTATTGATTTTTATGTGATTTCGGCTGGAATTAAGCAGTTTATGAATTCTTTCGATACTCATAGGCACTCCTTTCACTATCTAATTTATCAAAAGCATGTTCATTAATCAAGTTATTTAATTAATAACTCGTTACAATTCAGCAGTATTAATAGTAAGTCATAAAAGCAATAGTGTTGACAAGAAAAACGTTTTGCTTTAGAATTAACATGTCCAATTGGGCGAGAGCTAGATTGGGGATATTAAAAATACATTAAAAAGACTACCCGCAACAGCAGATAGCCTCCTTAAAAGATAAAATATCTTTTTCAGCAACAATATTTTATCAACCATAGGTTATTTTGTCAATTGGCGGCGATGTCGTCGGGGGGCAGATAATGACTGTAAAAGCTAAAATTCCAAACTAACAAAATAGTAACTCTCGGAAGACTTTTGAGGAGTCACAGTTGCTATATTGCCTCAGTAGTTAATAAAATTTGGAGAAAATAAAATGTTGATAAATTATTATGTCAATACAATCGCTCAAACAACTGGAGAGCACGAAGTACACACTGAAAATTGCAGATATTTACCAGACGTAACTAATAGGATTTACTTGGGAATGTTTAATTCTCCAAGAGAAGCCTTAGAAGAAGCTAGAAAATATTATCCTCTTGTAGATGGTTGCTATTACTGTTGTTATCCTGCTCATACAAAGTAAAAATCCTACGGAAAGAGGTTAAACCTCTTTCCGTTTTAAAAATATAAATTATGATTATCATGATTTTAGTGGATAAATTTTTGGAATGAGTATGTTATCTTTGTGATGTAAAGTTTTTTACGGAGTAAAAATTTTACAACTACACAGTTCAATATATAAACATGCCTTTGGATTGTTTATAAAAATAGATATTTTAACAAATCATCACTTGCTAAGACTATCTGTATAACCAATTTTTGACCTTTGTTTAGTTTTGTTAAAACCTTGAGATTAAGTATGGGTCGAGTTATCATGAAAATATAAAAGGTCAAAACCCTTGTAGATAAAGGAAAAAGAATGAAAGATAAGGTAATTAACATATACTGTGATGAAAGTTGCCATTTGGAACATGACCACCAGAGAGCTATGGTTTTTGGGTGTATTCGTTGTTCACAAGAAAAAGTTCGAGAGCTTTCAGAACAAATTCGCAAGTTGAAACAAAAGCACTTTATTTATAAATTTGCAGAAATTAAATGGACAAAAGTTTCTAAATCAAAAGAAGATTTTTTCTTAGATTTATTAAATCTATTTTTAAATACAGAAGAGTTAAAATTCAGAGCAGTTATCTTTAAAAATAAAGACTTACATAGATTGGAACATTCCCGTTTCCCTAATCAAACATATCAAAAATGGTATTTTAAAATGTTCTATCTAACTCTTAACAAAGTGATTGAATCTAAGTATAAATATTGCATCTATTTAGATAAACAAACAGCAGATAATAGACCTGAAATAATAGAACTTGAAAAGCATTTATCTAACAGAGGTAAAATACTAAAAATTCAAAATGTTTTATCACATGAATCTGAAATGATTCAGTTAACTGACTTCATTACTGGAATTATTTCTTACGCTAATAGAGATGCTATAAAACTACCAACAGCAAATCAGACAAAAGTCAAGTTAGTTGAAATATTTAGAGCTAAGACCAACTTATCTCTAATTTCAGCAACACCACTATCAGCAGATAAAATCAATCTATTTACTTGGGAGCCAGATTATTATGAAACACGACATTAAATGGTTACCCAAAGTTGTTAGATTAGAAGAATATCTTGATTCTACTGGCAAAATTGATTTTTTAAGATTTATCAATGAAAGAAAAGAAGATTTCTTAAATGATTTTTTCAACCCGTCTTCGCCAGTTATGTTTAACGGTTGTCCTGTGTATATCGAAAAAGAAACGATACTGAATTGTGATAATTTGGTTGATAAGAATTGTTATAATGATAAATTTTTCTCTTGTGAGAATTGTCCATTTGATAAGCAATTAGATATGATTAACCATATTTTTACTGTTGAACAAAACGAAAAAGAATTAAAGAAAAAAGGTGTCAAAATTAGACTTAAAAAAGGAATTAATAGAAAATCAAAAGCAAAAAATAAAACTCCAAGAACACCTGGCCATTTTTGTATACCAAGAACTCTTTTGTCAAGTTGGATAAAACCAATTATTATGAATGCTAATGATACACGTAATGTGAGAATAACATATTCAAAGACAGGAAAAGATACTATTGTATTAGACTTGATTTATCGCAAGTATAAAATTTGTTTGAAAGAAATTGTAACTAAAAATGGGTTTAAATACTACATTCTTAAAACAGCTTTTTACTACACAAATCCGAAAGAACTTATTTATGAAGAAAATGAAAAATATATTGCAAATGCTATATAAAGAAGAAACGCCACTGGTGGCGTTTCAACGACTCTTTGTATCGATTTATACATATGATACATGAGTATTACAATTATTATTTTAGTATCAAAAAACTTTGGGTCAAATTGGATGAACTACCGAACCAAAACCTAGTACTTCATTATAACATGAAACAATAAAAATTTCAAGATGTAAAGAAGTGTTGCAGAAAAAATATTTAAAAAATGTAGTTTTTGACATTTTTGCTAACTTTTTTAACTTTCTAGCTATTAGAGGGTCTGAGGATATACATTTTTTCACGCAAAGATTTTCTAAACATCAAATACCAAAACTGCGGATTTATGACATACCTCAATCCTATGCTATCAGGCGATTTTATCGATTTTGAGTTTTAAGTCGTATGTCAAGGTCCAAAACAAAAGGGACATCAAAAGATGTCCCTTTTGTTTTGCTATGTCTTGGTATGAGAAACTTCAAAATGCGACAGCATTTAAGGAGTTCGAGCGCGAGTGAGCTGAGGCTGGAGTGCTTTTGTTGTAAGGGCGTTTAGCCCTAAAACAAAACACGTAATTGCCGTTAAACGCGAACGAGCAAGACAATCTCCTAACCTCCACCATTTCAAACAAATAGAACTATTAAAATCAGAGCCTTCGGGCTCTTTTTTAATGCTTTCGATACATTTATCTTTTGAAGAAATTATTGCAGACTTAAATTCAGCAAAACCAACTTCCACAATCTCTTTTTTAAAGCACAAATTACTGCCTGTTAATAAACTTTACAAAAATAGCAATTTTAATTAAATAATTTACTTTATATAAACATAGGGGAAAATAAGGATATTTGTATGGGATTAAGTAAAATTGCACTGAATTTGGCTGAACATACTACTAATTATGCTAAAATATTAGGGAAATCAAGCATTTTAGAAACAAAGCCTACAAAGTTGAGGTTTGGAAAATTAACACCATTTACAACTGACGTGGTTAAAGTTTCTAAAAATTTCGAATTAAGCCCTCAACTAACCGAAAGGTTACAATGCAAAGAAAATGGTTTTGCTCTATTTAATAATCAATGGCAGGAATTTTGGAAATTAAGAAAAATACCAACGACCCATAAGCCAACATCATTTGTAAATAAAGGGGATTTAATTCATGGTACTTCGTATTCTTATGAAACAGTTGAGTCTGTATTCAAGGATGGAATAGTGTCTGGAGAAATAAAATATGGCAGTAAACCTATTACAATTGAAGATGGTGAAACTTTTGGTTGTGCGGACTTTTTCACTGCTCCAGAAAAAACTTATATAAAAGACTATTTTGACTCTTTCGTGAATAGAAAATTTGGAGTTAGACCTGCTCCCGAAAGAAATTATCTACCAAGAACTCAAAAATTTGGTAAAAATCGAAAAATTGCGTTTGTTATAGATACACAAAGTTTGGGCAAAGATAGTAAAATCTTGCTAAAAAATTCTGCAAATCCTAATTCTTTAAACACTAGTCCTATTAACGGCATTGTGGACCATTTTCCATTGCAATATGAGAATCTACAAGCAACATTGGTAGGAGTTCCCTCAAACTATATTTCCAAAGTAGTTGTTGGGAATGGTGTTTCTAATGTAGAAATAGAAAACATCAAACTATTGGCTAAAAAACATAACCTAAGCATTAGTATTTACGATACAAGTGGAAATATTTTGTAGAGATTAAGACAAATCCTTTTGCAAATTCTATCCCTCAATCCGTCAAAAACAATTAACCATGTGTATACAGTTTTTTCTCAAGCAAATTTTTGTTTTGTCGATTTTGAAAAATGCGTAATTTCAACATGCCTGAAACATAGTCAATTAAGCGATTTGGCGAGTTTGGAGTGTTAAACCGTATGTGAAGTTCCAAAACAAAAGGGACATCAAAAGATGTCCCTTTTGTTTTGCTATGTCTTGGTATGAGAAACTTCAAAATGCGACAGCATTTAAGGAGTACAAGCGCGAGTGAGTGTTATGTATCTTGGATTTTGAGAAAAAGTATCGCTAGTTTGACATTTAAGTTGGAAGTTAATCAGGACAAATTGCTTGCGGTCTTTCTTGGTATAGTATGTACAAATACAACTCAGATGTCTTAATTTTTGTAAATTAATCATACTTCCTCTGTAAATGCTTGATTTTATAAGATTATATCATAATATAATTAAAAATATTTTATGAGGTAAATATGAAAATTAAAATAAAAATTAGATTAAAAAAGCCTTTCTTCTAGTAAAAGAAGAAAGGAGGCTCAAAATGAGCAGAAGCAGAAAACGACCATATATTCAAGCAGCTGCGGACAAAAAGAATAAAATACGATTTAACAGAATTATTCGTAGAACAAAAGAAAATATTGGTCAATATTGTGAATATAAAAAACATCACAATTCTTGGGATATCTGTGATTATTTAATATATGAGCCGGATAATCCCAAATTTTACAGAAAGTAATTATAAAGTTGGGGCATACGCCCTGACTTTTACTATTTTAAGGAGGTAATATGGTATCGTCATTAAGATATACAGGTTATTTTACAAAATACAATCAAGATTGTGCATTAGCTAATTACAAGTATAAATGTTGTAGAAGCAAGCAAGAATGTGATTTGTCTAAAAAATTAAGTAAAAAAAATGACCATATATATAAACTTACAAGACTTGCAGAAATATTATACGGAAACTTAAATCACGGACACTGGGCAGATTTGGTTGAATAATATTTGTGTTGAAATGATACAAATAAGTTTGTATAGCTTGAAATTATTATCATACAGAGTTAAATTGTAAATGCCAAATAAATATTAAGATCAGGAGTTCGAGCTTCCTGATATATAAAAACAGCCTTTGTACACAATTTTAACTGTAAGTGAACAAGAAACGAAACCCCTAAAACGCAAAATTCGAAAAGATTTTTACAGGGTAAAACAAAAACTTGGAAAACGAGTATTTTATATCAAAATTAGAAGAATACAATTATTTGTATCAGACAAGTTACTATAGTTTTGTTAAAGAAAACGATGCCGAAGATTGTAGAAATGTAGACTTTATTTTATTGGTTCATATATTTTACCGTCTGATTAATGAAAATACAAAGAGTAAAAAGACATGTCAAATATTAGAGATTTTATAAAAAACAATAAAAAAGTATATCCAGCTGAGAAAGGCTCTTTTTTAGTGCGGGAATCTGCATTGTGTGTGCTTTTAGTATCGTTTATTTAAAAAGAGAATTTCTCTTTTTATACGCTTTCGTATGTATAGGCTCTCTATACTGCTATAAAATTAGAAATTTTTCTTTTAATTTCTAATTTTGTTTTTTATCTGTTCAGCAACAGTTCCAATTTCATTTTTCTTAACCCCCATTAAGAACAAGCATTTGCCGTTGCTTGACTTTTCCCAGAGGCTGCCTATTAAATCCTTGTTTTTAGTATCTTCATTAGTGGCTAAGTGGTCTCCTTTGTATTCAACAACAAGGATTCTGCCGTCTTTTAATTTTGCAACAAAATCAGGGTAAAATCTTCCGTTTGCCATTGGTAAGCAGAATGAGTATTGATGTTTTTCGATATTTCTTACCCAATATTCCACCTCATCCAGCATATCTATTGCTCTTGCACACTCTGCCTCTTCCTTATTTAATTCAGCCACTTGAGGGAAATAATGTTTATTAAATTCCGTACTTCTATAGGCATTTACAGGAATATATGTTTTCCCGCTAAAATCAATTGAGTAGTTGAAATCTGTTTTTAGTTGAGCTTTATCTGAAAACAGAGTCCTTTGCAAGCCGGAATTTTCAGCCGACATTTTAAGGTCATTTATTTTTTCCTTAATAGCATCCTTCAAAATAAATTTTGTTCTTAACAGGTCATTAAATGACAGTTCTCTATCTTTATTTAAATACTCAAGCACTTTTCTTACAAACTGAACCTGCACTTGCTGAGAAATTGTATCATCCGGAATTTGTCGTGTAATCCATACTGCAAGTTTAGGTATGGTCCAATCTGTATGAGTATCTGCTAAATCAAGGGCAAAAGTTTCCTGTAGATACCTGTCGACTATACTATTTCCTTTTAAGTCAATAGAATACACAGCTCCTTCTTTTTTTAATCTAAACTCCCCTTCTGTTAAAGCTGCCGGAGAATCTAATAACCACTGTCCGGCAGTATCAAGAAAATATTCATCATAATCCGGAGTCCAGTCATCTTCTATAAACAAAGTTAATTGAGGAACCTTAAAAGTTTTGTTTTCTAAAGAAGGATATTTCCTTTCATATACAATCCGGTTTCTTAATTCAACTCTTAAATTAATTGATACGGCTTTTCTTTCTGCAGCAGGTGTTGCCTGAATTATTTTTTCTTCCATTTCAGGGGTTATAATTTCATCTGTGTTAATTAAAACCTCATCACCAATAGGTGTACTGATAACTTCTATTTTCTTTTTTTCTTCCTCTGTAAACTTACTCAAATCAAATTTTGAAACATTAAGTTTAATAGGTTTCTTTTCATTTGAACCGCCAAGTGTAACCGGCAAACTGGTTTGTATTGAATCCGGAACTTCATCTTCTTCAAATCCCATCTCAACCAGCCGGTCTTTTAATTGAGCAACTCCGTTTTGCCAGGAATCATTTGATACAAAAGCATACGCTTTATTTAATTCTTCTTGCCCTCTTGTCCGTGCGTAAGGCATTCTAAGCACCCTGCCTAACAATTGTTCAATGTCTTTAGCGGAATGTCTTTGAGCGACAGAACAAAATACATAAGCAAATGAGCAATCCCAGCCTTCTTTTAGTGCTTCAACAGTAATAATATATTCAATCTTGCAATTAGGATTAAAAATATCTATTCCGTCAAGTTCTTTTTGGTCGCCCGTAGCAATGGCGATTTTATACTCTTCAATGTTTTCCTGTTCCATTAAATACTTTTTAATTACATCAACAGTTACTTCTCTGTCTTTGCTTTCGGCTTGTATTAATAAAATCGGTCTGATATACTGGCTGTCGTTTTTTGCGTATTCATCTAAAGACTTTCTGGCTAAGACACTTGCACTAAGAGATTCTTGCCAGGTTTGGTGAACGGTTAAAATAATCGGGAGTTTAATCATCTCTTCAACTTTTAACTCCATTGCACAAACTCTATGCAATACGTTAGAATTCGAAGCAGGAGTTGCAGTATATTCAATAATGCAGGATGGATTAACCCTGCTTAGTGTTTCATATGCCAGCGGTGTAGAATTGTTGTGGGCTTCGTCTGCAATAACTATTGGTCTGTATACGTTCAAAAGATTGGCAAATGAATATTTAATCTTGCCCTTATCACTCCCTTCTTCTATTCTCTCCAGATTTTCCATATTTTGAGCATTGGGAATTTTTCCAAAATGGGGTAAAATATGTCTGTTAGGTGACGGAGAGATGATATAATAAAATTGTATATGAAGAAAATATTTCAAAATCTTGAAGTAATTTTTAAAACAGACTCAACTTTTCGTTAGGTCAATGTCAAGCTTGAGATTCATATATTTTTTCCGGATAAGTTCCTCTTTTTCAAAGAGCCGGATAACCCCGTATTCTCCGTCAAATCCCGGCTGCTTGATAACTTTTCCCTCTCTCAGCCTTGAAATACCTTCCGCGAGAAGCGGAGAATCCTTAGAAAGTTCATCCGCCGGGATTTCCCGCAGGATAGAGAACTCGGAGCCAAATTTATGCAGCAGCTTTTCGTATTCAAGGTTAAGCGATTTGCTTGAGGTTCCGACCTGCATAATTTCCGATAAGATTTCCGGAAGCGGAACAAGGCTGAAAACTTTTCCGGCAGTTTCCGGAACAATAATGTTATCAAGCGGTCTGTCCGCAAGTTCCGACACCCTGTTATTAACCCCGATTGTAAGCGGTTTTCCGCATACAGGACAAATATTATTGAGCCGTTTTGATTCATCAGGATTTAAGCAGACATTACATTTTCTATGCCCGTCTTCGTGATACTTGCCTTCTTCCGGAAAAAACTCCACGGTTCCGACATAGCCTTCTCCGGTTTTCAGAGCGTTCATAATACTGAAATAGTCAGGGGTTGTGTCAAAAACAGTTGCTTCTCGTCCGAGTTTAGCCGGAGAATGCGCGTCTGAATTTGATACAAGCCTGTATTTGTCAAGCTTTGAAACTCTCCGGTTCATTTCAGGGTCAGAGGAAAGTCCTGTTTCTACCGCAAAAATATGTTCTGCTAAGTCGCCGTAACAATCTTCAATGCAGTCAAAACCGGATTTAGAGCCGAGAACAGAAAACCACGGCGTCCAGATATGCGCGGGGATTAATGCCGTACCTTCGCCGGAACTTAGCGCTATTTCAAGCAGGTCGCGTGAATCAAGCCCGAGAATAGGGCGTCCGTCTGAGGAGATATTTCCTATCTTAGCGAGTTTTTCTCTGAATCTTGAAGCTGACTCAATATCCGGCGCAAAAATAACGTGGTGAACTTTTCTTGTCTTATCCCATTTTTTATAAATAGTAGAAATCTCTACCGACAAAACAAACCTTACCGGACTATTGCTGTCTTTGAGCTTAAAAATGCCTTCTCCTGCGGGAGTAAGTTTTTCTTTGATTTCACTAAACCAAGCCGGATGGGTAAAATCTCCGGTCGAGATTACACTCAACCCTTTTTTCTCTGCCCACAAAGCAAGTTCTTCAAGATTACAATTCTTGCTTGTAGCGCGTGAGTATTTTGAATGGATGTGTAAATCTGCATAGAAAAACATAAAATCAGCCTCTTTCTAGTTTAAATTTTTAATTACCCTGCAAGGATTGCCTGCTGCAACAGAATCGGACGGAATATCTTTAGTAACAACTGCTCCCGCGCCGATTACACAATTATCTCCGATTGTAACTCCGCCAAGGACAACAACATTCCCCCCGAACCATACGTTATTTCCGACTTTTATCGGTTTTGCAATTTCCAGCCCTTTATTTCTTGTCTCATAATCAAGCGGGTGTTCTGCAGTATAAAATCCGCAGTTCGGACCGATAAATACATTGTCTCCGAAGATAACTTTTCCGGGATCTAAGATTACAAGATTATGATTTGAATAAAAATTTTCACCGATTTCTATATTGTATCCGTAGTCGCATTGGAAAGACGGCTCTATAAGAAAACTTTCGCCGGTTTTGCCGAGAATCTGTTTTATTAATTCTTTGCGCTCGTCGAGTTTTGCAGGAGGTAAATTATTGTACTCATAGCATAAAGTTTTACATCTTATTCTCTCTTCAAAAAGAGTTTTGTCAGAACAGTCTGCAATATACCACATTCCGTTAAGCATTTTATCTTTTTCGTTCATAATTTCCTTTCATTTTAGACATCCGATTGGTTATTGTCGGGTTTCACCCACCTACATTTTTAGTGAATAGTGAAGAGTGATTAGTGAATAGAATTTATTCTGTCATTGCGAGAAAATCTTTGCCACCTACATTTTTAGTGAATAGTGAAGAGTGATTAGTGAATAGAATTTATTCTGTCATTGCGAGAAAATCTTTGATTTTTGTGGCAATCCATTTAGTTATTGTTGGGTTTCACCCAACCTACAGTTCTGTAAGACGTGATGAGCCTGACCTTTAACATCTATTCACTATTCACTCCTCACTATTCACTAATCCCCCCCCCTTCTTAATCACCTAATCACTTGGTCACTGTTGAAAACACCATTTACCTCTCCATTTACCCCCTTGTATCTCAATTCTTTGTAAATTTCTATTCCTGCCATCAGAGAATACACATTATTGAATCCATTTTGGAGTAATATTCTGGACGCATAATAGCTTGTGTGTCCGGTGTTGCAGAAGAGGACGATTTTTTTGTCTTTTGGAAACTCCCCGAGCCGGTTTCTGATGTCACTAATCGGAATATTAACAGCACCTTCTATTGTTTCGTTTTTGAACGCGGCAGGCGGTCTTACGTCAACAAGGTATGAGGCTTTCAAATCCTCAATATAAGCCGGCTTTACCAGCCCTTGAAGAATATTAAGGGCGTTCATCCCGAGAATATTAACAGGGTCTTTAGCCGAAGAATACGGAGGAGCGTAGCAGAGTTCGCTGTCTATCATATCCTGAACAGTTCCGCCCATTCTCATTATGGTAGAAATTACATCAATCCTTTTTTCTACGCCTTCCCGACCGGCAGCCTGGGCGCCGAGGATTTTCCCTTCCGGACTGAATAAAAGCTTATATAGTGTCAGAGTTGAATCAGGATAATATCCGGCATGCGAGCGTCCGTAGATAAATGTTTTCCAGTAAGGTATATTCTTGCTTTTTAACTGTTTTTCATTGTTTCCGACTCCTGCAACAGTCAGATTAAAAACTTTTATAACAGAAGTTCCGAGTGATTTTTTGTAAACGGAATTAAGTCCTGCAATATTGTCCGCAATAATCCGCCCCTGCCTGTTTGCCGGTCCTGCAAGCGGAATCAGGGTATAATCGTCTGTTACAAAATCTTTGACTTCAATGCTGTCTCCTGCTGCGTAAATATCAGGATTAGAAGTCTCCATTCTGTCGTTTACGACAATTCCGCGGCGGGTCTCCAGTCCTGCTGATTTTGCAAGTTCAATCTCCGGCTTGACGCCTATTGCCATAATAACAATATCAAATTCGACCACGTGTCCGGAGTTTAGTATAATTGTGTTTTCGTCAAATTTTTTAACCCCGTCGGAGAGTATAAGTTCGACTCCTTTAGCCTTCATTTCATTCTGTGCAGATATAGCAATTTCTTCATCATAAGGCGCAAGAATTTGCGGTGCAAGTTCTATAAGGCTTGTCTGCAAACCCATCTCAACAAAGTTTTCCGCCATCTCAACCCCGATAAATCCGCCGCCTATTATTGCAGCTTTTTTAGAGTTGTTATTTATTACAAAATTTTTAATCCGGTCAGCATCTTCTAATGTTCTTACGGTAAAAACTTTATTATAATCAATACCTTCAAACGGCGGTATTACAGGATTTGCTCCCGGGGTAAGCACTAGTTTGTCAAAACCAAGTTCTTCTCCGTTTTTTAAAACAACAGATTTTGATTTAATTTCAACAACTTCACTGTTTAAGCGGACATCAATATTAAACCAGTTTTTAAATTTTTCAGGAGTTGAAACAAGCATCTGGTTTCTGGACGGGATTACATTTGATACATAATACGGAAGCCCGCAGTTTGCAATAGAAATTTCATTTGTTTTTTCTAAAATTATAATCTCCGCATTTTCGTCTAATCTTCTTAATCTTGCGGCACAGCTTGCACCCGCTGCTCCTCCGCCTATAACAATAACTCTCATATCCCACCTCATTTTGTAATTCCCGGTTATATTATTTTATCATAAATACAGCCGGCGGGATGAAAATAACTTTAATGATATTTGTTATATAAAAGCTGTAAATCATCGTCTGTAAGGTACTGCATTGATTTTAAATCTTGAGGGAACATTATGCTTTTTCTGTTCATGGAATGCTCAAGTCCGATTGCATGCCCTGCTTCATGAAGCATAACTCCGTAAATATGTTCTTTTGGTCTTTCTACGAGTTTACGAACATATTGCCTGTTTTCAAATTTCCTTATATATTCTTTTGTTCCGATTGTGACATAAGCCTTGTAATACTGCCCGCCTCTTGTCATCCTTTCTGTACATCCGACTGCGCGGATATCATTACAATTGGCGACAAAATCCACAAATTCAACTTCAATATTAGCATTCGAAGGTTTGTCGACAAATTTAAACCGAACAACTCCTCCGGACTGCCTCTCCCAGGTTTCAAATGCCTGCTTCATAAGCCTGCTCATATTTCCGTATTCAGGAATGTATACATAAATCGGCAGCCCTACCCAGCGTGGCTTTTCTGCCCCGATACAGCAGAGGGTAAGTGTTATTAAAACAAAAACAGAGGTTAATATCTTCTTCATTATTATTATTTTAACATTTTTTCAAAATAATAGAAGTGTTAATTCCGCCAAACGCAAAATTATTTGTCATAACGAACTCTGTATCAATAATTCTGCCTTCGTCTTTTATGTAATCCAATTTTCCGCAATTTTCGTCAATATTTTTGAGATTCAATGTAGGGCAGAACCACTTATTGTTCATCATCTCAATTGCTAAGATTGTTTCAATGGCGCCGCAGGCGCCAAGAGTATGTCCTGTATAACTCTTGATTGAACTTATCGGAACTTCTCTTTTAAATACCGATTCCGTACCTTGAGTTTCCGCAATATCGCCGTTAACCGTCGCGGTTCCGTGAGCATTAATATATCCGATCTCTTCCGGCGGAAGCTTTGCGTCCTTGAGCGCAAGCCTCATAACTTCTGCCATCATATCCTTGTTCGGATTTGTAATATGAGTTCCGTCCGTATTTGTCGCAAAACCCGCAATTTCAGCGTAAATCTTTGCGCCTCTGGCTTTTGCGTGTTCGTATTCTTCCAGAATTAAAGTTCCCGCGCCTTCTCCGATTACAAGCCCGTCGCGGTCACGGTCAAAAGGAGACGGGGTTAAATCAGGCGTATCGTTCTTACTGCTTGTTGCGTACAAAGTGTCAAACACTCCGACCTGAGTCGGGTGGATTTCTTCGGCTCCGCCTGCTATCATAACCTCCTGATATCCGTCTTTTATGGCTTCATAAGCGTATCCGATACTTATTGAGCCTGATGTACAGGCAGTTGATGCCGGAATCAGGCGCCCGTGGGTCTTAAAATACAGTGAAATATTAACGGCAGTTGTTTGCGGCATCATTTTAATATAAGAGCCGGAATTAAGGAGTTTAACCTCTTTATCAATACACATTGAGTAAAAATCAAGAATGGCGTCCAGCGAACCCGTTGATGAGCCATAACTTACGCCGGTTCTTCCGTTTGTAATTACTTCATCCCCTAAAAGTCCTGCATCTTTCAGGGCTTCTTCCGCGGTAACCGTTGCCATTAAAGCTACTTCACCCATTGTACGGCGGACTTTTCTTGTAAAATGTTCCGGAACAACAAACCCTTCTACAAAAGAGCCGAGTTTGGAATTTAATCTTTCGTACTCGTCAAGTTTATCCCAGTGTTTTACGCAGTTTTTGTACGTTTTAAGTCTTTCAAATGCACTTTCTGTCGTAGAACCAAGGGCTGAAGTTATTCCCATACCTGTTATAACAACTCTTCTCATAAATAAAGCCCTCCGTTTACTGCAATCACCTGACCGGTAATATATCCGGCATCCTCACTCATAAGATAATTTACGAGGCTTGCAACCTCTTTTACCGTTCCCATGCGTTTCATCGGAATCTGCTTAACCGCTTCTTCCGGCAGTTCTTCCGTCATATCGGTTTCAATCATTCCCGGCGCAATGCAGTTTACGGTAATTTTACGTTTTGCAACTTCATGACTCAAAGCTTTTGCTGCTCCTATTAAGCCTGCCTTTGAAGCGCTGTAGTTTACCTGCCCTCTGTTTCCGCACTGACCTGAAATCGAGGACATTACAATTATCCGCCCTTTCCTCTGTTGAATCATCGGCATAATAAGAGGTTTTAAGACATTATAAAACCCGTCAAGGTTTGTTCTTAAAACATCATCCCACTCCTCGTCTTCCATAGCCGGAAACGGGTTGTCTTTTGCAATACCCGCATTAAGAACGATACCATAATACATGCCGTTTTTTTCTATATCATCCAGAAGAATTTTTTCAGTTTCTTTTCTGTTTTTTATATCAAAAGCGAGCGCCCTTGTAAGCACGCCTTTTTTCTCAATTTCTTTTTGGAGTTCCAAAAGTCTTTCGGGATTTTTTGAACAGTGAAGAACTAAATTATATCCGCTGTTTGCCAGATACAAAGCCGTACCTTTACCGATTCCTCTGCTTGCTCCTGTTATTAAAACCCATTTATTCACCACTCTCAACTAACTCCTCTATATTATCTCCCTGATAAGTATTGACCGTTGCGCTTGCAATTTCTTCCCCGCTTTTATCATATATTAAACAGTCAAAAACGGCAATTTGGTTATCCGTAAAGATTTCATGTACGGTAACTTTATATTCTTCCCCCTCTTTAAAATAAGGAATTTTGTTATTATAAAGCCTTGTTCCGAGAAGAAGCCCCGGTTTAGGTTCTGTGCAATTGTTTTTAAAATAAGCATAAGCACCGATTGTCTGCGCCATAAATTCAATTCCCGTAAGAGAATTTATGCCTTTTCCCGTTTCAAAAAAAACTTTTTCCGGATAAATTTTGAATACAGAGGACAATTTATTATTTTCAATATCAACCTCTAAAATGTCATCCAAAAAAATCATCGGTTGTTTATGCGGAAGTATTTTGGCTAAATCGTACATGATGATATTATAAAACAAAATGCAATAAAAAAACAGTTGCAGTGTCCCGCCGCTTAAATTAATATAATAAAAGAATTTTATAAATCAGGACTAGTGCACTATGAATAAGAATTATTATGAATTAAAAATTTCAATAAATCCCGATATGGAAGAAATAGTATCGGACATTTGTTTTTCCAATTTTGACTGCGAAGGAGTCGTGCTGGCAGAAGAAGCGTACAAAGATTTGGAGATGACATCGACTACAAGAGGAACTCTCAGAGTTTTTCTTACGGATTTGAAAAATAATCCGCAGGAGGTCTTAAAAACAGAGCGTGAACTTCTGAAAGAACGAGGATTTACGGATGAAGAACTTGGAAGCTGGGAAATTGTTCTTGATGAAAAAGAAAATCAGGACTGGTCAAAAAAGTGGAAAGAAAAATGGACAGTGACACATGTCTCTGACAAAATTGCGGTTGTTCCGAGCTGGCTTGAGTATACGCCTAAAGAAGGAGAAATTACAATAACTCTGGATCCGGGTTGTGCGTTCGGAACCGGAACTCACCAGACAACACAATTATGTATGAAAGCTATGGAAAAATATATGCCTGCTGAGGCAAAAGCCGCAGATATCGGAACCGGCTCCGGAATCCTTGCAATATGTGCCATGAAACTCGGCGCATCTTCTGCCTACGGGTGTGATAATGATGAGACGGTTATTGATGTCTGCAAAGAAAATGCAAAAATTAATAATATTAATTGTACCTTTGAACTGAATACCGCGGATAAAATAACGGAGCAGTATGATTTTGTGTGTGCGAATATTCTCCACAACATCCTTGCGGAAATTATGGGTGATTTGAAAAATATTATGAAAGACGGAGCAAAAATAGTTCTGAGCGGAATCTTGAACGATAAAAAAGATATTGTGCTGGAAGCTCTCGCAAAACATAAGCTGAAAGTTTTGGAAATAATGAGTCAAGACCAGTGGGTTGCAATTGTGGCAGAGAAAAATTCTTAATAATAAAAAGCCGGCTCCGGAGTGAGTACAATGTTTTTATATAAAACAATCAGGGCGGGGGTGAAACCCCCGCCCTGATTATATTTTTATTGAAGCAGTTTACTGACTTCTTCATAATCACTGTTATTGCCGTATACACCATTCCGCCAGATATCAATTTGATTGTTTGCAGTAGTGATTTCAGCACCTGCTTGGTAGTTATGAGTTTTAGTTTTTTTACCTTTTCCTGTTGTTACTGTGCAAGCATTTTTCAATTTAATCTTTTCAATTTTGCCGTTTTTCCCGATTGTATAAATATTTCCGGCTCCACTTTCATAAATTGCAGATGTTATTTCCATATTTGACGGCAGATTGCCGGTTGTGGTTATATCTTGAAGTCCATGCTTTGTAATATAATCTTCAACATCTTTTGGTTTTCTTAAAGTTTTACTTTTGATATCATAAGCTTCCGTGACTTTTCTGCTGTTGCCGTTAAACAGGTATCTTCTGTTTTTGTCGGCATATTCATAGATACATTCTTGCGGGTTTAAGCCATAGCCGTTTTTAGCTCTGCCAAATTTAGCTATTTCGCCAGGAATGGTTTCTTGAAGCAGCTTGCACTGCTCTTCTGTTAAATGTTTTGTTTGACCGTTTAATACATAAGTCGCATCAACAACATTTCCGTTTCTTACAGAAATATGGTAATTTCTAGTATAGTCTGTAGGCACTCCATGGCTATCAGGAAGTGTTAATTTGATGCCTTTCAGTTGATGTGTATATGTTTGAGCTTTTTCTACAAGACCGCTTACATCATCAGGGTTTATTTTATTTTTACCTGCAAAAGCACTTATTACATTGCCATTTGTATCAAGTACAACTTTGTAATTTTTACCATTAAGGTTTATTGTTCTTTCAATACCTGATAAGTTAACACCTTTAGAATTTAAATTTATTCCGTTCGGAA
The DNA here is from genome assembly GCA_949296355.1 of uncultured bacterium. Classification (GTDB taxonomy): domain Bacteria; phylum Cyanobacteriota; class Vampirovibrionia; order Gastranaerophilales; family Gastranaerophilaceae; genus CAG-196. The sequence continues at coordinate 90,982 of CASFPS010000005.1, read as the reverse complement.
GACTAATTCCGCTGATATTTTTTATTTTATTCTCAGTCGTTTGAACAATACTTTCAATTTGTCCGCCCTTAAGAACAATATTGTCGGCTCCATTTTTAATATTGCATTCCTGTAAGTTTTTGCCTCCGTTTTTGATGATATTTGAAATCTTTGCTGCAGCGTCATCTGCTTTGTCTGCTGCTTTTTCTGCAACTTCTTTTGCAGATGTTCCGAGAATTTTTTGACCGTACTGCTTAAATCCGTTAAACATTTTCTTCAAGCCGGTTCCGTCACCTTTTTTGTAAGCCTTCAGGCAGGCTAATGCACTGCCTGCTACGAGCAAACCGCCAGCAACAAGTTTACCCGTGCTGATTCCATCATCATCACTTTTTGAAGAGCCCTTGAAAGTCGGATCTGCAGATACAGAAGGAGTAGTAACAGTTGATGTTGTATCAACTGCGCTGTACTGCGGTGTTGTTTGTGCAGTCTGCTGAGTTCCCATAAAATTAGGATTGTATGAATTTAATGCATACATAAAGTAAGGATCATTTGCATACGAACCTATACTCGAAATACCGTAACCAGGAGCCATAAATAACCACCTTTCCCTATTAACTTACATTTTTAATACCTTATATATTCATGAAGTATTTTTTTATTTAAAAATTGACGTTTTAGAAGGAGGATTGTTACAAAACTTAATATTTGTTGCGGGAGTAAATGTTTGGGTCGGTAGATAGAACTACAAGTTTGATGTCATTACTTGGGTATGATTTCAGTCATGAAGTAAGTCGACAAGTTCCGCGTCATTGCGAGGGAGCAGCCAAGACAGCCCGAAGCAATCCAGAACGATTTTGCCAATTTAATAAAAATGGATTGCCACGCCCCTAACGGGGCTCGCAATGACCGCCCACCGGTAAGCAAACCTACAAGCTGTAGGTCAAGATGGGGGATAATTGGGGTTAATCCCCACCCGCATTTGTAGCTCACTAACGTTCGCACAACTGCGACCTCCCCAATTGGAGAGGTTTGTGCGATTAACGGACGAGAGGAATACGCTAAGTGAACGACAGCGCGCATTCCTTCCCTTGAGGGAAGGTTAGGAAGGGTGCTAATGCTTCAAAAACTATCACCCTCTCCAACTCTCCCTCATATAGGGAGAGGGCTGCAGCAGCGTTCTTCTGACGCGAAACAGTTACCGGTTGGACAACAACGCGTGTTAACTCTTTCTGCAAAAACATTCTGCTTGTAGAATTACCTACCAGCCCAAACATTTACCCCCGCAATGACATCAAACCGGTAGTTCTACCTGCCAACCCAAACATTTACCCCCGCAATGACATCAAGCTCGTAGTTCTACCTACAAACCCAAACATTTACCCCACGGCATTAGACCTTCCTCTTTAATATACTAATTTAATTCTGTTTCTTTGATATATCTCGGTCTTGCTTTGACTTCGTTAAAAATCTGTCCTATATATTCCCCGATAATTCCGAGGCAGAAGATTTGCAGCCCGCCGAAAAAGGCAAGGAGGATAACAAGAGTTGCCCAGCCGCTCGGCATATCGTGAAGAAAATATTTTTCAAATACAACTTCCGCCGCAAACAAAAAGCTCCCGAGAACGGTCAGAACACCTATAACAGCAATAATTCGCAGTGGAACTATACTGTAAGCAGTTATTCCGTTGAGTGCAAGACTTGTGAGTGAAAAGAAATTAAACTTTGATTTTCCGGCTTTTCTCGGCTTTACATCAAAATGCACGTAAGCCGTTTTAAGCCCGAGTTCGTGAAAAAATCCTCTCAGGAAAAGTCCGGTTTCCGAGTATTGTTCAAGAATCTCGAGCGCTTTATAGCTTACGAGTCTAAAGTCAGAATGATTAGGCGGAATTTTAACACCGAGAATATTCATTAATTTGTAAAAACAAAATGCCGTAAACTTTTTAAAAAATGTATCGGTTTTTCTGTCATTCCTGATACCGGAAACAATTTCCGCTCCGTTGTGAAACTCGTCAACAAAAGTTTCTATTATATTTTCATCCTGCTGCAGGTCTGCATCAATTGTAACAGCGCAATCGCATCCGATATTTTTTACACCGAGAAGTCCTGCAATTAAAGCCTTCTGGTTTCCGTAATTTCTGAGAAATTTTACACCTTTTACTCTTTTTCCGTAAGTATTATGAAGCTCTTCAATAATACTCCACGTCTTATCTTTTGAACCGTCATCAACGAGATAAATATAACTGTCTTTTGAAATTTTACCCTTGGCAATAATCGTATCCAAAACGCCGAAAAGAGTTTCAACAGTGGATTTTATAACCAGCTCTTCGTTGAAACACGGAATAATAATTGCGAGTTTGGATTTCTTATTAAACATTGTATTCATCTTAAAATTATAATACAATAAATAATATGATTAGTGAAGTTTTCACTAAAACAGGAGATTTATGTCTGACAAAAAATTCATCTTAAACGCTGACGATTTTGGAATGAGTCAGGCTTTTAATACGGCGGTTCTTGAAGGATACTCTTCCGGAATCCTTAAAAGTGCGAGTCTTGTAGCAAACGGAGAAGCTTTTGAAGAAGCCTGCCAGGAAGTTATTCCCGCCTGTCCTGATTTGGGAGTCGGAGTGCATCTTAATGTTATTGAAGGCAAGGCTCTTTGTCAGGATTTAGATAAACTGACAGACGGAGACGGAAATTTTAACAACTCTTTCGGAATGCTGCTTCTGAAATCTCTTAACACAAAAGACAATATCTTTATGGAGCAGCTTGAAAAAGAATTCAGAGCGCAGATTGAAAAAGTTCTCGCTCATACCGGGGTTTCACATATAGATTCCCACGTTCATGTACATTCAATTCCGAGAATATTTGAACTTGCGGCAAAACTTGCCAAAGAATATGAAATAAAACAAATCCGTACACAATACGAAAAACCTTATATTATTCCGGATGTTTTCAGGCATTTAACGGTGAAGTATCCGGTAAATTTGATAAAAGTTGCGCTTTTAAACTTTTTTACGCTTATTAATGAAAATACGGTTCAAAAATACGGGCTTCACACGAACGAGTATCTTTTAGGCGTAACTTATACTTCAATGATGAACAGTCTTGCAATATCATACGGGCTGATGGCAATCAGGTATGATAAAGTTATTACAGAAGCTCTGATTCATCCGTGCAGATATGAGGATGGAACAGTAGACAACCATTTTACTGAATTTCAGATTACAAAAAATATGAAACTGAAAGAAAAAATTGAAAAGCTCGGATATGAAATAACTAATTACAGGGAACTTTATTATTCTCACGGGAGCGAATCTGAGTGCGAAGAAAAATCGGGTGTATAGCGCTAATAGTTGTTTTATTCTTCCTTTTTCTGATATTTTTGTATCCGAAAGAGAAAGAGTTTTACGTAAGAGAGGTTATTTCACCCTGTGAAATCCTGTTAAATACGGGCGAAGTCTTTAGAATAAATAATTATGAAACTTTTTCTCCATTTTTCAGCGAAAGAAACAGGGAACTGGCTTCGATTTTTGGTCTGAGTGAGGAAGACGCTTTTGTTATCGGAAGCTTCGGCAAATACTGGGCAAAAAATTTGCTTGAAGGTGCAAAAGTAAATATTTATGACGATGTTCTCGTTTATCAAAAATACAATTACCTTATAAAATTTGAAAATTCTCCTTATTGTATAAAAGAGGGAAAATTTTGCAATGAAAAAGCAGCCGAAAAATTAATAAAAACAATAAAGGGTACAAATTATGAGCTTCTGGATGTAAACAGCGGCGAAACTTTTCCAATCTCCAAAGAAAAAGAAGGCTTAATTGTAATAAGAAAAGGGAGTAAAAGAATTAAGCCTGAAGCTAAAACGATTGAAGCCGGTAAACTAAAATTTAATATAAAAGATGTAAAATTAATTCTCTCTGATTTTACCGTTAAATTAAAACCCGATAGGGACTGTTCCTCAGATATTTGCAGGGAAATTTTGAATAATATTAATGGCGCGCAAAAGACAATAGATATGGCAATTTACGGTTATACTTCGACTCCGGCAATAGAGAGCGCAATAAAAAATGCCCAAAAACGCGGAGTAAAAATTCGTCTTGTATATGATTGTGACAGTAAAGGCAATAATATTTACGAAAACACAAATTTTCTTGCAAATTTAATCGGAAATTCAATAAGTGACATTAATTCCAAAAACGCCGGATATCTTATGCACAACAAGTTTTTTGTTATCGATAATAAAACCGTGATAACAGGCTCTGCAAATCTTTCTTTTACTGATATGTCCGGCTTTAACGCGAATGCTCTTGTCGTGATAAATTCAACGGAAGCGGCAAAAATTTATACGCAAGAGTTTGAACAAATGTATAGCGGCAAATTTCATACGGATAAACTTTCTAACCGCAAGGATGAAAATATTTATTTTTCACCGCAGGATAAAACAATCACAAACGGAATCCTGCCTCTGATTAGAAATTCAAAGAATTATATTTATATTCCGGCATTTATCATAATAGAACGTCAAATAATAGATGAACTTGCTTCTGCAAAAAAGCGCGGTGTAGATGTAAAAATAATAGCAGATGCGCTTAACGCTTCTGCAAAACACTCAAGAATCAAAGAACTAAGAGCCGCAGGAATTCCCGTTAAAATCGAAAACTATGCAGGAAAGCTTCATTCTAAAACTATGATTATTGATGATAAATATTTAATTCTCGGTTCAATGAACTTTTCCTACAGCGGTGAAAACAGAAACGACGAAAACTTAATAATACTTGAAAATCCTCAAGCCGCAAAATTTTACCGTGATTTTTTCAGGTATTTGTGGAATAAAATCCCTGAAAAATGGCTTTACGGATTTCCGCGCGCCGAAAGCTTAGACTCGGAAGGCTCATGCACGGACGGTCAGGATAACGATTATGACGGGCTGATTGACAGTGCAGATGAGGGGTGTAAAAAATAAGACGCCATTCTTGTCTGAAGGCGCCTTGTCCGGTTTTACTCTATATATTTTGTGCTGCTATTGCTTTATAAAAGCTTATATAATCAATCATGCAGTCAAATTCGCTTGAATAAACCATTTTGTTTACACTCAAAAGGTTTTCTTCCATCTGGTTTAAATCGAGTTTTGCAATAACACCCTGGGCAAATCGTGTTTGGGAAATTGCAAAATCCTCTTTTTCAAGCTCTTGAATCTTTTTCTGTTTGGTTAACTTTTCTTTGTCCATATTTATTGAAACAAGCGAGTCGTTAACCTCCTGCATAGAAGTCAGGTTGACTTTTTCATAATTTTTCAGGCTTTTTTCGTAAGCAATCTTTTTGGCTTTCAAATTCGCTCTGATTCTTCCGCCCATAAACAGAGGCTGCATAATTCCGCCGCCGATACCCCAGAGCATGTTTGAAGTCGTAAACAGGCTTCCGAGATTTGTTGCATTAAATAACATCATTCCGCCGAGATTAAGTGTCGGAAGCATTTCTTTTCTTGCAACCTTAACATCAATTCCGGCTTTTTCAAGCATTTTTTCTGCCTTCATATAATCAGGACGTTTCATAATAACATCTGAATTTACAAATTCAGGAATTTTGCCTGAAAATGCAAGTTCCTTGTAGTCAATTCTCTTATACTCTTCTATATTATTAGGACTGTCGCCTGTCAAAACCGCAAGCTGGTGCAGAAGTTTTGTTCTCTGTTTCTTTAAATCGGTTAAATCTGCAACTCCCTGAATATACGACTGGTTTGCTTTTACAAGGTCAGAAGTTGAAACAAGTCCTTCAAGGTTGCTTACTGACATTATTTCAAAAATTTCTTTTCTTAATTTAACAATATCTTCCTGCAAGTCGACCATTGCATCAAGTTTTACTATATTAATATAAACCGTTCCTACAGATGAAGCTATTGAAATGTAGGCAGCCTGTTCATCCAGAATAGAAGCTTCATACAATTTTCTTATTGCAGTTGTCTTGTTGTGATTTTTACCGAACAGGTCTAATTCGTAGCTAGCCATAATAGGCAGTAAGAAACTTCCGGCTTCGTGTTCCATAAATCCGCCGTATCCCGGCATAAATCCGGCATGAATAGTCGGAAGCTCGTTTGCTCTCTGTCCGACAACATTTTGATAATACTCATCAATTGTTAATGTTGCCATCTTTAAGTCTTTGTTATTTTCAACAGCTTTAATAATGTAATCATTTAAAATATCATCATTAAACTGTCCCCACCAAGCCATATTAACGTATTCATATTTGTTTTTGACAGGTTTAATTTTTTCTGATTTTTTCTTTTTATCTTTTTTATTATTTTTATCCTTGTCAACCGTTTGTTCAGCTCCTGCACTCAAAACAGTTTTTTCAGCAGCAAGAACTGAAACAGTATTACTCAAACCGAGTGATACCAGTATAGCCAGTGTTAATATTTTCTTCATATCTTTTTCTTCTCTCCAAGTACTTGATTTTTTCTAATAAGAATGATAACATAAGTATGTTGCAAATGCAACATGTTGTTAAATAAACATACGCCAAACAGGGGATTTACAAAATTGCAAAATCATTTTACAGATACTGTATTCTACCAGATAGAACTGACAGCGAAGTATTGCAAGCTTTTAGGGCAGCAGGTGTTTGAAAAGTACGGGGCGGGAATTACTCCGGAAGAATTTTCAACACTTGATACACTGATTTGTAACCCGAACATATGCCAGAGAGATTTAGCAAAATTAATCCTCAAAGACAGGGCAAATACAGGGAAGATTCTGGACAGTCTGGAGAGAAAAGGTTTTATTACAAGAAAATTATCAATAAAAAATAACCGTCCTGTTAAGATTGCAGAAATTACTGAAGCAGGAGTAAGAAAGGCTGAAGAAGTAACCGAAAAAATCAAACCGCATCTTATGCTTGTAAGAGAGAGAATTAATAATAGTGATCTGGCAAAAGTAAGCGGTTTATTAAAAGAGTTAAGAGAAGTTTTAAACGAAACACTGGAAATACAAATATAGAATAGTAAAGGTGAAAAAATGAGCGAAGAAAATAAATCAGAAGAGACAAACAGAAAATTACCGGTAAAGAAGCGTTATATATTTGCGACACTTGTAACTTTAGGTGTTTTGACAGCCGGATACTTTATTTATGATTATCTGGGCTATCAGACAACTGATGATGCTTATGTAGAGACAACGACGGTTTCTGTTTCTCCAAAGGTATCAGGACAGATTGTAAAAGTTCTGGTTGAAGATAACCAGCCGGTAAAAGCAGGGCAGGTTGTTGCGGTTATTGATAAGATAGATTATCAGGTAAAGCTTGATCAGGCAACTGCAGCGTATGAAAAAGCTCTTTTAAATCAGGAAAATGCACGTGCTGATTTGAATGCGGCTAATTCTGAAATCGAACTTGCAAAGAAGGATTTAGAACGATATGAGAACCTTTATGCAGCAGGAGCTGTTTCAAAGCAGAGACTGGATCAGGCAAGAACAAATCTGGAAAATAAACAGGCAAGCCAGACAAGTGCCGAGCAGTCGATTTTTTCAAGCGACCCTTCTAAAAACGTAAAAGTTGCGGATGCTGATTTGAATGTTTTAAAAGCTCAAAAGCGCGCAGCAGAGCTGGCATTGGAATACACGGATATTTTGGCTCCGATTGACGGAACAGTTTCCAATAAGAAAGTTGAAGTCGGTATGATGGTTCAGCCGGGAAGTCCTTTGTTTGTAATCGTTCCGCATAATGTGTGGGTTGTTGCAAATTACAAAGAAACACAGCTAACGCATATGAAAGAAGGCATGGAGGTTGATATTAAAATCGACACTTATCCTGATAAAGTTTTCAAAGGAAAAATTGACAGTATTCAAAGAAGTTCAGGCGCAAAAGCAAGCTTGTTCCCGCCTGAGAATGCAGTCGGTTCTTTCGTAAAAATTGTACAGAGAATTCCTGTTAAGATTGTATTCACGGAAGAGATTGACCCTAATGAATACAAGATAATACCGGGAATGTCAGTTGTACCAAAGGTACATATAAGAGACTTTGAAAAACAACAGACTAAATAAACCGGCATGGAGTTTGTCCAAAAGGGAGACCTTGAGTTAAAAAAACAGTTTAGGAACTGAACAAAATGTCTCCCGCTCAAAAGGTTTCAGTATTACGACTCAGCGGCGGCATGAATTCTCGTCAATGCCGTCCTTTCTTTTGACTAAGCTTATATTACAATAAAATAATAATTTTGTCACAAAAAAACAGGGTGAAAATAATTTCACCCTGTTTTTTAAAAAATATTAAATTATTTATTGAAGTATCTTGCAAGTAGACCGTCAAAACCGCGTCCGTGGCGTGCTTCGTCTTTAGCCATTTCATGAACTGTATCGTGAACAGCGTCAAGTCCTAATTCTTTTGCGCGTTTAGCGATTTTCATCTTTCCGTCGCAAGCCCCAAATTCAGCTTCTGCACGGAGTTCAAGATTTTTCTTTGTAGAATTTGTAACAACTTCGCCCAGTAATTCTGCAAATCTTGAAGCGTGGTCTGCTTCTTCAAAAGCGTATCTTTTGAAAGCTTCTGCAATTTCAGGATATCCTTCTCTGTCAGCCTGTCTTGCCATAGCAATGTACATACCGACTTCTGTACACTCACCCATAAAGTTTGCTCTCAAACCTTCAAGAATTTCAGGGTCAACGTCTTTTGCAACGCCGATTCTATGCTCGTCTGCATAATTCTTGTTTCCTTCTGCCATCAAAACGAATTTATCTTTACCGGCGCCGCATACCGGACATTTTTCCGGAGCTTCGCCTTCTGCTGTATAACCGCATACTGAACATACGTATTTTGCCATAATTACATCCTTTCTTTTAAATAATAGGAATTTATCCTCTCTTAACAAGTCAGATTATAACATATTATAGATAATGACTTCAATTGTAATTACAACAAAAAATTATAAAATTTATTATAATTGTAAATTTTTATTAAAACATGCATGCAAAAAATATATGTTTATTCTAACATATATCCATTATATTTTTTATATCACAGGGTGTGTTTGAAACTATAGGGTCAATATATTAATTAAAGGAGGTTATTATGAGAATATTACCTGTTAACAATTTTTTATCTAATCAGAATTTTAAGGGTAAGTACGAGTATTATTACGGGAGTTACACTATTAAAGATCATGCAGACTGGCATCCGGCATCTACTATGGAAAAAACTTTAGATGCATATCATAGGAATCCGACCAACAAAGTTTACTTTGCAAGCCCTATGGAGCCTATAAGTGATAATATAAAAGAGGCGGCGGATTATATAGTTTATGATAATGAGCCTAAGTATCCGGATATTGATGAAGTCGGGTTAAATTATTTTAACAAATTGCGCGTTGATTTTAAGAAAGATTTTGAAGAACGCAAGCATTATTTTGAGAGACGTAAATTTGCCGGTTTTGCAAGTCCTGAGGAGGCTCAGCAGGAAATTAACAAGGCAGATGAGTGTATTCGTATGTACGACAACGGCGGTCATTTGAGATATGTGAAGGAACAGGCGGAAGACCGCATTGACTTTCTGGAAAAGGATAATGCGTTGATAAACCGCGGCATGAAAGCTGCTGAGGAGGAGTTAAGAACTCAGCAGGATATAAAGGTAAATATAGAAAAACATATTTCTGACCTGGAAAAAATGAAAAAGCCTTATAATGATGTCTTGAATACAGCAGCAGACGGCTCTATCAATGAACGTGCAATGTACGGTGCGGCAAAAGCAAAGCTTGCCGGTGTTACAGATAAGAAACCTGAAAATCCGTATGAAAAATACGGAAAAAATACGACAGCAGCTACTTATGAAGAGATTGCAAAATCAGAATCCGGCAATTACAGGCTGACAACCGCAAAAGAAGAAGCCAAAAAGGAATACAAAAGACTTGAAGAAACAACTTTAAAATTTGAATCAATAAAAGCCGGATGTTTAAAAACAATCAAAGACATACAGGCAAATATCGAGACTTTAAAGCTGATGTTTGCTACAAACAAAAAAGAAATTGCAGAAAAGACATCTTTGATTGAAGATTGCAAGGCAAAACTTATTCCGATATTTGACGAATTAAAATATTTTTATGCTAATAACGGCATTAAAGGACTTAAGAAATTGAAATAAATACGTAAAAAAACAGGAGTAAGAAAATGAGAATTCAAGCAATAAATACAAATACAAACTTTAAAGGATTATTCACAAATAAATCAAACGAAAACGGCGGCAACTGGAAAATGGAGTATCAGCCATACAGCTGGGAGAAAAATGCAGACGGTGATATAGGATACATGGCAAACAAGGAGCGTGTAGACGTATATGCATCAAGACTTCCTGACAACGAAGAGATTTTTACCAGAGAGACATATTATGCAAAGGAATCTTCAAAAGATATACTGGGGACGGAATCATATTTTTTAGGATATGATGATAAAATGCGCCGTACGATAGACGAGAAGCCTGCAATGAACAGAGAGGATTCTTTGAAGGTGCTTAAGAAAAAATATGAAGTTTTCTTGGATATGAAAAAAGATGAGAAAAACGCTCTGGAAAGAGGACTTTCAGCACATAAAGGCGCTGCGGAGACTACTTTACGGGAATATGGTGTTGCCTCAAGCAGTCAGGCTAACGGTTACGAATACGGTCAGGGTTTTATGCAAAAAGGCGAAGGACTCAGGAGAATGTATAACGCAAAATTTGACATGGATGCGGCAAATGCCAAACTCGGAAGGAATTTTGATGATTTATACAATCACACAAAGAAATACACAAAACTGACAAATTCAATGCTTAATGCCCGTGATTATAAAGATAAAATTGCAGAAGAAATTGATACAATAAAAGGTTTGAGAGAATCAGGCAAATTGATTGACATAAGCAGCAGAACTGCAGATAAGCCTAATGCGCCTCTGGAAGCTGCATTAAATGATATCAGAGCTTCTATGGGAAAATTTATATGTCTTCCGCACAGATTAATAACTTTTAATGAAGTTTTAAGAGTTGTAAATCCAAGAAATATTGAGGGAAATTGCAAAGGGCAGTTTATCAACTTTGTCGAAGATATAATCAGACGAGGTATCTAACAGGGGAATGTTATTTACGGAAAATCCTCCTAATATAATTTAGGAGGATTTTTTATGCTTAAACAATTAACAAACGAAAATTTTGATAAAGAAACAGAAAACGGACTTAAGGTTGTGGAGTTTTATGCGCCATGGTGCGGGTATTGCAAAAAACAGGAGGACGAATTAAAACAAATGGATAAAGTCTGGATTGGTCAGGTTAATACGGACGATGATTCTGAACTTGCTATAAGGTGGGGCATACATTCTTTTCCGACTTTTCTGGTTCTAAATAACGGGAAAGAGGTAGAACGCTTTAGCGGCATGAGAAAAAAAGAAGATTTGATGAATATTATGATGAAGCATTTGAGATAGGGGTGATGTGCTCAAGTGTATTATTAGTGAATAGTGAGGAGTGAATAGTGAATAGAAAATAACTATTTTTACAAAAGTTAAAGAGATTCTTCGGGCTAACGCCCTCTGAATGACGGCACTTTGGGAGGCTTCATTTCCTAAATCAATAAATTTATCTTCAGTCGGTGTAGGGTGGGAAAAGCGTCAGCGTTCCCACCGGAATTAAAAAGTGAAGTAGTGTGGAGCTTGCTCCACAAGGGAAGAGCAATCGGGTAAGTCTGCCATTAAATTAAAGAAATGTAGGTTGGGTTTTAGCCCGACAAAAACCTTTTATTCTTAATAATACCATTGGCAGACTAAAATCCGCCTTATCCTCAATTAAGACAACAAACAGGAGAACAAATAAATGAAAAATTTGCTTATTATTACAACTAATTATTCAGGCTGCGAATGCGGTGAACCTTATTGCAACTGTATCCAGAATACGGGTGTTTATCTGGAAGAATTTGCAGTACCGTATCTTGTTTTTCAAAAATCCGATGTCAAAACTGTTGTTGCAAGCCCTGCCGGAGGACTGTCGCCGGTTGATGAAAATTCTATGTCCTGCTCAAATCCTGAGGAATGGGATGATTGCATAAAGGTTTTACGCGAAACAAAGAAACTGTCAGAAATAAACCCGGATGAGTTTGATGGCGTTTACTTTCCTGGCGGTCACGGACCTATGTTTGATTTAGCGGAAAATCAGGAAGTTGCAGAATTAGTAAGTAGGTTTTATACGGAAGGTAAGCTTGTAAGTGCGGTATGCCACGGTCCAGCTGGACTGATTAACGCAAAAACCCCTGAGGGTGAATCAATTTTCAAAGGCAGGCGTGTAACCTGTTTCACTAATGAAGAAGAAGGTATTGTAAAATTAAAAGAGCTTGTTCCGTTTTTGTTGGAGACAAGAATCCGTGAACTCGGCGGGAATTTCATAGCGGAAAAACCGTGGGCAGAGCATGTTGAAGTTGACGGGAATTTGATTACAGGTCAAAACCAGAACTCGGCTTTATTAATTGCGGAAAAAATTCTGGAATTTTTTAAATAATAAACAATTTTATTTTCCAATACAGAAATTATCAAAAATATTATTTAAAATATCGTCTGTTATTAATTCTCCGGTAAGCTCATCAAGCGCAAGGATTGCGGATTTGACGTCTATTGAGATTAAATCCTGCAGTTCGTTGAGTTGTGCTGCAAGAAGAGCCTGATCCATAGCGGTACGGGCTTTTCTGAGACATTCCTGCTGACGGGTATTAGTTACAAAATCAAGGTTTTCAGGGTTAATGTCGCAAACTTTTTGCTTCAAAAGTTCTTTTAATTCTTCAACTCCTTTGCCGGTAAGCGCGGAAATATAGAGAGCGTCAGTATTTCTGTCTGTAACTAAGTCAGCTTTATTTGCAATAACAATATGCTTTTTGTTTTCTAAAAGTTTTAAAACTTCTCTATCCTCGTTATCAAGCCCTTTTGAAGCGTCATAAATAAATAAAACAAGATCAGCTTCATCCAGAGACTGTTTTGAGTATTCAATCCCGATTTGCTCGACTTTTGAGACTTCCGCATCCTCTCTTATTCCGGCTGTATCGACAAGAGTAACAGGGATTCCAAGATCCAGCGTTTCTCTTAATACATCCCTTGTTGTTCCCGCAATATCGGTAACAATAGCTCTATCGAGGCTCAAAAGCGCATTAAATAATGAAGATTTACCGACATTTGGTTTCCCTATTATTGCAACAGATGCACCCTGTCTGAAAATATTCGAAGTGTTTGCTCCTGATAAAACTTTGTCGATTTTAGAGATGATATCTCCAAAACTTTTGACTAAATAATCATATTCAGGCTCTTTAACGTCCTCCGGAAAATCAATTCCGGCAGTGATTTTAGATAGAACTTCAAAAATATCATTTCTGATATCATTAATTTTCTCTTTCAAAACTCCTGAAAGATTTTTCATTGAAACCTTGGCAAAATCAGAAGTTTTAGAGTGAATAATATCCGCAACCGCTTCTGCCTGAGATAAATCCATGCGCTTGTTTAAAAATGCGCGCTTGGTGAATTCGCCTTTTTCTGCAAGCCTTGCTCCGTTTTTTAAAACAAGGTTAAGAATATTTTTTACAACCTGAATCCCGCCGTGACACTGGATTTCCACAACATCTTCGCCTGTATAGCTGTTCGGCGCAAAAAACGGAAGAATTACAACTTCATCAATGATTTTAGGGGGGTGGTTGAGTGATTGAGTGATTGAGTGACTAAGTGACTGAGTGACTGAGTGGTTGGGGGATTGGGTGCCTGAGTAATTCAAGGACTGAGTGGCTGAAGGGTTGAATGACAGCGCGCTTTCCCCAGCCCCTTGCGGGAGGGGGTTAGGGGGAGGGGTTAGTTCCTCAACTCCGGCATTATCTACAATAAAACCGTGTTTAAATTTTCCCCTTTCAAAGTTACATTCTCCAGAGTTCGTTAAGCTTGCAGTTTCACCAGCCAACCCGATACATTTACCCTCGCTTCTGGAAGATGACAAGCTTGTAGTTTCATCTGAAAATCCAGTACATTTACCCCTGAAAATTTTGTTAATAATCTCAAACGCTTTATCGCCCGAGATTCTTATTATTCCGACTCCGCCGGTTCCCATCGGCGTTGCCGGCGCTGCTATTGTATCAAATTCATCCAGTATATTCATAAATTTATTGTAACCCAAAAAAATTCGACATATAATAATCGTATGAAAATAAGCGAATTAATAAAAGCTTCGGGAGCAAAAATTTTATCAAAATCGGATGGAGATTTGGAAGTCAAAATCTCTACCGATACAAGAACTATAGGCAGCGGTGATTTTTATCTTCCGCTAAAAGGCGCAAACTTTGACGGGGAAAAGTTTATTCAGGAGGCTCTGGATAAGGGCGCCGCAGGCGCCTTCTGTACAGCGGCGCCCGATGAGCGCAAAGGAAACGGAAAAACCTTGCTTCTGGCGGATAACACTCTGGAGACATATCTGAAACTCGCGAATTACCGCAGAAATAAACTGAATTTTACAGTTGTTGCAGTTACCGGAAGTTCGGGTAAAACAACCACCAAGGAACTGGTTGCGTCGGTTTTGGCAGAAAAATTTAAGACTTTTAAAACTCCGCTTAACCACAACAATGAAATCGGGCTTTGCCGGACGATATTTGAAGCGCCAGATGATACAGAAGTTCTTGTTCTGGAAATGGGGATGAGAGGATTAGGGGAAATTGAAGTTCTTTCAAAATGCGCAGAACCTGATATTACAATTATTTCCAATGTCGGAACCGCGCATATCGGGCGGTTAGGCTCAAGGGAAAATATTGCAAAAGCAAAATGCGAAATTGTTAAATATCAGAGGGGAAATATTTTTATTGCGCATGATGATGAATTAATCCGCAAAACGGTTGAATTTGACGGTGAAAAGATTTTTTATTCGCTTAAAGAGGTAAAGATTTTAGAGAAGAGTGAACATTATTCAAAATTTGAATACGAAAACAATATTTATGAGTTGAATGTCGGCGGGGATTACAATATAGAAAACGCGCTTGCGGCAATAAACACCGGCATGAAACTCGGGTTAAGCGTCAGAGAAATTCGGACGGGGTTAAAAAAATACGCACCTATTGAAAAGCGCTGGGAAGTTGTAAAATCAGGCGGATTTGAGATAATTAACGACAGTTATAATGCCAATCCGGAATCAATGAGAGCTTTTGTCGACACAATTCTGGAATTGTATACAAAACCCGTTATCGTCCTCGGTGATATGGGAGAGCTTGGCGATGAGGAAATCCGCTACCACAGAGAGCTCGGGGGGTATATAAATAATCACAAAAACCTAAAACCGGATACAATTGTGCTTTCTTTGGGCAGTTTGTCAAAATATATAACAGAAGAGATTAAAAATTGCCGTTCAAAACATTTTGACCGTATAGAAGAACTGGTTGGATTTATGCGAAAAGAAATACCTCAAGATTCTAAAATATTTTTGAAAGCTTCCAGAAGTATGAAGTTTGAAAGAATTATTGAAGATTTAAGTAAGTAAATCTATAACTTATGAAAATTTTCTATTCACCCACCCTACATCGAATTTCCAAAGCGCTGTCATTCTGAGCCCATTAACCATTCAGGGGCGAAGAATCCCTTAAACTGGTGAATAGTGAGGAGTGAATAGTGAATAGAAATTTTTACAAAAGTTAAAGAGATTCTTCGGGCTAACGTCCTCTGAATGACGGCACTTTGGGAGGCTTCATTTCCTAAACAAAATACATTTAACTTCAGTCGGTGTAGGGTGGGAAAAGCGTCAGCGTTCCCACCGGAATAAAAAAGTGAAGTAGTGTGGAGCTTGCTCCACACTACAATTTTTATATTTTCATTCACTCTGTTTTATTTCCTCGCTCACTCAGTCACTTAATCACTTAGTCACCAGCCCCCCCCTCTTGATTACCATATTTAATGTTTGGTATATTATATAATTAATGAATCTCAAACAAAAACCTATGAACAAAGCCGATTTACATATACATTCAAACTATTCGGACGGAAGCAATACTGTTTTTGAACTTCCTGATATTATGAAAAGAGCGGGAATAAATATTTTTGCGCTGACCGATCATGATACGGCGGAGGGCTGCAAAGAACTTGACGGCAAAGCAGATTTTATTAAAGGTATTGAACTAACTTCAATCTGCGGAAGTATAAAATGTCATATTCTCGGATATGGGATTGATATTTACAACAAGAAGTTAGACGATTTAATCTCTAAGGGTAAAATTTTGAGACGTCAGAAACTCGAGACCAGAATCCGGTATTTAAAAGAGGTTTACAATATTGAACTGACAGAAGAAGAGCTTGAGTGGCTGTATTCAAGAAAGAGTGTTGTAAAAACGCATCTTGCTAATATTCTTGTAAAAAGAGGGCTTGCAGAGAATAATATTGAAGCTATGAAAAAGTATCTGGACGCCTGCAAGACCGGAAATACACGATTTGACGGCAGAGAAGCAATAGAAACAATTATTCAAGCCCGCGGGATACCTGTCTGGGCACACCCTTTAGGTGGTGAAGGAGAAAGACACCTGACGGCTGAGGAGTTTTTACCGCGGCTTGGTGAAATGTTAAAATTCGGTATTCAGGGCTTGGAATGCTATTATTCAAGATACAATATTGAAGAAATAGATTTTCTTCTGAAATGCGTACGTGATAATAACCTGTTGATAAGCGGCGGAAGCGATTATCACGGTACAAATAAGGATATTCCGCCGGGCAGACTGAATACGGAAGAAAAATATGTTGAGCCGGAAAATCTGACTCTGCTTGATAAAATTTACTATTAGCCGGCTGTGTTGCTCAAGAGATATATTTCATTTATAATAAAAACACTATGAAATACAGGGAAAATGTAAGAAATTTTTGTATAATTGCACATATAGACCACGGGAAATCAACGCTGGCGGATAGATTGCTTGAGGCTACCGGTACTATTGCCGAAAGAGATATGCAGGAACAGCTTCTTGATACGATGGATATTGAACGTGAGCGTGGTATTACTATCAAATTGAATGCCGCAAGAATGAATTATGAGGCACAAAACGGCGAAAAGTATATTTTTAACCTGATTGACACTCCGGGACACGTTGATTTTTCTTACGAAGTCTCCCGCTCGCTTGCTGCTTGCGAAGGTGCTTTGCTTATCGTGGACGCTACTCAGGGGGTTGAGGCGCAAACGTTAGCCAATGTTTATATGGCAATAGAGCAGAATCTGGAAATAATTCCTGTTATCAATAAAATTGACCTTCCGTCTGCCGATGTCGAAAGGGTTAAAGAAGAAATTGAAGAAATATTAGGGATTGATACTTCAATGGCAATTCCGGTAAGTGCAAAAACCGGTTTAAATATTGATCAGGTTCTGGAAGCTATTGTAAAATACGTTCCTCCGCCTGTTGATACTTCGGAAAAGCCTCTAAGGGCGCTTGTTTTTGACAGTGCTTACGACCCTTATCTCGGAACTTTGTGCTTCTTCAAGATTATGGACGGCAAAATGAAACTCGGGGATAAAGTTAAATTTATGGCGTCCGAAAAAGAGTATGAAATTGTTGAACTCGGGTATTTAACGCCTCACAGAGTTCAGGTACAGGAGCTTGTCTGCGGGGACGTAGGGTATTTTGCCGGCTCAATCAAAGAAATTACAAGATTTGTCGGTGATACGGTAACACACGTTGAAAATCCTGCAGCAGAGCCTTTACCCGGTTACAAAGAAGCTCTTCCGATGGTATTTTCCGGCATGTATCCTGTTGATAATGAAGATTACCATGAACTTAAAGAAGCGTTGGAAAAACTCAAACTTTCTGACAGTTCAATTACATTTGAGCCGGAAACTTCCAGCGCGCTTGGTTTTGGATTCCGCTGCGGTTTTTTGGGAATGCTCCATATGGAAATTGCTCAGGAACGTCTGGAGAGAGAATATGATCTCTCTATTGTTACCACCGCACCTTCTGTTGTATATAGAGTCCATAAAACAAACGGCGAGGTTGTGGAAATCGATAATCCGGCGAATCTGCCTGCTGCGCAATACAGAGACTATATAGAAGAACCGTATGTAAAAGTTTCGATTATTACACCGAATGATTATGTCGGGACTCTGATGGATTTGTGCCAGACAAAACGCGGTATTTTTATTAACATGAATTATCTGGACAAAGTCCGTGTTGATTTGATTTACCACTTGCCTTTGAGTGAAGTTATTACAGATTTTTATGACCAGTTAAAATCACGTTCAAAAGGGTATGCAAGTCTGGATTATGAGTTTGAAGATTATAAGCGCTCTAAGCTTATCAAACTTGATGTAATGCTTGCGGGCGAAGTGGTAGATGCACTTTCGGTAATCTGCCATGAGGATAATGCTTATTATATCGGACAGAAATTGACCGAAAAATTAAAAACAATTATTCCGCGCCAGATGTTTGAAGTTCCGATTCAGGCGGCAATCGGCGGAAGAGTTATTGCAAGAACCAACATTAAAGCTTTAAGAAAAAGCGTGCTTGATAAATGCTACGGCGGTGATATTACACGTAAGCGCAAACTTCTGGAAAAACAGAAGAAGGGTAAGAAGCGCATGAAAGCAATCGGGCGTGTAGAAGTTCCGCAGGAAGCTTTTATGGCAGTTTTGAGCCTTGATGACGAGGGTTAGGGATAAGTAAGCTCTACAATTCTTTTGATTACTTCAATCGAGCATCAGCGCGTGTTCCCTCTCCAACGGGGAGGGCTAGGGAGGGGGTAAGTCCGACAAAATTTTTTGTAAGCAGATATTTCCTGCAAAACAGGTTTGTGGAGCAAACTCCACACTACTGCTGCTAACTTACTCTTTACACCTTACGGCAATACAAAATGTATTCCGGCTAAAATTATATTTTTCCCTGCGGGTGGTTTCTGTCCTGAATAAAGTTTGATAAATTGAGTCTGGATTCCTGCAGCTTTGCATTAAATTTATACTTAGAATTTTTTCTCATTGGATTTTTTAATCTTTGGGCGCCGACAAAATTAGCCAGCACGCGTGAAATACCGCTAACCATTTTATATTCCTTTCGGGTAATGTAAAAATTCCTCCCCCGTAAAAGAGGTGTTCTTTTATTTTAATCAAAAAAATTTGAATGTAAAGAGTTATTTTTTTTCTGCCTTATCAGTGAAAGGTTGATATCAAGATTGGTTTATGTTATTGTTTAGAAAAAAGTAGTATATATAGTTAAGGAGTAAGTATGATTTCAGTAAACGATTTAAAGAATGGCTTAACACTTGAATTAGATAACGGATTGTGGACTGTTGTTGAATTCTTGCACGTAAAACCGGGTAAAGGCGCAGCTTTTGTAAGAACAAAGTTAAAGAATGCAGAAACCGGAAACGTTGTAGAAAGAACTTTCAGAGCAGGTGAAAAAGTTGCAAAAGCTATGCTTGACCGTAGAGAAATGCAGTACTTATACAAAGAAGGCAAAGAATACGTTATGATGGATAATGAAACCTACGAACAGATTCAATTAAATGAAGATCATGTAGGTGAAGGCGTTAAGTACCTGAAAGAAAATATGATTGTTCAGGTATTAATGCATGACAAGAGAATTATAGGCGTTGATATTCCGGCTCACGTTGAATTGGAAGTTGTTGACACACCTCCTGCAGAAAAGGGTAACACTGCCCAGGGCGGTTCTAAGCCGGCTACTCTTGAAACAGGTGCTGTTGTTCAGGTTCCGTTCTTTGTGCAAAACGGCGATGTAATCAGAGTCGATACCAGAAGCAACGAATACTTAGACAGATGTTAAAAATAAGTTTAGAAGTTTAGGAGTTGAGAAGAAGTTCTTTCTCAACTTTTAGGAGAACACAATGAAATTTGAAACAGATTATATAGAAAAATTAGCAAAAATTATAGCAGAGAACGGTTTGACAGAGATTTCTCTTGAAGATGGAGAACAGGCAATTACAATTAGAAAAGATTTGCCTGAAGTTATAGCGGCAGCTCCGGCTGCGGTTGCAGCTGCTCCTGTTGCAGCAACTGCTCTGGCTCCGGCAGCTTCTGCTCCTCAGCCGGCGGCGAAAGAGCCGGAAGCAAAAGGCAGAGCAATTACTTCCCCGATGGTAGGAACATTCTATGCCGCTTCCTCTCCGGACGCTGCTCCGTTTGTGGAAGTCGGATCTACTGTTAATGCAGGTGATGTTGTCTGTATAATTGAAGCAATGAAATTAATGAATGAAATTAAATCAGAACAATCCGGAAAAGTTGTTCAGATTTGCGTTAAAAACGGCGACCCGATTGAATACGGGCAAGTTTTGATGTATGTGGAATAGTAGTGACTAGTGAATAGTGATTAGAATTTTCTATTCACTGCTCACTATTCACTATTCACTTTTTAGGTTACAAAACAATTTTGAATAAAAAATAAAAAACAGGAATAACGGGAATATGTTTAAAAGAGTTTTAATAGCAAACAGAGGTGAAATAGCAGTCAGGGTAATCAGAGCGTGTCGTGAACTCGGACTTCCGACAGTCGCAATTTATTCTCAGGCAGATGCAAAGTCTTTGCACGTTAGACTTGCAACAGACGCGTATTGCATAGGACCTGCACCGAGCGCACAAAGCTATTTGAATATTCCCGCAATTATATCTACAGCTCTTATGACCGGATGTGACGCTATCCATCCGGGATACGGTTTTATGTCTGAAAGAGCAGACTTTGTTGATATTTGTACCGAACACGGAATCAAATTTATAGGACCGTCTGCTGATTCTATGCGTAAAATGGGCGATAAAGCAACTGCAAGAAAGACAATGATTGAAAACAATGTTCCTGTAACTCCGGGAACAGGGCTTCTTGAGTCAGTTGAGCAGGCAAGGGAATTTGCTCATAAAGCCGGATATCCTATTATCCTTAAAGCAACCGCGGGCGGCGGCGGAAAAGGCATGAGAATTGTAAGAAATGACGATGAATTAGAAACAAATATGAACTTGTGCCAGATGGAAGCAGAAAAATTCTTCGGTAACCCGGGAATTTATGCCGAAAAGTTCCTTGAAAATCCGAGACATATTGAGGTTCAGATTTTAGGCGATTCTTTTGGTAATGTAATTCATTTAGGCGAAAGAGATTGTTCAATTCAGAGACGCCACCAGAAACTATTAGAAGAAGCGCCATCTCCTGCTATTGATGAAAAAACAAGAAAAGAAATGGGTGCAGCAGCTGTAAGAGCTGCTAAAGCTATAGGTTATGAAGGCGCAGGAACTTGTGAATTCTTGCTTGACCATGACGGAAAATGGTATTTTATGGAAATGAATACAAGGGTTCAGGTTGAGCATTGTGTTACGGAAATGATTTCTCAAATAGATATTGTCCGTGAACAAATCCTTGTAGCTTCCGGTAAAAAACTCGGTTACACTCAGGATGACGTCTTATTGAGAGGGCATGCAATCGAATGCAGAATTAACGCTGAAGACCCTGATAATGACTTTATGCCTTGTCCGGGTAAGATTGACGGGTACTTTGCTCCGGGCGGATTCGGAATCAGAGTAGATTCGCACGTTTATCCGGGCTATTCAATTCCGCCTTATTATGATTCTATGCTCGGAAAACTTATTTGCTGGGGCGAAAACAGAAATGAAGCAAGACGCAGAATGTATCAGGCTTTAAAAGAATACGTTGTTACAGGTATTAAGACAACAATACCTTTCCACCAGCAGATTGTAGAGGATGAAGTCTTTATGAGCGGCAAATTCAATACCGGATTTATTGAAGATTTCTACAAACGCCACGGTAAAGAATTTAAATCTGAGTAAATCAATTTTACTTTTAGTCAGTTTGAGCGGATGTAATTCAGTGGTAGAATGCAACCTTCCCAAGGTTGACGTCGCGGGTTCGAGTCCCGTCGTCCGCTATTTTAAGAATAAAAATCCCGATAATAATCGACGGGACTAAACCCCCAACGTCGGCAAAACATTCGTTTTGCTTACGTCGCTTTCTCTATTTGCTCAAGCTAGCCTCCGTGCTTTCTTTAAAACTTTCACGGAAAACGTGACATTTAGTCACCTTTTCCTGCTCGCAAACAGACACAGTGAGTCCCGTCGTCCGCTAATTTTAGGATAAAGAATCCCGCTAATAATCGACGGGACAGAACCCCCAACGTCGGCAAAACATTCGTTTTGCTTACGTCGCTTTCTCTATATATTTTAATGTTCGGTTTGTTGCAAGTATAATAAATTGTCGGTTGGGCATACCTGCCCAACAAAACAAATTATGTGTTAAAATCAAATTATGAATTACCGCAGAGTATTTGTTCAAAACGGATATGTCCATATTATAATAACAGCCTATGAAAGAAAGCCTGTATTCATTGATAATATCGAAATACTAAGAACTGCATTTAGAAATGTTCAAAAATTGTATAAATTTGAAATTATTGCAATTTGTGTTTTACCTGAGCATATTCATTTAATTTTATATCCTGAAAATATAAATAATTATCCTAAAATAATATCTTCTTTAAAACATTACTTTTCAAGAAATGTTGGGCAAGTATGCCCAACCGACGATTTAAGAATCGGATATAAAAATAAACGAGAAAAAGGAATTTTTCAAAGACGTTACTGGGAACATACAATTAGAGATGAAGAGGAATTAAATAATCAAATTAATTACATTCACTACAACCCTGTTAAACACGGGCTTGTCAATAATGTTAAAGACTGGTCGTATTCATCTTTTCATAAATTTGTAAAGCAAGGTTTATATGAAAAAGATTGGGGTAGCGTAGAAGATATAAAAAAAATTAAAGATTTAGATTTTGAATAGTCTTCATCTCTGTTACTTTTCTCAAACCAACTGTTAATTTGCATACCTGCTTTCCAGCTAAAAAATATTTTCGCTAAAATTTATTTTATGCTATAATTCTTGTATAGAACAGACTTTTATTATATTGAGGGGGATAAATGGCACAAGGGTATGACGCTAGTAATATACGTGTATTAGAGGGTTTGGAAGCTGTAAGGATGCGTCCCGGCATGTATATAGGTTCAACTTCGCAAAGAGGTTTGCACCACTGTATTTATGAGATTGTTGATAATTCAATCGACGAATCTCTGGCAGGGTATTGTACGGAAATCCACGTTACGGTACACAAAGACAACAGCGTCACTGTAGAAGACAACGGGCGCGGTATCCCTGTTGATATTAAACCTGAAACAGGAAAATCAGCATTAGAAATTGTACATACAGTACTTCACGCTGGCGGAAAGTTTGGCGACGGCGGCTACAAAGTTTCAGGCGGTCTGCACGGCGTTGGCGCTTCTGTTGTAAACGCCCTTTCTGAAAAAATGGTTGTGGAAGTTTCCCGTGACGGATACGTTTGGAGGCAGACTTATTTGAGAGGTGAGCCGACGTCTCCTGTAGAAAAAATTGCTCCGACTACCAAAACCGGTACAAAATCAACATTCTGGCTCGATCCGGAAATCTTTACCGAAACAACGGAAATCGATGTTGATATTATTGCAACACGCTTTAGAGAAATGGCATTTCTAAACAAAGGTTTGAAAATTATTCTCCATGACGAAAAAGACACCGGAAAAGATGAAACTTACCACTATGAAGGCGGTATTGCCAGCTATGTTGCATTTTTGAACCAAAACAGAACGGTTATGTTTGACGAGCCTATCTATATGGAAAAAATGGTCGACAAGATTAAAGTTGAAGTTGCAATGCAGTATACTGATTCTTATAACGAATCGATTCTTTCATTTGCCAACAACATTAACACCCATCAGGGCGGAACTCACTTAACCGGCTTCCGTAACGCAATTACACGAGTTTTAAATGATTATGCAAGAACAAATAAGATTCTTAAAGATTCAGAACAAAACCTTTCCGGTGATGACGTCAGAGAAGGCTTGACCGCAATTGTTTCCGTAAAAATTGAAAACCCTGAATTTGAAGGTCAGACAAAAGAAAAACTCGGAAATTCCGAAGTTATGCCTGCCGTTCAGGATGTTGTTAAGGAAAAATTGCAGGAATGGCTGGAATTTAATCCTAAGCTTGCAAGACTGATTATTGAAAAAACTTTGCAGGCGCAGAGAGCTAGAGAAGCTGCACGTAAGGCAAGAGAACTCACGAGAAGAAAATCTGTTCTTGAAAATTCTACCCTTCCGGGTAAGCTTGCCGACTGCTCAAACAGAGAGCCGGAAAAATGTGAAATCTACATTGTTGAGGGTGATTCAGCGGGTGGCTCTGCAAAACAGGGCAGAAACAGAATGTTTCAGGCAATTCTGCCATTAAGAGGTAAAATCCTTAACGTTGAAAAAGCTAGACTGGATAAAATTTACGCTAACAATGAAATTCAGTCAATGGTTCAGGCATTCGGGATTACAATAAGCAAAAACGAAGAAGAATTTAACCTTGAAAAGCTCCGTTACCACAAAATTATCATCATGACAGATGCTGATGTTGACGGCGCTCACATTAGAACACTTCTTTTGACATTCTTCTTCAGATACGCAAAACCGCTTATTGAAAACGGGTATGTCTATATTGCGCAGCCGCCTTTATTCAAGGTAACTCAAGGCAAAACTTCCGAATACTTATATGACGAGCATGCGCTTGATAAAATGCTTAAAGAGCGTGGTATTAAGTCTTTGAGCCTTTCTGATAAAACAAAATCAAAGGTTAAAACAGGGGATGAATTATTAACACTCCTCTCTAACATGTCAACATTCTATAAATCTTACAACAACCCGATTTTGAACATTATTCCGTCGGTTGTTTTAAGAGGTCTTATTCGTTCAGAAGTTAAACCTGAGGATTTTGAAGATCAGGCTAAGATGAATGAAGTTCTTGCTTACCTCAAGCACTACTTAAAAGACCATGCGGAAAATTATAATGTTGCGGAAGCTAAAAACTACGAGGTTGAATTGAAATACAATCCGGAAGTTGCAAAATACGCAATTGAGCTTAAGTTGTTTGAAAACGAGCACGAGTTAATCACGGCAAATATCATTAAAAGTAATGAATTTAAGCGTCTCAAAAATTCTTATCCGCTGATTCGTGACTTTTTGATAGAAGAAGAAAAAACGTTGATTCTTGAAACAGAAAACGGAGAAGTTGAAATAACTTCATTTGAGCAGCTCCAAAAACTGGTAGATGATAGAGGACAAAAAGGCTTAACTATCCAGAGGTTCAAAGGTTTGGGCGAGATGATGCCTCAGCAATTGTGGGAAACGACAATGGATCCGGAAACCAGAACGTTATTGAAAGTTAATATTGAAGATGCAATGATGTGTGACCAGTTGTTTGATGTTCTTATGGGCGACAAGGTTGAGCCTAGAAGAGATTTCATTGAAGCAAATGCGGTTTATGCAACAAATATTGATACATAGGTTTATTCAATAAGTCGTCAATAA
Source organism: uncultured bacterium (assembly GCA_949296355.1). GTDB lineage: Bacteria > Cyanobacteriota > Vampirovibrionia > Gastranaerophilales > Gastranaerophilaceae > CAG-196. Next base: position 65,635 of record CASFPS010000005.1, on the reverse strand, counting down.
AATTTTCTTGAAAATTCATTCTGCGCAGCAGAAAGATTTTGTGCTATAATTTTGACTATGAAGAGTAAAGCTAAAAAGATATTAACCGCAACTGTTTGTTCTGTCGTAATCTTAGCGGGCGTCGCTGCAGCAACATATTTATGGGTTCTTCCGGCTGCTGTTTCAAGCAAGTGGGTTAATAATAAAATTACAGGAGAGGCAAAAAAAATTCTCGGCGCAGAAGTTGTTATTGTAAATCCTGAATTAAAAACAGGCTTAAATCCTGATATAGCTTTCTCTATTGATAAACTGTCAATTGTAAAAAACAATCAAGAGTTATTAAATCTTACAAATCTTGATACGGAATTTTCTTTCAGTGATATTTTCAAAAAACGTCTGATTGTAAAAAAAGTTCTTGCAGATAATATTTATGTAAATACATCTGATTTACTTTCGCTTTTGCCTAAAACTGAACAAAAAAAAGAACAAAAACCTTCTGAATTCGATTTAGATATCTATTCTGCGGTTCTTGGCGTGAAAAAATGCCTCATCACTTATAACACTCCTGATATCGGGATAAAATTTGATGCAAAGCGCATGCTGCTTGACAGAACAAAAGCTAAAAAATATCTGCATTTTGATTTTGATTTCGAAATGGCTAAAGGCAGTGATAAGATTGTTGTCTCTGCAAATGACAAAAACAAAATTTATATGGGAAACGGCGAACTCCATGTTGACAGTTTCCCGATTGAAGTTGACAAATCCAAAATTGTAATTGACGCATTTGCTTCAAGAAAAACCGGCGCGGAGATGAATATTTCTTCAACAAACTTCAAAGCAAGAGATATTTTTAATATTTTGACTTCAAATATCATTATTCCAAACGGCAAAGAACTTCTTGCGCCAATCGGTGATGTTAACGGAAGTGTAGATTTTAACCTGCATCTTACAAAAAATAACATACGCGGAAATGTTGATGTAAACGGCGCGGATTTTAAAATTTTGTATCTTGAAAATCTGCCGGTAAAAGTTACACAAGGGCTGGTTGAGATTGGAAATACAACAGTTACGCTCAAAGATTTTAAAGGATATTATAATAACAAAGAAAATAACAGTATTACAATGTCCGGAGAGGTTAAAGATTACTGGAAAACTTGTGATACAAAGATTGTTTCAGATATTTTTGTAAATGATGATTTCTTTAAGAATTATGTTTCCAAAATGCTGAATGCTCCGATTTCACTTGTAGGGGATGCCGGTTCAAGGCTTACACTTACTTCCAAAAACGGATCCTGTGATGTTGTGTGGTATTTCCTTCTGAATGAAGGTGAAGGTTTTAAACTCGGCGAGCAGTCAATGGTTCTTGCAAATTATAAAACCTTGTTCAAAGTTGATTTGAGTGTGATTAAAAATATTCTGAAAATTAATACAATCGATTACTATATAACCGACAAGCTTCAAAAGGACATGACACCTGTTCTTGCAATCAAAGGCGACATTGACATGGCTGATAATATGAAGCTTCTGGATATAAATTTAAAAATTCCGCGTCCGCTTCCGAGTGAGTTTCTGAATTTCCTTGCAGGGCAAAAAATCTTTAGAAAAGGTACCATTTCAGGGGATTTAAGTATTGATAACAAAGGCGAATTCCCGAAAATGGACGGTGTAATTGAATTTAATAAAGTCCGCATTCCGGCTCAAAGACTTTATATTGAATCCGCAAAAATCGGTGCAAAAGGCGACAAGTTAGGCGCTATTGCTGACGGAAGATTTAAACGTTCAAAATACCATTTTGACGGATATATTGTAAATGAATTGAAATTACCGATTATAGTAAAAAGCGTCCATCTTAACGTTGATAATATTGATGTGGAAAAACTTATAGCTTCCGCAAATTCAACGCAGTCTACGCAGCAAACCGCTGAAGATGTTCTTGTTGCGGATGAAAATACTTATCAGGAAGATGATTTGGCTGCAGAAAACGACGAAACTCCGACATTCTCAAAAGGTCTTGTTATTGTCGAAAAATGTATCCTCAACCTGCAGAAGGGTAAATATAAGGAAGTTAATTTTGGCAATCTTTATGCTAATCTGACACTTGATAAAGACGGCGTATTACAGCTTCAATCTAACAAATTTGATATTGCAGAAGGTATTTCTACCCTAAAAGTCAAAGCGGATTTGATTAAAAAGCAGTATTACTTAAGATTGGGTATCAAAGATGTTAATTCTGATGTAATGGCAGCGGCAGTTCTGGGCTTGCCGAGAGAAATTTCCGGTAAGGCAAGAGGGTTAATTGAAATAACTTCTGATGAGTCTTTAAAACTAAACGGCATAATAAAATTTGATATCCAAAACGGTACGATTGAAAAAGTCGGATATGTTGAATATATTCTGAAAGTTGCGTCACTATTCAGAAATCCGATTGCAATGATTACTCCTGCAACATTCGGGGATTTAGTTAATATTCCGGATGGAAGTTTTGATGTTATTCAAGGTGATATGACATTGAAAGACAATGTTATTGAAAAAATGATGATAAAATCCAGAGCAAAGCAGTTGAGTTCGTTCATTGTCGGAAGATATGATTTAATGACAAACGATGCAACACTCAGAATTTACACAAAAATGTCAAACAAAGGCGAAGGCTTTGCAGGATTCTTGAGAAATCTGTCCCTGAACAGTCTTGCAAGCAGAATTACAACCAGCGGCAGAAATGACAGTAATTATTATGCGGCAGAACTCTCAATGCTGCCTTCTATTGACGCGGATGAAAAAGACTGTCAGGTATTTTTGACAACAGTTGACGGTGATGTGATTAACTTTAACTTCTTATCCTCACTCAAAAGAATTAAGTAAAACTGCTATTTAGAACGATTTTAGTTTAAAAATTACTCCGGGTGATGATTGAAAATATATAAAAGTATGCTATAATTTGTATATATTAATTAGCTAAGAAAGGGCTTTGCATATGTCAGACGGCTTATCACTCGATTTACAATTATTGCAAAATTTAGCGGTATCAAGCGGGTTTAATAATAATCATGCGCAAAATAACAAACCGGCGGTTTATGCAAGAGACGGAGAGCCAAGATACGACGAGGCTATGGATTATGATGGCGACGGCGTTGTTACGATGGAGGAATATCAGCAGTATTGTGAAGAAAACAATATAAGTACACAAGAGCAGGCAGAGTCGCTTCAGAGTTTGGGTGACGCTGCAATTCAAAAACAGGTTTCCGGCGCTCAAGCGTCTGTTAATAATGAGATGCCTTATGATGATTATATTAAGTATTGCGAGCAAAATGCCGCATCAAAACCTTCAACAAAAGCCGCAATCAAGCCGGAAAATATTATAACAAACGAAGCCGGTTTGATAATACGCAATGTTGGCAAAGCTTTGAACAGCTATTATAATAACACTGTTAATTTCCCGGAACCTAAAATTGAACGCAATGCATAGGGGATTTTTCAGTGATCAAGTGACTAGGTGATCAAGTGGGAGTTTATTGGAGACTGGGTGACTTAGAAAAGTAGGTTGGGTGAAACCCAACAATACTTTTTTATATTGGAGATGCAGGATGTAGTTACTTGCACACTAACAATTGTTTTTAATTGCAAAATTTGTTCTGGATTGCTTCGGGCAGAATGGCTGCTCCCTCGCAATGACGGCACTCCTGGAAGTCTCAATACCTGACCGATACATTTACCCCCGCAATGACGCCAAGCTTGTAGTCTCACCTGACAACCCAAATACATTTACCCCTGCCGTCATTCAGAGGGCGTGAGCCCGAAGAATCTCTATAACTTTTGTAAAAATTTTCTATTCACTATTCACTCCTCACTATTCACTAAAAAACTACAATATCCCCCTGTCTGAAAATAACCGGACTTCCGTCTTTAAAACCCGCAACTGTAGAAGCGCGCCCTTTTGCCGTACAGCCAAAGTCCGGCACAACCATATCCACTTTGTCTCCGATGTATTTAATAGCTTCATCATAAGTGAGGGCGGGCGGTTCGCCTGAAAGATTTGCACTCGTTGTTGCAAGAACTCTTCCGTCTATGCTTCTGCAAATCTCCGCAAAAGTTTTGTTATCCGGAATTCTTACTCCGACTGTTTTTAATCCGGAGGTAATATAATCCGGAGTTTTTTCTGATTTTTCAAGAACAAGAGTTAAGGCTCCGGGAAAATATTTTTTGATTAATTTTTGAGCTTCTTTTTCAACCGGTTGTTTTAAGTAATCAAAAAGATTATAAAACTCGTCACTCATCAAGATGAGCGGTTTTTTTCCGTCGCGGTGCTTGATTTCATAAATCCGTTTAACTGCTTTTTCACTTGACGGCAGACACCCTAAACCCCAGACTGTATCTGTTACATAAGCTATAACACCGTCATTTTTAAGTATGTCGTTTATTTTTTCTATCATAGTGGTTATCCAATCTTTATTAAGTTGTTGTCAGGCGCGCGTATCTTTTCTGTTTTTTTAGTGAATAGTGAGGAGTGAATAGTGAATAGATATTTAAATACAGGTCGGGCTTTAACCCGTTAATAAAAGCAGCAGGTCGGGCATACCTGCCCAACATTAACTTAAACTTAATTACTCAGTCACTTCCATGCTGCTTATCCACTTTTCAACTTCTTTATATTATAATACAATAGTGTAAAAAAGATAAGGAGAACGTAAAATGGTTCAACAATTCAATACACCTCAAAAAACAAGACAGGCGGTAATTTTGTTTTTAAAAGGCTCAGCTACACCTATTGTTATGTATTTTGACAATCCGCAGGCGGTTTATGCCGAATTAAAACAGCTTATGAAAAGCCCGACTCCTGTTCTTGTTGAAAAAGAACCTATGGGACCTATTAAGAGATTGTGTTTTGTCTCTACCCAGATAGCAGGACTTGTTTTACAGGAAGAACCTTATGCATAATAATGATGACGATGAAAATATTGTTCAGATAGAAGATATAGAACGCAGCGTTGACAAAACTCTTCATTATGACTTTGACGGTAAAATAACGGAGCTGGAAGGGTGTCAGCTTAAAGCGGATTTAGATTTGAAATCTCTTGGAGATTTTATTGAAGTTAAAGGTAATGTCTCCGGAGTTGTTACACTTGAATGTGACAGGTGTCTTAACAAATTTGATTATGAGCTGGACTTTGATATTGATGAAACTTTTGCTAAACATTCTCTTTATGATGAATACTCTCAAGAGCTGGAACTCAAGTCAGGGCAGTTTGTTACGGATTTAGACGGTGCAAAAGAAATTAATATTTATGACTTATTGTATCAATCTGTAATATTAAACTTACCAAATAAAAAAGTTTGTGGTATAAATAATTGTAATGAGGGACTGTTTGTATCAGATGAAGATATGGAAGTCCATGACAGCAGAATGGATGTTTTTAAAACCATTCAGATAGAAAATAAATAAAACCGAATATATAAGTAGTACTCAAGAATAGAAAGGATGAAACCGTATTAATAACAGAGTATTTTATAAGTGAGTTGCAATAAAAGTTAGTTATATAAAATACAAAATACGGTGGAGTGAAAACTAAAAATTTAGAAAGGATGATATAAGAAATGGCAGTACCAAAGAAAAGAACAGGGCATAGCGCTCAAGGTAAAAGAAGATCAAATTGGAAGGCATCAAAGCCGGAATTAACAACTTGTCCAAACTGCGGAGCAAAAGTTTTAACTCACACAGTTTGCACAGCTTGCGGAACTTATAAGGGCAAAGTTGTTTCAAGAAAAGCAGAAGGCTTTGTAGAAGAAGCTAAAGCAGAAGAAGTTAAAGAAACTAAAAAAGCTAAAAAATCAACAAAGAAAGCTGAAGCTCCGGCAGCCGAAGAAGTAAAAGAAGTTAAGGCTGAGGAAGTTAAAGAAGAAGTTGTTGAAGAAAAGGCTGAAGAAACTGTAGAAGAAGCTAAGGAAGAAACGGAAGAAAAACCGGAAGCTTAGTTATACAGCATATAAGAATATAGAGGGTGAGAATGACAAGAATAGCTATAGATGCAATGGGGGGCGATCACGCGCCGTTTGAGATTGTTGCAGGTGCGGTATGGGCTGCGGCAGATTACGGAGTAGCGTTAGAGTTAGTCGGAAAACAGGACAGAATTGAACATTGTCTTGAGGTAATACAGCAGGAAGGATTTTTATCTGATTGCGGAAAAGCCGGCAGAAAAAGAAGAGTCAGGGTTGATGTAAAATCACTTGATATCAAAGTAACTCACGCGTCTGAAATAATAGAAATGGGCGAAGCTCCGGGGCAGGCTATTCGTAAAAAGAAAAACTCATCAATAGTTTTGTCGGTAAAGTCGGTTGCAACAGGAAGCTCTGAAGCTCTTGTTGCAGCAGGTTCTACCGGTGCGGCTATGGCGTCAAGCCTTTTTGGTTTGGGAAGAATCCCGGGAATCGACAGACCGGCGATTGCAGTTACTCTTCCTACGATGAAAAAACCTATTGTGATTATTGATGCCGGTGCTAACAGTAATTGTACGCCTCAAATGCTTAAGCAGTTTGCTATTATGGGCATGACTTTTTCAAAGAACGTTTTAGGTATTGAAAACCCGCGCGTAGGTGTTTTGAATATCGGTGAAGAAGCCGGTAAGGGTAATGAACTTGCTCAAAGCACTTACAATATTCTGGAAGAAGAAAAAGAAAGATTTAACTTTATGGGAAATGTTGAAGGAAGAGAATTATTCCTCAATGTTTGCGATGTTGTTGTCTGTGACGGTTTTGTAGGCAATGTTGTATTAAAAGTTACAGAAGGTACTTCATCACTTTTATTTAAGATGATTAAGAGTGAGTTCAAATCCGATTTCTTAGGTATGGTAATCGGACTTTTGGCAAAACCGTTTATGAAAAGAATTTATGAGAAAATTAACTATGAAGAATACGGCGGCGCACTTTTATTAGGTGTAAAGGGTATTACAGTAATTTCTCACGGAAGAAGCAAGGCTTACGCTATTAAAAAGGCTGTAAAAGTTGCTAAAGATGCGGTTGAAAAGGGAGTTAACAGTAAAATTTCCGAATCAATCGGTGCATAATGTTTTATTAATCCGGCAGAGTTGTTGTGCCGGATTAACTTTATTTAGAAAAGAGGAGTAATTAATAAATGGGAAATAATTTGATTCCTTTAAAAATTGCCGGTGTCGGGTATAGTTTGCCGGATACGGTTATTACTAACGACGATTTGACAAAACTTTATGATACATCGGATGAGTGGATATATACAAGAACCGGAATTAAGGAAAGGCGTGTTGTTTCAGGCGAACAAAATGCTGTTGATTTAGGCTTTGAAGCAGCAAAGAATGCTCTGGAAAAAGCTAATATTAAACCGGAACAGATTGACCTTATTATAGCAGCTTCATCTGCTCCGCCTGATTTATATCCGGCAATAGCCTGTCATATTCAGGCAAGACTGGGAATCTCATCTCAGGTTCCGGCATTTGATATTACAGCTGCCTGCACGGGATTAATTTATGCTTTGAGCATTGCAAAAGCTTACATAGCTTCCGGAATGTACAAAACAATTTTGCTTGTTGCAACAGATAACAATTCACGCCTTGTAAACTGGGAAGATCGAGCAACTTCGATTCTGTTTGGCGATGCAGCAGGCGCAATGGTTGTAACTGCTTCCGATGACGGGGTGGACGATGTTATTGCAATTGATATTAAATCAGACGGAAGTATCGGTGATTTAATAGAACTTTCTTTTGACGGTAAAAACTGCCCGCTTGTTGAGCAGTATGAACCGAAACCAAAAGGCATAAGAATGAACGGCAAAGGTGTATACGCTTTTGTTGCAAAGATTCTTCCTCACTATGTGGAAAATCTTATTACAAATGCAGGTATGAAAGCGGAAGACATTGATTATCTTATACCTCATCAGGCAAATATCAGAATTATTCAGGCTGTTCAGGAGAGACTCGGGTATTCTGACGATAAGGTTGTAACAAATATTAAGTATTATGGAAATACTTCCGCAGCTTCAATTCCGCTTGCGCTTGCAGAAAGTGTAGAGAAGGGCAAAGTTAAACTCGGAACAACTGCCGTACTTTGCGGATTTGGTGCCGGCATGACCTGGGGCGGTGCTATTGTAAGACTTAGAGAAGGTATCTGCTAAGTTAAAAAGGTTATTGTCGGGTTAGTAAATCCGATCTACATTGTAGATTTGGCACAAAAAATTAATGTTGGGTTCCACCCAACCTACATTTTTAGTGAATAGTGAAGAGTGATTAGTGAATAGAATTTATTCTGTCATTGCGAGAAAATCTTTGATTTTCGCGGCAATCCACAAGGAAAAGTTTTGAGAACACAATTTGTGATCTCAAAAATAAATTCAGGAAAAGTCGGTTAGGCATGCCTGCCTGACAAAAAACTAAAATATAAATAATAAGGAGTATAATATGGTTAAAAAAATTGCGTTTTTATTTCCGGGACAGGGTTCACAATCTGTCGGAATGGGTAAAGATTTGTATGAAAATTTTTCGGCAGCAAAAAATGTTTATGATACTGCTGATAGTGTTTTAGGCAAAAGTATTTCAACAATTTGTTTTGAAGGACCTGAGGAAGATTTGAAGCAGACTGTTAACACTCAGCCTGCAATTGTAACTACTTCAATTGCAGCTTTAGAAACTTTAAAATCTGAATTAAATATAACCCCTGATTATACGGCAGGTCATAGTTTGGGTGAATATTGCGCTATGTATACAGCCGGTGTGATGAGTCTTGAGACAACTCTCAAAGCTATTCAAAAACGGGCTGATCTTATGAGCGAGACTAAGGGCGGAAGTATGGCAGCTATTTTGAACGCTTCGGAAGAACAATTAAAAGCAGGTTTGGAAGAAGGCTCAAAAGTCGGATATGTTGATGTCGCAAACTACAACTCTCCTGCACAGGTTGTAATTACAGGTGATTCAGAAGCTGTAAAAGCTGCCGGTGATTACATGCTTGCAAACGGTGTAAGACGAGTTGTTCCTCTTGCAGTTTCAGGCGCTTTCCATTCTAAATTTATGGAAAAAGCCGGCGAAGAGTTTGCATCTTTTGTATCAAGCCTCGAATTAAATAATGCTAAACTGCCGGTAATTACAAATGTTGATGCTAAAGAAACAACAAATGCAGAGGATTTTAGAGTTAAAATGCCGAAGCAGATTTCTTCTTCCGTTTACTGGACTCAAACTATTCAGAAGATGACAGAAGAAGGCGTTGATACGTTTATAGAAATCGGTCCGGGCAAAGTTCTTGCAGGGTTGAATAAAAAGATAGCTCCGGAAGCTTCTGTTTACAATATTTTTGATATGGCTTCTCTTGAAGCAACAATTGCAGCTTTGAAAGAACAAATGGCAGGAGTGTAAAAAGAGATGAAAAAAGTAATATTTGTTTTATTGGGAATTCTCGTGCTGGTAGGAATTATGCGGGTAGTATATGAGTACAATTTGCATAAATTTGAGCTGGATGCTGCCATGAGGTTTGAAAAACGCCAGCAGGCAGTTACAGCAAAAGGGGCGCCGAAAGTTGAGAAGTTGGCGAGCGTTGAAGATGTAAATAACGCTTTTTATCCGAAGCTCGGAACTTGTACTCCGGTAAACCTTGCAACAGATGACGGTACTAATTATGTAATATACGGCAAGGAAAAGGATAAATGTTCTTTTGAACTTTACAACGTTTCATTTAGCATGTTGTGTAATCTTCCGATGGATGTGGCTAAAAAATACGCCGAATCGTCAAAAAACAAGGATGAATATATTGATGAAATAAACAATAATCCGGAATATTGCAAGATTGTTTATTAAGTAAGAATAGAATGGCAGATCAGGCAAAGTCTGACAGAATTTAAAATAAGGAGAAATATTAATGAGTGAAAGAAAAATTGCTTTAATTACAGGCGGATCACGCGGTATTGGTTTGGCTTGCGCTATTGAATTAGCTAAGGCTGGTTGTGATATCATTATCAATGATATTTGTGACGCTGAAAAAGCTAAACCGGCATTAGATGAAATCAAAGCTTGCGGAGTTGACGCTTATTTCTACAGTTTTGACGTATCTGACGACAAAGCTGTTCAGGAAAATGTTGACAAAATGATTGCAGAACACGGCAAAATTGATATCTTGCTTAACAATGCAGGGATTACTAAAGACGGTTTGTTTGTAAGAATGGATATGGAGCAGTGGGAAAGAGTTATTAAAATTAACTTAACTTCTGCATATTGCGTAACTCACGCTGTAATTAAGTATATGATGAAAGCTCGTCAGGGTTCAATCATCAATATGTCAAGTATTGTAGGACGCCACGGTAACGCAGGTCAGGCAAACTATTCAGCTTCTAAAGCAGGTCTTATCGGCTTAACCCAGACTCTCGCAAAAGAATTTGGCTCTCGCGGTATCAGAGTTAACGCTGTATGCCCCGGCTTCATCCAGACTGCAATGACTCATGACCTTGCAAACATTGATGAATACTTAAAAGCTATTCCGATGAAAAGACTCGGAACGCCTGAAGATATCGCAAAAGTTGTTAAGTTCTTAGCTCTTGATACTGACTATGTAACAGGTCAGGCAATCGAAGTAGCCGGCGGTTTGATGATATAAGTCAAGGAAATGGCACAATAAAATAAATAGAAGCAGGGCAGGCTTTAGTCTGCCCTGCTATATACTAAAATTACGCTTTATATGGTGTAAATAAATCCATTAAATCAACTCTGTTATTATCAATCTCTTGTTTTATTTCATCATAGCGTTTACTTAGTGCCATGTTTTGTTCATATGTATGGAGAGTACGTAAATTATCTATGTATTCAGGCTCTTTTCGCTGAGCTTGAAGTTCCGGCGAATGCGGATTTTTGGTGACTATACGTTTCGGGTCATAGTAGCCTTGACGAGACGATATTACATAATTTTGTCCGTCGCTATAGTAGACTGTATTCTCTCTATATGGAGAATAATGGTCTACTTTTTGATGATATTTAGAAGTGTATCTAAAGCGCCATCCCTTTCTCATATCAATTTCTGGCTGCTCACTGCCTATTTGTTTATATGTCAGTTTGATATCTTTTCTTGGATCATAAATAATCTCTTCATGATAATTTCCTCTGTCAATTGTTGTTATCATAGGATTTGATTTCCCATTAGAAGCATACGGGTCAAAATAGCGTCTTATGATACTTCCGTCGGCTTTTGTTTCTTCAACGCATTTAAATTCTTCAATGTTTTTATTGAATAGTTTACCTGTATTTACTTTCGGGCGTGATGCGGCGAGTTTTTCTGCTGCTTCTTGTTCGGCTTTTATTGCAGCAGCTTTTGCAGTTTCTGCTTCTGCAATTCTAGCCTGTTCTGCGGCTTTTTGGGCATCAATAGTATTTTGGTAATTAGTTCCTTTTTGAGTAAATTTTCCATAGTTAGTTTCAGTATATCCGTTTCCTCGTGTTAATGAATGCTGAACACCGACTGTATCACCAGGTCTTGTCCGCATATCCCGGTAGCCGCTTTTTAATGGATATTCCGCATAAACTTTATCCATAGAAGCCTTGTAGCTGTAGTCATTTAATCCGTTGCCGGAATCGTGGTTAAAACGCAATTCTTTATGCTCAAGCGAGCCTGCTTTGCTATAATCTTTTTGTAAATGTATGTTTTCGCTGTAACACCAGTATTTTAACTTATATTTATCAATAGTAATTTTGTCGCCGCCCAAAACGCTTGCGCCCTCTTCTCTTGTGACAGTTTTGGTTTCCCAGAAAAATGGACGGTTTTCTTGATCAAATATTGTAATCTTTCTTTTGCCTTCACCTAAATAATCAAGTCTAGCAAGTCCTTTTTTCCCTTCTTCCCGTGTAATTTCTCTTTCAAGCCCCGTGACAGCACCTGTTACAGGATCTGTTAAAGTTCTTGTTTTAGGCTGGATTTTTGCAGGAACTGTTTGTGCTGTTTCAATAGCCGGTTTTGTTCCTTTTCCTAAAATTTTTCTTGCAAAATTTAATCCCAGTGAAAATCTACTCATCTTTTTTCCTCCAATCAATTTTTTGTATTTATATTTTAATAAAGTATCGGGCAAGCAAAAAATTGCGGTACCACCTCCTCCGTAACTTCCTCCGCTACCTCATTCTATAAGCGCCGCAACTGGATTACAGGTATTTGAAAGTTGTGTTTACAAATCTTAACATAAGGTGCAGAAATTTATTTTATTATCTAACCGGTCTGGCAATCGAAGTAGCCGGGAGCTTGATATATTTAGAGGTTTAAGGGATTCTTCACCCCTGAATTGTTGTCGGGTTCAGAATAACAGCAGGGGTAAATGTATTTAGATTGTCAGGAGAGACTACCAGCTTGTTGTCATTGCGGGGGTAAATGTTTGGGTTAGAATTGTAGGTCAGGTTTTACCTGACAATAACTTTTTATTGTTGGACAGGTATGCTCAACCTACTTACTCTGACCTACAATTTTAAAATAAGGTGCGCAAGTATGCACACCCTACTCTCTTTTTTCCCTCGCCCCTTGAGGGAGAGGGAAAAGCCGTTCTTGAGCCGGAAGGCGAAAGTTACGGATTCGGGTGAGGGGTTTCAAGATTGCTTCGGGTTATTTTGGCTATTCCCTCGCAATGACAAAAAAGTTTTTGTCTTCACGCTCTTCCTCTTAGTCACCCGGTCACTTAATCACTTAATCACCTTTTTATTTTGTTACATTTACCCCCAAAAGTGTAACAATTTTTGAAGTTTATTGCAAAATTATCTTGAAATAGTATAATTTAAAAGAATAGTGTATTACACATAAATGAAGAGGATAAAAAACATGAGCACATTTGAGAAAGTAAAAAAAGTTGTAGTTGACCAATTAAGCTGCGATGAAGCTTTAGTTACTCCTGAAGCTAGCTTTACAGCTGATTTAGGTGCTGATTCTTTAGATACTGTTGAATTAGTTATGGCTTTTGAAGAAGAATTCGGTTGCGAAATTCCTGACGAAGAGGCTGAAAAAATTCAAACAGTTCAAGATGCAGTTAACTACATCGATTCACACTCATAGTAAGATTTGAATTTATATTAAGAGGGTGAGGATTTTATATATTTTCGCCCTCTTATTTATTATTTAAGGGAAAAAGAATATGACAAAACGAAGAGTTGTAATAACAGGGATGGGAGCAGTTACACCTTGCGGTATCGGTGTAGACAAGTTCTGGAATTCCATGCTGCAAGGCAAAAGCGGTGTTTCTTTAATTGAAGCTATTGATACTGAAAGACATACCGTTAAAATTGCTGCAGAAATTAAAGATAAAGATTTTAATCCTGAAGATTATATGGATTCAAAAGATGCCAAGAGAATGGACAGATTTACTCAGTTTGCAATGGTTGCTGCGGATGAAGCAATTGCAGACGCTAAACTTGACGAAGCAGGGATTGACCCGTACAGAATCGGTGTTATTGTAAGCTCTGCTGCCGGCGGTTTTAAAACATTTGAAAAAAATCATATTGCAATGATAGAAAAAGGACCTACTAAAGGATCTCCGTTTACTGTTCCAATGCTGATTGTTGATATGGCATCAGGAAGAGTTTCAATGAAACACGGTTATAAAGGTGTTAACAAAGCTGTTGTTTCTGCCTGCGCAACAGGTTCTCACTCAATCGGCGACGCTTTCAGAACCATTCAATACGGTGATGCTGATGTAATGGTTGCCGGAGGCTGCGAAGCTACAATTACAACATTAGGTATAGGTGCATTTACTGCCGCAAGAACTTTATCTAAGAGAAATGATGAACCTGAAAAAGCTTCCAGACCTTACGATAAGGACAGAGACGGTTTTGTAATGGGCGAAGGAGCAGGTGTTCTTGTTCTTGAAGAATATGAACTTGCTAAAAAGCGCGGCGCACATATTTATGCAGAAATCGTAGGTTACGGACAATCTGCAGATGCTTATGATATGGTTGCTCCTGATCCTGACGGCAACGGCGCAATTAAATCAATGGAATTAGCGCTTGCCGATGCAGGGCTAAAACCGGAAGATATTGATTATATCAATCCGCACGGAACAAGCACCGGGCTCGGTGATGTTGCTGAATCTCAGGCTATTGCAAAAATCTTTGGCGATAAAGAACACAATAAAAATCTTGTTGTAAGTTCTACAAAGAGCATGCACGGTCATATGCTGGGTGCAACAGGCGCTGTAGAAGGTATTGTTTGTGTTAAAACAATCACGGACAGCAAAGTTCCTCCGACAATCAATCTTGATAATCAGGACGAACATGTTGCTAACCTTGATTATGTTCCGCATAAGGCAAGAGACAAAAAAGTACGCGCAGCTCTTTCAAACTCTTTCGGGTTTGGCGGACATAACGCTACTCTTGTATTTAAAGCAATATAAGCAAAATTAAGATAATAATAAAAAAACAGCAGAAAAATCTGCTGTTTTTTTATTTACTTTTTATAATAATTTTAAGTTTTTTCCGGCTTTGTCAATCATACTGCCTAAAAGAGCATTTATAAACGCTTCTGTCTTAGCTTTCATATGGGCAGGCGCAGCATGTTTGTCTAACAGCGTTTTTCCAAAATAGAAACTTGCTATGTGCTCGCTGAATAATTTCTTGAAGTCTTGTTTAAAGTTTTTGTCCAGATTGCCTGTTGTCATAGTTAACTTCTCTTTGAAATTTGAAAGTCCTTTGATAAGTTCATAATTTTGGTAGAATATAGAGGCTTCAGAGTTTGCAAAATCCGTATCAAAATTTCTTATATAATTAAGTACAATATTTGTTATTTTAATTATTTCAGAATTAGTAAGCGGTCTTCTGTACAAATCGTACAAACTGTTTAATTCCTGATTAAATTCCGGCTCGTTAATATGCTTAAGAAGCGTTGCTGTATATTCAGCTATATCATCTTTCGAATGTTTTGGAGTAACAGTTCTGTAGATTTTTTGCGGATATTCAGAGCGTGAGGCAAGGGCATTCAATGTTGCCATACTTGCTGCCGAAAGCTCGGGATTCAGTTCTGATGTTATGGAATTCATAATATATTTTCTTTCGGTTTCTCCGAGAATCCTCTCATCATCAATTTTATCAGCCATTTGTATTGTAGAGAAGCTCAGTTTTGCATCTTCATTCATAAACGGATTCGTGAGAGCTTTTTTGATTACAAGATTTACAAATTTAGGAGGAAAGCCCGTGAATTCGTGTTTTATATAATCTCCGAGTGTTTCGTCTAAATTTGCGGTAATGTGGAGAATATCACCGTTTACACCTCTTAGTGTATAAACTTTTGCATTATTCTCTTTTGCACTTTTTTCCAGAAGCTCAAGCGGATTCTTTGTACTCTCCGGCTGTTTTTCCGTAACCGGCTGTTCTACGACCGGCTCGCCATAACGCCAGAGGAAGTGTTCGTTCCATTTTGACTGTTCTTCTTCATGCATAGCGTATAACTTTTCGCGATTAGGAGCAATAGCTTGAGTGTAATCCAGAAGCTCAATAAACCTTTGTGAGACAAAGTCTATAGGTTTTTGATTTTCTGTATCTTTTGTAATTAATTGATACTCGTTGTTAATTGCGAGCACTCCGCCGCTATCGTACGTTTCTTCAAACAATTCAATAGTATCGGTAATTGCCGTAGAATAATGTTCCAGAAGTTCTGGACGCGCTTTCCAGAATTGCGCAAAGAGGTTTTCAATCTTCTTTCCTTCAGCTTTTGTCTCATCAACAAAACTTCTCATCTCTTCGGAGAGATGAATTTTATCTGCTGCAACAGCCATTATAGGACTAAGGTATTTTATAATAAAAGCTGCTTCGGGATCATCTTTCTTAAAGCGTCTGGTAATAGCATTTTTAATAGCCTCAGCGTCGCCTTTTGTTTTTACAATATCCCGCCTCAGCTGGTCTTTCTGGTAGGGTTTTATATTGTGTTTTCGTTGTTTCGGAGGTTCATTGTGCTGAACATCAATTTTATTTGCTTGCGGCTGGCGGCGCTCGGCAAGTTCTTTTTGAAGCTCTGATTTATTTTGTTTCGGCAAATCTACAAAAAACTTTTTGTACTCATCCCTTGTTGCAATAAATGAATGCCAGAAATCATTTTTAGGATACCGGATTCCGTAAGCGGATGTTGTTCCGTAAGTAATCGGCTGGGTAACAATCCCTTTGTATTCAGGATTAAGGTCTTTTTCGTAGAAATCTTTATTGATTTCTTTTATTGTTTTTCCTTCAAGATAAATCTTTCTCAAAAGATACATTCCCAGATGGTCGTCCCCGTTATTAAGCAGCGGAGTATCCGAGATTTCTTTTGCAATCTTTATGTCGGAGAGTATTCCTGAACGACCTTTCAGACTTGCTTCATGCAGATTTGCAAACAAAGGCTCATCGGGATAAGTCGATTTTACATCTGAAAAATTATCCACTGCTGCAAGATATTTAAAGCTTTCGCTCATAATCTGCTCCGGCGGGATGTGTTTGCGCTCATCATAATTTGCATTCAGAAACTTTTTCATTGTGTCAGGCATAAATTTTACGTTAAATTCCTGCTCATAAAAGTTTTCAGGTGTTCTTCCCCTGAAATTTATACTAAAATCCTGATATCCGGTATACTGCGGATTGGAAACAGATGTATTGTATTGTTGAAAATTATTTTGTTTTTGGGTTTGTATAAATGGTTTATATTCCGATAGTGTAATTTTTGCTATTTTCATTTTGTCCTCCGTATATAAGGAAAACACAAGAAAAAATTTTTTGCTAATTGAAATTTTATTAAAGTTATAACCGGAGCAAAATTAACAGATTACAATTATTTAGTTTCAAATCGTTTAAGCGTAAGAGCACATCTGTTTTCCACAAATTTTATGATTTTTTGCGGTATACTGCCCTTTATATTTTCTGCTGATTTTAGCACAATATCAGGTAATTCGGAAGCTTGTTTGATTATCATTTTTCTTAATTGTGTATAGCTTATGCCGGTACTTTCAGCCATTTTTTCCCAGTTATAAGGATAAATCCTTCTGGAATCATAGCAGCCGCCTATTTTCATTGCCATATTTTTAGTCAACCCATCATACGCAGAAGTGCATAAAATGTCATAAGCCGGCGCAAAATGAATACCTTCCGGAGTATATAAAAGAGAAAAATTTTTGCCGTGTGCATCTGTATTGCCAATCAAATAATTAAAAATAATTCTGTCTGTAAGTTCAAGTATATTCAACGCCGGAGTTTTTGTCTGTTTAATAATATGATAGCAATCTTTTACATTAATCCCGCCTTCTCTTTCATATTTAAAAGTGCTTGCAATATTTCTTGCCTGGCAGAAATCTTCCTGATGAATTCTTTTTACTCTGTTATTATTTAATTCCCGATCATATCTTTCTATAAGTAAATATTTAGTATTTTTTGTTGTTCTAATTTCACAGTTACAAACATTTAAACCGATTCCGAGTGCAGCTTTCAGGCAAATATACTCGTTTTCTACAGAATCTTCTATGTCCTTTATTGCAGGTTTTAGAATGTGTGTTGTAGGCACATCTCTGTCAGGCAATGCAACAATATTATCAATCAGAACAACTGCCATTTTGTCCTGAGCGCCGGCAAGTGACAGTCTTAGCCCGTCCGAACTCGTTAGCAATGGTTTTAGAGGCAGTTCAGAAATGTATTTTTCAAGACTTTTGTCAGTAAATTTTTTTCCGCTTATATCAATAAAATCATCTTTTAAATCTTCCGGATTGTCTTCGTACGGAGTAAATGAAACTGCTCCGGCACAATCATACCCTATGTTTTTTAAGAGGCTGAATTCATTCTTCGGGTTAATGCCATATTTTTTGCCAATATAAACTCTGACCTGTTCTCCTTCCGGAAGCAGACCTTCAAAAAAACCGCGGCATTCTTTATCAGTATATGGCTTAGACCTAACCGGCAAGCTTAAAGAAAGCGGTATTGTGTTATTCTTGTCATAAGTAAAAATAAATTTGCCCTGAATATCCTGTTCCAAATACCCGACAAAATTTTTATTTAATCTTACAGTAAGAGTTTTTTCAGGGTTCATTCTTTATAATCCTATTTTGCATCAAGTTCAATTCCTAATAAGTAAATAACTTTTAAAGCTTTTCCTATCTGGCATGTTTCTTTGCCTTTTTCTAAATCCACAATAAAACGTAACCCGACTCCGCATACTGCTGCCAGTTGTGTTTGTGTTAAATTCTGCTCTTTTCTCGTTTTTCTGATAAGAGCAGCTAAACTGTTAGTGTCTGTTATTATCATAATAGTTGTTAATTGGAAAAATTTTACCGCTCAGTAAAAATATAACATTTTTCGAGTGTAAAGTCAATGTTTTTTACCGAACGGTAAATTTTTGAAGGGTTTGTATAGCTGACAAGTTAAAATTTACCGCTCGGTAAATTTAGATAAAATTATGTTAAATATAAAAAACTATATATCTAAAAATTTAATTTTATATCCGGAAATCTAAGCAATTAATTTCACTTCTTTAAAATTTAAATACCCAACAATAAAAAATTTATCTAATATTTGAAATATATCAGACTTATTAAACAGCAACTCTGTAACATAGAGTTCTGGAATTAATTTATTATTTATTTTAAAATAAATTTTATGTTTAATGAGCTAAAAAACAGATTTGATTTTTTCATAAGGTCAAAAACCAAATTTTCCAGAAAGAATTATTTTGAAGACGAATCCCTGACAGAGGATTTAAATAATTATACCTTTGATATCTTGTCACAATATTTAAAAATACAACCGGCTAAAAGTTTAAAAGTTCTTGATATAGGTTCAAAAAACTGGGCTTACGTCAAAGGCGAGTATAAGTTTTTCAAACAATTTACACCAGAGCTCCGGCTTGACGGGGTAGAAATTGATGCCTACAGGCTGTATTCAAATTTTTATTCAAGATACGAGGTCGCAAAATTCTATACTAAAAATCTTGCCGGTGTAAATTATTTTCCTGATAACTTACTAAATATAAATAATGAATACGATTATATTGTCTGGTTTTTGCCTTTTGTAACACAGTATCCGCATAAACGATGGGGGCTGCCGGAAAAATATTTTATGCCGGAAAAACTGCTTAATCACGCTTTTAATATACTAAAAAAAGATATGCTGATAATTAATCAAGGCAAAGATGAAGCGAAAATTCAGGAAAATTTGTTTAAATTGCTGAATATTAAATACGTATCTCTCGGACTAATATCAAGCACATATTTAAAATACAAAAATGAACGTTATGGTTTTATTGTACAGAAGAACGCCTGATCTATTGTTAAGCATAAAATATGGCGCGCGGCTAAAGCCGCGCGCCATATTTTTATATCAATTATTGAACGGTTAATTTCTTTATATCGCCTTTTTCGGCTGCAAGTTTCGGGGCATCAATATGTAATATACCGTGTTCCAATTTTGCAGTTGTTTTTTCAACATCGATTTCCTGCGGGAAGTAAACAGTTCTTGAAAATTCACCGTATCTGAATTCGGATTTTCTGTAACCCTTTGTATCTTCCTTGTTTTCTTCTTCTTTCTTAGCGTTGATTGTGATATGGTTTTTGTCGATATCAATATCAAGGTCTTCTTTCTTAACGCCCGGAAGCTCTGCTTTTACGGTGTATTCTTTGTCTTTTTCGTGTAATTCAACAGGCATTGCCAGTTTATCTATCTCTTCATTATAAATGTATTCAGGGAAAAAGCTGTCAAAGTTTCTGTTTAAAATAGAACTGATTTCATCATTTAACGATTTAATAAAACCGTCAGGTGATTTTTTAATTAAGAATTTCATGATGTTCTCCTTTCGTATTTCATACCTATTACTTTCAACACTTATATTATTACTCTGTTTTTATATGACTAAGGATTTCTTAACCAAAAATTAACTTTTGGGGGTAAATGTATGATTGCAAGTGACCAGGTGACCAAGTGATTAAGAAAAGTTATTGGTGACTCGGTGATTAAGTAATATAGTAGTGTGGAGCTTGCTCCACAAGGTAAGAAATGTAGGTCAGGTTTTACCTGACAAAAAAAATATGGATTGCTACGAAAATCAAAGATTTTCTCGCAATGACAGAATAAATTCTATTCACTAATCACTCTTCACTATTCACTAAAAATGTAGGTTGGGTGAAACCCAACAATAACTTTACATTATTACAGGGGGAAAGATTTTCTGGATAGTGAGCAGGACGACCAACATAGCCGATGCAGTGTGGTAATATTGTATTGTTTGTTCAGGTTAAGTTATAAAAAATCAGGGCGGCTCGAAGAGCCGCCCTGATTTAAATATAAAACATTTAAACTATCCGAGAATTTCTCTTACCAGTTCGTTAACGGTCTTAGGGTTAGCTCTTCCTTTAGTCTCTTTCATAACCTGACCGACAAAGAAGCCCAACAGATTTGTCTTACCGTTTTTGTAAGATTCAACTTCTTTAGGGTGAGCGTTAATAACATTTTCAACGATAGCTTTAATTGCGCTCTCGTCTGAAATCTGGCTCAATCCTTTTCTTTCAACGATTGCGGAAGCCTTCTCGCCTTTTGTAATCATATCTTCAACAAGAATTTGTTTACCGATATTGTTTGAAATTGTGCCTTTTTCTATCAAACTGATAAGTTCTGCAAGGTTTTCCGGCGTTAATTTTGTATCTGTAATTTCAACTTTGTTTTCCTTTAAGTATGCGGCAATTTCACCCATGATAAAGTTTACAGCCGTCTTAGGATTAGCTCCGAGTTCAAGAACTTTATCAAAGAATAAAGCTAAAGGCATTTGCTCAACTATAACGCAAGCATCGTATTCGCTAAGCCCTAAGCCCATATATCTCTGACGTTTAGCTTCCGGAAGCTCAGGCATTTTGGCTCTAATTTCTTCAACCCATTCTCTTGAGATTTCGAGAGGCATTAAATCAGGTTCAGGGAAATATCTGTAATCGTGAGCATCTTCTTTGCCTCTCATAGAGCGTGTTTCTTTGAGGTTATCATCCCAGAGTCTTGTTTCCTGAACAACTTCACCGCCGCCTTCAACAATTTCTATCTGTCTGTCAATTTCATATTCAATTGCTCTTTGAAGCGCCGAGAAACTGTTTACGTTTTTGATTTCAGCCCTTGTCCCGAATTTATCGGAGCCTTTCGGCATAATTGAAATATTAGCGTCGCATCTCATAGAACCTTCTTCGAGGTTTCCGTCGCAAACTCCTAAGTATCTTACGATATCTCTAAGCTCTTCCATATAATTTCTTGCTTCTTCGCTTGAGCGCATATCAGGCTCGGAAACGATTTCCAGAAGCGGAGTTCCGGCTCTGTTTAAGTCAACAAGTGAATATGTTGCACCGTTGATTCCGGCAGCACCTACGTGAACGAGTTTTCCGGCATCTTCTTCAAGGTGCGCCCTTGTAATACCGATTCTTTTACCTTTAACGTTAATCCAGCCGTTAACACAAATCGGCTCATCGTATTGTGAAATCTGATATCCCTTAGGAAGGTCAGGGTAGAAATACTGTTTTCTGTCAAATTTACATCTTTTAGGAATTTCGCAATTAAGCGCAAGTCCCAGAAGAATTCCCATATTTACACATTCTTTGTTTAAAACCGGCAAAACACCCGGCATACCTAAAGTAATCGGGCTGATTTGTGAATTCTGTTCGTTCCCGAACTCGGTTGAATCCGGCGCAAAAATCTTTGATTTAGTCTTTAGCTGGGCGTGAACCTCAAGCCCTATAACGACTTCATACTTATCTCTTAAATCTGTCATAACTATTCCTCACTCTTAATTGTACAAATTGTAACATAAACAAAATACTTTATCTATATTATTGAGTTACCCTGATTTAGTGACTTATAATCAATATTATGGATAATACAGATGATTTTTTAATTAAATATAACAAAAAGATTAAACCAAGACTTCAAAAATTTGAAAAACAAAGAAGATTACAGGCTTTTATATCTATTTTCTGTATGTTTGCAGCCCTTCTTTTAATGATATCAACCGTTGCATTTTTAGATTTTTTTGAAGAATATTTAGGGAATTTTTGGGCATTGGCACCTATATTTGCATTCATTTTTCTAATGTTCTCCGGTGCAGTTTATTCATATTTTGAAATAAATTTTGTGATGAAGCTGAAAAAAGATATTATGCCGGTATTTTGTGAGTGCATGGGAAATATCCAATGGGCTCATGCCGCGCAACTCTTTTCCAATGATACAACGCTTATTATACAATCAAGGCTTTTACCTCCGGAAACTGATATTTCATTGGAGGATACGTTTACCGGAATAACGAAAAACGGAAGCTGGTACAAAATTTCAGAAGTTGTTCTAAAGAGTAATAAAGTTTTTATCTTTCTAAAATTTAAAGGAAAAAATTATTCAAATACAATACTGATGCCCAAAGATGAATTTCAATACAGTTATAAGTTAAAACAAATATATCTGGAAGATGTTGAACTTGACAAAATCTACAATATATATTCCGATGACGAGATTGAAGCCAGATATCTTCTAAATCCTTCTTTGATGGAAAAAATAAGTAATTTGGGAAAAACTTATGGCGGAAATCGAATTAGTTTATCATTTTTTGGTAATAATCTGGTTATAAAAATTGCAACAGGCAATGCTTTTGAAATTGGCGGTCTCTTTTGTTCTGTCAATAATGATTACCCGTTATTCCATGTGCATGATGAAATCAGAGTCGTTCAGGAACTTGCTGAATATTTTGAAAACTAAATGTTTTTCAGGTGTTCTATTTTTACCTCCGGTTTTAACAAAATTGAAATTGCATCTATTCTATAGCTTTTATACTCTTTGTGTTCCTGCAGATACATAAAAAGCCCCTGTTTTATATGCTGATATTTACTCTTTGTTATTGCTTCAAATGGGTGACCGCAAATCTCTGTCTTTCTGGTTTTAACTTCAACAAATACAAGAGTTTTTTTATCAAGCGCAATAATATCAATTTCACAAAACCTTGAAAACCGCACATTTGTATCGATTATCTTATACCCGTTTTTTATAAGATAATTTTTGGCAATTTCTTCTCCGTTTTTTCCGATTGAAATATTTGACATAATTTAGTTCTCAAAATAAATTAAATACGAATTTCTTTCCTGTTTGGAATACAAAATTTTCTTATTTTCAAGCCACTTATGAATATAAGGAAAAATCGGTTTCTGCCTGTAGTCTTTTATCAGATACAACCAATAATTTTGATTTTTTTTAAGACTTTCTAAATATTCATAAACTCCCTTTTCATCTGCTAATTTAACGTCCATTTCAAAAACATTAGGAGTATCAAAATGATACTTGCTTGAATAAAAAACATAACTGGCAGAAGACGCTGCATTACATAATACCACATCCTTATTTTGATTAAATCTCTCTTTTAACTCCAGCATTAATGAAGCGGGAGAATATCCGAAAATCTTCGAGCTGTCATTGTATTTTGAAAGATAATTTACTGAATATCCGCAAAATGCAAAAATTATAAACACTATAGCAGCCCAAAACTGCAGTTTTGGGAATTCAGACTTATCAACCGGAAGAATTGAAGTAAGTATAAAGAGCGGAGACAAAAACAACCCGACCCTGCCGGCAAGCGGATAAATATGTAAAAGTGATGTGAAAAAGGCAATTATAATTGAAAACAATATAAAAAGTGATGTCTTGCGTTTTTCTGACTTATCAATTGCACAAATAACGCTTCCCCAGATGACCAGAATTATTTCAAACAGGGTCAGATTATTCGGTGTAAAATCAAATTTTAAATTGAGTGTGAATATTCTTATAAAATCAACAATCGACAATTTCCAGAACCCGTCGTCCCAGTAGTTCGGAAATATCGTATCCAGATTTACTTTTGACGGAGCAAGGTTAAATATATAATATATTCCCATACAAAAAACAAACGGGATTAATATGAGAGCAGTTTTTTTATAAAATTCTTTGTTTTTAAAATTATTGATCAAATTCAGAACAATAAAGGCTGCAATAAACAACGCTGACGGGAGCGAACAGAGGGGCAGAAGAATTAAAACAAGCGAAAGGATAATTAGTTTTTTTGTACTTAGCGCGGCAATATTTATTTTGGGTAGAAAATATAAACATAAAATACAGAATAAAACATCCGCGGAATACTGCTTGAATACGGTAGAATATGTAATATAATTCTGGTTTACAGCAAACAAAAATAAACAAATTATTACAGATAATTTTTTGGAAAAATATTCTTTGCAAAATAAGAAAAATACAGCAAAGGCAGCAATTCCCGAAATATACGGAATAAATTTCATTGCAGCTTCCGCATATCCTGATAATTCGCCTGCAAGCTTAGAAAATAGCATAAATACCGGAGGTGCAGATTGTGCAAAACCCAGAGGCAAAAACATCTGCCATAGATTTTTGTCCAGCATGGAAATGATAAGCCTGCATTCATCATCTTCAAAAACATTATTTGATATATACAATCCCGTGCGCAGATAAATTCCGAGTATAAAGATTAAACTAATTATCAAATAATAAGATATATTTTTATACTTTCCCATCAAGCTCCTAATAAAAAAACTAAGCGTACGGCTTAGTCTGTTTAAATCTCATATATTATTTAAATGGCGCAGTAAACTTGTCTAAGTTGAACTGTCCAAAATTATTTTTACATTAAAAAAATTTTAAGTCAAGAGAGTATAATTATATTAATGTAAACAAACACCCGGTTTAATCCCATTTTTGTTGCGGTAAGTAAAAATTTACCACAAGCTACGGACAGAGGTTGTGTCGGGTTAAAGCCAACCTGCATTTCTTCCGGCGGCTGATATCCGGAAGTTGTCGGGCAAGTATGCCCAACCGACAGCTATGCAAACTGTAGTCACATAAAATTGTAAAATCAAATTTACATGTTATAGTATGAAACCAGTAATAAATTGTACATTTATAAAAATAAAACTTTGGCTGATGCCAAGAGTAGAACAGACCTCACCACCTTTCAACGCACGACAAAACTTTTTCTGCATAAGGTGTACGAAAGGAGGTGATTGCGACTATGGCAGAACAAATTAGACAAAAAATAAAATGTGTCCTCCTCGTCATTGGACACATTTTACTAATTGTTTCTTCATTGTTGTAGGGTCTGCATAGAGGGTATTTCCGGATACCCTCTCCCTACTCTTATTATAGACGATTATTTTATATTTTCAAGTGTTTCACTATGAAATATTTAACTTATATTAATGTAAACAAACACTTGGTTTAATCATATTTTTGTAACTTTTAGCAGGTTTTGGTAATCTCTGATTGCCGAAACATTATTGTTGCGGTAAATCAAAGATTTATCGCATCCTACAGACTCATTTTTGCAGTTCGTGGACAGGACAAAAACGCACTAAAAAAGAGCCTAAAAAGGCTCTTTTAAAATGGAGCGGGAGACGAGGCTCGAACTCGCGACATCTTCCTTGGCAAGGAAGCATTCTACCACTGAATTACCCCCGCTTAGTTATATTATTATGATACATGCTCACTTTTTAAAGTCAAGTACAAATGTTTTATAAAATCACTACCCTTTTACGGGCAGAAAACGCGCGTCTACAAATCTGTAATCTTTTATTTTTCCGGTTTTATTTCTGACTATTTCAAATTTTGTATGCAGAATATAAGCTCGACCTTTTTTATCCTTAATTTGTTTTGAGGAACTTTTCACAAATCTCAATCCGCCGTCATTGTACGCTTTTATTGCTTCAACAGCCTCTGGTGAGTAGGGATGCGCAAGATATTCGCGTGCATTTCCTTTAGCTTTACCGATATTTTTTGCAAGCGTATTTTCAAATAATTCTACATCATCTCCGGATATCACATAAGAAAGAGGAGAAAAGCCGCCTACTGAACTTTCTGTTCTGTTATAGAAAGACCTTACGTGCGGATTATTTCTGTACGAAACATCACAGGCGCCTATATACGCTCTTAGCCTCTGTTCTGCAACTTCCATTTGCTTCTTGCTTTCCGCAAGCGGTTTATTTAACATTCTGATAATTTTACCCTGCAATTTTTTTACAAGCTGCATATTGGCAATAGGAGCATAGCTTCCGTTTGTCTCTGCAACCCAGTGCACAACGGGATACGTTGATTTAAAATTTGTTTTGTATGTTTGTTGATTATTTATCGGTTGAATATTCATACTATATTAAAACTTGAACAAAAATATTTTTGCCGGTTGAATTTTAAAAAATAAAAAGCCGGAAAAAATCCGGCTTTTTATTAATAAACAAATCCATCCTCTTTCATTCTTCTGATAACTTCTCTGAGTTCGTCTTCCGAGCATACAACAGAAACTCTGCAAAAGCCTTTTCCGTATTTGCCGAACGCATCTCCCGGAACCATTACAACGCCGGATTTATGCATCAAATCATCCGTAAATTCTACCGAAGTTTTATATCTCGGAGGAATAGGAATCCAGAGGTAGAATGTTGCATCTGGAATATTAAATTCACCCCAGCCAAGTTCCTCTTTTAAACCTTTAACAAATATTTCCTGATTCTTTTTAAATCTTATATTGGCTTCTTTAATGTATTCATCGCCTTCTTTAGAGTTTAAAATTTCCGCGCAGGCTTTTTGAAGCGCCTTGAATAATCCGGAATCCAGAGTTGATTTAAGTTTCCCGAAAACTTTTACAGCGTCAGCATTTCCGCAAATCCATCCGAGTCTCCAGCCGGTTATTGCGTAAGGTTTTGAGAAACTAAAGAATTCAACTGCAACATCTTTTGCCCCTTCAATTTCCAGAATGCTCATCGGTTTGAGTTCAGGTTTAAAGTATAAATCAGTGTATGCGGCGTCAGAAATCAAAAGCAGATTATGTTTCTTACAAAAATCAACAAGCTTTCCGTAATACTCTCTTGTTGCAGTTGCCCCGAGAGGGTTGTTAGGGTAATTAATCAATAATGCTTTGACTTTCTCCGGATTATATCCTTCTTTAATCAGATTTTCCCAAACCTCCTCCATATCAGGCATAAAATTATTTTCAGGAGTCAGCGGAACAGAATACGCCTTTCCGCCTGAAACTTTTATCATCTCGCCATAAGAAGCGTATCCCGGGTCAGGTACCATAATAATATCTTTATCTTCATCAACGGTTGTCGGATTAATAAGAATTCTGATAAAGTTTGCAAGTCCTTCTTTTGAGCCGATAAGCGAAAATATTTCCGTATCAGGATTGAGTTCTACTCCGAAGCGCTCTTTCATTCTTCTTGCAACAGCTTCTCTGTAGTATTTTTCACCTTTCGGACTTGAATATGTATGTATGCCCGGCTCATCTAAAGCCGCTTTTAGGGCATCAATCAAGTATTTTGGCGGAGCTGCCGTCGGCGCGCCCATTGATAATGCGATAGGCGCTCTTCCTTTTGCTTTTAATTCCGGTGTAATCTTTGCAACGGTTTCTTTTATACGAAACATTATGTATGTTTCAAGAGACTGTACATAATCATTAAATTTTTCCTGCATAATAATATTCCTCGCTATTGGTTAAAGAATATTATATACCAAATTCTCTAATGTGAATAGTTTTTTATTGCAGGAATCTTTATACAATTGTCCAAATATTCTATTGTACTTAGTTTTTCATTGTAAAGATATTTAATAAAATTCAGGTATGATATATCAAAAGAGCTCAGAAGAATATTTATCTCAAAACCTTCAGAACAAAAAGGTTCATAGTCATAAACAACATAGCTGTTATATTTGCTTTTCCACTCTTTGCGTTCAACTTTGCAGTTGTTTTCTTCTGCAATATCTTCTACCCAGTTCACAATATCTTTGCTGATGTTTTTTATTTCCAAATATTTATTCTGAAATTTTTCCATAACAACATATCTCCATAGACGGGGCTGAGCAAGATAAAAGTAAATTTAAACCTTTTCTTGAAAGCCCCTACAGAAATTGTAAGGTGTTATGTATCAACATAAATTACCTGTTAGTTTAGTTTTTGGGGTTAAACTCTTAAAATATCGGATAATAGAGTTTTGGAGTAGTTGTAAAAATAAACAATATCAAATATTTACTTTTATTTCTTAATTCCGGCAATATACTCAAATTTCCTCGAATCGACCGGAAAAATTTTATAAGCATGTCTGATTGTTTTTATATGATAAGTGTCACATAAACAATTGTTAAACCTCTCGGGTTTTGTCAAGAATTTAATGAAAAAAAACATGCTAAAAACGTAACAATTTTTACAATATTGAGTTTTGTAAAACCTACGTTGTTACTACATTTACACCCTTTGTGACGTTTTATTAATTTATTGATTAGAATTAGTGTTTGAATTATCATTTAATTAAAGGATTAGATTTTGGGAAGAGAATGTTATTCTCTAAATATAAAAGAGGAAAGCTGAAGAAATAGCTGACCTTAGTGTAGATTAGGAGGTCGTAAGGACAATGCAAAACAGTTTAAATAAGGAAAGAAATGTAGTAGAATTTACCTCATCGGCGGCAAAAGTTACTGATGTGATGAAGGGAAGCACTGTTTCACCTTTATCAAAATTAAATGAACTGCCGAAAACAGCTCAGATTACTCCTATCAAAGTTAATTGTGTGTACGTTATCAAAAAAGACGGCACAAAAGAAGAGTTTGACAATAACAAAATCATAAACGCCGTAAAAAAATCTGCAACAAGAATGCTTGTAGAGCTTTCTGATGACGAGTTGAAAGAAATATGCGACTTTGTAGATAATAATGTTGTAAAGATGAATAAGACGGAAGTCACTATAGCAGATATGCACAATCTGGTTGAAGGTGCTCTTGAGCATATCAATCCGAAAGTTGCACAAAGCTATAGAAACTACAGAAACTACAAACAGGATTTTGTGCACATGTTAGACAAAGTTTATCAGGAATCACAAAGAATTATGTATATTGGCGACAAAGAAAACGCTAATGCTGATTCTACACTTGTTTCCACAAAACGTTCTTTGATTTTTAACGAATTAAACAAAGAATTGTATAAAAAGTTCTTCTTAACGGTAGACGAACTTCAGGCAATCAGAGACGGTTATATTTATATTCATGATATGTCTGCAAGACGTGATACTATGAACTGCTGCTTATTTGATGTAGCTTCCGTTCTCAAAGGCGGATTTGAGATGGGTAATTTGTGGTACAACGAGCCTAAGTCTCTTGATGTTGCTTTTGATGTAATCGGTGATATTGTAATGGCTGCTGCAAGCCAGCAGTACGGCGGTTTCACTGTTGCGGAAGTCGATAAAATTCTTGCTGTTTATGCTGAAAAAACTTACCAGAGACAGTACGATAAATACCTTTGCTTAGGTCTGTCTTTTGAAAAAGCAAGAGAAGCTGCAATGGCTGATGTTGAAAAAGATTTTGAACAAGGTTTCCAGGGCTGGGAATATAAATTTAATACGGTAGCTTCTTCAAGAGGAGATTATCCGTTTATTACGGTTACTGCAGGCTTAGGAACCGGTGTTTACGAAAAGATGGCAACGTTAGCTATGCTCAGAATCAGAAAAGGCGGACAGGGCAAAAAAGAATGCAAAAAACCGGTATTGTTCCCTAAAATTGTATTCTTGTATGATGAAAACCTTCACGGACCGGGCAAGGTTAACGAGGACTTGTTTAAAGCAGGTGTTGAGTGCTCTAAGAAAACAATGTATCCTGACTGGCTTTCACTGACTGGCGAAGGTTATGTTGCCGAAATGTACAAAAAATACGGTAAAGTCGTTTCTCCGATGGGCTGCAGAGCTTTCTTATCACCTTGGTACGAAAGAGGCGGAATGAAGCCTGCTGATGAGAATGATACTCCTATTTTTGTAGGTCGTTTCAATATTGGTGCTATAAGTCTTCACCTTCCGATGATTTATGCCAAAGCTAAAAAGGAAAGCAAAGATTTCTATGAAGTTCTGGATTACTATCTTGAATTAATCAGAAAGTTACATAAAAGAACTTATGACTACTTAGGAGAAATGAAGGCTTCCGTAAACCCTCTCGCATTCTGCGAAGGCGGATTCTTAGGCGGTCATCTGGGTATCCACGATAAAATCAGACCTTTGTTAAAATCTTCTACAGCTTCATTTGGTATTACTGCATTGAATGAATTGCAGGAATTATATAATGGTAAATCTCTTGTGGAAGACGGAGAATTTGCGCTTGAAGTTATGGAATACATTAACAAAAAGACCCAGCAGTTTAAGGAAGAAGACGGAATTCTTTACGCAATATACGGAACTCCGGCTGAAAACCTTTGCGGATTGCAGGTAAAACAGTTCAGAAAGAAATTCGGAATTGTTGCAAATGTTTCTGATAAACCGTATGTATCAAATTCTTTCCACTGCCATGTAAGCGAGGATATAACTCCTATTCAGAAACAGGATCTGGAAAAACGCTTCTGGGATTTATTGAACGGAGGAAAGATTCAGTACGTAAAATATCCGATTGATTACAATACTGAAGCTGTTGAAACATTGATTCACAGAGCAATGGATATGGGCTTCTATGAAGGTGTTAACCTGTCACTTTCATACTGCGACGACTGCGGTCATCAGGAATTGAATATGGATGTATGTCCTAAGTGCGGTTCTAAGAATCTTACCAAGATCGAAAGAATGAACGGGTATCTTGCTTATTCAAGAGTTAAGGGTGATTCAAGACTTGCTGATCATAAGATGGAAGAAATTGCAGACAGAAAATCTATGTAGTCTAAAAATTAAGGTATAAAAGGCGCCGCTTTTATTCAAAAGCGGCGCCTTTTTTGACAAATCTGCAGGCTTAATTTCTTTTACTTTCGTTAACTTTATTTTATAATATTTTTATGGATATTTTTGTAATAGAAATCGTAGATGCTGATAATGTTCATATGGAACTTTTAAGGGAGTTTCAGAAAAAAGAGATTTCAAATCCTAAAAAGTGGAATGAGCACTGTTTTTCATATTTGATGACCGACAGGATTTTGAGGGACTTTTACGGAATAGAAGATAGAGAAATTGTTTTTAACGGGAAAAAACCGTTTTTGAAAAACAGGGCTAAATTTTTCAGCATAAGCCACAGCGGAGATTTTATTGCGCTTGCGTTTTCCGACTATGACTGCGGTGTGGATATTGAAAAAATCAAAATGCGGGAATTTGGAGATATTGCTTCCCGTATGGGATTCAAGTGCAATACTCTCGAGGAGTTCTATAATGAATGGACAAAATACGAAGCTGAGTATAAACTTGGAAAACCCGCGCAGAAGTTTAAAAAATTCCATTTTGACGATTATATAATCACTGCCTCAAGTGTAAATGTTCAGGAAGAGTTTGAGATTTATATTCAAAGCGGACAGGTGTTTCCTAACGCAAATATTTGATTCTTCTAAAGTTTAAGAAATTTTTGCCGTTAATATAAATGTAATTAAAAAGGCGGAAAGAATGGCAAGAATCATTGAATCAGACAGCAGAAGAATTATTAAAATGTCCGTGGATGATATTATCTCGGTTGTGCAGGATTATCAAAGAATTGTGCCGAGATTTTCAACAGCGGAAGATGCAAGAGACTATCTCAGTGATACAGTTATCTATATCCCGGAGGATATTAATTGACAAGCCGGAAAGTATCAGAAGAAATCAGAGGTTGATAAATCCGCAAGAGCATTTTTTGCTTCTTCAAAAGCCGGATCTTGCTCAAGAACTTCCATATAAAGTTCTTTTGCCTTATCTCTATTATTATTTTCGTACAAAAGAGCAAGATTGTATTTTGCCTGAAGCAGGTTCGGGTTGTACAAGATTGCTTTTTTGAATGCTTCTTCTGCATTTTTAAAATCATGCTGCGCTGCATACATAAGCCCTACCCTGTATAGACCGGACGGATTTTTTTCATCAAATTTTAACAGGTCTGTAAGGGCTTTTTTCTCTTCAAAGAAATTCCCGAGCTGGTGATGGGCTTCTGATAACAGTAATAAATACTTAGCTTTATGCTCGCTTTGCTTATCATATTCAATCGCTTTGTTTACAGCTTCTACACAAGAAGCGAAGTTTTTTTGCTGATAATTGTTATTTGCAACATTGTAATAAATTTCCGGATTAATTGCATTATACTGGGTTGCGTTCTTCAGAAGCTCATAAGATTCATCATATTTTCCCTGTTCAGCCAGATCTACAGCCCATTTTATGTATAATTCACATAAAAGCAGGTTTACGGTTTTAGCCTCTCTCTGGGTTGCTTTGTCGAGCAGGAGCGTATATTTATCCAATGCTTTCTGGTATTCTTTTTGCTGGATATATGCATCTGCAAGTTCCAGAGTTACATCAAATCCGTTCTGCGACATCATTGCCAAATCTTCCAGAATTTCAATACCTTCTCCGACGCGGTTTAACTTTATATTGAAAGTCGCGATATCATTTCTGACTTTAAATTTGTCCGAACCCTGTACATCCAGAAGCTTTTCCGAATATTCAATGGCTTTATCATATTCTTCTGATTCTACATACAAAGCGACAAGGGTTTCATATATCCATAGGAGAGTTTTTGCGTCCGTAACAAAAGTGAGCATGTATAAAAGAGTCTCAATTGCTACCGGATAGTTTTTTATTTTTATGTATAATTCCGTAAGCTTTTTGTTAGTCTCAATGTCATTGGGATAAATCCCCAGCCGCCTTTTATACGCTTCAAATGCAGCAGGATAATCGTGGGCTTCTTCATTGAGTTCTGCAAGTATTGACTGTACGTCAGCAATATCTTCATCCAAATCCAACAGGTCAGCGAGAACTTCATAAGCGCCGATTGCCGAGTAAAGCTGATCAGTATCTCTGTAGAGCGAGGCTAAAGTTCTTACAACATCTTTGTCATTTTTATTATGGTCAAACAGGAATTCATACTCTTTTATTGCTTTGCCATATGCCTGTTTTTTTATGTAACAGGCGCCGAGAACCCTTCTGGTATCAAGATTGTTCGGCTTCTTTTTTAGTATGATTGCGCACTGTTTGATTGCCTGATTGTATTTTCTGTCCTCAAAGTAAGCTTTTGCAAGGTAGACTCTGACATCGACATGGCTCGGCACTCTGTCCAGATATTTTGTAGCCAAAAGCTGAACAAGCGAGTATTCCTTTTTATCAAACAGAACTTCTACCTGATCCAGTATATTTTTTGTAGAGAGCTGAAGTTCATCTCCTTTTTTGGACGAACCGCCCTGAAATAAAATTATTGAATATAGTATATAAATTGCTGCAATAGCAACAACAAATGATACAATAATAATTATTATATTAGAATCAGTCATTTAGCTCTCTCTTTGATAACAATATTTATTATACATGATATGCCGGAAAAATAAAAGTTTTATCAAAAATAGTTTACTTTCAGAGATTTTTTGTTAAATAATATAAGTATGAAGAAGGCTTTTTTGTTTATTATTTTATCATTTCTGATATTTCCATGTTTAAGTTATGCAGATGACGGTTGGGAAGAGTTTTCCGGTGTTGACAGAGCCTGGGACGGGCAAAAGTCTGTAACGAATAAGGAATTTGAAGAAGCGATTGATGCTCTGGAAGGAAATAAGAAGAAAAAAGAAGAGAAGCAGCGCAAGAAGCTTATAAAGAAAATCGGCGGGGGCGGAACAAGTCTGCATCCGGATCTGAGTCCTGATAGTAACATTCAGGAGCTGAATCAGCTTTCTAAAAATGAGGACGGAACCCTCTTAAATGTTCCGGTTAATCTTGTAATAGACGGCAATACGCTGGAAAAAGGCTTTTATAACGTTATTGCCCAAAAAGATGAGCAAGGTGATATATATTTATTATTTTATCAGGCGCATTTTTTGAAAGGAAAGGTAAAAGCCCAAAAAACCGACGATGATTATGGCGAGGAGTATATAGATTTTGTAAAACTCATGCCATATGACAACAATTTTGTCAAAATAATATTCGGTTCACTGGATTTTAATGCCTATACATTCGTGCGTTTTGTAAATTAAAATGTAACATTTTGTAATAAATAATTGATAATTGCAATCTTGAAAAAGTATGATATGATTAATATAGGTTAGGCAGGTTTCTATTAAAATTTATATGTAAACCTGAACAGAATAGTATAAACATAGGATTTAAAAACCTGCGTACTGGTGTATAGTTTAAGACGAGAGAAGCAATTTAATAGTTAGAAGTTATATGAAAATGCGCAATTATATGAAGAGAAAAGAGAAAATGAGAGATGCTCAATGTCTTACAACCGATGAGTTGATAGCACGGGTAGGGCGTCGTAAAAGATTGCATGCAAGAGCAATATTAATTCCGATACTGGTATTGGGAATAGCAATTCCTGCTGTATCGGCAGTTTTGTCTTTGCATGCTCCGGATGTTCTGGAAGAGGACAGCACAATGCTTACACTGGCGACAGCGCCTGTTGCGGCAACAACAGCTAAGAGGGATTTGATATCAATTCCTGCCGGTACTGTAAAGGCGAACCCGTTTCTGCCTTACCGTGAACTTGCTAAAGACAGCGCTGTGAAGGATGTTCCGAAATTTGATCTGGTAGAACCGCCTGAAATGATAACAGAGGGTTCTGAAGCAGCACGTGTTATGGATACAGTGGTTTCCGGAATTCTTTATGACAAGTATAGTCCGTCTGCTATTTTGAATATCGAAGGCAATGACTATCTGGTTAAAAAAGGTGATGTAGTAAATAATTATAAGATTCTTAATATCATGCAGGATAGTGTAACTGTAATGCTTGGCAAAAACACTTATAAAGCTGGTATAGGTGAAATTTTATCAGAAGGGTCTGTAAATTATAATGACGTTTCAAACTTAAGCAAAAAATTCGGAGGGAAGAATGATGAAATATAATCATATAAAAAGATTTTTGTCAGCTGCGTTATTGTTAACGTTTATGATGCCTTCTGGTCTTTCAACAGCATTTATGAGCAATGCTGCAGAACCATATACTGACAGTACAATGACTGACGCAATGATACTGTCAGGAGATGTGAAGCTGACTGACAAGAATGAGATGATAACACTATCACTCAGAGATTCAGATGTAAAACAGGTGTTGAGAATGTTTGCGGATAAAGTGGGCATGAACGTTGTGTTCCATTCTTCCGTAAGCGGCAAAGTTACATTAGATTTGGTTAATATGCCTATTAATGATGCATTTGCACTTGTGCTGCAGATTGCAGGGCTGAATTATTATACACAGAATAATACATTAATTATTATTGCTAAAAATAATGCTGATAATGCAGCGTTTTCTAAACAGGAAATGATGGTATTCCCTGTTAAGTATGTAAATGCTGCAAAGATTGCTGATTTCTTGAACAGAAACGTTTTCGGTATGAAAAAAGCAGGTCTGTCAGGAGTTGATGCCGCAACTGTAAATACCGCAACTAACGAATTGATTGTTTTCGGTATGCCGTCAGATGCGTCTATTGTTGAAAAGGTAATATCACAGCTTGACAGAGAACCGTTAACCAAGACATTCGTAGTTAACCACACCACACCGGGTGAAATGGCAAATATGATTTGTAATATGCTTTTGCCATCCCGCGGTTCAACAGGTTCGACTGAAGCTCCAAAGGCATTTGTTCCTCCTACTCCCGGTGTTGGTACAACAGGCGGAGCAGCAGGTATCATGACCGGCGGTGCTGCAAGCAGCTCCGATGATGATTTAAAACTCGGTGAAGGTATTGTTGCCTGTACAGTAGCTACTTCTACAGCAACTTCTACAACATCAGCTCCTTTTGATGTTCAAAACCTTTCAATTTCATATTTCCCTCAGAGAGGTACAGTTACTCTTATGGGCGGTTCAGAAGCTCAGCTTGATATGATTGAAAAATTTATTAGAGAAAATGATATAAAACAACCTCAGGCATATTTGGAAGTTTCAATTATTGAGTTGAACGAAGAAGGAAGTAAAGAATTTAACAACACTTGGAGTATTGATTCCAGAAACTGGGTGTTTAGTTTCAATGCTGATACTACTACAGTCGGCAGAGAATCTGGTCCTGGGCAAAAATATATTTCTGTCATAGGTCCTGACGGCAAGACAGAAACTTATATTCCGCGGGGAAATAATGCTTATATTTCTTGGCAGTTGAATTACTTAATAGAAAATAACAAGGGCAGAGTTCTCGCTAACCCGAAACTGTTAATCACGAGCGGACAAGAATCAATAATTGACCTTACTCAGGACTATGTAGAAAAAGTAACATCTGAATTCTTATCTTCAACAGCAGCCGGTACCGGTGCAACAGGTAACGTACAAAGAACTTATACAATCGGTAAGGATCAGGGTATAAAGATTTCTTTGACTCCGTTTATTTCTCCGGAAGGTTACGTAACAATGAATATCAAACCTGAATATTCTACAATTGCACAGGAAATTACAACTCCTACAGAAATTCAGGGGCAGAACGATTTGCAGGCAACATTGCTCAGCAGAAGAAACCTTGACTTGAAGAATATAAGAATTAAAGATGGTGAAACTCTGGCAATCGGCGGTTTGATTCAGGAAGAAGATTCTAAGATTGTAAGAAAGATTCCTATCTTAGGTGATTTGCCGGTAATTGGTATGGCATTCAGATCTTCTAGTTCTACAAAATCAAAAAGTGAATTGGTTATTATGTTAACTCCACGTATAATCAATGACGACGAAGGCACAGTAGCGGATACTTTATAATTAATATGTCTAATCAACTGGAAAAACTCAAACATAGCATAAAAAAAGAATATGTTAATATTTTTGAATTAAACCTGATGATTTCATCAGGTTTTATTCCAGTAGACAAGAGGCAGTCGGATTTTTATGTAATCTTAAACAAGGAGCAGATTGCTAATAAAGCCAAAATTGCAGAAACTGTTAAAGAAAAATTTCCGAACCTGACGCCTCAATTTATTCCTATTCCTGCTAAAGATTTCGATGAAGTATTCGACAGTATAACAAGTGTTGATTTGCCGGCAGTGGAGGAGGAGCCTGAGGAACAAACAGGGCAAGGGGCTGAGCAGACTGCAGAGGAGATACTTGTCTCAATAGGATGGATAACACAAGAGCAGTTGAATGAGTGTGTCAGTATTGCACGAGAACGCAACATTCCTCTTGATTCCGTTCTTTTTGAAAAGGAATATCTGTCGTATGAGAGAATTGCATCATATTTAAAAAAGAAGTATGGTTGTGATATTGTATCACGTGCTCAGATTAAAGTAGATAGGACAATCTTAAAGAAGCTTCCGGACGACATTGTTGAAAAGAAGCAGGTTGTAATTATGTCAATGGAAGGCAACAAACTCGGCGTTGCCATGGTTAATCCAAATGACAGATATACAATCAGAGAAATTTCTCTGTCTACGGGACGCTCTTTGAATGTATATTGTATACCTTCTTTTGAGTTTGAAAAATACTTAAAAGAGTATATGATAAACAAGAAGTCAGCTCAGGCTGTAAAAGAAACAGAGCGTATCATTCAGAGCATTGAAGAAGAGGCTGCCGAGTTCAGTAATGAAGAATCTCTCTGGACGCAGGTTGAAAAAGAGCTGCAGGATGCAAGCGGTAACGTTGCAAAATTTGTTTATAAAATAATAACAGATGCAATAGACGCGAAAGCTTCCGATATTCATATTGAGCCGCGTATCGGGTATTATGTTGTAAGAACCCGTTCAGACGGTATTTTGAAAAAAGTTTTGGAAATTCCGGGTAGTATCGAGCAATCGGTTATCACCAGATTTAAGGTTCTTGCAAGGATGAACATTGCAGAACACAGACGTCCGCAGGACGGTACGTTTTCCATTAAATACAATGACAGAATGTATGATTTCCGTATAAATACCTTACCTGTATCCGGAAAAGAAAAGGTTGTAATCCGTATTTTGGCTCCGGCAGTCAGTTTGAAAGCTTCCGGAGACAAAATGGTAATTCCGGGTGCAGAGGAATCTGATGTACAGAAGATTCATGATATGGTTCAGTGTCCGAATGGAATCATACTAACGTCCGGTCCTACAGGTTCCGGTAAAACAACGACTTTGTATACGATATTGAAGTCTCTGAATAAAGAAGACGTAAATATTACAACAATTGAGGACCCGATTGAAATCAAGCTTGAGGGTATTAACCAGTCTCAGGTAAACCCGAAAGCGGATATTACTTTTGCTTCCTGTATGAGAGCAATATTAAGACAAGACCCTGATATTATTCTCATCGGTGAAATCCGTGACTTTGAAACTCTGGAAGTTGCTATTTCTGCAGCTCTTACCGGTCACTTAGTATTGAGTACCGTTCACACAAACTCTGCTGCTGCAACGGTTACACGTTTGATTGAAATGGGGGCAAAAGATTACCTTGTATCTTCAACTTTGACCGGCGTTATTGCGCAGCGTCTTGTAAGAAGACTGTGTGATAAATGTAAAGAAGAATATATACCTACAGAAGAAGAAGTTAAGCATATTACAACCAATCCGGATCTTCAGCAAAAACTTTTGAAAACCAAGATGTACAGGAAAAAAGGTTGTAAGGAATGCGGATATCTCGGGTATACAGGACGTTTGGGTATATATGAGATTATGCCGATAACCAGAGAAATTAAAAAATTAATTGCGCAGGGCGCACATGATATTGAAATAGAAGAAGCAGCGGTTGCCGCTGGTATGAAAACTCTTAAATCATCTTGTTTAAATCATATAGTTGCAGGTGCTACAACAACAAGTGAGTTTATCAGAGTTTTGGGTTACGCAAGTGATTAGTCTAATAAAATAAGAGGTTTGATATGCCAATATTCAGTTATACAGCATTAAAGCAGGGAAAAGAGTTAGTAAGGGGAGAGATTACAGCTTCTAACCTTAAAGATGCCAGAGAAGTTATTCGTAAGATGGGTCTGGTTCCGACCCAGATTAACGAATATGTTGATGTGAAAGCAAAAAAGACTCAGTCATTGCAATCACTATCTTTGAGTGAGAAAATTGATTTTATATCCACTCTGCAGATATTGTTAACATCAGGTATTCCTGCAGTCGAATCTCTTATGTTTATGGAGCAGGAAGCTGCTAAGAAGAAAATCCGCGAGATGTCTAAAATTCTGAAAACCCAGATTATGGCAGGTTCGACATTTGCTGATACTATGGCACGATATCCGCAGGTTTTCGGTTACATTTTTATCGGTTTGATAAAAGCCGGTGAAGAATCCGGTGAACTTGAAAAAACTCTTGATCGTATTAAAGATCTGCTTACAAAACAGGCGAATATTAAGGGTAAAGTTATTGGTACATTGATGTATCCTATGTTTGTTGTCATACTTGCATTTTTCATCATTATCATTATGCTTACGTTTGTATTCCCTGCTTTCAAAGATATGTTTGCGCAGCAGGAAAAAGCATTGCCTTGGATTACTGCAATGATGATTAATGCTGGGGATTATCTGAAAACATACTGGTTTACAATTCCGATATTTATTGTTGCATTTGTCGTTTTCTGTATTCTTATGGTAAATTGGCAGCCGGCAAGAAATATGCTTGATAAATTGGTATTGAAAATACCGCTTCTTAATAACCTGATTTTATATTCAAATTATTCGAACTTTATGTCCGTACTAAGCGTATCGTATGATGCAGGTATTCCGGTAGTAGACTGTTTGCATCTTGCGGTAATTACGTTAACAAATTCTGTTTTGAAGAATAAAATGAGCGGTGCAATTGTAAAGGTTCAACAAGGTTTGCAGGTATCTCAGGCTTTGAAATCCACAAACGTTGTTCCGAGAATGCTGTTGTTTATGGTAGCAACCGGTGAACAATCAGGTCGTTTGGGCGACATGCTAGAGAAAGCTGTTAACTTCCTTGACAGAACGCTTGATGCTATCATTGATACGATGACGAAAATGATTGAACCTATAATGCTTCTGGTAATTGGTAGTATAGTTCTTGTAATGGCTCTGGCACTTTACTTACCGTTGTTCCAGTCATACATGTCATAATCATTGGAGAGAAGGAAAATGGAAAATAAAGAGATTTTAGAACTTACAACTTCTGCCTGGAGAGAGAAGGTATATATAGAAACAGCCGAGTATATTATTAAAGGTTATGTTTTTATGCCAAAAATCGGTAAAAAAAGCAGATTGTTATCTGAAATCCTCAATACCAGTAAACATTTCATTGCGGTCAAAAATTGTACTGTGGAATCTAAGTTAGTACCACAAAAAGAAATAGAATCTTATGATTTTATGCAGGTAAATTTAGCCACAATACTTTTGATGAGACCTTTGTATGAAGACTAAAACTTTTGTTATAACAGGCGCAACTTCAGGTATTGGTGAAGCTTTGATAAAGAGGCTTGCTGATGAAAATATTGTATTCGCCGGTTATCGCAGTGAAAAAAAAGCAGAAAAATTAAAATCAATATCATCAAATATTTATCCTTTTTATGTTGATTATGCAAAGCCTGAGACAATAAAGCCGGCAGCAGAATATATAATGTCAAAGTGTTCAAAAATTGATACGCTTGTAAACATTGCAGGGTGTGTTGTAGCCGGACCTGTTGAAAAAATAGAGATGGGTGAAATCAGACGCCAGTTTGATGTTAATGTTTTCGGGCATCTGGAGTTTACAAAAGATTTATTTGAGCTTCTGGGGGGCGGCAGAATCATTAATGTAAGCTCAATGGCAAGTTATGGAATATTTCCGTTTATTTCCCCTTATTGCGCTTCAAAGCGGGCGCTGGATATGTTTTTTAATTCATTGCTGGTGGAAAACAAAAAAGATATTAAAGTTGTTTCAATCAGACCGGGAGTTATTGCAACACCATTATGGGGCAAATCTGTAGATGAAAATTCGAAATATCTGGATAATTGCTCGGGATACGAAAATGAAATGCGCTTTCTTATCAATAATGCGAAAAAAAATGAAACAAAAGGGTTAAGTGTTGAAAAAGTTGTTGATGTTATTTTGAAGGCAGATAAGGCGAAGAATCCGAAGCTTGTATATACTGTCGGTAAAGATGCTTTTGCTGCAAGGGTTATATCCAAGCTTCCTCAGGGGATGGTAAACAGGCTTATTAAATTTGGGCTTAAGTGCAGGGTTAAAGAATAACACTGAGCTTTGTTAAAGCATTGGCAAATTTTTTAAGAGAGTGCAGCCTTTGTGTTGCGCAATTTCTTAAGTTTCCATAAAAAAAAGACCTTGTAAAACCAAGGCCTGTCCGTTTAAATAAGAAGAGAGAGCTTTATGTTTTTCTTAAAAAGCGTGAATAAAAAATTTTGCTAGTCAGATGTCAAATTTTTTACAAAACTTAACAAAAATTTCTTTTTATTTTTGAACAAAAAAAAATATTTTTCGTTATACTGATATAGAGGTTACAAAATGGAAAATAAGTGTTCAAAATACGAAGGTTTATTTGTTTTTACTGATGATGAAACATTAAAGAAGCATCTTGCGGAATGTGAGGAATGCCGTAAAGAGCAGGAAAAAATGGACAGAGTTTCAGAATTAATAGGAGAAGTTAAGTCACATTATTATAAAAAAAGAGAAAAGAAACCTGTCTTAAAAATAGCCTGCGCTTTGATGCTGCTATTGTTTTCAACAGCCTCAATAGGTGTAATAGGAAATTATGATGCCATGATGGATACTATAGAATATGGTGATACTTTATCCGCAGAGGATCTGGGATTTCCTGTCGATTCTTACGGACTCATAGTGGTGGATGAATGAACTTTAACGAATTAATTAAAACTAATAAAAATAATATTAAAAATATAATCAGGCTGATTACCAAAAGTGAAAATGAAGATTTGGAACAAGAGGTATATATAAAGCTATGGAAAAATTCTGAAAAATACAAAGAACAGGGGGCTCTGAAAAGCTGGGTCGGAACAATTGCCAAAAATACATCTAAGGATTATTTAAAATCAGCTTTATTCAGGTATGAAAAAGATTCAACTTCCGAAGAGTTTGTGCTCACAAGTATACAGGACAGGAAAAAATCTCCGGAAGGCAATATTCTGGCTCTTGAGCGCCGGCAGAGAATAATTAAAGCTATAGATAGTTTGAAACCGAAACTCAGAGAAACCATAATGTTGTGTGAGATATACGGATACACTTATGAAGAAGCGGCACAAAAATTAAAATGCCCTATCGGCACAATAAAATCAAGAATATATAATGCAAAAAAAGAGCTTGCAGATAAGTTAGAAGATTTATTATAAAACAAGAGAGGTAAGTTATGAAAAAATTAGCAATTATGATGTGTGCATTATGCATCGTATCATCAGCAGCTTATGCTGCCGGAGAAAAAATCGGCGGAGCCGAGACTGCAACAAATGTTCAGACAACAAACGAAGGGATAAAAAACCCGCCTTCAAAAGAAGAAATGATTAAACTGAGAAAGGCAAGAGAAGCTGCCTTTGAACAGAAATTAGGTTTAACGGAAGCACAGAAAGCAAAAGTTAAGGAGCTTCGTATTGAAGGTCGCAAAAAAATGAAACCTGTAATGGAGCAGATTAAATTAAAGAGACAGGAAGCAAGAGTAGTAAAATTATCAAGAATTTCTGTTGAAATGCAGGAAGAAAAGCTTGCTGTAATTGATAAAGAGCTTGCAAAATTAGAAAAACAGGCAAATCAAATCAGAAAACAGAATATGAAAGATTTTGAATCAATTTTGACAAGAGATCAAAAGAAGATTCTTAAGCAGATGAAAAAAGAAGGCAGGGAAAATTTTAAAAGAGGTCAGCGTCCATGCCCTCCGCCTTGCCCTCCTCAAGCAGACATTGAACAAAAATAGCAATATGGAAACGGGCGGGAAATTTTTCCCGCCCGTTTCTTTTTGTAGTGTAGTAATTTATATATTATTGCTGTCTGTTAATCAGTTCCAGCGCTCTAGCTGCCGACATTGCAACCTGCGGGTTCGGATCTGCCTGAGCTAAGGAGTAGAGAGTAGATAATTCGTCCTTGTATTCTTTTCTCTGAATATATCTGAGCGAATCAATAGCAGCAATCTTTACTCCGGCATTCGGACTGTATCTGAGAGCGTCAACAATTGCGGCTGAGCCCGGAAGATCCGTAAACGGAACTACATTCCCTGTATGTCTTTCTACTTCATCAGTATAAACTTTTGTAAGAATTGCCATTGTAGTCAGGGCGTATTCTTTGTTGCGTTCAGCCATTTCAAGCGGCGAGAGTTCGTTTGCCAGTGCAAAATCAGCTTCTGTTATCTGATAAGGAAGTTTTATATCCTTCCGATTTTGCTGTCTTGCATTCTCTATAAGAATAAAGTTTGTAATTAATTTTTTTCTTGCATCTATCTGAGCGTCAGACGGTGCTGCAAGGTTAGTTGTATCTTTTTTAGAAATATCTATCAAGCTTGAAAATACATCTCTTACAAGGTAAGGTACCGCATTTTGAGGATTGTCAAGAGAAATTCTTGCGATTTCTTCCATCTGCTGCGCCTGTACATCATAGTTTTCACTCTTTAGATTAGATAAAACAAGCGGAATATCAACTTCAGGAGTTATTTCTTCTCCGGGAATAATTTCCGGTCTTTTGACCTGAACATTGTTATCTGCTTTTACTTTTGCCTCATCATCAGCCCCGTGAAAAGCTATTTCATTTTCACCTTTTTCAGCTTCTACAGTTGTATAATTAGGCTCCGGAACTTCCGGTTTGGTTTCTTCCGTAACTGCTGCTTTATTATCAGTTACAATTGTTTCGTTTTCGCCTGCTTCAACATTCTCGGCTGCAGCGATAGTTTCTGTTTCTTCCTGAATTTCCTCCGGAGCTATTTCAGGAGTTTCGTTTTTTACAACCTCTTCAACCTCTTCGGCTTCTTCCGGCTCAGGAAATTCCAATCCCATTTCTAATTCGTTTTCCATCTTAGGAAGAATAACATTTGTTGTATGATATGTTACCGGAAACTTTACCGGACAAGGATTAAAATTCATCATATCGCATGTTATAAGTTCTTCTGCATACGGATAATCATAAACTTTTTTAGGTTCGGTGTTAACTGTCGGATTGTCTATTTCAATATTGACCGCATTGTAGATTCCGTTATCGTCTGCATAACTTGTTTTTTTGTCACCGGCATTAACCTCCGGTTTTTTTATATTAATCTTTACTGCGTTATAATTCGGTCTGTTAACACTATAATCAAATGATTGAACCATATTTTACTTCCTTTCGACACATACATATCTGATATGTTAAAGCCTGTAAACATGAAAAATTGCTTAAATCCGGAAGGATTTTTACAAATATTTACAAGAAATATTAGAATATGAATAACATTAAAGATTAATAACGTCAAGCCCTTTAAATTCAAATATTGTTCTTGTGTTGTTTTTAAGCTTTTCTTCCGCAAGCAGGCAGCCGACGATTGCTTCCAATTGTGCAACTGGCATCATATTTGAAGGAAGAGAATCAAACCCGTATTCTAATTTGAGTGCGGATTGAAGGAATTTGCAATCAGCGCTTGAGCGTTCTTTAAAATTGGAGTAAAGGTTAAACCTTTGTCTTGTAAGATAAATTTCAAATCTTGAAATATCAACGCCCTCGGATTTTAGTTTTAAGAACAATTCACTCCCTCTTGTTGAAAAACGCTGCATCCAGTTATCTCTGTTCGGAAACTCTGTTTCTCCGGAATGGATAAGCTGGTAAGGCTTTGATAAGACCCGCCATTTCCCTTCAA
This sequence comes from uncultured bacterium, assembly GCA_949296355.1. GTDB lineage: Bacteria > Cyanobacteriota > Vampirovibrionia > Gastranaerophilales > Gastranaerophilaceae > CAG-196. The sequence goes on along the minus strand of CASFPS010000005.1, from coordinate 21,089 downwards.
TCATTGTGTTATCCCACGGAAGAGAAATACAAAATACAGAATCCTTAACAGAAGAATAATTATCCAGAAAAAATTGGACATCGTTCATAGAAAACAACTTATCTACGTAAATCAGTTTTCCAGTTGAAATTTCTCTTACCGCAACTCCGCTTTCTACTGATGAAGTCGGACCCAGTGACATTCCTACCGAAAATTGTATCATAATCCAAAATCCTCATCCTCGGGTATGTTTGAATCCAATCTTATTACCCGTCTTTCAATCGGCGGCATAGAACTGTTACCTTCTTTATCAAGGTTTACGTATAATTCCATGTTGCTCTTAGAAAGCTTTTCACTTTTTTGTTTTTTAATTCTTTCTCTGTTTTCTTCCAGTAATTTTCTTGCAGCAGGAGAAATTGAATCTCCCTCAACTTCCTGAATAATTTGCTGCCGCTGTCTTTGTATTGCTTCCTGCTGGGCTTTTGTAAGATTCATGGTAGTATCGTGTATGGTTTCAAATTCTCTCCTGTACTTGTTTTTCATAACAAGAATTTCTACCCTTCTGTTTGCCGGATCTTTAGGAGAAATTGCAGTCTCGAGAGGTCTTGTATCTGCATATCCGATTGCGGAGAATAGAGACGGAGAAAATTTAAATCGTGAAATCATATATCTTACAACCGATGAGGCTCTGGCTGCTGAAAGCTCCCAGTTAGACGGATATTGGACGCTGCTTATCGGGTCGCTGTCCGTATGACCTTCTATCCTCATTGCGTGGAGTACAAATTTTTTGCAAATCAAAACACCTACTTTATCTAAAAGTTTTTTGGCACTGCTGTCAAGATAAGCGGAAGCCGGAGCAAAGAGATATTTGTCGTCAAAAGTTATTAAAAGTCCTTTATCTGTTATTTTGGTGGAAATTCCGTCAAGCTCTCCCGCTTCCGTAAGCTTTTGTATGGATTCTTCAATCTCTTTAAACGACTCTTCTTCATATTTAGGACTGATGTATTCGAGCATCAGACTCGGAATAAAGGAGTTTGCCTGCTGCTGGTCAAACAGGGAGTCGCTTCCGTCCATAACCGACTGCTGACCGTCAAACAAGGAGCCGCTTTGAGCAAATGCATTTTTAAGAGATTCCTCGAGCTTTGCAAAATCAGTAGCATCCACCTGAGCAAGAGCGTATAACACAACGAAGGTTGCGAATAATAGCGTTATAAAGTCTGCATAAGATACCAGCCATCTTTCCAGATTTTCATGTTCGGGATGCTTCTTTTTTCTAGCCATTCGGATTCTCTTCCTTATTACCTTCCAGAATGAAGGAACGCAGTTTTCTTTCAATCAAAACAGGGCTTTCTCCGGCTTGAATTGATAAAACGCCTTCAAGTATCATATTTTTGTATAACATTACATCCTGAAAGATAAATTTAATACGTGTACTAATAGGAATCATAACCAGGTTTGCCGCAAACAGACCGTAAATTGTTGCAACGAATGCAACCGCAATACCGGCGCCGAGCTTTGACGGGTCAGAGAGGTTCTGCATAACCTGAATCAACCCCATAACTGCACCGATAATACCGAGTGTCGGAGAGTATCCTCCGAATGATTCAAAAACTTTTGCAGCATTGTTTATATAATTTTCAAATTGTTCAATCTGGTTTTCCATCATTTCTCTGACTAATGTCGGGTCTGTACCGTCCGCTACAGCGCCGAGACCGAGGGTTAACAATGCGTCAGATGCATTATATGCTTCTTTTTCAAGAGAAATAATGCCTTCTTTTCTTGCCTTTGTTGCAAAACCGCCGATTTCTGTTATAAGAGCATTAAAATCAGTTTTTGGCGGCATAAATACATTTTTTAACATTTTTATTGCCGAAAGCAGAGTCTTTGGCGGGAAACTTAAAAGAACCGCACCTGTAGTACCGCCGAGAACAATAAATGCTGCCGTTATTTGTAATAGCTGTCCGATATTACCGCCTTCCATGGCTTGCCCTATCAAAATCATTGTAATACCGAAAAACAGCCCGATGACTGCAAAAATATCCATAACTATCTCCGAATTGTATACTATTCTGTTTATATTAAACTATATTTTTAATTAATTGAAATCCTTTAAATATAGGAAAGACGTAAAATCCGGTTCATTTATCAGCCGGATTTTTTATGTCAGATGTAATTTACTATGCTGAATTTTACTGCTTCGGCTCCAGCTCGCAGCACATCTGGCAGGCACCGAAGGTTCCGCCGCTTGCTTTGAGATTCTTCCGGAAGCAGCAATAATGAGGGGCATTAAAAAGTTCTTTCAGGCTTTTTTCTTTTACATTGCCTATTTTCATCGAAAGACAAGGGTAAACAAATCCTTCGGGATTTATCATCATATTGTTATAAGGATATGTGCAGGGTTTGTAAATCTTATTTACGGGAGTCTCCGGAGGCAGGTTAAAAAACTTTTCGATTGTTTCCAGAGGATTTTTTGAGTATTCAAATTTTGGTGAAAAGCGCAGTTTTGTTTTTCCCTTCAAGCTTTCAATTTCTCTAAAGACTTCCTTAAAATGTTCCATATCAAAATAACAATTTATCGGATAATTATGCGTAAATTCCGGTATAAAACTTTCTTGCAGAATGGAATTTTGTTTCCAGTTATTATTTCTCAAAAACGATATCGAGAGGAATTCAAACCCCATTTTTTCGCAAAATTTATAAAGCTTAACCAGATCATCAAGATTGTTTTCAAGTACAATTGTTTTTATATCAACCATTTGTTTCGGTTTTTGGGATTTTAGATTCTCAAGATTGGAAACAATTTTGTCAAAAATACCCTCTTTTCCTCTGTTTTTATCATGGTTTTCTCCCCAGCCGTCCAGAGAAACCGAGAGCAGCAGAAGACGGTATTTGATAAACGCTTTAATAATCTCATCATTTATTAATATCCCGTTTGAAACCACGTGGACTTTATTCATAATTCTTTTTGAAGTATAAGCAAAAATATCAATAAAATCTTTTCTCACAAGAGGCTCTCCGCCCACAAGCGTTGCTATTGAATAAAAAGGAAGCTCATCAATAACTTTTTTCCACTCCTCTGTCGTAAGTTCATTTTTGTTTCTTTCTTTTCCGACATAACAATAAGGGCAGGCAAGATTGCATCTGTATGTCAACTCTAAAAAGTATCTGAACGGGATTTTTGCTCTTCCGTATTTATCGTTGTATGAAAGCGAAGTATATAAATTCCTCGCAAAATCAAATAAGTTTGAATAATTCATATAACAGTTATAACATAAAGAAACCTCTCTTAGAAAAAAGAGAGGAAAGTTTGAGCGATGAGGATTCTTTATTATATTAAATCCTGACCGCCATGGTTTCATTAAACTTTCCTCTAATATAAAGCTTAGGTCATAAGAGGTATTCAAGTCAGTTTAAAAAAGTGGCAGAATTAAACAAGAGCTAAAATTATTGAGATTGTTAAAACAAGCGAATAATAAATCATTAAATTTCTTGACTGATAAATCCTTGTCATAAAAGCCGGCTCACCCATCATATTTTCCATCGGAAAATGATACCACTTATGCTCCGGAACAGATTCCGGATCGGCGGAAAAATCTACCATAGACTTGTATAAATCAACTGCAAGCGGTATTGTAAGCCAGACTGCAAATACCTGCCAGTCTGCAATATCAAAAATACAAAGAAGCACGGGAGTAATATATGCAAGTATTAAAAGCCACTTGAGAACTACAAGCGAATCCAGCCTTGAGTTAAACGAATTTGCAATTGTTTTGTGCCCTTCGTTAATATCAAAATCAAAATCCATTACCGTATGAATGTATAACAAAATAACTGTTACAATCATTGAAGGAATTGAAAGTATAATCGCATCCCACGAATAGGTTTTTGTCATTACATAATAAATTCCGCCGAATAATGCCGGACCGTATGCAATAGCTACAGCAACTTCAGAAAGCCTTATTTTGGATAGGAAAGAATATAAAACAGTTAATATTCCGCCAATAAGCGCAAAATAAATAACCCCGGCTCCGCATTTGAAGAAGAAGTACACGCCTATCAATATTGCAAGCAAGAGATAAATACAGCCCAGTGCAAAAATCTGCCGCGGTTTCATAAGACCGGCTATTATATAGCGGCACTTTGTTTTTTGTGAATTTTTTAAATACTCTTTTTTATTAAAATCCACCTGCTTTATAAGTGATTTATAATCAAAATAATCGTCAAAGACATTTGCCGCGAGATGAGCAAGGCAAACCCCTATTAGCGCAAGAAACCCGTATCTTATATGCCCTGCAACAAGAGATGAATATGTAAAAATTACTAACCATGACATAATTGTCATAGGAAGGGAAAAAACTCTTGAGCATTCTAAAATAGTTGTAATCTGATTAAGCATACAGTAATTTTATCATGCGTTGTTGTTCAACACAACATTATTTATGGTATGTTTCGTTTTTCAAAATCTTAAATGCTCTGTAGATTTGTTCTACAAGAAGTAATCGTGAAAATTGATGAAGGAAAGTCATTTTAGACATTGAAAGTTTAAAATTGGCTCTTGCAGAAACCGTTTTAGCAAGTCCGCAGGAAGAGCCGATTATAAATACCAGTTCACTCACGCCCGAATTTGAAATTTCATTTATTTTATCTGCAAATTCTTCCGACGAGAGCTGCTTTCCGCCTATTTCAAGAGTTATCACAAAAGAATCATTTTTTATTGAAGAAAGAATTTTTTCACCTTCCTGTAGCAATGCTTTTTCTGTAAGGTTTTCGTCTTTTATTTCAACCGGCTGCAGTTCAATTATCTCAATTGCGGCATAAGGCGTAAGGCGTTTTAGGAACTCTTCAATTCCTTCTTTTAAAAATTTTTCTTTAATTTTTCCTAAAGCAATTATTTTTATTTTCATAACTACATTTTAATCAAAATCTTTATGCTTTCTTTTGATTTATTTGCCTCAAACGCTTCTATAGCATCATCGATTGAGTAAATTCCGCTGATAAACGGAGTAAAATCTATTCTTTTGTTCTTTAAAAGTCTTAGTGCCGGCGGGAATTGACCGCAGCGGGAGCCTAAAACTGTTATTTCATCAATAACAATCGGCGCGAGGTTTAACTCTTTACCGCTTGCAACCGTGCTTTTTAAAACCAGTGTTCCTCTCGGTTTAGTTAGAGACATTGAGGTTTCAAAACCGGAGGCTGTACCTGTTGCTTCTACTACAACATCATAGATTTTTTGAGGGGTAAAAGTTTCTAAAAGCTGCGTTTTTACTCCCTGAGCTTTTGCTATGTCAAGCTTGTTTTGGTGTTTTCCGATAAGCAGAACATCTAAATTCTGAGAATTAAGAGTTAAAGCAGTTGTAAGCCCGAGTTTACCGTCGCCTAAAACAACAACTTTCTGCATAGGTTCAATATGAAGCTGTTCTGTTATTTCACAGGCTGCAGCAAGCGGTTCTACAAAAACTGCCTGTTCATCGGTTACATTATCCGGAACTTCAAACAAAACATTAACTGGCATGGTCATGTATTCTGCAAAACATCCGTCTTTCCTCCAGATTCCGAGTGTATGGCGGTTCGGGCAGTGGCGGTAATTCTTTTTTGCACACCATTCGCAATCTGGGTCATTGCAGCCGTAGCTTATTTCTGCCACGACTCTTTTGCCGACGAGTGATTTATCTTCTCCGTTAACTTCTTCCACTACTCCGACAAATTCGTGTCCTAAAATACCTTTATAGCCCATGTAGCCTTTTGTGATTTCATAATCGGTGTTACAAATTCCTGCAAGAGTGACTCTTATTAAAGCTTCCCCTTTTTGAGGAGTCGGTTTCGGATAATTTTTATCAAGTTTTAGTCCGTTATCAAATACGATTGCTTTCATTTTTACTCTCCTTATCTATAATAAAAATACCATAAACACTGAATTCTGGGTTAAGATGTAAAAAAGTCTTAACAATCTTATGGTGAAAAATAAAAATGTAGTAATATAATTTTGTACTTGATTTTGAAACAAAGCCCAAACGCTGCGTAGGATAAATCTTTCAAGAGTATGAGGGCGTAAAATGCCCTTAGCCGGCAGGGTGTGTTTACCCTGCACTACTAAATGATTCCGACACAAAGGTTCACCCTGCCTTTTTTGTAAGGAAAAGGGCAAAAGTTAATAGTTTTAGGAGGTTAATTGTGCGTCATTGCTGTCAATTTAACCCTGATGATGTTTATTATCTCAGGGATAATGATTTGTTTTCGTCCAGAAAATTATCCATAGGGTTTTGCCCGATATGTTCAAAGCCGGTTGCGGAGCTTTCAGAATGGAGATTTGACGGAGTGATGAACAAAACTTCTGTTTCAGGGGTGAGAGCTAATGATTTGATGCTGGGGCTTAGGGAGGAAATTGTTTATTCTTTGCGCGAATACAATTACTCTAAATTCAAATCTAAACCTTTTGGCTGGGTTTACGGCGTAAATAAAAGCGTAAAATCGGGCAGACGCGAATTAACAAAACAGTATGCCTGCGATTTTTACGGTAACAAAGAATTGGTAAAAAGTTTTTAAAAGATTTCTGACCGGAGAACATCGTTTCACCTTTCTCTCTCGTCACAAACTCCTTGTGAAGATTACCCCTTTTTTCTCCGGTCTTTTTCTTTTTATTTTGAGGTTTTTATGGCTAAGAGTGCTAAAGATAAAAAACATAAAATTAACGAAAAACATATCGAATTGTATGACAAAGCGCTTTCTGTTCTGGAGTTTCTTCTGACGGAGTTTGCGCATGATATAAAGTATGCGGAATTTGAGTTTTTGGATATTCCCAAAAACACAATAGGAACGATTGATTTTATAATATCTGCAATCGGGAAAGTGCAAAAAGGGCAGCGGCTTGCACTTGGTTTGGACAATGAACTTCCGCAAAACGAGGAGCCGGAAATTAATATTGTAGAGGGTTTGAGCAAAGATAAGATATGATAAGAGTTTTGATACCGAAAGACAGAGAATTTTCTCTTTATGAAAGAGAAATAAAAGAGCTGTACGAGAAATCCCAAGATAAAATTAAGGATACCAACTCTTTTGAATTCATCAGAGACAATACTTTTTTCTATACCTTTCTTGATGATGACAAACTTATCGGCGGGATTTATTATTTTGTGGATGAAGAAGGGCTTCTTTTTCTTAACGGCTTTGCAAAAAGAAAAATGTTTAAATTAAATCTTGAGTGTTTAAAGCTTTCTTTAAGCTGGTTTAATTGTAATATTTATGCGGAAGCGCAGAATAGAGCTTCCGCGCTATGTCTTTTAAGATGCGGGTTTAAGCGAAAGTCCGGAAAAACTTTTATGTTTTCAGGCAGGAATTTTTTGAATGGGGCTTGATGTAAACAAATGTACTCTTCCAAAATGTGCTTGAGCCGTGCAAAAGCTACAGATGCTGGAGTGGGGCTGTAATTCTGAAGAAGAAAGAATGCAGAGATTATAAAAAGCACCCATCCTAACCTTCCCTCCAGGGAAGGAATGCGCCAGACTTGTCGCTCACCTGCAAGGGGCGATAAAGATTATGGACTCTAAACATAAATCATTACCAGCTAAACCATCTGCCCAAAATACATAATCTCCGCTCTTTTAATCTGAAACGGAAAAAGATTCCTTTTACAATACGAATATTATAGCTCAGCCTCTTTGGCTCGCTGTATTTTTTTAGATAATTAAAAATTAATTCCTGAGGATATTTGAGTTTGTATTTGTTGTATGAAAGATTTAATACAATCCTGTAAATGAAAGTATAAGCCCTTTTTGCAAGACTTATTTTTATAAAAGGCGGCATTGTTTGGGTGAACATTAATTCGCCCGCTATATCACCTGCATATTTCAAATATGTTTCAGGCAGAAATTTATTATCAATGAGGATTTGTGATAATCTTATCTCATATTTTTTAACAATCTCATCTTTGGATTCCTGTTTAGTTATTCCGTGTATAAAATCTTTGAATACATCGGATTTAAAAACCTGAGATTTGAAAACAAGAAAATAACTTTGCACATGTAGTAATAAGCCGGATAGATTATAACTTATGCCCCAAAAGTCGCAAGGCTTCTTATCCATTTCCCGCCAGAGGTTTTCCGGTTCAAATAAAGGACCGAAACAGCTGTCGTTTGCAAAAATTAATTCATCGATATTATTTAACATCCCTTCAGTTTCAAGATATTGGAAACCTCTTTTGTATGAACCAAAATCATATTCGCCATGCGGTTTTGCTATAATGACTTCTGTAAAATCTTTTATCTTATTTTGTTCAGAATCCGGCAAATCACTGTCTGATACAAAAATTATGGTATCAGCAATTTTCTTTAACTCTTTTATGTAATATACTACATAATCCTGTATAAGATTATTCTTATCATAATGCGCAAAAACCGCAGTTCTATTTAGAGTTTTTTGCATAACTTTTTCCTCCGGTATCCTTCTTTATCCTAAAAGTTAATCCAAACATTCTGAATTTGTGATAGTCCCATAATTCTTCGTAAGAAAATAATCTGTCATACCATTTTACGGTAAGTTTTTTATAAATTTTGGAATCATTTTTTGCAATCGGATTAAACTCCTTTATTCCGGAAGATAGACTTCCCCAGTGATAAATTGTACATCCGTTGATTCTGTAATTCTGTTTCTTTTGTTTTTTACAGGATGTAAAAATCCAGCTGTCTCCGTACACAATTTTTATTTCGTCAGGAATCTTGCAAAAACCGGTTTTATAAAAAAACATTGCTATTCCGTAGTAATAATCCATATATGACGCAGGTTCCAAATAAATATTTTCTGCCGCCGGGATTTGATTGATATCGGAAATTGATTCAATTTTTGTCCCGTTCATACCTACAATTCCCATCTCCGGTGACATCCGGCTTATTACCCTGCCGCAAAAATTATCAGGTATGATTATATCATCATTAAGAAGGGCGACAATTTCATTTTTTGCTCTCTCAACACCTAAATTCCAGGAGGGATTGACATACAGATTGCATTCAGGCTTGATAACTTCAAGCTTTTTGCTTGTATTCAAAAACCCTTGACAGGAATTATCTATCAACAAAATCTCATCAACAGCGTTGTCTTGTTCAAGTGTACTTATCAGCTTGTTTAGGATGCTTGCGTTCTTTTGCAGTGTTGGTATCACTACCGTAACTTTTTTGTTGAGCATGGTTATAATCCTTAAAATTTACAAAGTATTGTATGCATAACTTTTTGATACATGGTATCACAAACAAGATATTTTATTATCGTATTCGATACTTTAATGTATTTAGTATTGTATTAGGGATTAAACCGTTTTTATAAGTGATGTAATCTAACAAAAAGTATGAAGGACGATACCAAATGGCTTTTGATGATAAAGATTATATAGGTCGCAAGATAAAAAATTTCCGCAGAAAAAGACACGTAACTCAGGCTAAGCTTGCAGAACTTGTTGACTTAAGTGAAAAACATATAAGTAAGATAGAAGCAGGTATTCATCAGCCTTCAATTTCTGCATTCTTTAAAATAATACAAGTTTTAGACATCGGGCTTGAAGAGTTTGGATTGACAATGTTAACAGAGGAAAACAAAGTCAGAAATGAAATACTGGAATGTATATATGATTCTACGGATGAGGAGTTGAGTTTGTTGTTACCTCTGATTAAGTGTCTGAAGGATAATCTTCGGAAGAAATCGTAAGATATTTTCAATAATATAGAAATGCAGCAGGGTTTATTAATCCGATAATAACTTTTTACACACTGATAAAGTTTTTGTTGGGTTTCACCCAACCTACGGTTATTTTAACATCCCCTCTCCCCTTGCGGGAGAGGGAAAATAGAAAACCAACTAACTTTTTTACAACGATTAAAAAGGCGTTTTTACGCTGCTTATGTATAAGAATTGGAGCAAAGCTCCGGAAAGGAATAAAAAATGGCATTTGAATACACTATTGCAGAAGACAACTCTACTAAAAATTTGAGCAAGGAAGAAGAAGGAAGATTAATCAAAAAAATTACTTCCGATTTTACTTCACTTAACTCAAAAAGAGCATCAAACCTTGAAATGGCTTCCAAACTTGCTAATGAAATCTTTTTCAAAAACGATTTTAAATCGATTTCCGACAAAAACCAGAAATGGAAAGCCAAGGTTAAAATGTGCAAGACATTTATGTTTTATCAGACTTTGAAAGCTTATATATGGAGAAATACTTATGCGAATGTTAATTCTATGTTCGACGTATCCGGAGAAAACCACGACTCAAACAACGCTTCCAACAAACAAAAAGCAATGCTTGTGGACATCCTTGAAAAAATGGATTACCAGAGAACCTGTGACCAGATTATCGATAACGCTCTGCTTTATGGCGAATTGATTTCTTATACTTCCTGGAAAAAGAACTACGAAGAATACCGCCGTCCTATCGACTTTTTTAAAAACCTTTTTACAACGGATGTCCAAAAACTTCCGCTTATTATGGAAGCAATTTCTAAGGGTAAAAACTACTGGACTGATACAAGAAAAATTTATGATAACCCGTACATTTATCCCGTAAATCCGGCAGATCTGGTATTTGATTCTTCACAAAAAGATAACTGGGATTCTTGTCCTAAAATCTACAGGGTTTATAAAACGCCGGCAGAAATTCTGGAGAATAAATACTACAATTTTTCAAAAGAACAGAGAGAAGAAATCTCTAAAATGGTTAATGACAACAACTCCAAATACACAAATTCTAAAGACGATGTTGTAAAAGGTTCAACTATAGAAGTTCTTGAGCACTGGGGAGATTTGAAACTCTCTGACGGAACACTGCTTAAAAACTGGCATGCTGTTGTTGTCGGGAGAAAATATCTGGCTTCTTTCGGCAAAAACGAAGGCATAATTAATCCGTTTTCTTACGGAGCATTCATTACAGATCCGGAAACTAAACGAGGTATAAGCCCGCTGTATTCCATACTTTCGCTGGCACATTTTCAGGAAGAATTATTAAACCGTACCTGCAATCTGCAAGCGCTTAATGAAAATCCGCCGCTTCTTGCTCCGGAAGGCTTTTTTGATGAGGATGAAATTAACCTCTATCCGGGGAAAATCATTGAATACGGCGATAACCTGACTCCGGCTGCCGCATTCCAGCAGCTTACATTTAATCCGACAGTCTTTTTAGACGATATTTCTTTCCTTAATGATCTGATGGCGGAAGTCTCGGGAATTTTTCCGAACATGATAGGCGCGGTTGAAACTTCCGCCTCTAAAACTGCAACAGAGATTAACACAAAGACTCAAGGACAGATGATTAGGCTTGCCATGCTTGTGGATACAATTAATCAGGATTTGATTATCCCGAATGTCGAAAAAGTTGCAAAGCTTTGTGCCGACTTTAAATCCGGTATAGAAACCGTATTTGTAAACCACGAAAACCAGCAGGAAGTTATTGAAGTTGACGATTTTGTGCGTCAGGGTGATTACAAATACATGTATTCAGATTCTTCTATGACAACCCAGAAGTCACAGCAGGCAGATATTGTAATTCAAGCCGTGGAACGTTTTGCATCGCTCATCCCTCTGAACCTTCAGGAAATATTTGTCTGGTACTTTGAGCAAAAAGGTGTTGATAACCCTGAAAGATTCCTCTCTGGGGTAAATGTATCTTTAGCCGGTAGTCAGAATACCAAGCCTAACGTAGGAGCAGGGGCAGGGGCAGGGGTAAATATCCCTTCAGTTGGGAATCAGAATACTGTGCCTAACGCAGGAGCAAGGGTAAATGTACCTTTAGCCGGTAATCAGAACTCTAAGCTTAATGTCGGAGAAAATAGTCCGGCGGGCGAAGCGCAAAATGCTCTTGTGAATAATAATCCGGCGGCAGTACAGAATATGAACAGAGCCGACTTCTCTTCCCGCAAACTTTTACAATTGCTGGGAATTCTTCTGACAAATCCTAAAGTAAGAAAATTTATAAAAAATAATGAAGAAAAAATAAATAAGTAGCAAAGTAAAAAAATATATGGAGTAAAGCTCCGGAAAGGTTTTTATGCAACAACGCAGTTCTTTGGAAGAATATATAGAGAGTCTTATGTATGAAGAATCACTTAATGATTTGATAACTATTTTGTCTGATACAATAGATTCTTTGCCGATAGGAGACAATATTGCAGGCTATAGTGCCGGATTAGGCGGCGGGACCTCAAATGGCGGCAGCGGCTCAGAGTGTGTCGGCTCTTATCCTGTAAGCGGATATACACATTCTGACGGAACAGAAGTCAGCGGTTATATCCGCACTTGCGGTGCAGCGCATGCAGGAAGCAGCAGTGAAGGAAAAAATAACAATCAGCAAAATACCAATAGTGAAAATGATTGGGATTATGTTAATCCGGATGATTTGGATGACGTTTTAGATAGAGAATTATTGGAAGATTATTATAACAACCGAACACCGCTTTTGGAAGGAAAAGTTGAACAAGAAGTTCTACCACAAGTTAAATCTATAGAACCAGAATCTTTGCCGGAAATCTATAGCAATGATAAATTAACAGCAGAAGAGGATTTTCAAAAAAGGCTGGCAGAAAAACTCCCGTTTGACAGATTTGTTATCGCACAGGATTATTATAAAATATCGCTGGATTTAGCCAATAATCCCGAAGCTATAAAAGATAATGCTAGAAATCGGTTCTTTAAAGTATCTAATTTACCAAATAACGTAGACAAAAAAGTAGTGCAGAATAAAATTGCTAAATCATTAAAAATGGACGTAAATTCACAAGAAAACAAGGCGACTTTTGAAAAAACTGATGTAATACTTCCACAGGAAAATTCTAGGATTGTTACTTTAATAAAAAAATCGGATATTATTAAAAACTTTGTAGTTAATAACTATGAAAATATAAAATCCGGAAAATTAAAGGGAGAGTTAATACAAGGAGGTATTAAGTTTGATGCTCCGACTTATAAAGAATTGATTCATCCTATTAAATATTCCGACAAAATGACTTTGTTTCTGGTCTTACACTCTGTTGATGTATATGATATTAAGCAAAACTCTGATGGTTCTGTAAGTTTTAAAATTTGTGATTTTTATGATTTTGATTATTTAAATACAAAATTAACAGACAGTTTAAAGACAAAAGCTGTAAATCGTATAAATAATAATGCCTTTCATCAGCAGGCAGCAAAGAAATTAAAACCTTATGTGATTTATATTCCAGTGACAATTTCTCAAGAGGAATTAGAAAAGATGTTGAATAAGAAAAGAATATAGAGCATATATTTCTGCAACAGGGAATGTTAAAATGAATGTTAAGAAATAGACAGAAAAACCAAAAGGTAAGAGTATTAACATTATTATAAAATTTATTATAGAAGAAATAAATATTATATGATAAAACTTATTCCTTAAGATAAAATCTGATTTTATTCTAATTTTAATATTATTGGATTTTTCTTTGATGATAATGAAAATAGAATATATAATGGCAATTGCTATGGATAAACTTATAAGGCTTAAGTATAAAATCAAAAATATGATAATTAATACTCCTAACATTGACTCTTCATCAGGAGTTTTAAATAATCCGATTGAACTATCAATAATACAGAAAAAATAAAATAATATAAATAAGACTGCCTGAGGGACTACAATTATATTCATTGCGTGATATTTTTTGAGACCTGTAATCCAATTATATAGTTTGCGTATTATATTTAACATAAGTAGATTTTACAGTATAACTATATTGATAGTCAATCGGCTGATGGGCTGAGAGGTAGGTTTTGGTAATTTTAGATTACCGAAACAATAATTGTTGCGGTAAATAAAAATTTACCACAACCTACTTACTTGCTACACCAAGAAGAAAGGATATAATCATGTCGAATAAACTTTTAAAAGGCGGAATAAGTAATTACATTTATAAATGGAATACTAATTCAGGAGCTTGTGATGAGTGTCAGAGCTTAGATAACACTGTTTATGATAATCCAAATGATATTCCGCCTAAGCCTCACCCTAATTGCAAGTGTTCGGTTGATATTGTTGAAGATAGTGAAAGCGACGATTCTGCGGAAATTATGTATCACGAAAAATTAAAACAGGCTTCTATATATGTTTACACAGGTAATAGTGAAAATTTACCGGTAGAATATCGGGTAATTGAACGTAGAGAAAATTCAAATAACGGATTTTATGCAGATGTCCTGACGAATGGAAAAGATATTATTATTGTGTACAAAGGAACAACTTTTTGACCTCCATTAAGCGATGCCAGAAATGATATAGCAATGGCACGCTCCAGAATACCGGCTCAGGCTGCGGATGCGCTTGCGCTTTATGATAAAATAAAAGCGTGAAAATCCTGATAAGAATATCACGGTTACAGGGCATTCTCTTGGCGGGAGTTTAGCTGAAATTGTAGGTGCAGTAAGAGGAGCTAACACTGTAACATTCAATGCTTATGGCGTAAGAGATATGTTTAAAAATGGCACCAGATTAAATGAGAAAAATATTACTAATTATGTCAATGAGCTGGACTCTATTGCTGTAATAAATGGAGAAAATCACCTTGGAACGTACCAAATATAGGGGCAGGCAAAATAGGAATACATAAGGCAGAAGGTATGGGAAATTTGTTCCAAAGAGTTGAAAGACAGCGTGAAGAAATTATAAAAAATCGTGAAAGATTACATCCCAGAACATTATGGGGTAAAAATAAAATTTCTTCTATATATGATACAAGAGAAAAAATAGCCAATAAGCTTAGAACAGAAATAGAAGAATTACACACAAAACTGGATAAAAATCTAAGAGAATTTAAGCATTCCTTGAGATATTAAAAGCGATTGAAAAAATTGTTAAGCCCGTTATTCCAAGTATAAAAGGAATATATAATATCCAGAAATAACAGTAAAAAATTTTAACCCATAATCTATAGTATTTATTACTAATTAGTCGGGTATTTTTTATTTGGAACTGTTTTTTATTATCAATAATGCAAAAAATTAGCAGGCAAAGATATATAAGAAAATAATATACGCTGTAGCTGCCATATATAGTTACTAGCCCTATTAAAGTAGAAAAATCAGAGAATATACCATATCTTTGGCTCAAAACTAAAATAGCAGCAAATATTAAAATAAAACATATTATTGAAATTAATATTATTGATTTTCTTTTAGAGAGTAATAATGTAAAAAATGGGATTGAAAGAAGAAATATCACGGGAAGCGAAGTTATACCAAGATTAGCAGCACAAATCAGACAAGAAGCAATTGTGTTCAAGATGAAATCAGAAGTAAGCATTGACGGTAATGCTTTGATAAAACTTTTTTCGATTATTAGACAGGAAAAATTTACAAAAGCCAGAAGTGCAAAAAAGTTGGAACTTAATCGGTCGGGAGATTCTTCTATATATTTTCTTATTTTCATAGATTAATTATAGCTAATGCCGGTTGAAATGACAACTGCCGGTATATTTTGTCAACTAAATATATAATATATAAAAAATTAAGAAAGGAAATTCAATGGCTGATTTAAAAGTTGGAAAAGAGGAGGGAATGCCTGTATGGGGAAATTTTTCTAAAACAGATTTGCTCAAGACAATTTACAGAGAAAAGAACCTGGAAGAGATGTGTGACAAAGAGGTTGAGCAAATGCTGGAAGATTTGATTTGAAAGCAATACTTTAAGGGCAGACCGTAAGAGGTAATTCCGGGAAACATTTTATTGTTGCGGTAAATAAAAATTTACCACAACCTGCTTGCTAATGTGCACTGAGTGGACTATTACGCTTAGTGTTCAGCATACTCTCCCCTTGTGGGAGGGTCGAAATCTTTGATTTCGGGGAGGGGTTTTATACAGATATTTTAATGCCTAAAGTTGTCTTGAACAGTAGTGTCATAGGCGAGGGAATATGTGCTGTCGTTCAATTAATACCTTCTTCTTGCACGCAAAAATTTGCGTCATTGCAGGGGTAAATCTTTAGGCTGGTAGGTGAAACTACAAGCTTTACGTCATTGCGAGGCGCGTGAGCGCCGTGGCAATCCATTTTTTTTAATTGTCAATTTGTTATAGATTGCTTCGGGCTGAATGGCTGCTCCCTCGCAATGACGTAGTAATAGGTCGGGCTATAGCCCGACAATAACTTTTTATATCAGACGTAGGATGCGGTAAATCTTTGATTTACAGCATCAAAATTACTTTTAATATCAGAAATTAAAACAAAGAAAGGACGTTTTATGGAAGAATTTCAAGAAAAAGATACCATTAAGGAGCCGGTTTTAACCGATAACTCCGCTGTTGTATCAAATGAACAGGAAGGACAAGCGGTTAATGCCCCTTCTGATGAAAAACTTATTTTAGGCAAATTCAAATCTGTCGACGAACTAACAAAAGCTTATGCGGAGCTTGAAAAGCTACAGGGCTCTCAGTCAAAGGAGCTCGGGGCTTTGAGGCAGAGAAACGGATTTTTCAATGCAATCGGGGAAATGCTTAATAAGCAGCAGGAAGTTAAAAATGCTCAGGACGAGATTTCAAAAGATATGGAAAAATACAACACTCCCGAGTATTTTCAGAACCCGATTTTCAGGGAAATTTACAAAGAAGCTTTTCAAATTTTAGGTAATAATCTGGACACGGAAAGGCTTGTAGACTTGGCAGAAAACTATGTAAAATCCAGGATTTTTGCGGCAGAAAAAGCAAAAGCCGCGCAGGCAGAGACGGATAAGGCAATTGATTCAATGAATTTTTCTAAAAACAAAGTTTCATCGCTTATACCGCCTAAAAAACGGCTGGATGAGATGACGTCTAAAGAAGTTGATGATCTTCTGGAACGGCTGATTTAGTTTAGAAGGGGATAAGTTTAGAAGTTTAGAAGAAAATAAATTCGCTAACGCTCATAAATTTATAACTTCTTCTCAACTCCTAAACAGAAAGCTCCTAATAGTAAAGAAAGGAACATTATGACTACATCAAAACAAATGATAGCAACCGCTTTTTCAAAAGCGTTTAACAAACATTTCTATGACGAACTCGTTGTAGGCAAACTTGCTCATTCAGAGATGAAAGAGCATATCAATAAAGGGGATGAAGTTGATATTATTATGCCGGGTCTGGTAACTTTATTCGATTATGACGGCGGCGACCTTCCTGATGCGGAAGCAGCATTAACTTCTACCTGCAAAGTTAAAATTGACAGAGGTAAAGCCTTCCACTTTGAATTATCGGAAATGGAAGAAAAGATGATGGAGAAATCTGCTGATAATCCGGAAAGTCAGGTAGAGCTTGCAAAGGATTACACAAGTGATGCAATCAAGCAATTTGCTGCTGCTGTTGATACTGCTTATGCAAACTTATACACAAGAGCAGGGCATTATCTTGATAATGACGGCGAAGCTATTACACTTACCGCACAGAATGCAAAAGATATTTTTGCATATATGCAGGCAAAATTCCAGAGAGGCGACGGGAAAGGTCATACAAACTGGCTTGACGGCGCCATGGTCTGCGTTATCCCTCCGGAGTATCAGTTCTATTTAGGTAAATTAGATGAACTAAAATACACCGAAAGCGGCAAAGATGAAATCAGAAAAGGTTACATCGGTAACTTATGCGGCTGGGAAATCCTTGTATCAAACAATATTGCGCAGCCGGAAGACGGTGTATTTTACCCGCTTTTCGGTGTAAAAGGCAAAACTCTTGCCGGCGGAATTTCTTCGGATTTGAATACAGTTTTATATACTCCTGAAAAGAACTTTAATACCTGCTACAAAGGTTACGGCTTGTTCGGTGTAGGTGCTCCGAGAGCGGATTATCTGGGTACAGTCAAGGTTTCCGCAGCGCTTTCACTGTAGGGATAAATGTTTGGAGGAATAGTTTATTAAAATGTAAAAGTTAATGCCGGCTTTGTAAAGCCGGCATTAACTCAATAAAAAGAAAGGAAAATTATTTATGGCAAGAGATATTATAGAAGTTCAATATCCTGAATTAGACCACACAGAATCTGTTGCAAATATCGGGATTACCACAAAAACTGTTGTTCAGGCAAACGGAATTACAATAAAAGATGCTTTTTCCAACAAGAATAACTCTTTGTTTATTGTAATAACAAATTCAGGAGAATCAAGTTCCGCTTTGACAGTAAAAGCGGGCGACGCTTATCCTAATTCAATGCTTGGAGATATTGTAATAGAGCTTCCGGCTGGAATTTCTGCAATCCAGCTCCAGGATTTATCAAGATTTGAAAAAGCTGACGGGTCTATTGATTTAGATTTTAAAACCGGATTCACCGGAACAATCTTTGCAATTGCAAAATGGGCAGGCGTCAGAGAAGTATAGGAAAATTTTTAAAGGCGGGAGACAAAAGTCTCCTGTCTTTTTTAAGAAAGGTTTCTTATGTATAAGATTAAATTTTTACCGACAGGACACATTTTTACTCTGCCGGAGAATGAAGCTAAAAAATTAAAAGAAAAAAGTCCGGATGAATACTTAATTCTGGAAAAAAACGGGAAAAAGTTTAAGGACAAAATAGGTAAACAAAAAACGGAAGATACAAAAAGTATTTTATCCAAAGTGCTGGATAACTAGGCGGAGGCAGGTATGAAAACATTACAGGATTTTTTGGATGCTTTAGGAAAAAGAGAATCCGGCGGGAATTACAAAGCTTTCAACAAATACGGCTATGCCGGAAAATACCAGATGGGCGAAGCTGCGCTTATTGATGCGGGGTATTACAAAAAACAGGGTAAATACAATAATGACTGGACAGGAACTTTTACCGGAAGGGATAATGTGTATTCTATTCAGGATTTTTTAAATAACCCTAAAGCGCAGGAGAATGCTCAGATTTCATATAAAAAACGCCAGTGGCTTTACCTTAAAGCTGTAGGAGCCGATAAATTTTTAGGAAAATTTATCAACGGATATATGATAACCCAATCAGGACTTCTTGCCGGAGCACACCTTAAAGGTGCCGGCGGAGTTATTGAATATCTTAAATCTAACGGAAGAGCTAACTCCAAAGACGCCTTCGGAACTTCTGTCGAAAGTTATATGAAAAACTTTGGCGGATATGATGTATCTTCTATTTGCATTTAATAAGGAGAGATTATGACATTAACATTATTAGATTTATATAATGCGGCTGCAACGCAGGAGTGGTCGATGTATGATAATGATGCGGAGAATAAAAGCGAGTTTGAGTCCTCGCTTGTTCTTGCAATAAATAAAGCAGTTACAGAGATATTGTACTCTCATCCGTTCAATTTCAGAGAGCGGACTCATATTATGATAACAGTTCCTAATATTAATTCTTACAAACTCCCTGCAGGAATTATTATGAAGTACGAAAACGGGGATTATTGTATAAAAATTAATTCAAAACCGCTTAAGCTGCTTAAAACCAAGCCTTCCGGCAGCAAATTCGGTATTCCGGAATCCTTCTATATTCAAGGTGATAAAATTATCCTGTATCCGGTTCCTATTGCTCAAAGCATTATTACTATTGATTATATTACTCTTGCAATCGGAGAAAATGCCTCCGGAGAAGAAATTTTTGCACTTAAAGACGATACAGATACAATAACCGTACCGCCTCACCTGGAAGAGCTTTTAAAAAATGCAATAATTGCAAGAACAATGCTTAATTCGATAGCTTCGGAAGGAGATGAAAACTATTCTGCGTACAAAAAACAATCCGAAATAGCGTATAGACAACTGGTAAAATATGCAAAGGGGGTGGGGCAGGATAAGGCAGTTAAGTTCTAAGGGGGGGGAATGTGTTTTGTAGGTGACTGAGTGATTAAGTGACTGAGTGACTGAGGGAAATATAGGTAGGGGGTAAATGTTTTAGGCTGGCAGGTAGAACTACAGGTATTGCGTCCTTCGGAAGCGGTGATTGGTGACTGAGTGATTAAGAAGTTGAGTGACTGAGGAAATAAAAAATAGTAGTGTGGAGCTTACTCCACAAGGTAAGAAATATAGGTGTAGGGTGGGAAAAGCGTCAGCGTTCCCACCGGAATAGAAAAGTGCAGAACTGTAGGTTGGGTGAAACCCAACAATAACAATATGGATTGCCGCGTCGCTTCCGCTCCTCGCAATGACGCCCAGCCGGTAATTTCACTTACCATCCCAATATATTCCCCCCCCCGCAATGAAAACAAATCTGGAGTTTTACCTACCAATCCAAATACATTTACCCCTGCAATGACACTAAGAAATATAGGTCGGCTTTACCAAGCCGACATTAACTTAGGAATTGCAAAAAATGCTTAAATTCATGCGTCATTGCGAGGGAACAACCATTTGACCCGAAGCAATCCATAACAAATGTGAAAATTAAATAAAAATGGATTGCCACGGCGCTCACGCGCCTCGCAATGACGCAAAGCTTGTAGGTTTGGCTTACCAATCCAATCATTCACCCTCGCAATGAAAACAAATCTGGAGTTTTACCTACCAATCCAAATACATTTACCCCCGCAATGACACGAAGCTTGTAGTTTCACTTCCCATCCCAATATATTTACCCCCCCCCCACAATGACAGAGTACTTAGGGCGTGGTAGCTACTGGTTTTGAAAATCTCTAAAACATTCTCAATAAAAACTTTAATATTGCAAAAAAAAGCTCCCTTTCGGGAGTGAAACTTAGTTTAGTAAGATGTAAGATTATATAAGAGAGTTGTGTTGTGTTTGAGTTATAGAGATTCTTTTTTCCCCTCGCCCCTTGCGGGAGAGGGAAGAATTTCAAGTTGAGCTTGAGCGAAACTTAGAAATTCGGGTGAGGGGTTAACCCTCGTTTAAGATTGCTTCGGGCTGTCCTGGCTGCTCCCTCGCAATGACGCTTCTTTTATCTTTTCCGACCAATTATCTACGTGCTTTTTTGGGGGGGGGTAAATACATTGGGCTTGTAGTTTCTCTTTGAGGAACACCGGTAATTTTAAATCCGACTTGTAGTATGACCAATGTGTTCCGACCAATTATCTACGTGCGTAGGGGTAAATGCTTTAATCTTGTAGTTTTACCTAAAGGGTGACTTGTAGTTTTTATTTATGTTTAGTAGTTATAACTTTTGTCACCCGCCCAGAGGTCTACATACGTAGTATTAGGCGATGAAGTTGTTGCCGAATCTGTT
>CASFPS010000004.1 GCA_949296355.1 uncultured bacterium | reverse complement strand
TCCTTATTTTTAGTCCCTTTTTACATGGTTTACGGCATTTTTGAACAAAAACTTTAATGAATTTACTGCTTTTTTCTAAAATTGTTACATTTCGTAACAAAAATACCTTCCTATTTAGGAAGGTATTTTGTGCTTGTTAATATTTTATTTGTTAGCCTAAACAAGTTCAACAGTGTATTGAGCATTGCGTTCAGCGATTTCAACAAGGCTTTTTGAAACTGCGAGCATTGCAATTTCCGAATCAAGTTTGTTAACGCAAGAACCGCAGCCGATTGCGGAAGCTCCGGCAGCAAATGCTAATGATGCTGTTGTAGGGTTGATTCCTGTTGCTGTCATTATTGGAAGATCAATGTTTCTTGAAAGTTCTATTGTATTTGATAAAGTAAGTTCAGCACGTTCAATAAGCCCTCTTACGCCGTTGGAAGGAGTTTCATTTGAGAAATGACCTTCTGTTTGAATAAGATCAACGCCAAGCTTTTCAAGTTCTCTTGCCAGTTCTATCTGTTCTCCAATTTCAAGTTCTCCCGGTATTGTTACACAGAAGAAAACATCTTCTTCAATAAGTTCTTTTGTTTCTCTTGCAAGCTGTAAAACTTGAGCAGCTGTAAAAGATTTTCCTTTTTTGTATAAAGCGTCAAAGTTTCCGAGTTCTACGGCATCAGCACCGAGAATAACGGCATGAGCCAATTTCTGAGGCTCAACAGATGATACAAACAATGGCAGGTCTGTCATGTGTCTGATTTCAGAAACAATATCAGCGTCTGCGCAGATGTCTACAGCAGTAGCTCCTGAATTTGAAGCTGCTGTTACAACTTTCTTTATACTGTTGATGTCAAAATTATCAATGCCTGCAATAATTTTAACTGCCCTTTTTTCTTCCAAAGCTCTTTTAAAACTTTCAATTCTTGACATAATTTTCTCCTTCTGTGTCGATTGTGATAAAAACATCTTGTTTATTATACATTAAAATTTGAAACCTTGCAATATATATACTATAGGCTTTTTGCACGGTAATTGTCTTTAGGATTCTGATTTGCAATCATTTTAATGAAATCAGGAGAGAATATATGTATAAGAAAATGATACTTACAATGTTACTTATGCAGTTATCTTTACCGGTTTTTTCTTTTGGCGGTCTGGGAAAAAGTGCAGTTTCAATTTATGAAGACATAAATCCGGCTATTGTAACTGTAGATTCGCAGCTTTCAGACGGTCTATCCTGCGGAACAGGGTGTATAATTGATAAAAGCGGAGTGATATTAACCAGTGCGCATGTTATTGATATAGGTAAAGCAGTTGTTGTCACGACTAACAACGGACAGAATTATGATGCAAAAGTTTTAAAAAGACTGGGCGAAAATAAAGATATCGCGCTTTTAAAAATAGATGCAAAAAGAGATTTTAAAACTGTAAAACTGGGAAATTCTGAGAAAGTTAAAGTTGGTGAAAAAGTTCTGGCTATAGGAAATCCGTTTGGATTCAGCGGAACTCTTACCCAGGGGATTGTATCAAGAATTGATTATACAAAAAACAGAATTCAAACGGATGCGGCAATTAATCCCGGCTCATCAGGCGGTCCGCTTTTGAATACAAGAGGGGAGATTATAGGAATTAATCAGGCTATATATAATCCTGATAATAATATTTCAAATATCGGTATAGGATTTGCAACACCTATAAATCTTGTAAAAGAGTATTTAAAAGAGCTTGATAACGGGTAAAACAAGTGTAAAAATCTCTCAGTTTACAATTACATTCAAAGCATTATATAATGTAGTATATGAGAGTCTTATTTACAATATTGCTTTGCTTTTTAATATCTGTTGCATCGGCATCGGAATTAACGCTGCGGGATTATGATGAATTTGATATTCCTACTGGGACTCATATTCCTGTAATTTCTCTTCAGGAATTTTCAACGGCGTATTGTGAAGAAGGAGACAGGGTAAATTTTGAGGCAACATCAGATATATATCTTTATAATAAAAATGTAATTCCTCAAGGTACAAGACTTTCAGGATACATTGATAAGAAAAATGAACCTATAATTGGCACGAATGCTGCAATGAGAGTGTTTATAAATAAGATGTATCTTCCGGACGGATATGAAATTCCTGTTAAAGCGTATGTTTATACAAGTAATAATAATATAATAGGGGGGCAGCTTACTCCGCCTGAAAAATACATAAGAATACCCCATTATCAAAGGTGGGCAATGTTCAGAGCAATGGGAACTCTGCAGTGTGTACCCGGCGGGCAGAGGAAGATGGGAGAACACGTAACAATCGCCTCCGGAGCAGATTTAATTATCGTATTGGTAGCCCCGATACATATGACACACACAATTATAAATTGACAAATCGTTCATTAATAATAAAATGTAATAAGGGGAGGGTTCAGGTAATGAAGAATAAATTATTTGCTACATATTTGATTTTATCTTTTTGTTCTATGAGTTCAGTATTTGCAGCATCAAATTATTCATTTGAGCAGGTGCAAACCCAGCCCGTATATAACAGTAACTATGTTCAGCAGCCAATGCAATATAGTTCCGGTGAACCATTACACGGAAATGTTGTCATGGTGCCAGCCGGAGCTTCTATGCCTGCAATGCTGACTTCTCCTATATCTTCCGCAACTGCAAGTGTAGGACAAACTGTTACAATGGCTTTAAATTCTGATTTTTATTACAATAATAAACTCATAGCTCCTGTCGGAAGTACGATTACAGGAACGGTAATTGAAGCTTCAAAAGCAAAAAGAGGAAGCATGAACGGAAAGTTAAGTATCAGATTTACACAAATTCTGACTCCTTACGGTACCCAGATTCCGATTTCAGCAGTAATAAAGACTGATGACAATACAGGTGTTTTAATCGGCGGTACCAAACTTGATGTTACAAAAGAATACGCTAAAGACTTAGCTGCAGGAAGTGCTGCCGGAGCTCTTTCTGGGCTTGTATTCGGAGCACTTGCCGGCGGGGATGTAGGACGCGGCGCTGCATTAGGTACGGCAGTCGGTGCCGGCGGAGGTCTTGTAAAATCTGTATGGGATAAAGGAAACGAAGTTGAAATTCCGGCAAATTCCTGCATTGATTTAATGCTAACCCAGCCGATTACTGTTTCGACCTCCGGTTATAGCTATGAAAATTAGTAAGTAGATTAATTTATTTTATGAAAATATTTATTATTCTAGAAGGGTAATAAAAGAGAGATAAGGAAAGTGTCATTAATAAGTAGAAACAGTTTTATACAGGATGAGGATGAAGAAAAGGATATTGAAGAATATACCTTGCCGTCAATTGTTACGAGTAAACCGGAAGTTATTCCGATTAAGAATTCTCTTGCGATATCTTCCGCAATGCATCCTCTTGTTGTTTTGTTAATCTGGATTATAACTGTAACACTTGCATTAATGGGAATTAATCTGAGTTTGTTTAAGAAGCCCCAGGCTCAGCTTAAAAAAGATATAGAATTTGTTCTTGTTGATAAAGAAGCGCAGCCCAGAGATCCTAATACTAAAAACCGCTCAGATATGAATTCAAGAAGCGGCGGTATAAATGATCCAAAGAGAAAGGTTTCTATGCCTTCACCGGCACCTAAAAAGGCGTCAAAGCCTTCTGCAGCTTCACAAAGAGCGAATAAGATAATAAAGCAGCAGCAAAAACAAATAAAAAAACAAGTTCAGCAGCCTGTTAAAAAATCACAGCCTGCACCTGCTGCAAAACAGCCTGCAAAGCAAACAGCGCAGCCTAAACCATCACCGGCAAAACCGGCACCGCCGACAGCAAGACCTTCTGCAAGACCGGTTTCCAGTCCGGCTCCGGCTGCAAAACCTTCATCTAAGTTTACAGTTCCTGCACCAAAAGGCGCTCCGGTCGGTAAAACCCTTGCAACAGGACCTATCGGCGGAACTTCTGCTCCAACAGGAGTTAAATCGGGAAGCAGTGCAGCGGGCGGCGGAGCAAAAGGCAGTGCTTATGCACCAAGACCGTCACTTTCTCCTTCTGCAGGAAGTAAAGGCAGCCAGCTTTCAAGAGGTTCAAGCGGTTCGGGTAATCTCGGAAATCCGGGCGGCGGCGGTGGTGCTCCTGGAATTGATGCATTAAGAGAACCGGATTTTGGTCCGTATATGAGAGAATTACAGCGCAGAATTAAACTCAATTGGGATCCTCCAAAAGGAAATGAAAGCAAGCGTGTTGTGCTATTATTTAAAATAGCAAAAGATGGCAGATTGTTATCATGCCGTGTACAGAAATCTTCCGGCATGCCGTCAGCCGATCAGGCAGCTTTAAAGGCAGTAGAATTAACGGCGCCGTTCAGACCGCTTCCTGCCGATTTTAAGGGACAAAGTATTGATATACAGTTTACATTTGATTATAACGTATTCAATGCTTCAAGATATTAAAATAGAGTATAAGAATAAATGAGGTAAATATTATGGAACTATTATTACATTCAATTCAACTGGACTGGCCGGTACTGCTTCCGATATTGATTTGTTCAATATTAACGTTTGCTGTAGCCATTGATAGAGCTGCTTTTTACAACGCAAATAAAAGAAATGTTATAGAATTTATTCCGAGACTTCAAAAAGAATTGTCAAAGAATAATCTTATGGGAGCACAAAATCTTGCGGTTCAATGCGGCGGTATTATTGGGGAAGTTACAGAGGAAGCTGTAAGAATATTTTCAGAGCAAAAGAAAGGTTTTTCAAGATCTTTTGACATAGCTTCCGCCCTTGCTACAAGAAAATTGGAACACCGACTCACAATATTAGGTACAATCGGCGGTGTTGCTCCGTTCTTAGGTTTGTTCGGTACAGTTGTCAGAATCCTTTACACATTTCAGGATTTGGCATCTCAAGGCAACCAGTCTGCTGCCGTTGCAATGGGTATTGGTTCAGCTTTGATTGCAACTGCTTTCGGTTTAGGCGTTGCTATTGTTGCGGTTGTGTGTTATAACACTTTCCAATCAACTGTCAGAAGATTTGAGGATGATTTCCAGTTAATCAAATTACTATTCTTGAGTTTTGTTGATTCGGAAGATGAAACCAGTATAAAATCGCAATCCGGCAGTGTAGCATTAGGTTAATGTAAATAATAAAGGAACAGGATATGGGTATAAAGACCGGTAAAAAAGCTCTATTTACAGAAATAAATATAACACCGCTTACGGATATTTTTCTGGTGCTCTTAATTATCATGATGGTTGTTGCACCTACATTCCAGTCTGTAGATAATGCTATAACTGTTCCGGAGGTTAACAGCGGAACTTCTATAGAACAGGGAAAGGTTACAGTATCGGTTACTAGTGACGGAAGTGTTTTTGTTGGTGACAGACGTTCATCTATTGCTAATTTGTCGGCTGATTTAGCGGCTCTCAGAGGAGACAACGAGAAGGCAGAAGTTGTTGTAAAAGCCGACGAAAAAGCTAAGAGTTCTATAATAATGGATATAATGGATGCAGCACAGGATGCTCATTATAAAAAACTCATTGTTGCTGGTGAACCTTTAAACAAAAAAGAACAAAAGAAATTAGAGACAAGTCAGAATCCTGTTGTTCCTCAAGCAGCAACAGTGCCTACGGTACAAAATACTCAATATGATGATTGGAGCGAATAATGCGTGACAGTTTTAATGAAATAAATATAACTCCGCTTACGGATATATTTTTGGTTCTTCTGATTATTATGATGGTAATTGCGCCGTTATTGGATCAACAAGGCTTGAATCTTGCTGTACCTGAAATTGTAAACGAGGAACAGATAGTTAAAGATTCTAAAATTATGAATTTTAGTGTAACAGCTGATAATAAATATATATTTAATGATATGGAAATAGCTGCAGCAGATTTAGAAAAGACAGTTGCCCGGAATGCGAAAAATTTTCCGGACGGACTTTTAATACAAGTAGATGATAACGCAGAACACGGAGCTGTGGTAAAATTAATGGATAGTGCAAGAAATGTCGGAGTAACAAGTATTTCTCTGGCAAGATGAGGAAGTAGCAGTGTTTGAACCATTTATTTGGATGTTTAAAACAAAAGATTTTTTCAAGAGATATATGCAGCTCTTAATAACCGTTATTGCGAGCTTGGGGTTAGCTATTATATCATACTTTTTAGGAACTCTATTCACTTGGAATTCAAATTTTTCTATATTCTTTTATGTTTTATCAGCATTATTGCCTCTTGTATTAATTTTTTTTATACAGGGATATTTTTGGGAATTAACGGCAAAAATTATTTCAAGAGATGTGGATATTGCTGCTAATAGTATTTATTCGGGGAAAATTAAGACAATATTTATCATAGACTTGCCGGATTTTAAGCCGTTCAGGTATATATGGAGAGGTATAGCTTCCGTTTTTGCTTCAATACTAATGTTTATACCATTTATTCTTCTTGTAGTTTCATCTTTCTATACAAAAATATTCTTTCTTCCTTATGATAATATTGAATTTTATCACCGCTTGTATGCTATAAGTTATAATGTGATTTATTTTATATTTTTTGCCCTGGTTCCGGCAATGCTCTGGAATTATGCAAAGCAGGATTCTGTTACTGCGGTGTGGGATTTTAGGAAAGCTATTTACCTTTTTGAAAACTATCCGTTAAGATATATCGGTAATACAATACTGTTTATATTGTTCTATATCGTTAATTATTATTTGTTAGCAGGGTTTGCAGTTGTCAATGGAATTCAGAGTTTCTTCGCAACTCATTCTTTAGAATTCCTCAGTTCAACAGTGGCTTGTGTATGCATACTTTTATTTTTCCTGGTTATGTACGTTGTCTATTTATACAGCCTGCATGTTTATGCATACCTTCTGGGAACAATTGCACCATCTACAGAAGGTTAATGTATCAGCTTAAGACAAAGTTCATCAAATATATTAACAGGTCGTATGCCTAGTTTTGCTTGTTTTTTCGCATCCTCAACATATTTTATATGCCGGATTAACTCTGTATTAGAAGGGTTTGTTTTAATTACTTCAAGTATATAGTTTTGTATTCCGTCCAGAATTTCAACCAACTGGTAACTTTTTGTAAGCTCATTGAGTTTTTCAGAGATATCAAAAACTTCTGACCTTTTATAATTAAAATAATCAGTGAAAATATCATTTATACAGTCATAGCTTTTATTTACGGCTTTGAATGACGGAACAAAAAAACATTGAGAACGTGAAATTATAGTCGACAGCAAATCTTCAATATATCTTGTAAGAAAAATAAATGTTACTCCCGGTTGAGGCTCTTCTATAATTTTTAATAAAGAGTTTGCGGTTTCAGCCTGAAAATTTGTCTGATTAAGTCCTGCCGGATTCCCGTCGTTATCTCTGTCACAAAAAATAAATACTCTATGAAATTCTGATTCAGAAAGCAGCATTTCTTTTATCATCTGAGACTGCTTTATTGAAATTACTGTTTTTGAATCATCATCCTCGGGCTTATTGTCAATTCTTGATATTGTAAGAACTGCAGGATGTGCATTCTCTCGAATCCATCTGCAGTTTAGACAGTCGCAATCATCCTTTTTATCAGCTTTACAATTAAGTAATCTTGCGATTTCTGTTGCCAGAGTATACTGGGCATTAATATCATTACCATAAAACAATATGCTTTGCGGTAATGCCCTTGTCTTTTCTGTAAGCGCACGGGTAAAATATTCAGTCAGAAACGGATATTTATCTGATAATAGCACACTCAACCTCCGATTCAATATCTAAAACTTCGGCAGACTTAATTTTGTACTCAGCTTCAAACAGGTTTTCTTTAAGCTTTACAATATCCGCAATATTAGTGTTTTTGAGCTTTAGAAGAGTCTGTTTAATCCCGTACTCTTTCATTCCGGTAAGCTTTACGAGTTCTTCCGTAGAATGGGTCTTATTGGTTTTTATAATAATCCATTTTCTGAGCATTGTCTGAATTGCTGATAAGATTTCAAGCGGGTGTTTCTTATCCAAAAGTTTTTTAAATTCCAATAGCGCCTTATCCCGCTCTCCCTTCATAATCATTTCTGTAAAAGCAAACAAATCTTCGTTCGATGTACAGATTTCTTCAACCATTTTTTTTGTTATTTGTGTTTCCGGATAAGCCAGTAATTTCAATTTATCCAGTTCAATATCCAGTTCCCGCAAATTATTACCGAGGCTGTCTATTAGAAGTTCTGCCGCATCAGAATTTATCGTAATCCCCTTTTGCTTTGCCTGAACTTTTATCCAGTGTGCAATTTCAGCGGTCTTAAATGTACTTATGGTCGGGAATTCTTTTTTATTATATTTAGAAACTATCTTGTACAGCCTTCTTCTTGCATCAGGAGATTTCTTTTCATTCCTCGGCAGTTTGAGAACAAAGACAATGTTCAATGTGTCCGGATTGTTTTTGAGAGCATCTTCAATCTCGTCAAGCTCTTTATCGTCAAAGACATTCTTATTAGTCAGGAAGTATTCTTCCGAATTTATTATTATGAGCATCTCTCCGAACATCATAGGCGTAGTTCTAAGAGCATTAATAAGTGTATCGAAATCGGGATTATCCAGAATTTGTAAACTCATGGATTTGAAGTCAGGATTAAGCTTAGAACTCATCTTCTCAAGTTCTAAATCAATATTGTAATCTTCTTCCCCGTAAAAAAAGTACACAGCCATATCTATATTTTACTACAGATATGGCTGTATTAACAGTTTGTTAATTATTTCTCTACGCAGCTTCTTCCGTGCAGACGTATTTAGCTGATTTAGCAACGACCCCGTAGCAAACCATGGTCAATCTGTTATTCAACGCAAGCATCGTCCTGAAATTGTTAGCGGACTGGTTCATTGCACTCATAATATCATCCGCGTTAACTCTTGCTGTGCGTACTTTTCAACTAATAATTTGTCAATAAAATCTCTTGCTCCGATTGCCATAATAAATACTCCTATATAATCTTTTTTGTAACACTCAGTTTTTATTTAAGCAAAGAAAACTAAGCCATCTGAAAGCTTCGCTATCGGGCTTTAGTACTCTTTCTTAAATATCTCTTATGTATATATAAAGTATTTACTCAAGAAAAAATTGCCTTTTTTGATTGTAATTGTAAAGTATTGTAAAAATTTTTCAAAATTATTAAAGTTTACAAAAAAAATGCCGTTATATTATATATATTATTTTAAATATTAACATGAGTTTATATTGAAAGGAGATTTCCATGAGCCTTAGCATTAACACAAGCGATGCATTAGAACAAGCAAGAGCCAGACAGGAAGCCGCACAGCGTGCTAAACAAGAGGCGGAAGCTGCAAAAAATGCAGCAGCGACAAAAGATGCAGAAGCTGCAGCTGCAGCAGAAAAAGAAGCTGCAGAAGCTGATGCCGCAGCCGCAACTGCAGAAAAGGAGGCTGCAGATGTTACTGCTGCACAGGAAAAGGTAAATGCTGCAAATGTTCGTGTTAACACGGCTCAATCTGCATATTCAAACGCTTGTTCACAATTAAGCTCTGCACAGAATCAATTGTCAGCTGCAAAAGCAAGCGGAGATGAAAACGCAATAGCAGCCGCTGAATCAGCAGTAGCAAATGCACAGTCTGCTGCAGATAGAGCTTATGCGGAATTGCAGACTGCCCAACAGGAAGCAAATGATGCTCAAGCGGAATTGGAAAGAGAAACTAAGGAAGCAACAGATGCTCAGGCAAAAGCTGAAACTGAACGTGCTGAGGCAGAACAGGCACAACAAGCTTCAGAGACAGCAAAGGCAGAACTTGCAGAAGCTGAGACGGCTTTAACTGCTGCAAATCAGGAATTAGAAGCTGCTAATGCTGCTTTACAGGAAGCTGAAGCCGCAGCTGCGGCAGAAGAGGCTGATGAAGCAGAAGGTGCTGAAGAAACACAGGGTACAGAAGAAACTGAGGGTGTTCAAGAAGCAGATCACCTCTCTCAGGAAGAAATAGACAAACTCGTTCAGGAAGAAGGGTATACTTATATTACTTCTAAAGAACAATTCCTTGAAATCTTCCAGAATGGAGGAATTGACTTAAACGGTAATTATATTTTAGGATGTGATATTGATTTAAGTGATGTTGAAAACTGGGATCCTGTCGGAGATGAGGCTTATCCGTTTACAGGTGTATTTAACGGAAACGGATATTCAATTGACAATCTGACAATAACTGTTGATGATGCAAATGCTGAAAATGTCGGTTTCTTCGGCGTAACTGAAAATGCTACAATTACAAATGTTGATTTTACTAATGCATCTGTTATAACACCGGATGATTTTATTAACGGTTCATCTGCAGTAGGCATCGTTGCAGGTACTGCTAGAGGTACCACTTTCGATAACATTACTGTATCTGGTGACGTTACCGGTTATGAAAGTGTCGGCGGTTTAGTTGGCATTATTAATGATAATTCAGTAGGAGTCGGCAATAGTTCAATATCAAATGTTCATACAGCAGTAAACGCTAATGGTAAATACTTTGTCGGCGGCTTAGCAGGATATGTTGCTGATACATCTACTAATGAAGGTGTAGCAACAAGAGATTTAAAAATTTCCAATTGCAGCACAAGCGGTGAAATTGTATTTGAAGAGGAAGCTGCAGGCGGTTTAATCGGTGAAGCCGGTAAGACAATTATTACTATTACAAATTGCGAAAGTAATGTAAATATAACCTGGGATAATACTGAAAACGACGGCGATTTATCATTCCTTATGGAAACAGGAAGAGCCGGCGGATTCATAGGATGTGCAAACGGTACTTATATAGCAATTTGTAACTCTGAATACAAAGGTAATCTGGATGTTGACGGCGATTTTAAAGGCGAATGGTACGGATGGTACATGAATGATGCTCACGTTACTATTTATGAACTTCCGGGCGGATTACCTGTTGATGATATTTTGAATATTGACGGTATTGATGCACTGACTCCGGTAACGGATCCGCAAACAGGTATTTCTCATTATGAAGTAACCGTAAGTACTCTAACCGGCTTAGATAAAATGGTTACTATGATTCAGGAAAACCCTGCACTTGCAGATATGATAACCTTCAATGTAAACTTCGACTTTGAAGCAATGGATGGTATGTATGATCAGTCAATTTATGCACAATACGGTATCGTACAGCATCTGTATGAAGATGAAGAAGGAAATGTTCATAACGATGTTTATATCGATAATGAAATTGATCTTGAAACAACCTTCCATCATGGAGAAATACAAATGGGTGAATTACCGCCTCGTGAAGTCCAACAGTGTGATGGAATAATTCTTGAAAAAACAATGGTTTCAGGCTTGTACAAAGATTCTGAAGGAAACTATGTAGTAAATACCAGAGATGGTTTGAAAAATGTAAATATGGAATTCCATTATGAAAATCAGATTACTGATATTACAAAACGTTTGGATTCTGATGAAGTTCGTTATCGTGAATACATTACATCAATGGTTCAGTATTATCAGAATAAAATGTATGATGCACTGAAAGCATTGTTTAATATTAGTGAAAACGAACAGGTGCCGATAATCAATAAAGCAGAATATAAGAAATTACAAAAGATGCAGGAAGCCGGCATGGAATTAACTGACGAACAGAAGCTTGCTATGGCTGTTTATGAAGTCGATTATACGGTAATGAATTTGGTTGCTGATACAACTCACAACTATGGCTGCGGTATGGGCGGCAATGCTTCATTCCTTGATGAGGCAAAAGGTATTCAGATGTTCGATGATGCAGGCAGACCTCTGTTTACAACCTTAAACGGCGACCAGCTTCGTCAGAGAATGGATGCTGAAGGTAATCTTATGACTGATGACGAAGGCAACCCAATCTATGAAAATCTTGATGGCAGCGATTATACAGGTATTGCAGAAGTATTTGCTCAGCGCGGTTATCCGGTAACTGATGAAGACGGAAACTTCCTGTTCACTGATAATGACGGTAATACGGTTACAAAATCTGTTGACGAAGAAGGCAACACTGTTTATACAAATGCTGACGGGTCAGTATTTGAAGGAACCGAAGAAGATTTGAAACAACAGTTGACACCTTATGATAACTCTTCTGAATTTTCAGATCTTGAAAACGACATGAAAGACTTGTTAAGCGATGTTGAAAACGGTAAATATCCGCTTGGCAGAACTTCAACTCCTAATGAAGAAGGAACCGGCTCCGCAACAGAGGGTGAACAACCGGAAGTTCCTGCAGAAGGCGGAGAGTCAGCTCCTCAAACACCGCCTGTAGAAGATCCGGAAACTCCTGCGGAAGGCGGAGAATCAGCTCCTCAAACCCCACCTGTTGAAGAACCGGAAACTCCTGAAGAAATAAAAGATGAATTGGAAGACGAAGTATAATAAAACTCAAAAACCCTCTCTTTATAGAGAGGGTTTTTGTAACATAATATTACAAATTAGTGTATTTTGTATGTAAATGCTATATAATATAAATATAGGTGTATATGTATATCGTTAAGAATTTAAAGGACTATAATTTGTCCCACAAGCAAAGGATTTTTGCCGGTTACTTGAAGGATAATGTTGATTCATTCGTTTGTTACGAAAAAGTGACAAACAGAAGCGCCATGCGCAAATATTTTGCTCCGGATAATGATTTTATAATTTACAGCACTGCAATTGCCGAGCCTGCTGAATTACTTGCAAGAGCTATGTAGGTTGATGGATTTGGATATTTTTGATATTCTCTAAATATTGGAGAATTTTATGAAGAAATTATTTGCAATTATTTTTATGTTTTTCTGTATAAATGTTGTTTATGCAGATGGAAACAACGGGTATATAACATACAACGGCAATAAATATTTTCTTATGTACAGCTCCAAAAGCAGTGAACATAACGGGTATTACAACCAGTATTTTAAATCCGGTGAAGATTTTGACTCCTGGACTGAAATGATTGCAATTCAGCATTTCCCTAATATTTATTCACCGATTGATTTAGCACATACATTCAGGGAATATCTGGGACAGTATCATTGTCCGAGTTCTTTATCTGTTTATGATGACAAAAATACAGGAGTTCTTGACTTTATACTGATTGACAATAAAGAACAGAAACTCCCTATAACTTTAGAATTTAATATATTTAAGTATGTGAAATCTCCCGACTGCGGGAGTCTTTCAATGCAGTATGCTAAAAAATACAGTGTAGCGAGCGTTGAGCAGGTCGATAGCGTAAAGAAAAAGTTTGAAAAATTCAGACCAAAAGCTCTAAATGAAATTATGGATACTGCGATTCCGCAGGTAGTGAATAAAGATATTGGTGAAATAAATCTTAATGATTTGCCATGACTTATGCAGTTTTGATAGTATAAATTTGATGTATAGTCATTTTTAAGGGAAAGATAAATGAAATTTTTAAATATCAGAAGAGGGGGAGCTTTTTTCGCGGCTTTATTGCTGACGCTTTTGCCGTCACAGGCTGCAATGACATTTCCGAATATTAATATTGGTCTACAGACAGCTAATACTCCGCAGGATTTTACAAACGGGCTGCAAATACTTATCTGGTTGACAATTCTGACCCTGGCGCCAAGTATACTTATTATGACAACATCTTTTATAAGACTGGTTGTTGTTTTATCACTCACAAGACAGGCGCTCGGTGCCGGTACATTGCCGCCTAATCAGGTTATAACAAGTTTAGCGCTAATCTTGACTTTCTTTATTATGGCGCCTACGTTTAACGAAATTAACCAGAATGCCCTGCAGCCTTATATGCAGAATCAAATAACCCAGCAGGTTGCGCTTGACAGAGGTATAGTTCCTGTCAGAAACTTTATGTTTAAGCAGACGCACGAAAAAGAGTTAGCCCTGTTTGTAAGAATGGCAAAAATAGAAAAACCAAAGAATAAGGATGACGTACCTACTTATGTTCTGCTTCCGGCATTTATTTTGAGCGAACTTAAGACAGCGTTTACAATAGGTTTTGTAGTTTATCTGCCGTTTCTCGTTATTGATATTGTTGTATCTTCTGTTCTGGTATCAATGGGTATGATGTTTTTACCGCCGACCATGATTGCTCTGCCGTTTAAGCTTATAATGTTTGTAATGGTAGACGGATGGTATCTGGTTGTAAAATCTCTGGTAGAAAGTTTTGTAAGGTGAGGATAGGTTATAAATGAATCAGGATGTTGTAATTACTCTTTTACAGAAAATGTTTATATTAACTCTGGAAATATCTGTTCCTATCTTGCTGGTTGGTGTTATACTCGGGCTTCTGGTAAGTATATTTCAAACAGTAACGCAAATTCAGGAATCAACGCTTACTTTTGTACCGAAGATTGTAGGCTGCGTACTTTTGCTCATATTTTTAATGCCATGGATAATCAGTATTTTTATATCTACGGTTAATGAATTTATGGATGCAATACCGCAGCTAATCGGAGCGGGGTAGCAAAGGAATCCCGTATCTGTTCGAGGTTCAAAAAAGGCTTTCCCTCTGAGGGGTATAATAGGAGAGCAATGTTTAATCTGGATGTATTATTTTCAGTATCGAATATAATTCTTTTTATGGCAATTTTAACCAGATTGTCCGGTCTTTTTATGTCTGCTCCTATATTTTCTACGTATCCTATTCCTATGCAGGTCAAAATATGGCTTGCTGCCCTGATTGCGTTTATCCTGTTTCCGATTGTTCAATATAATACGACTTTTGCTGTCCCCAATTCGGTACCTGCATTAACTTTGATTCTATTGAAAGAATTTTTTATCGGGTTTGCAATGGGGTATTGTGCAAATATTATATTTGTAGGCATAGAACTCGGGGTAAATATGTTTGCAATACAAATGGGCTTGTCTGCCGATCAGGCACTTAACCCGACATCAGGCGGTCAGTCTCCTGTTATTACCCAGGCTTATACTTATCTTGCGTGTATGCTTTTTATTGCACTAGGAGCTCATCAATGGTTGTTTTCCGCAATTTATAACAGTTTTAAGACACTACCTGTCGGCTATACGTTTCTATTTACCCCTGAACTTGTCGGGCATATAGTTACTGTAACAGGGCAAATGTTCAGTATAGGGTTAAGTATTTCTCTCCCGATTTTTGGGATATTATTTATCACGGATGTTCTTCTTGGTTTTACATCCAAAATGATGCCGCAGATGAATATTTTTATGGTTTCACTGCCGCTTAAAATTTATCTGGGTTTACTCTTATCACTTTTATTTATGCGCCCTATGGCAGAATATATTACTGTATTGATAGAAAGATTTATGGAAAATATTGCTATTATATTTTAAGCTCTGATTATTAAAAATGCGGCGTAAAATAAGTTAATCACTATCGAAAGCAATAGAACGGCTTTAACCGCCGGTATTTTTATATTAACCAGTTTTAATACTTTTTTGAAAAATAGAATCAGGACGAGATAAAGCGGGATAAAATATCTCCCCTGAACACCGATAATAAGGTTATTTTCAAGCGGAGAGTATGTTACAAAATAAAGCAGTATAGTAAGCAGAACAAATACTAAACTGAGAGTAACAGATACTAACATGTCGAACAGTTTAATATCCTTTATTTCTTCTGTTACCGTGGAAAGCAAATAGCAGATAAACAAGCTTATTACCGCAAGCGGGTTCGGTTCTATTTCCAGCCAGCCGAGCCTGAAAATACTTGATTGAACATAAAATGTCGATTTTTGAATAAGCGTATTTATAAACAATTTAGCTACATAAACCGGATTTTCAAATATTAAAATTTTCCTGGCTTCTGTATCTATGTTATCTCCAATCAGAATGTAAGAATTTGCGCTTAGAACTACCTGAAAAATAATTACCGGAAGTATTACAAATGCCGGATGAAAATAGGTATTTCTAAGTTTTTGTTTTGGAATAAGCAGTGTTAGAAATGTAAGCAAGAATAAACCTTTGGTTAAAACTGTTAAAAATGACAGAAAAATATAGAAGTAAAATTCTTTGTTTGTTATTTTTTCTTTTTCCCCAAAAGCAAGGTAATATGTATAAGCAATGTAGAAGAATGCTATACCAAGGTTAATACTATCGCTAGAGAGTGACATTCCCTCATATACGGTCATTGGATATAAGGCACAAAGCAGAAATGTCCATTTAAAACGAGGGGTGATTCTGATTGAGGAAAAGGTTAAAAACAGCCAGAAAATCAGGTTTAAAATTCTGCCGGAATAAAATATAATATATGGATTTGATGTTATTAAAGAAGCGGCTTTCAGCCCGATGGCTGAGGGCAGGTAAATTAAAAACGGATATCCGCTATTATTGTGGGTGTAGCTTATATCCTTGAATTCAAGAAGCTCTGTATAATGTTTTTGTGCTTTAAACTGACTGAAAATAGAATAATCGTCTTTTACAATATTCTTTCTGTTCGGAAAAATATCTTTAGTGATATCTCCGTTTTTATTGTTATGTATTATAAAATCGGAAACTTCGCATGCCCTGAGCAAATGCATAGCTTCATCCGGAACCTGCAGTACCGGAGTAATTAACAGAAATATTAAGCCGAAAAATGTTCCTAATACAAGAAAAATATGTTCCGGTTTGATTTTGTCTAACAGTTTTAAAAACTTAGTCATATATAAAATTATTGGAGAAAAAGTGTTGTAAGTAAATATTATGTAAATTAAATGTTAAATGTTATAATATAAGCTATGGGAAATGATGCAGCAGAAAAAACGGAAGAGGCGACCTCCCGACGGCGAAGCAAGGAGCGTGAACGAGGTAATGTCTCCAAGAGCAGAGATTTGGACGCGGCACTTGTTATGGTTGCCGGTATTGCTCTTCTTGGTGTTTTTTCCGGTAGTATGTACAATAACATTATCGGAATGATGCGCGAGACTTTTTCTCATCTTGATTACGGAAATCTCGATACCTCAAATATTATGGGGATTTTGCTGCCTTATTTTAAATATCTTGCAATAATTGTACTTCCATTTTTTGTTTTGCTTGTAATAGCGACAATTTTTATTATTAGATTCGATGTAGGTCATGTTTTTGCATTAGAGAAGGCAAAGTTCAATCTGGAAAATTTATCGCCGCAGAGAATGCTTCAAAATGCAAAGCGAATGTTTAACCCGTTTGAACCTCGTTCCATGGTAGAGTTTGCTAAATCAATATTAAAAATTGTTATTGTAGGAGCCTGCGGATATTCGGCAATAAATAGCAGAAAAGGCGACTTATTAGGTCTTGTCGGTCTGGAAATTCCTATTGCATTAAATATAATTATGTCCATATTAATTAATATGATTATAAATATGTGTCTGGCTATGCTGGTTCTCGGATATTTGGATAAAAAATACCAGAATTATGAGTATGAAAAATCTATTAAGATGACCAAGCAGGAAATCAAGGATGAACATAAGGATACAGAAGGGGATCCAAAAATAAAAGCAAGAATTAAATCTATCCAGATGCAGATGGCGCGGCAGAGGATGATGTCTGCTGTACCTAATGCAGATGTTGTTGTAACAAACCCGACACATTATGCTGTAGCTATTAAGTATGATAAAACAAAAGCCCCTGCGCCTATGGTGGTTGCTAAAGGTGTTGATTATATTGCGTTCCAGATAAGAGAGATTGCAAAAGAAAATAATGTTCCGATTGTAGAAAATCGTCCTGTTGCGCGTGCTCTATATAATACAGTACCAATTGACGGAGTTATTCCTTCTGATATGTATGTTGCTGTCGCTGAAATTCTTGCTTATGTATTCAGACAAAAGAATGGTGAAATTTAGTCAAATATTAGGCTTTATCTGAAAATATGAGGATATGTGTCTGCTAAATATTCTGCAAAAACATTGCTGCAGCGTTCTTGTGCATATATTAACTGTTCTCTTATATTAATATTATTCAATATCATTGGTGATGTTAGATATTTATCTAGTAAATGTAATTTGGTACTATCTTCTTTGCGTATAATATTTATCAACTCATCGACATTGAAGTTTACTGTATCAACAAACTTTTTAAACTTTCTGTCATGAATATTATTATAAACAACGTCCAATTCGGGGAGGTATTTGATATCCTTGTCCTTAACTATATCCAGCAGTTCATAATTTTCGGCATTCATAATTTTTTCTATGACAGAAATATCAAATTCATCTTTTTTGTTGTAATCAATAAGCGGCAACTTCTTTAGCAGTTCAATCATTTTGTCATACTGCTTTTTGTTAGATTCAGTAGGAACAATGTTGGCAATTGAATTAACTATTCTGTCGTTAAAGTTAATAGTACTTCCATAACAATTTTCTATTTGTTCGCTTTCCAGCAATGATATGATTTTATTAATGTCATTATAATTCTTTAAGTACGGGGTTTTATTAAGAGGTCCGAATAGCTTCTTGGCAAGTTCGGATTTTATACTTTCATCGGAGTATTTGTTTCTAAATTCCATTTTATCTTTTGCAAATAATATCTGCTGTACATCGTGGTGTCGTTATTTTTGCCAAGTCTTTCCTGCAAAATATTTATGCCTTTTTCTAATTCTTTAGAAAATTCATTGTTTTCGAGCTTGTTATGATTTTCAGCAATAAAATTATAGATACAATACAGCATTTCATCGGCTGCAATTTGAGATTCTTCCTCATCGTCATAATTGTCTAAATCTTCAATAAACCACGCCAATGCAGAGATTACATCACGAATTTCCCAATCCTCTGCTTCACTATATGGTTTTATTGTTTCAATATTTTTGAAGTGTTCTTTTATAGGAGTTGTCACATTTTGTTGATTGTCAAGTTTTTCATCTGACATATTTACGTCATCGGACGAATTGTAGTTAAAGTAATTCTTCAAGGCAAATCCGGCTGTTATTCCGCTGACTATAGATGAGCTGTTTTGTATAATGATAAATCTCTGTTTTCAAGGTCATTAAACAGTCTGCCGTCACGGAGACCCAGATACAAAACCGGAATTTCAGAGGCTTTATCGTTGGAAATAAAAGTCTCACGAATCTTTTGAGCTTCTTCTTTTGAAGCATAATAAATATACGGGAAATGAACCGGAGACCAGGCTTGCTGCTCTAAAAAAGCACTTAATTTTTATCATCCATCTTTAGGGTTTCATTAACCTGACTTGCGGCGGATGCAATGCTTGCAGCAGTTAAAGCTGCTAATTTTTTGCTTTTATTAAGACCTCGAAAGCTGCTGTAATTTTTTCTGATTCCCGTATTATAAGGGGTTGCAGATAATATTTTCACAATAACCTCTTTGTTGTTGTTATATTTTTTATTAAGTACTGTAAATATATTTTTTGATAGTTCAAAATAAATTGTTAAAAAAAATTTACATAAAACCAGAATTTTGATATTTCAATAAGTGGTGATAAAATGTTAATTGGAGAGGATTGCCTGATAAAGGCTAAAGAATAATGGAACTGGGCAAATTATCAAAACTTTTAAGCAATAACGATATCGTCCTTGCCATAGGCTTGGTCGTAATTGTGTGCATGATGGTAATTCCTCTTCCCGCTCCGCTACTGGATTTACTGCTTACAATAAATATCTCGCTTGCGGTAGTAATACTTTTAGTATGCTTATATACACAGGAACCCCTTGATTATTCATCCTTTCCAACAGTGTTACTTATTGCAACTCTTTTCCGTCTGGGGTTGAACGTGAGTTCTACCCGATTGATTCTTCTCTATGGCGAGGCGGGAAATGTTATTAATTCCTTCGGCGAATTTGTAGTCGGCGGTAACTATGTAGTCGGTGCAGTAATCTTCTGTATCCTTGTATTAATCAACTTTATGGTTATTACAGGCGGTGCAACCCGTGTTGCAGAAGTTTCTGCTAGATTTACATTAGATAAGATGCCGGGTAAACAATTGAGTATTGATGCTGATTTAAACTCCGGACTCATTAATGAAGATCAGGCTAAAGAAAGGCGCCGGAAGTTAGAGCGTGAAACTGATTTCTACGGTACAATGGATGGTGCTTCTAAGTTCGTAAAAGGTGATGCGACTGCCGGTATTGTAATTACTGTTATAAATATTGTCGGCGGCTTGATAATAGGTGTTATCCAGCTTCATATGGATATTCAAACCGCACTTTCGACTTACACAATATTAACCGTAGGTGACGGTCTTGTATCACAGGTCCCGGCTCTTTTAATCTCTACAGCAACAGGTTTGATTGTATCAAGAGCAACCGGTAAAGATGAATCACTCTCAGAAGATATTAAAAATGAAATGTTCTCAGACCCTAGAGTGCTTGGCGTTGTATCAGGCTTAATAGGATTTATGGGTATAGTTCCGGGCATGCCGACAATACCGTTTATTTCAATTGCGGCAATTACAGGCGCTTTTGCTTACTTTAAAATGAAGGCAAAGAAAGAACAGAAAGCTACAGAACAGGCTCAGCAGCTTGAACAGGCTCATCAGGAAAAACTCGGCAAAAAAGAAAAAAGAGCAAAAGCTACAAGAGAAAGTGTCATGGAGCTTTTGAATGTTGATACTATTGAAATTGAAGT
Organism: uncultured bacterium; assembly: GCA_949296355.1. Classification (GTDB taxonomy): domain Bacteria; phylum Cyanobacteriota; class Vampirovibrionia; order Gastranaerophilales; family Gastranaerophilaceae; genus CAG-196. Next base: position 89,639 of record CASFPS010000004.1, on the reverse strand, counting down.
AGGTTACAGGCTTGTGCAGCTTCTTAACATTGAAATGGGAGGAGATTTGCTGGAACGTATTGCTCAAATAAGGCGCCAGATGGCTCTGGATTTAGGTATAATTCTCCCTTCCATACGTGTAAGAGATAATTTGCAGCTTTCTCCGAATTCCTATCAGATAAAACTTAAAGGTGTTGCGCTTGAATCAGGTGATGTTTATCCTGAAAGATATCTTGCCATGTGTGCAGGAGATCCTGTCGGGAACCTTGCAATAAACGGTATTCACGCAATTGAGCCGGCGTTTGGACTTCCTGCTTTGTGGATTGAGCCTAAGGATAAGGATATGGCAGAAATGTCCGGATATACTGTTGTGTCGGCTTCTGCAGTTATTTCTACACATATAACGGAAGTTATCAAAAAATGCGCTTCTGAAATTCTTTCCAGATTTGATGTTCAGCAGCTTATTGATAATCTTAAAAAAGAGGTTTCGGAAGATTATGTTAACGACATGATGAAAGATATTACAGTAGGCGATGTTCAGGTTGTTATGCAGAATCTTTTGAAAGAGGGGGTTGCTGTAAGAGACTTGAAAACGATATTAGAGACCATAAGCCTGCAGGCTAAAATCAACAAGAATCCGAACTTCTTAACGGAACATGTTCGTCAGGCGCTTTCAAGAAATATTTGCAAACAGAATCTTGCAGATACGGGCGAACTTTATGTTATCACTCTTGCTCCGGATGTTGAAAATACAATTGCAAAAGGCGCAAGTCCTGACGGCATGAGTGTAACTTTAGATCCTTCATTTACTAAAAATATGTTTGATAAGATGAATCTAGAGCTGGAAAAAGCAATTACAGCAACTGGAAATCAGCCTGTAATTCTTTGTTCTTCTCCGATAAGGCTTTTATTCAGAAAACTTGTAGAAAGAACATATCCTCAGATTTCAATTATGTCATATAATGAAATAAGTCCGAATGTAAAAGTGCGTTCGGTTGGAATGGTTAAAACTTAATTAAATATATAGAAAGGGTAAGTATGAGAGAACTGATTAAGGATAATCAAATAGTAACAATAGTTCCGCAGGATTTTAAGAAAACAAATAAGGGGAAAGTCTTAGAAGTTTCTTCTGACGGTTTTAGAATGGAGTTAAAATTCAAACCGGAAGGCTTGATGATTAACCATATTTGCGACTTTTATTCGTTTACGGATAACGGTTATCTTTATTTTGAATCTTATATTCAGAATCTTGAAAATAACGTTATAACAATAGCTAATCCTGTTAAGCACCGCTTCTTGCAGAGACGTAAATTTACGCGTATTAAGTTTATTGAAGATTTGACTTTAACCTGCGGAGAGATTTCGCATAAAGTCCGTACGCTTGACCTTTCAGCCGGCGGTATGAAACTTAGAACAGAAGAAAATATTGATATGGATAAGGATTATGATGTATCAATAAAATTAAGTGATGAGCAGGTTATTAATTGCAAATACCAGCTTATAAGGGTTGAAAAAGGCGACAGCGGGTTGTATACAATATCAGGACGCTTTATCTGCTTGAGCAATATTGATAAGATGACGCTTGTTCAATTCTGTATGAAAAAAGATATGGAAAACCTTAATAAATCAAGCAATGAAGAGTAGTATAGAACAAATATAATATGGGTTATACAGAAAATATAAGATTATTATTTATCGTTTTGACGATGCTTGTAATAGGTACCGTAAGTATTATAAGAGTCGGTACTATTGATATGCATGCAATTTTAACAACTGCAACTATACTTGTACCTGCAATTGTCGTTATGGGGTATTTAGGGCAAAAGATAGGTGAAATTGTGGATAACCCTAAAAACAGAGAGGATGCTGATTATAAAATAGCTGTTTTAAACGCTCTTAAGCAAATGGATAAGTCTATAACTCTTCAGGAATTAAATGAAAAACTGCAAAAACAGGTTGCAGAGCCTGATTTACCCGAACAGCCGGATGATGATATTGATGTGTAAAGATTTGTTAACAAATTGTTATAAAGTAGCAAAAAAAATCTATTTAGGTTTTATAGTATATTGTAATAATTGTATATGGAGATAAAGATTGTGAAAATTGCAAGCATTTCATTAAATCAAAAAATCTATAACCCTGGCAATATTCAATTTAAGGCTTGTTTTAGCAAGCCCGTTGACCACAGTGCTAAGTGGAGTTGGAAAAAATTAAGGATATTAGAACGTTCTGATAAAGAAATGATTGATATGGCAGAATTTTTTCACAAAAAAGATGATTGGGAATTGCGTCAGATAGCTGAAGGAAACTCTTTTTTAGTGAGTGAAGATAAAATTCAGAAAGCCTATAAAAAATTAAAATCAGCAATAGATAAAGTTTTGAGGAAGAAATCTCAAATAGAAGAAAAGATTAATAATGGTATTAACGATGATTTTACAATACGTATGTTAAAATCTGAGCTTGATAGATTAAATGATAAAGCCGAGAATGTTCAACTTATTGAAAAACTTTATAAAAAATCTTTTTAAAACTGATTCACATGAATATTAACACTATTACACAATTTAATATTGTAAGTAAAGAAAACCTAAACAATAATAGAAATAATGATTTTAATAATAAAAGAAAGCGTAGTGACAGAATTTTATATTATTCATTAGGCGGATTGGCAGCTATTGCTTTAGGTGGACTTTTTTATAAAAATAAATCCGGTATAAAGAAGCAGAATTTGATAAAAGTTTGTACTTATCAGGATTTAAGACAATCTACTTCTTCAAAGCAGTTAAGCGAGGTAGAAGCGGAAGCTGGGAGGCTTAATAATGAGCTATTTAAGCAGTTTGAGATTTCTCACGATACTGATATCTTTAAACGTTTTGTCGCCTTAATGCATTTAACAGATTCTAAGGCAGTAGAACTTCCCAAAATGGTAATAACAAATGCTCCGGAAAGTACATTAAATGACATTGGGAATTTATTTTCTAAGGATTTTAAGTTTGAACAAAGAAATTTATTGTATAAAAGTAATCCGAAAGATTTTATTCAAAAAGTTAAAGATGTGTCAAAAGAACAGGATAATAATGTTTGTATAATTATTAATAATTTTGATAATTTAATAAACGATTTAAATAATGATAAAACGTTAAAACAACAATTTTTTGATGAAATAGAGAATAGTAAAAATAATATTGTTTTTATTGCTAAGGTTCCTGAAAGAGATTCTGTTAATATATATAATAAAATTTTTATTCCATATAAAAAATAAATGGGGTTATTTTTAAGAGTCATTTATAATTTATTTTTGTGGTAAAATATCAATATTAATGCAAGGAGGAGTAAATGAAAGAGGCATATTTTCCGCAGGAAATAGAGAAGAAATGGCAGAAGTATTGGGAAGATAATAATGTTTTCCACACGCCTGATGATTGTGACAAACCTAAGTATTATGCCCTGTCGATGTTTCCGTATCCATCCGGAAAACTTCACATGGGACATGTCAGAAACTATACAATAACAGACGTTATTGCAAGGTTTAAGAAAATGCAAGGGTACAATGTTCTTCATCCGATGGGATGGGATAGTTTCGGACTCCCGGCTGAAAATGCGGCTATGAAACACGGCGCTGATCCTGCAAAATGGACTGATGAAAATATTGCTTATATGACAAAGCAGCTTAAAATGCTTGGTCTTTCTTATGACTGGCAGAGAGAAGTTACAACCTGTAAGCCGGATTATTATAAGTGGACGCAATGGTTATTTATCCAGCTTTACAAAAAAGGGCTTGCTTACAAAAAAGAAGCTGCTGTTAATTGGTGTGACAATTGCGGAACCGTTCTTGCAAATGAACAAGTAATTGATGGCAAGTGCTGGAGATGTGACAGCGTTGTTGAGAAGAAATACCTGTCTCAATGGTTCTTTAAGATTACTGATTATGCCGAGCGCCTTCTTGAAGATTTAGACAAGCTTAAAGGCTGGGGTGATAATGTTAAGACCATGCAGGCAAACTGGATTGGAAAATCTCAGGGAGCTATCATCAGATTTAAAGTAAAAGAGGTTCCGGGGCTTGAAGTTCCTGTTTATACGACAAGACCGGATACGGTTTACGGAATTACTTATCTCGTTGTTGCTCCGGAATATAAAGATATAGAAAAACTTACAACTCCTGGAAATAAGCAGGCGGTTGAAGAATACAGAGCAAATGCAAGAAAAATGACGGAAATCGAAAGGCTTTCTACAGAGAGAGTCAAAACAGGCGTGCCTTTAGGTACTCATTGCATAAACCCGTTTAACGGCGAAGAATTTCCGCTCTGGACGGCAGACTATGCGCTTGTAGAATACGGAACCGGCGCTGTAATGGCAGTTCCTACCCACGATACAAGAGACTATGATTTTGCAAAAAAATACAATCTTCCTCTAAAAGTTGTTATTCAGGATCCTAAAAACCCTTCTGACTGTTCAGAAGCCGCTTATACAGAAGAAGGTGTTCTTGTAAATTCAGGCGAATTTTCCGGCATGAAAAATACGGAAGCTAAGAAGGCAATTACACAAAAAGCTGTCGATGAAGGATTCGGAGAATTTAAAACCCAGTACAGACTTCGTGACTGGCTTATTTCACGCCAGAGATACTGGGGTGCTCCAATCCCTATGATTTATTGCGACAAGTGCGGAATCGTTCCGGAAAAAGAAGAAAATCTTCCGGTTATGCTTCCGACTGATGTCGATTTTTCTGTTGTCGGGAAATCTCCGATAACAACTTCAAAAACATTTGCAGAAACCACCTGTCCGGTTTGCGGCGGAAAAGCCAGAAGAGAGATGGATACTATGGATACTTTTGTTTGCTCAAGCTGGTATTATATGAGGTATTCTGATGCAAAAAACAGTGAAAAACCGTTTTCTAAAGAACTTGTGGACAAATGGCTTCCGGTTGACCAGTATGTAGGCGGAATTGAGCATGCTATTTTACACCTTTTGTATTCAAGATTCTTTACAAAGGCTTTGAAGGATTTAGGGCTTCTTAGCTTTGAGGAGCCGTTTACAAATCTGTTAACTCAGGGTATGGTCTTGAAAGACGGTTCAAAAATGTCAAAATCCAAAGGTAATACGGTAGATCCGGATGAAATATTTGAAAACTACGGGGCTGATACGGCAAGATTGTTTATTCTTTCCGACTCACCGCCGGCAAGAGATTTTGACTGGTCTGATGCAGGTGTTGAGGGATGTTACAAATTCCTTAACCGTGTGTGGAGGCTTGTGAGCGAAAATCAAAATCTGATTACTAAAGATTATAAGCTTGAATTCCCTCTTAAAAGAGAGAATGACGATCTTGTAAGAACCGTTCATATTGCAATGAAAGGTATTACAAACGATATAGCCAGTGACTTCCAGTTTAATACGGTTATTTCTAAGTACAGAGAACTTACAAATGCTATTTACGAATGGCTCGGGGGTAAATGTAAAGAGAGTAAATGTATTGGGGGTGCTGCTCTTACTGAAGAGGATAAAAATGTCTTTAGTTTTGCAGTAATTTCCTTAATCAAGCTTATGGCTCCGGTTACGGTTCATATGTCCGAGGAAATCTGGCATGATTTGGGCTATGTTGGTTCTATCCACGATGAAAATTGGTGTGAGTGGGACGAAAACCTTGCAAAAGCAAGCAAGATAACTCTTGTCGTTCAGGTTAACGGAAAAGTTAAAGACAAACTGGAAGCTGATGAAGGGTTAAGTGATGAAGAATTAAAAACCCTTGCACTTTCAAGCGAAAAAGTTAAAGAATTGACTTCCGGAAAAGATATTGTAAAGGTAATTGTTGTTCCTAAAAAATTAGTAAATATTGTAGTAAAATAAAAGAGCCGGAGAAAATCTCCGGCTTTTTAAGAAGTTTTAATCTTTAAGCTTTGTAACAAAAAGACAATTTTATATAGATTTACAACTTTATTATATTAAAGGAGTTAAATTAAAAATGGTGGAAAGTTGCAGAGTTTTTTCATATTCGCCAAATAATATTTATGCAAGCGATTATTACAATGCCTGCCGGAAATTTGATAAAATCAGAAATGATGTTATCGCATACGAACATAAGACGGACGATAGAGAAAGTCCTGAATATAAGAAAATGATGGCAGAATTTGACTATTGGAATAATAAGGTTCCTGAAATTTCTAATATCGCCGGTGAATATGAAGATAAGCTAATAATGAAGCGGCAAGAAAAAAACAAAGAGGAGGAGTTCGCATATAATTCTAATCCTATATCAGGAACTTCAAAATTAGATTATTATGCATAATATTTTTGTTTTGTAACAATGATTGTAGGATGTGGTAAATCTGTGATTTACCGCATCTTTTACTATATGTTAAAATACATCTATGAATTACAGAAGTAGTAGGTTGTGCTTGCTTGCTCCAACCTACTACTATGAACTGATAATTTATGATATACAAGTTTATTTTATTTATTTTCGCTTATTATTTTATCAAATAAATTGCTTTGTTTATTTTTATATGATTCTTTTAATTTATTTGAAAGTTCTTGTTGAAAGGATCTATTTATGGCTAGTGGGAGAATATTCGCTTCAGCCGCCTCATCTTCATAGCGACGCAATATTTCTATTGATTTTTCTTCATTTAAGTCAGAATTGATAGCCAAATCAATATATTTTTGTATAATTCCATATGTAACGTTTTGAGGATAGTTTTCAGTAAATTGTTTACCAAATGGACCATCATAACGTTCGCTATAAACATCAGCATGAAGTTGTGCTAAAGCATCAGGCACATCATTTAATGCATCAAAGTATTCTAAATAAGTATCTTTGTTAATTGTGTAACCACAAGAATTCAGGACAACTGCTAATGTATCTGGAGAATCTTTGAATATTTCTTTTATTTTATATAGATTTTCTACAGTTCTATCGTGGTCTCTTAGCCATAAATTATTATACCCTGCAAGTATTTCTATTGTATCTGGTTTCGTTTTTAAAGAGTTTAAAGTACTAAAAATAAGCTCCGGTTCTGAGAAATAACTATGAATTGGATAACGTTGTGAAGAATCTTTAACTTGGTGTATTTCAGCTAGTTTATCTACCTCTCCTGCTTCAACAAAAGCTTCATTAATAGATATAATATCTTCTTTGCTTAATTCATCAAGATACATAGGTGTATGACCATCATCACCTAGCTGCATTAATTTATTTTTTATGTTTTCAGGATTTTCTTTTATACGTTGTAATAATATATCTTTTTTGCTGATTTGATCATTTATTTTATTTGCCACAATGCCTGTTGCAGCTAATATTGATGATGTTGCAATAAATTTAGCCGGCTTTGATATTAATCGTGCTTGTTGAAAATTGACACTGTCTTTTCTGTCATTTTGTTTGTTAAAATATGTTTGAGTAATCGAATTAAGAGCTTGAATCTTCATATTATATTCCTTTCTTTTTCCCTTCTAGAAATTATGTATTATATTGTACCTAAAACTAAAAAAAAATAAATTTGCTTAGAGTTTGCAAAAGATTTACAAAACGTAAAAAATTAATTTAAGAAGTTTGTAGGGCATGATTTTTACAGTAAATTATTTACCCCATAATATTTACCCCTTTATGTACAAAATTATCTTTATATGGTATGATAAAATCAGTAGTAGTATAAAAATTTTTGAAAATATATGCGATAGAAAAGATTATTGATGAATATTAAATAATTTCCGGGTAGGTTATATGTGCCCGGACGCCTCGCGTATATATAAAAAATAGAAAAGGAAAAGGTGCTAGATGGATGCATTATTAGCTATTGCAGCAGTTGTATCAGTAATACTAATTGCTGTAATTGTTGTACAACGTGTTAAATACAAAAATCTTATATTGCAGACAGAACAGGCAAAAAAAGATTTACAGGAAAAAGAATCAATTCTGCAAAAAGAAGCAATGATTAAAGCAAAAGAAGCTTTACATACCGAAAGAGAACAATTAAACGCTGATGAGAGAGAAAGAAGAAGAGAATTTGCAGCTATAGAAAACAAACTTTCAAAAAGAGAAGATTTTCTTGAGGATAAAATTCAGGAAATTACAGATAAAGAATGCGAATTAGATAAAATAAAAGACCAGTTAATTGAAAAAGAAGATTATCTGGCTGAAATCGTTCAAAAGCAGACAGTAGAGCTTGAGCGAATTGCCGGTATGTCAACAGAGGAAGCAAAGAAAATGCTTCTTGAACAATTAAAAAGTGATCTTGCTCAGGAGCAAATGCAGTTAATAAGAGAAAATGAAGCAAAAATCCGTGAAGATGCACTTGAAAAATCAAAAGAAATTCTCTCAACAACCATGCAGCGCTGCATGATGGATCAGGTGGTAGAATCAACTGTTTCTGTTGTCTCACTTCCGAATGATGAGATGAAAGGTCGCATTATCGGTCGGGAAGGTCGTAACATTAGAACTCTTGAAACCTTGACCGGCGTTGATTTAATTATTGACGATACTCCTGAGGCTGTCGTACTTTCGGCTTTTGATCCGGTAAGACGTGAAATTGCAAAAATAGCTCTTGAAAAACTTATTCAGGACGGACGTATCCACCCTGTAAGAATCGAAGAGACTGTAGAGAAATCCCGCGAAGAAGTTGAAAAGAAAATTATGAAAGAGGGTGAAAATGCTGCCCTTGATATGGGAATTGTCGGCTTAAATAAAGAGCTTATAAAAAATCTCGGACGTCTGTATTATAGAACCAGTTACGGACAAAATGTCCTTAAGCATTCGCTTGAAGTCGGGCATATTGCAGGAATGCTCGCGGCTGAGCTTGGCGCAAATGTTTATGTGGCAAAACGTGCAGGACTTTTGCATGATATAGGTAAAGCCGTTGACCAGACTCAGGAAGGAACTCACATCCAATTGGGGGTTGAACTTGCTTCCCGTTACGGCGAAAAGCCGGAAGTGATTCACGCAATTGAAGCCCATCACGATGATGTTACTGCAAATACAATTGAAGCTGTTCTTGTTAAACTTGCTGATGCAATTTCCGCCGGACGTCCTGGCGCAAGACGCGATACGCTTGAAATTTACATCAAGAGACTTCAAAAGATTGAAGAAATAGTAAACGGGTACGAAGGTATTAAGCAGTCTTTTGCAGTACAGGCAGGGCGCGAAGTTCGTGTAATCGTTCAGTCAGAAATGTTTGACGATCTTGCTTCCCAAAAACTTGCAAGAGATATTGCAAAGAAAATTGAGGATGAATTGGATTATCCGGGACAGATTAAAGTTACTGTAGTCAGAGAATTCAGAACAACAGAGGTTGCAAAATAAGTGCGGGGTAAATATCGGAGGTAAAGGGGTAAAGGGGTAAATATTAGTGAGATGAACCTCGAAAAAACTCTTCTACAGACATTTTGGATTTAATTATGAGTGGTAATACAGTTAAGATTTTATTTTTTGGCGACATAACAGGCAGACAGGGACGTACTGCCGTAAAGTCGTATGTGAAATCTTTAGAGGATAAACCGGACTTTATAATTGCAAATATTGAGAATGCCTCTCACGGGTTTGGCTTAACAAAGAAGAATTATGAAGATTTGTCCTCCTCCGGAATTGATTGTTTTACCTCCGGAAACCATATCTGGGATAAAAAAGATATTTTTGAATATATTGATTCCGCGGAAAAACTCGTAAGACCAATAAATTATCCTGAAGGAACAAAAGGCGAAGGGTGCCGAGTTTTTGAAGTTAACGGGCATAAGATTGCAGTTATAAACGCTCTCGGACGTGTATTTATGCCGCCTATAGATTCTCCGTGGGAGGTTGTTGCAAGAAAAATTGATGAGGTCAAAAACAACGGTGTTGACAGTGTTTTTATAGATTTTCATGCGGAAGCAACAGCAGAGAAGATTTGTTTTGCAAAATATCTGGCAAATAAATATAATGCCTCTAATTCTGCATTAATAAAAGCTTTTGTCGGTACGCATACTCATGTTCAGACAGCGGACGAGAAAGTATATAACGGAATGGCGTATATTACTGACGCCGGATTTTGCGGTGCTGACGAAAGTGTAATCGGAATGGAATTCTCCACATCTTTTAAACGTTTGTCGACGAGTATTCCCGAAAGATACGAAATAGCAGAAACGCCTGTTGCATGTATTAATGGTGTTGAAATCCTGATTGAAGGAAATTTTGCAACACATATAAAAAGAATTAATTTGTTAGTAGATAATAGTGAAAGTGAGGTAAACCTTGAAATTGGTTGTAAATAATCTTTTACAAACCTTTCAATCTCCCCGCTTGAATTGCAAGGGGGTATAAATGAAAGGGGATTTCCATATACACACCTATTATTCTGATGGTGTTTTTTCTCCGGAGAAAATTGTGGATTTGTCTTTAGATGCAGGATTGCAGGTTATAGCACTTACAGACCATGATAATGTTTTATCCTATGATGTTGCTATGGAGTATTTAAAGACAAAAGAAGTTGACTTTAAGATAATCAGGGGGATTGAGGTTAATACTCTTTATAAGGACTACGAAGTCCATATTCTCGGGTATTTCCCTGATGTTACAAAACCGGATTTTAAAAATATGCTTAAAATCCAGCAGCATGCACGTATAAAACAGACGAAAGAGATTTTACATCTTTTAGCAAAGAAAGAAGGTATTAAAATTGCGTTTGAAGATGTAAAAAATATGGTTGCAGAAGGCGGCAGTATCGGTCGTCCGCATATAGCTAAAGCCATAACTAACGCCGGCGGGACAAGCAATGTTATGGAAGCTTACAGCAAATATATTCATAGAGCATCGCCTGTTTATGTAGAAAGAAAAACTGTCTCTCCGTTTGATGCGGTAGAAGTTATTTATGATTCAGGCGGAATTCCTGTTATAGCTCACCCTTATGATATTGATATAGCTGAAAAGCTTATTAAAGAGCTTATGAATTGCGGTTTGAGGGGGATTGAGGCATATCACCGTAAACACTCGCCGGCAATAGTCGAGTATTTTTCTACCATGGCTGAAAATCTGGGGTTGATTGTGACAGGCGGTTCTGACTTCCACGCTCCAAACATTATGAACGGACAAATAATTCTCGGCAAAAACTTTGTTCCGGAATGGATTTATGATACGCTTATTAATGAAAAGAAACATCTGGATATGGCGCGGGGTTAAGCGCTAAAATAAGTAGAATAGAGGTATTTATGAGAAGAGGCTTTACGCTTATAGAAGTTTCTATATTGCTGATAATATTTTTGATAGTGACACTGCTTGTTGCGCCGATGTCTCTGGATGATACTGTTCAGGCAAAAAATACATCCCGCTGGAGGAGTGTGCAGTCTGACTTCGGAAATATCTTCTATTCTATTAATACACAAAAATCCGAGCAGCAGGAGAGTATAAAAGATATATTTGAAAATGTAATTTCAAATGAAGTAAAAGGGGAGTCAAAGCCTTACAAAATAACTTTCCTTAATGGTACTTATCCAAATGCAACTTATAGATTTAGTGATTATAAATCAACTCTGGGGAATTCTGTTCTTGCGTACAAATTTTATGACAAACCGCAGAATGATTTGCAGGGGATTTTTATGTATGATGTAAACGGCTCTTCCGGTCCAAATAAATGGGGGAAGGATGTTTTCGGATTTAATATATATTCTGACAGATTTGAGCCTTTCTGTAAGAGTGATTCAATCAGCAAGCAGAGGCAGGATTGTTCAAAGGATGGAACGGGTCTTTGCTGTTCAAACTATTATTTAATAGGCGGGAGCTTTGACTAATGGTAAAAAATGTTTGTGTTTTCGCCTCATCATCTAATCTTTTGGAAGCGTCTTTTTATGAAGATGCCGCAAAATTGGGTGAATTACTGGGAAAACACGGAATGAATATTGTATATGGCGGAAGCCGGCTTGGTGCAATGTATGCTTGTGCTGCTTCCGTTCAAAAATACGGCGGGAAAATTATCGGAGTTATGCCGCAAAGACTTTACGATTGCGGAGTCGGTAATCCGGAGGATTGCAGTGAATTCTATTTAACAGAAGGTATGCGCGAAAGAAAAGCCAAGATGGATGAGCTTTCGGATGCTGTTATTGCTCTGCCCGGAGGTTTTGGTACTCTGGAAGAAATTTCAGAGATGATAGTGCAAAAGCAGTTGGGATACAATTCTAAACCTATAGTTTTTTTGAATACTAAAGGTTTTTATACTAATTTAATTAAATTCTTTCTTGACATAATTGAATGCAACTTTGCAAAACCTGATACGCAAAATCTATACTATATAGCAAATTCACCTGTAGATGCGGTTAATTATCTTGTTCGGTATAATCCAGCCCAACTTTCCTTTTCCGGGAAATTTTAGTGTGCTCTTCAATCGTATGATTCAGAATCGCATAAACAGCAGCCTGCACTTTATTATGCACTCCAAGCTTTCTGTAAATGCTTTCGATGTGAGCCTTTACTGTATGTATGGAAATTATTAGCTCATCTGCTATTTCAGGATTGCTTTTTCCTTCAATTATGAGAGAAAGAATTTTAATTTCTCGTTCTGTAAGAATATTTATACCATCCATATAAATATAATAATACATATATGCCAAAATGCTTTAATATATTTTCCAATTATAAAAATTTACAAAAATTTACGTATTAAATATCCTGTCACCGGCATCTCCCATACCCGGAACGATGTATCCGTGCTCATTAAGATGTGAATCAACTGCCGCAACAATGAGTGTTATATCAGGATAGTTCTCAAAAACTTTATTTATCCCCTCAGGAGCTGATATCATACACACACAACAAATATTGGCTTCGGGTATTCCTTTATCCACATAAAGTTTTATAGCTTCCGTCAGAGAATTCCCTGTTGCAAGCATTGGGTCTGTTATGTAAACATAATAGTTTTCGGGATTATCCACCGGCATTGGTACTTTATTATAATACCAGACCGGTTTTAAGGTCTTTTCATCCCTGTACATTCCTATATGTCTTATTGTAGCTTGAGGCAGGATATCAACCGCTTCGTCCGTAAAAATCAGACCTGCTCTTAAAATCGGAGAAATTATAATTGTAATATCAGGATTTATAGTTTGAGTATTAAATTTAGCAAGAGGAGTTTCAATTTCTATATTTTTTTGCGGCAAATTTTTTGTCGCTTCATAAAGTAAAATCCTTGTAAGCTTTCTTGCAGCAAGTCTTACACCTTCCGTATCTGTATTTTTATTCCGCATCGTGCACAAGCTTTGATTTACGATAGGATTTGTTATAATTTTTAATTTATTTTGTGTGTTCATCATTTATCTTACCTCTGCTATTTTTTAGTTCTGTCAATTTTTTGTTTAAATCTTCAGCTTTTTTATTGGAATTATCAACCAGGTTATCAGCATAGTCTAAAAATTTAATAAAATCTTGTGGTTCACCCCCGGTCGGTAATTCTATAAACTTAATCTTATTTCCAAAAGAAGATGATGTATAAATAATTGAACTTAATTTATCAAACATATCACTCAAAAGTCCGGCAGCATCGTGGAGACGTTTGGGCGGATTTACAGTCAGAATCGGAACATTTTTATCTATATATGTAGTCTTATCCGGCAGATAAAGCTCTAAAGATTTTGACCCTGCCATGCCGTTAAATTCGACCGTTGCAACTGTTCCCTGCGGAATGGTAATTGAATTATCAGTGATTAAAAACTTTATGTAAACTTCTCCATTTGTAGGTTTTATTTTGGTAATATAACCCACCTCAATACCCATCATTCTGACAGGAGAACCTTCAATCAGTCCGTCTACATCATTCATAAATATTGTATAGTCATTGTCTTTTTGCGTATTTATATGCTGAAAAAAGGTTGATACTGCTAAAATTAATAATATAACGAGGAGCCAGATTAGAAGCTCAATTCTATGTGATATGTAAAAAGTATTATGTTCATTCTTAAGCTCGCTCATATTAGGTCTATTATATAAAAAATTCGGAAATTGTACAAGATTAGTCCTGTTTTACTTTTATAGCACCCCAGGCTCTGATAAATCCTTTTTCGTATTTTAGAAGATAGTATCCGCCGTTTTTAACATACTCAATAGAAGCTTCCATATGTATATAATCCCGGGGCGGAGTTGCGCCTGTTTTAGCGTATTTTGCATCAATTATTTTCTGAAATTTTTCCTTCCTCTTTTTCTTTGCAAGTTTCCTTTTATCATCTTTATCAAGCTTTTTTTTACTTTCATAATACAATTTAAGCTCTTTTTTATTCTCATCTATTTTGAATACAGGAATAACTGCAATTAAATCTTTACTTTCTAGAAGATATAGAAATTCTCTGTCGTCGGAGAGTGCAAGCTCGTAGTGCCCGGGTTTTATAAAATTGCCGTTGTAATCAGGTATGTAATTCTGTATTGTAAGCGTAGGCTGCTCATCTGTCGGTATTGAGTATCTGTAGATTGTTTTTTGATGAACTGTTATTCCTGACGGTACGGCAGGATAAGGTGCTGAGGGTGCAAGATAATCAATATCTCTGAGTCTTGGTGTTACAATTCCGTCAATCATAGCTTTTCGACCAGTTTTAAGATAGCGGTATCAATAAATTTGAAATCTTTATTAAGAAGCTTGGTTGATGCAACAAAAATTACTGACATATACTTCTCGGGCGTTCCGTTATTCTTGACAAAAAGTCTGTAACTTTCCCTCATAAGTCTTTTTATGCGGTTTCTTTTGACCGCCCTTTTATGTATTTTTTTGCTTACAACAAAACCGGCTTTTGTAGGATGCCGCATTTCATTTTTTCTGCCGCAGAACATTGTTATACCGTCATTATGAAAGGACTTTCCTGTTTTATATGTTGCATTGAAGGCGCTTCTTTTTTTTAGTCTTAATTCTTTAGGTAACATATTAAAATAATACTTCTTTTGTAAAGCTTTGTAAAGTTTTCTCCAAAATCATTAAAGTTTTTGAAAAAAATGCCGTAATACAAACTATAAGGAGTAATTAAAAATGTCAGATGATAATTTCAGAGTTGAGAAAGGTGCAAACGAGCAGCCCCAGCAAGCACAAGGAGGCGGCAAGATTATAGATGAGGCTGCGTACAGAATTCATGCTCCTCGCGAAAAGGGACCTACTGCTATAGGAAGAGGCGGCGACCCTTTATTCAGGCGTATAAGCGCAACTAAGGAACAATTACTGGAATTAATGGAAGAAACACAGACTGTTCAGGACTGGGTGCAGAGAGAAACTTCCAATAATGTTGCTCTTGCCTGTCTTGACAATGAAAATCTGAAAGAAATTTACTATGAAATAAAAGACGGATTTGGAGAATACGGAAAAATTTCTTTAATGGGATTTAAAACCCCTTCAGGAGTTGAAATTCCGCGGCTCAAAGTTTACGACAAAAACGGGGAAGTGCTGGAAGTTTTAACCGGTCCTATGGCAATTGACGAACTTAATAAAAGAGCAATTGCGTATAGAGAATCTTTACAGGATTATGAGTCACTCCCGGAAGCTGCTTCCGAAGAAGGATTGATTGCCGATTATTCCGGCAATCCTGAAGATTATCTTACTTAGTGCCCTTTTTTATAATAATGCCGTTTAATTTGCAAAAAGAAGAAAGGATTGTAAGCTCTTCTTTAATATTCTTTTGCAAATAAGTGTGAGTGGCTGCTATGCTTACATTTTTTGCAAGCTGGAACATTTTTAAAGCTTGTTTAATGTAGTTTGAACGGAGTGTTGATTTAGGAAGTGCAAGTTCCTGATAGAGTTTAGCATATAGAAGATATCCTTTTATCAGTACTGCCTCCAGATTAAATTGTTTTGCAATGAATATTGATTTTTCCAGGTATACTTTTGCGGAATCAAAATCTTGCTTAGCCATGTATATTTCACCAATGAGTTTGTTATACAAAGCTATGAAGTAATAGTTATTTATGTTTGGACCCTGTGCTATATCAAGCGCTTTTGTTGCAATATCAAGTGCAAATTGAGTCCCGTTTGTAATCAAGCGGGTTTCTGCAATCAGATACCAGGCTAATAAAACTCCGGTTGCAATTTTTTCTTTTGCAAAATAAGCAACCTGCTCCTCAAGAATTTCCAGAGCTTTTTTATTCTCATTTTTGTCTTTGAACATTTTTGCAAGTAATGTTTTAAGAATATTTTTTGTAAAGTTATCATTAACATTGTTTGCATATGCAACAACGTTAAAAAGCTCTGTATATAGGCTGTTATAATCTTTTTTAGTAAATTTATTGAGTATATCAATAAAATTCCACCTTGAAACAATGAAGGAGTCCATAGTATCTAATGAATATTCTTTCAGAATATCGTCTAATATTTTTTCAGAAGTATTCAAGTCGCCTTTTATTGTATTTGCAAGTGCAAGAGCGAGATGCGCCCTGCAAAGAACAGCCGGTTCTGCAATTTGATTGCGTTCTATAATATCAAATATTACTTTGATAATTTCAAACATACGGCAGTCACCTTGAAATGTCAGGGCTTCCGCTAAATCAAAATACAATTCCAGCCAGGTTTCAAATAAATCCTGCATATTTATTACCGGAGTATTTTTATTTCTGCTGATATACCTTTCAATACAAGGTCTTATTTCCGTATCAATAAGGTTGATTGTCTGACCGTAATTGCCGAGTTTTAATAACGGGCGGGTTTGTCGGGATTTTACAAGTGTACGTTCAAGTTCCATCTCTTCCGGAACTTTATTAAGAACGCTGTCCGCACATTCTATCACGCCCCAATAATTTCCTTTTTTCATAGAACAAGAAGCCAGATAACCAAGCAGTTCAATATGCTCGTATTCAGCGTTATCATCCAGCAGCATTATCGCATTTTGCAAGTATGTAAAAGATGTCTCAAAATCAATTGGTTCAAGCAGCTTACCTACCCGCGTGTAAATATTTCTTTTTATTTTTTGAGAAGAAACATCTGTTTTATTTTCAACAAGCTTTAGTGACTGCTTCTGGGCAATAATATATAAGCCTATATCACCAATATAAGCAGCCTGTTTCATTAATAATGTCCAAATCTGAAAGGCTTGCTGGGAATTGTTCAGCTTTTGTACAACATAGCCTAAAAGTGCCAGTGACGATTGCTTGTACATACTTAATATTTCATATAAAATATTTAATATTTCAGACAGTATGTCTTCATTCTTTATTATTGCTGCTATAGCCTTCCAGACAGAATAACTCTTAAACTCAAAAGAGAGATTATTTATCTGTTGGACAAAGCCTTTCTGGACAAGTGTTTCTATTATCCGTTCGAATTCTTCCGGCGGATTATTATCAAAATGTTCTAGCACTGCAGGATAAAACTTGCAGCCTAAAATAGTCATTGCAATTAATATACGGTAAGCGCTGTAATCTTCCTGCTTTAGCAATGTTAGACGAGTTTCAATTATACTTTCTAATGAATTATATTGAATATGTTTTAATTTCTTTTTTGTAATGTCTTTGTGCAAGAGAATCATTTGTTCGATGACAGCAGGATTACCGGAAGAAACTTTGCAGGCAAGATTAATAAAATCCTCTCCTGCGTTAACGTCATTATATTGATGCGTTAAAATATCTACCTGATTTTTTGTAAAAGGAGCTATCGTTAAATCTGTATAATTATTTTCTGTAAGCAGAGGGGATGTGATGCAGCCCAGTCCCGGTCGGGTGATAGAAGATATTAGAATAAATTTGCATCTCTCAAGAATATATTCATCTTTAAGAAGCTCTTGCAGAAAATCAAATGACATTCCATCAATGTTTTCGAAATTGTCTACAATAAATACAACCTTCATTTTTTCAACAATGGTAAGTATTACCTTTTTCATCATTAAAAATGTTTTGGCTTTATTTATATATATATTTTCGTATATATCTAAGTTTTCCGGATATAAAAAATTCAGTAAGTCTAATATTTCCTGGTTTGATAACGATGGAAAGTCCTGTTTAAAAAATTTAATTGAATTTTTTTTCAATTGTAAAGTGTCCGGACAAAAATTGTTAATATTGAAGAAATTTAATAATAAATCCTGAAAATACCCGAACGGAGATAGTTGTGTTACCTGGGTACAAGTTCCTAACAGCCAGATTAATTTAGCATTTTTTAATTCATTTATCGTATACCTGAGTACAAGGTTTTTCCCGATACCGCTTTCACCGCTGATTGTAATTATTGTAGAATCAGCATCCTTTATTGCTTCAAGGAGCTTTGCTTTTACTTTTTGCTGTGAATTTGTATTTGCTGTATACACCGGCTCAGGTGCAACTTTAGGTTTAACAAATTCTATACCGCATTTCCTGCAAACTTTTGCGTCAGGTAAATTTGCAGCCCCGCAATCGCTGCAAATTTTAATTAAAACTTTATGGCAGCCGGAACACTCTATTGATGTTATTGGATTAATTGTCCCGCAGCTTTTGCATATTGATGCGACTTTGGCTCCGCAATGGCTGCACCTTAATGCATTATCTTCAATTTCATTTTTACATTTGGGACATTGCATGAATATAGTCCTTATATAACTGCAATAATTTCATTCAAAGCTTCAATAACCTGTTCTTCGCTTATTTGTAAATCTGATGCAATTTTAGGTATTGTTTGATTCTCTTTGTACTTAAGATTATATATTTTTAAAATATTCAAATCCGGATTTTTATTTGAAAGTTCTTCAAGATCTTTGGTTATCAGCTCTTTATCAATACTCTCTTCCAGACCGTTTAAATCCGGTTCAAAATTAAATTGGGAATAATTTATAGTAGTGTATCCTTCTGCTTTGAGCTCTGATACATTTTCTGAATTATCATCACTTTCTTCTAATATATCTTCAACAAGCGGTTCTTCTTCCAAATTGAAAGAACTATTCTCTTCTTGAAGAAAGTCGGTAACATCTGATTCTTGTATTAAAGTATCGTCTTCAATGTCTATTGAGAAATCATTGT
Organism: uncultured bacterium; assembly: GCA_949296355.1. GTDB lineage: Bacteria > Cyanobacteriota > Vampirovibrionia > Gastranaerophilales > Gastranaerophilaceae > CAG-196. The sequence continues at coordinate 70,765 of CASFPS010000004.1, read as the reverse complement.
CAGATATATCTGCGGATAAATCTTCTAAAGTCTCCGGCTCATCAAAGATTAGACTATCACTATTTTCAAGCTCTTCTTCATTGCTTTCTGTTGTTATATCTTCAGCTTCAGGCAAAGTTACATCAGCTTCATCCTGTAATTCTTCTACAGTGTTTATATTTTCTTGTAAAGCACTCTCTTGTTCTTCTATTTCATTTTCTTCTGTATTTTCCGTTACATCGGTTTCTTCAATGTCTTCAATCGAATAAGGTTCTTCTGTTTCGGAAATAGTCTCCTGAACGCTTGGCTCTTCGGGCTCTTGTTCTATATGAGAAGCTTCCTCCGGCTCAACCTCAAGCTCGACACTGCCGAGTAAATCTTCAGTATCCGGTATGGATTGTTCATTAACCTCTTCCTGATTTTCTTCTATGAAAGCCCCTAGATCTATAAGGTTGTCTTCCTCCTGCTCAGTGTCTTGAGAAGAGCCATCATCATTATCTTCTTCTTCCGGTTCCACATTAACGTTATTGTCAATAACTTCTTCTTCCTGAACCTCTATTTCTTCTTGCGTTTTATCCGGAGCATTTTCATCATTATCATTCTGCGGGTGTTCGATATCTTCCAGAATTAAATCGCCGATTTCCTTTTCATCTTCGTCTTCTTCAATGATGTAACTATCTAAGTTTACAACATCAACGTTAACGGAAGGTTCTTCTTTTACTTCTGATTTTTCATTAAGAATCGGGTTTTCTTCTGTAAGTTCAGTTTCACCGGTATTATTAACTTCTTCTATTTCTAAATCATCTGCCTCATCAGAAAAATCTTCTTCATTGGACTGTAAGTCAATATCTTCTATAGAAGATTTGAAGTCTTCGGACGGTATTTCTTCCTGTATTGTCTGAGTTATTTCGTATTCATGAATATTCGGATCTAAACTTATAGCCTCAATTGTTTCAGTCTGTTCAGGCTCTGATGTTATATCTGTTTGCAAATCATCAGACACACTGCTTTCAGGAATATCAACCGGCTCTTGAACATCTGTATTAACTTTATCAAGCACCTCTTCGTTGTTTGTATTGTCAACTAATTCTGTATCAGAAACAGATAGCTCCGGTTCTGTATAAACATTGTTGTCAATAATATTTTCCTCAGAATTATCCTCTAATTTTTGTTCAATAACCTCTGATGATAATTCACTTTCTTCTGTTTCTATATTAGAGAAAGATAAATCATTTTGTAATTCTACACTTTCCGCTTCTGTTTCTTCAAGTAATAGCGGCTCTTCTTCATGAACAATCAGTTGTTCATTGGTTTCTGTTAACATAGGTTCTTCAATTGTAATATTTTCTATGTTATCCAATGTTTTATTGTCTAAAGCAAACTCCTCTTCGGCAGTCATTGTCGGTATTTTACTACCTGCATCAACCGGTTCGGCATTATTAATCATCCTGTCAACCAATGCTTTATCTACTTTTGGAATTTCCTGCTTAGGTTTTATTTCTATAACTCTGCTTGGTATACTGTTTCGTATGCCCAATCTTTTAGGAACCGTTATTATAGATGTTGAGACAACCTTCTCTAAATAAGCATTTATTACACTTTCGTTGGTAACAGTATTTAGAATTACTTCTGAATGAGAGTAAACATCATCAATAATATCGTCAAGAATTGATTCAAGACCAGGATATTTTTTATGCTTTTTTATAAAACTTTCAATTAATCTGTAATTCTTGTTTTCTTTTTCCATAATAATTCTCTTCTTCCGGTTTACAAATGTATAATTAATACAGGATTGCCTTGCAGTTTAGCAAAAGAGTCTGTATTTGTGCTTAAATTCATTGCCAGAGCTTTATTTACCGTCTGCAAAATTAAATCATCAACAGATTTTTCTCCGCTTGAAATAGTTATGCCTGTAGCTTCAAACTTTCTGCTGCCGCGATTGTATGTAATTTCAACAGCAATTTTGTTAGTAATCGGCGGTTTGCTCAGCAGTAATAATTCCGTTTTAAGATTTAATTGGATAATTTTACCAAGTTTAACCAGATACCGTTTGGCAGAAGTATTAGAAGCATAGCCGGCAGGAACTTCCCAGTCAACTTTTAAGTTTGAAACCAATATTGAGGCATCAAGATTTTGTTCAATTGCAGGAATAGATGTTGAAACGGCTATATTTGAATCTTCAGGCTCCTCTGTTTGTTCAACTGTTTCAATCGGCATTGCATCTACAGTTTCTTTTTTCGGTTCAGGCATATTTGCAGTTTTATTTGCCTCCGGAATTATTGATGTATCTTCACTTTGAGGCGGTGCTGATAAAAATTTGGTATATCCTGTATAACCGAGCGCTCCGGCGATTATAAGCAGTGTTAATATAAGTAATGGTGCTACTGCCGAGTTTTTTCGTTTATTTTGGTAAACTTTCATCCCCGGAGAAACTTCATCTTCATCAACAATTGTATCATCTTCATTATGGAACAGCGCATTAATTTGCTCTTCCTGATTTCCATCCGGGAGTTCTGAATTCTCACTGTCTTCAACTTCTGAAACATCTGAATCTTCATTGGATAATTCATCTAAGACATTAGGTGTGGTTACTGTAGTATATTCAGGAATCTCTTCTTGAACGCTTTCCTCTGACAAACTGCTTTCATCGATTTCATTTTCTTCTGTAATTTCAATATTATCATCAACTATAACATCGTCATCATTTTCTTCCGCGCTATTAGCATTGAACTCTTCTTCTGTTTCATCCGACAGCTCTTCGGACTGTTCATCAGTAGCATCAAGCTCTCGTTCTAAGTCCTCTTCTGTTAAATCAGTTGAACTTTCTTCTGTCTGCAAAGAGTCACTATTATCTGTATTATCCTCTTCTATAGGCAGCTCTTCTATATCATCAACAAGAAAGTTTTCTATGCTTGCTTCCGGAATCATATCCGGTTCAGGACTGCCAGAAGAGCTATCTAATGTGTCACTCAAAACTAATTCTTCTGATTCAATATTAAAGTCATCTATAAAATCAAGTTCCTGTTCTTCATTTGAAGTATTAGTATCAACCGGAGCTTTGTTAATAGATATATATTTAAAAATCAGTTTTGCCTTTGCAGCTTTTGCTAAGCGCAAACGACCGTCCTTTGATTTTAAGAGTGAGGCATAGAATGCATTTTTATCATCAAGTGTATTATCTAAATATTCAAAAATATCCTTGTCTTCCACTTCAATAGAATCATCAACGTAAGCGGCAAGCAGCGGCTCTACATCATAAAAAGATTCCATATCGTCTTCCGTAAGTTTAAAATAGCCGTCATTTAACTTAGCTTTATCAATGGTTTCCGGGTTCTTAAATCCTATAACTTCTGCTCCTGATAAATCTGCATTAATTTTGATAAACATATATGCAGCCGGGAGCAGGTTATTGTCAAAATGTTCTGCCGGAATGACAATTTCGTCTTCATTAAAGAACACACGCACATCAATATATGCATTATTAATATAAATATCAGATATATCGATATCCTGAAGAACTATGCCGATATTATGCAAACCGGAATCAGTGTCAATATCATAAGTTTCCGTATCAAAATATTTAGCGGCTATTCTTCCTGCCATGGCATTTGCAACCGCGCGGTTGCGAACATCTGTATCAGCAATCAGTTTGCATATATTTTGAGCAAATTCAATATCAGAGCTCTCTATTGTAAAATTATCAGTATTCACCTAACACTCTCCCATACTATCGTTAATAATACCATACTATAAAAAAAAAATCTATATTTTAGCATGCCCGACCATGCTTGTTTGACTTTTTCTTCTGTTTAATTAAATCAAATGGTGGATATTTGAGTTACACTCTTAAAGTTTCATCAATTATGTACGTACATAACTAATGAAAGGATTATTTGTATGTTTTCATCAATGATACAGAATTTATTATCAAACTCCGGCAGAGCAAGTGCAATGCAGCGTGCCGTTCAAATGAATAACTATATAAATACTTTAAACGAGCAGTGGACACCCGTTGAGAAGCAGACTCCTGCTGAAACCCAGCAGGCACAGATTCAAAGCTTCGATAATGTTTTAAAGAAATCCGCAAATGTAAAGTTCGGAGATCTCTTAACTAAACCGTCTACACGTGTTAATGCAAATATTTATACATCTCAGGCTGCAACGGCAAAAGATAAAATTACAACTAAAGATCAAATAAAAAATATTATTTTAAGAGCTGCCAAAAAACATGGTGTTGATGAAAAACTGGTTAATGCTCTGGTTAAGCAAGAATCAGGCTTTAATCCGAACGCAAAATCAAAAGTAGGCGCAATGGGATTAATGCAGCTTATGCCTGCTACTGCAAAAGGACTTGGCGTTACTAATCCGATGGATCCGGAGCAAAATGTTGACGGAGGGGTAAGATATTTAAAATCCATGCTGGATAAATATAATGGAAATGTTATACTGGCTCTTGCCGCTTATAATGCTGGTCCGGGCGCAGTTGATAAATATGACGGAGTCCCTCCATATAAAGAAACGCAGAATTATGTAAAAAATATTCTAGCAATGTATTTATAATTTAAACTTTTGTATTTATCTTTTTAGCTTCGCGCTCTTCCCGCTCTCTGTCCTGTTTCTCATGGATGCGTCTTGTATTTTTATATGTAAGCCTTGGTATAAACCATCCGAGAATATATGGTGATATGAAGAATGTTGTTATAACACCGGGAACGGAAGTCAGACCTCTTGCGAAGGTCGCTATTTTGTTGCTTTTCATTTTATCTGTTGTTTTCATTAAGTTTTTAATTAAATCATCCGCATTATCTTTGCTTAAATTTTCAATTACTGAAATTATTTTTTTATTTTTTGCAGATTTATCCAGTCCTTTTAGTGAAGCAAGTTCTACTGTAGACTTATTGAATATTGTTCCGGCATGTTCGGATTTAGATAAAATTTTCTGTAAATCACCGTTGTTTTTATCAATATAGTTACAGAAGTTCAGCATTTTAGACTTTGAGTCTATATTATTATAAAGAGCATTAATCTCTGAATTCGTAAGGACATGGGCTTTACTGTACGGATTTAACAAATCAAGCGATGATTTAAGCTTCGAATTACTGTTCCTGTCCTTGTGCATAAGAACAAAGCCGGAATTCTTTTCATACGAAGTTACACATGCTCTTGTAAGCATCGGAACTGCAAATACAACAGAAAGGCTTGAGGTTAAATCTCTCAAAATAATTTCCCATAATTCTGTCAAATCCTTTTTGCCGTCCTCATCAACCTGCGCGCGGCTGTACGCTCTCATTCCGCGCGGGAATAACAGTCCGAATACGGAAAGCCCTGCCATTAGAGTATTTGTAAAGTTATGACCGTTGTATTCAAGCTCTGAGGATACAAAATCACTGTCATTTTTGCCTATCTGTTTTCCTATTTTTTCTAACAGATTTTTGTTAGGCTGCTTGCCTTCAAAAGCAATATTATAATCTCTTGTTTTTTGATCTTCTACCTTTCTGGCTCCCGGCGCAGTATCACTTCTTGCGTATATTTTAGGTAAGACTGATAAAACGCCTAATGTTGCTGCCATTGTTGAAATATTGGTAATTAATCTTTTGGCTAAAGATTTGTTTTTAATGCTTTCAGCCTGAATTTCATCAAGAGTTTTAAGATGCTTATTAGCTGTAATTGCATCATTTGAATATTTTATCATGCCATCAATTGCATCTTTTGTCGAAAATACTTTTTTGCTGTCTAACTTGTCAGAGCCGAATTTTACTTTTTGCAGCATATCAAGTTCGTCACTGCTGCTATACTTAAGATTATTAATATGCTCAACAATATTGTCCATGCAGGATTTTTTATATTTGTTTCTTGCCCGCCTTCCTTTTATATTTGTATTTTCGAAGTTGTTTACCTGCTTTAATATATAGTCTATGGATTCTTTTGTTGTATTTTCTTTACCAATGGTATCGTTAAGCATTTTTTCTATATTACTCTTATAAAATACCTGTTTAAATTTTTCCGGATTTTCCAATAATTTCTTATCAAACTCAGGTTTTGAAACAAGTTCTCTGAGACTATTGCCAAAACGTTTGATAAGAGCGGTGTTTACGCTTGTAGAACGTCCGAATTTTGCAGCTATAAGCATCGCAAGCGGAGCTACTGCCATCATGCTCGGACCGGTTAGAACTTCTCTTCCGAAAACTTCAAAACCTTCCTGCATATTGTAATGTCCGGTATTTTCTTTGTCTCTTAAAAATCCTGCAGCAGTACGCGGGACTGTCATTCCGCCGAAATCCTGTATAAGAAAAGATGCCAAAAATCCCTGATTCTCAATCCACTGCATAGTGTTGCCGCTAAGATTAAGCAAATTTGACATTCCAGCCCTGAAAGACGGCTGGTTAACGCGGTTATTTACAGGTTTATCCTGATTTACACTATTTGAAATATTCAAGCACACTAATCCTTTTACTTATATATAAATAAAGTAATTTTTAATTCTATATTTGCTCAAATATTAAGTAATGTAACAACTTTCTGTTTTTCTAAGCCAATAAAATAAAACTAGTATTTTGACTAGTTTTATTTTTGTTGACCAATATATTATTATATTTGTATGAGAAAGCAAATCGATAATAAAAATATACTATTAGCCGGACAAGATATAAACATAAAACATTTAACCAGAAGAGAAAAAGAATATTTATCCCTTATGGCACTTGGTTTTACTAATTATCAAATAGCATTTATTTTGTCTGTTACAGACAGTACCGTAAAGAAAACATTAGAATCTATCTACAACAAACTATACGCAAGTAATCGACCTAATGCAATTATGATAGCAATTTTATACGATATTTTAAGTTATACTACCATATTTGAGCTGGTTTGTTCGTACAAAGAAAAGATTTTTTATTCGCAGAAATCTGGCAATTATTCGCCTTCAAATTTACTTCTTTGTAAATTTTTGTAAACAAACCACTTGAAAAATTGTGCATTATACCCTTATTAACTTGACTCGTCATTTTGATGTTGTACGATAAGATAACATGCTGTATATGGGATAATTATGTCCGAAATAAAAGTAGAACAAAAATAATAAATTTTTTATATAGTACATCATTAGAATAGATGAGGTGAATTAATGTCGACAGAATATGCAAAAAGAGTAACTCCAATGGGTATACCTAATACTCGTTTGGATGATTTACCGGATTTAATTGACGTGCAGAAAAAATCATTTGAATGGTTTTTAAAAGAAGGTTTAAAAGAAGAGTTATTGGCTTTTTCTCCTGTAAAAGATTACACAGGCAGATTAGAACTCCACTTCCTTCCTAACTACACGTTTGATAATGCAAAATATACGGTTGAAGAAGCCCGCATTCACGATGCAACTTATGCAAAACAGCTTCGTGTAATGGTAAGACTTGTTAACCGTGACAGCGGTGAAATCAAAGAACAGGAAGTCTATATCGGTGATATTCCTACAATGACTGATAAAGGTACATTTATCGTTAACGGTGCAGAACGTGTTATCGTTTCGCAAATTGTCCGTTCCCCTGGCGTTTACTTCAAGAGAGAAATCTCTCCTACAGGTAAGAGACTTTATAACGCTACAATGATTCCTAACCGCGGGGCATGGTTAAAGATTGAAACGGATTCTAACGATATTATTTACGTTAAGATTGATAAAAACAGAAAAATCCTTGCTACAACTCTGTTGAAGGCAATGGGTATTACAGTATCAGAGATGGAATCTTTGTTCACTCACTTTGAATTCTTGAAGAAAACATTGGATAAAGATACTACTGAAACTACAGATGATGCTTTAATCGACTTATACAAGAAATTAAGACCGGGAGATCCGGCTTCTGCTCAAGGCGGACGTCAGATTCTTGAATCAAGATTCTTTGATGAAAAGAAATACGATATCGGTCGTGTAGGTCGTTATAAATTGAATAAGAAATTAAACCTGAATATCTCTAAAAACCAGAGAACTCTTACTGTTCAGGATATTGTAGCATCTATTGAATACTTGATTAATCTGACTTATGACGAAGGTTCTTTAGATGATATTGACCACTTAGGAAACAGAAGAATCCGTTCAGTAGGCGAACTTCTTCAAAACCAGTTCAGAGTTGGTTTATCAAGAATTGAAAGAATTGTTAAAGAAAGAATGACCCTTCAGGATTCTGAAACATTAACTCCGTTGAACTTGTTGAATACAAAACCGTTAGTTGCTTCATTGAAAGAATTCTTCGGTTCTTCTCAGTTATCACAGTTCATGGACCAGATTAACCCGCTTGCTGAATTAACCCACAAGAGACGTATTTCAGCATTAGGACCCGGCGGTTTGCAGAGAGAAAGAGCCGGTTTTGCGGTTCGTGATATTCACCCTTCCCACTACGGACGTATTTGTCCTATCGAAACTCCGGAAGGTCCGAACGCTGGTTTGATAGGTTCACTTGCAACTCACGCAAGAGTTAATGAATACGGCTTTATTGAATCTCCGTTCTTTGTTGTAAAAGACGGCAAAGTAACTGACGAAGTTGTATATATGACAGCAGATGAAGATGAAAACTACAGATGCGCTCCGGCAGACGTTCAGTTGAATCCGGATAAAACATTTAAAGCATCACAAATTCCTGTTCGTTACAGATCGGAATTTATCATGTGCGAATCTTCAAAAGTTGACTATATGGGTGTTTGCCCTATCCAGATTATCTCTGTTGCAACTTCTATGATTCCGTTCATTGAACACGACGATGCTAACCGAGCTTTGATGGGTTCAAACATGCAGCGTCAATCAGTACCTCTTCTTATTACGGAAAGACCAGTTGTAGGTACCGGTATGGAAAGAAGAGTCGCAAAAGACTCAGGTATGGTAGTTTGCGCTAAAGTTGACGGTGTTGTAGAAAGAGTTGTCGGTGAAGAAATCATTATCAGAGATGTTCACGGCAAGCAGCACTTACATACATTAATGAAATATGTACGTTCTAACCAGGATACATGTATTAACCAGAAACCGATTGTTCACGAAGGTGATAAGGTTCATGCGGGCGATGTAATTGCAGACGGTGCTTCTACAAGCTGCGGAGAGCTTTCAATCGGTAAAAACATTCTGGTTGCATATATGCCTTGGGAAGGATATAACTTCGAAGATGCTATCCTTCTTTCCGAAAGATGCGTACATGATGATATATTTACATCTGTTCACATTGAAAAATTGGAAATAGATGCAAGACAGACAAAACTCGGTCCGGAAGAAATCACAAGAGAAATTCCGAACGTTTCAGAGGAAGCTTTGAGACACTTAGACGAACGCGGTATTGTTCGTATCGGTGCAAGAGTTTACGCTGACGATATCCTTGTCGGTAAAGTTACTCCGAAAGGTGAATCAGAACATCCGCCGGAAGAAAAGCTTTTAAGAGCAATCTTTGCTGAAAAGGCTAGAGATGTTAAAGATAATTCTTTAAGAGTTCCTCATGGTGAAGGCGGAAGAGTTCTTGACGTTAAAGTATTCGACAGAGAAAAAGGTGACGAATTGCCGCCTGGAGCAAATACAGTAATCAGAGTTTATATTGCTCAAAAACGTAAGGTTTCTGTTGGTGATAAACTTTCAGGACGTCATGGAAACAAAGGTATTGTTTCAAGAATACTTCCTAAAGAAGACATGCCGTTCCTGCCTGATGGTACTCCGGTAGATATCGTATTAAACCCTCTTGGTGTTCCTTCCCGTATGAACGTTGGTCAAACTTATGAATGCTTGTTAGGTTTGGCAGCATACTTAACCGGTGAACACTATGAAGCTCCGTCTTTTGACGAAAGATACGGCGACAACCAGTCTGAAATTGCAACAAAGGCAGAACTTCTAAGAGGTATCAAAGAATCAGGATGCGATTGGGTAAGAGAAGACGGTAAAGTTTATCTGATTGACGGAAGAACAGGCGAGCCGTTTGATGAACCGATTGCAGTCGGCTTATCTTATATCCTGAAACTTGTCCACCTTGTTGATGATAAGATTCACGCACGTTCAACAGGTCCTTACTCATTAGTAACACAACAGCCGTTAGGCGGTAAGGCACAGTTCGGCGGTCAAAGATTCGGTGAAATGGAAGTTTGGGCATTGGAAGCTTACGGTGCAGCTTATACTCTGCAAGAAATGTTAACAATCAAATCAGATGATGTTAACGGACGTAACAGAGCTTATGAAGCAATCGTTAAGGGTGACAATATTCCTAGACCTGGTATTCCTGAATCATTTAAGGTACTTGTAAGAGAATTGCAAAGTATCGGTTTAGATATTACAGTAGCTAAGAAAAACGGTGTAGAAGTTGACTTGATGTCTGATATGGACGATTTGAGAAAAGCTGCTCCAAAGAGAACTTTATCGGACATTGATTCAGAGTTGTTAAATATTAACTTCTTTGATACATCAGCTACACTCGGTGAAATATAAGGAGATAGAAAATTGTCTACAAGTATTGATTATTTTGATTATATACGCATAAGTATCGCTTCACCTGAAAGGATTTTGAAGTGGTCTTACGGCGAGGTTACAAAACCTGAAACAATTAACTACAGAACTTTAAAACCTGAACGTGACGGTCTTTTCTGCGAAAGAATCTTTGGACCTACAAAGGACTGGGAATGCTATTGCGGAAAGTACAAAAGAGTTCGTCATAAAGGTATTATCTGCGAAAGATGCGGTGTAGAAGTTACTGATTCAAAAGTAAGACGTCACAGAATGGGACACATCAAGCTTGCAGCTCCTGTATCTCACATCTGGTTCTTGAAAGGTATTCCGTCTTATTTGGGTCTGCTTCTTGATATGACATTGAAGGACTTGGAACAGGTTATTTACTTTAATAACTATGTTGTAATTGATCCTGCAGACAGCCCGTTCAAGAAATTACAGCTTCTTTCGGAAGAAGAATATGAAGACTTTATGATGGAAAATGAAGAATCCAAACTTGAAGTCGGAATCGGTGCAGAAGCAATTAAGAAACTACTTGGTGAAATAAATATTCACGAACTTGCTGATGAAATCAGAACAGAACTGGCTGGTCATGTAACCTCTGTTCAGAGAAAAGGCAAATTAATCAAGAGATTAAGATTGCTTGATTCTTTAATTTCTTCTGAAACTGAGCCAACATGGATGATTATGGATGTACTTCCTGTTACACCTCCGGATTTAAGACCTATGGTTCAGCTGGACGGCGGAAGATTTGCTACATCTGATTTAAACGACTTGTACAGAAGAGTAATTAACAGAAACAACCGTTTACAGAGATTACTGGAAATGGGTGCTCCTGAAATTATCGTAAGAAACGAAAAACGTATGTTACAGGAAGCTGTTGATGCTCTTATTGATAACGGCAGACGCGGAAGAACCGTTGTCGGACCAAATAACAGAGCGCTGAAATCATTATCTAACATTATTGAAGGTAAACAGGGTCGTTTCCGTCAAAACTTGTTAGGTAAACGTGTTGACTACTCAGGTCGTTCTGTAATCGTAGTCGGTCCTTCGTTGAAGCTTAACCAGTGCGGTCTGCCAAAAGAAATGGCTATCGAATTATTCAAGCCTTTTGTTGTTAATAAATTAATTGAAAGAGGATTTGTTCAAAATATCAAATCTGCCAAGAAAATGATTGAAAGATCAGACGCAAAAGTCTGGGATATCTTAGAAGAAATCATTGACGGACATCCGGTATTATTGAACCGTGCTCCGACCCTTCACAGATTAGGTATTCAGGCATTTGAACCTAAATTGGTTGAAGGTCGTGCAATTCAGCTTCACCCATTGGTATGTACAGCATTCAACGCTGACTTCGACGGTGACCAAATGGCTGTTCACGTTCCGCTTTCAATTGAAGCTCAAACCGAGGCAAGAATGCTTATGCTTGCAACCAATAATATATTGGCTCCGGCAAACGGCAAACCGATTATTACACACTCACAAGATATGGTTCTCGGACTTTACTATTTAACAATATTGAAGAATCCGGAACAAGAAGTGAAAGGTTACTTCTACAGCTTTGATGACGCAATTGCTGCATTGGAAGCTAAGGTAATTTCTCTTCACGACAAGATTGTGGTACGTGATGAAAAAGGTAAGAGAATAGAAACTACTGTTGGTAGAATTATATTCAATGAAGCCGTAAGAAAAGCATTAGCTTAATCAAATTATTTAAAAAATAATAGAGAAATTGAGGAATATATAAATATGGAAAATACTTATACACATGCAAAAACTCACACTCTTGAGTTCATTAACAAACAAATGGACAAAAAGGGCTTGAATAAGTTGCTTGCTCAGATTTATCTTGAATTCGGCGGTGCTAAAACTGCAGAACTTGCAGACACACTTAAGAATTTGGGTTATAAATATGCAACAAAATCAGGTGTAACAATTTCTATTGCTGACCTTACAGTTCCTGAATCAAAGAAGGAATTGCTAAAAGAAGCTGAAGCTGAAATTGAAAAATCTACAAACAGATACTTAAAAGGTGAAATCACAGAAGTTGAAAGATATACCAAGGTTATTGACACCTGGTCTGAAACAACCGCAAGATTAACAGAGCAGGTTGTTGAAAACTTCGATAAATTGAACCCGGTATATATGATGGCATTCTCAGGTGCAAGAGGTAACTTATCTCAGGTATCTCAGTTGGTTGGTATGAGAGGCTTGATGGCTGACGCACAGGGACAAATCGTTGACATGCCGATTACTTCTAACTTCAAAGAAGGTTTGTCAGTGACTGAATACATCATTTCATCATACGGTGCACGTAAAGGTCTGGTAGATACAGCTCTTAAGACTGCTGACTCAGGTTACTTAACAAGACGTCTTGTTGACGTAGCTCAGGATGTAATTATAAGAGACAAAGACTGCGGTACTGACAAGTGCATTAATATGAAGCCGATTTGTGACGGTGACAATGTTATTGTTCCGTTGATTGACAGATTGTTAGGCAGAACCGTTGCTCAGGATATTTACGATGAAGACGGCACAACATTGTTAGTAGCTAAAAATACTACAATGGACAGAAAAGATATTAAAAAGATTGCGCACTTGAACCTTCAGGAATTGAAAGTTCGTTCAGGTTTAACCTGCGGTCTTGAATATGGTGTTTGCCAGAAGTGCTACGGCTGGGCAATGACTACCCAGAAACTTGTTGATGTTGGTGAAGCTATCGGTATTATTGCAGCTCAGTCAATCGGTGAACCAGGTACACAGCTTACAATGAGAACCTTCCACACAGGCGGTGCTGTAGGTGTTAAAGAAGCTACAAAAGAAATTCACGCAACAGAAGCCGGTACTGTTGAATCTAAGCTCAAAACAAGAGAACTCAGAACCCGTCACGGTGATGTTGTAAGAGTTTCTATTTATGAAGCCGATATTGAAGTAAAAGGTGCTAAAAAATCAACAAAATATCATATTCCTGCCGGCGCAACAGTATTCTTTGAAGACGGTATGAAAGTTGAAAAGAACTTTAAACTTGCAGAATTCAGACCATCAGCTAATGATTCGGGTCGTCTGACAGAAAAAGCTACAAAAGATATTAATGCTGATATGTCAGGTATGGTATTATTTGAAGACTTTGTTGCAGATGAAAAGAAAGACAGACAGGGTAATATTTCAAGAACCGCTAACAAAAACGGTATTGTATGGATTATAGGTGGTGATGTTTATAACCTTCCTGGCGGTTCTAAGGTTCTTGTATCTGACGAGCAGAAAGTTAAAGCAGGTGATAAATTAGCTGAAACTATTATGATTTCAGAACACGGGGGAGAAGTCCGTTATTCAGAAGATTTAGTAGTAGAAGCCGTAAAATCCGGAAAGAACAAAATCAATAAAATTGTTCAAGGTAAGGAAATTACTATTGTAATTGCTTCATTAACTCCTGCAAACGCATCTTTTGAACAAACTAAGAAAGAACAATTGTGGACAGTTAAGAAGACCGGTGAAAAATATATCGTTAAAGCTCCGATTGATACAACTGTTGAAAACGGTATGATTATTGCTGAACTTGTTGATGACGAGTGCTCAGTATCTTCATCAGGTGAAATCAAATACGTTGATGTAGAAGTTGATGAAAATCAAATCGTTACAAAACCTGGTAACATTGTATTTGTTCCGGAAGAAGTTCACCAGATTAATAAAGACTCTTCATTGAAGATGGTAGATAACGGAACTTTTGTTACAGCAGGTACAGAAGTTGTAAAAGACGTATACTGCCACATCGACGGTATTGTTGAATTCAAGGAATTTAATGAAGTTATCCACGAAGTAACAATCAGACCTGGTGAAGTTCATACTTTATCAAGTGTTTCAGAACTTAAAGTTGAAGAAGGCTCTGTTGTAGAAGCCGGTACAACTATTGCTAAAGGTATTAAGGCTAATGAAACTTCTATTGTCACAATAATGGAAATGGATTTTGATGATCTTGATATTGATGATCTTGATGAAGAAATCGATACATCTGCTTTAGAGGAAGAATCTTTGGAGGATAAACCAATCCAGATTCTTGTAAGACCGGTTCAGCCGATGTTCATAGACCAGAGAGATGTTTCTATCAAATTTAATACAACAGATGAACTTATCAACATTGTTCCTGTAACGCAATTACAGTACAAAGACGGTGCAAGAGTAAGAAACCTTGATGGTGCAACTCTAACAAGAACAAGTTTAGTTCTTCAAATGCAAGGATACTTATCTCACCTTAAAGGTCTTGTAGAATTAGACGAAAAAGGCGAGTTAAAGATTGTTGTATTAGAAACATTGATTGTAAGAAGAGAATTGGAAGGCAATTCTAAGCTTAACAGTTCGCTTCAAACAGAACTCCTTGTTGATAATGGTCAGGTAATTGATCCTAAAACACCTATTGCTAAGACGGAAGTTCTGGCTTTGAATGACGGTGTTGCATCAATCAAGGGTGATGTAAGCGAGTCAAGAAGATTACTTTTGAACTGCGAAAATTTTGAAACAGTAATCAATACTAAATCAAAACCGTCTGTTAAGAAAGGCGACTTTATTAAACTTGATTCTCTGCTTGCTGAATCAGGCGAAGTTGCAACAGTTTCAGGTAAGATTATTGATGTAACTTCAAAATCAGTAACTATCAGAAACGGTCGTCCGTACTTAATCAGCCCAGGTACAATGTTGCAGGTTGAAGAAGGCTCTCTGGTACTCAGAGGTGATATGCTTGCAACTCTCGTATTTGAAAGAGAAAAAACAGGCGATATCGTTCAAGGTTTGCCGAGAGTTGAAGAACTTCTTGAAGCAAGAAAACCAAAAGATTGTGCTATTTTAGCTGAAACAGACGGTGTTGCTGAAATTGAAATTGAAGATGAAGTTCCGAGATTGTTCCTCGTAACAGAAGGCGGAAGCAGAACTGAAATCAAATTTGCAATTGATGCAAGTATTGTTGTTCAGAATAAGCAAAAAATCAAAAAAGGTCAGCCTTTAACAAGCGGTCCTTTGAATCCGCACGATGTTATCAGACTTTGCGGTCCTGAAGAAGCTCAGCAGTATCTGGTAGACGAAGTTCAGCGTGTTTACCGCTCACAAGGTGTTGAAATTGCCGATAAACACATTGAAATTATCGTACGTCAGATGACAAAGAAAGTAAGAGTAATTGATTCAGGTGATACAAATCTCTTACCGGGCGAGCTTGTTGAAGTTCAGGTATTTGAAAACGAAAACAAAGCTGTAAGAGAACATGAAGGTCAGGAAGCAACCTGCGAATATATGCTTCTCGGTATAACAAAGGCATCTTTGAATACTGAAAGCTTCATCTCAGCCGCTTCATTCCAGGAAACTACAAGAATTCTGACAGAAGCAGCTGTAGAAGGTAAAAAAGACCTGTTAAGAGGTTTGAAAGAAAACGTTATTATCGGTCGTTTAATACCTGCAGGTACAGGTTTCCATCATTTGACTTACGCAAGTGAAGAACGCGACAGAGAAGCTCAAAAGCGTGCTGCACAGCGTAATCAGGCAAGAAAACCTGCCGCAATTCTGGAGGAAATCGAAGGAATGTTCGGCGCTCCGGAATTAGGCACTGATGATAGTAATAGTTCAAACTAGAATATATTAAGAGAGATATAGCAGGATGGTAATAATGCCATCCTGCTTTTTTATCTGATTCCTGAGGAAAATAGATTGACTCCCCCCCCATAATTTACCCCAAATTACTAAAAGGTTTACAATATCCTCTGTTTGTAGTAGTTTTATATATGTAAAAGTATTGAAAAAGAGGATTTATAAATGAAAACAACTATTGAAAAACAACCTGAAAATGTAGTAAAGGTTGATATTGAAATTCCAGCTAAGGACGCGGTTAATTATTACAATAATGCAGCAAAAAGACTTGCGCAGTATGTAAATATTCCGGGGTTTAGAAAAGGAAAAGCTCCCAGAAATATTGTTGAGCAAAATATAGGTGAGGACAGAATTAAGCACGAAGCTTTAGAGAATGCGCTTCCGAAAATTTTTTCTGATGTAATTAAAGAAAATGATTTTGATGTTGTTGCCCAGCCATACGTTGAATCTTATGACTACAAAATCGGTGAAGACTTAAAAATCGTTGCAAAGATAGAATTAAGACCTGAAGTTACTTTAGGCGAGTACAAAGGTTTGACTATTGAAGTTGATGAATACAAGACTCCGGAAGATGCACTTCAAAAATCTATAGATGGTTTGTTGGAGCAGCACGCAACTACTGTTGTTGTAACTGACAGAAAAACTCAGGCAACTGATACGGTTGTTTTTGATTTTGAAGGTTTTTCTAACGGAGAAAAGATTGAGCACGGAGACGCTAAAAACTATACTTTAGACCTTGCTCATTCAAGCTTTATTCCAGGTTTTGCAGAGCAGCTCGTTGACAGAACTTTAGGTGAAGAATTTGAAATCAATGTTACTTTCCCTGAAGAATATCACGAAAAGAAACTTGCAGGTCAGCCGGCAGTTTTCAAGTGCAAAATTAATGAAATTAAATCAAAGGTTTTGCCGGAATTAACAGATGAATTTGTACAAAAAATCGGACCATTCAAAACTGTTGATGATTTGAAAGCAGATATCCAAAAATATCTTGATACTCAAAAAGCTGATATTGACAGAGTGAATTCTGAAAAAGCAATTTTTGAAAAAGTTACAGGTGATGCAAAAGTCGATATTCAGCAGTCAATGATAGACAGAGAAGCAGACCAGCTTGTAGAAGAATACAAACAGAAGCTTGCTATGCAGGGATTTACATGGGAGCAGGCAGTGCAGGCTCAAGGATATGATGAAATTATGAAGAGTCTTAAAGAAGATGCTGCAGTTAGAGTTAAAAATTCACTTGTAATTGATAAAATTGCTAAAGAAGAAAAAATTGTAGTATCTCAGGCAGAGTTTGGAGCTAAGCTTTCTGAATTAAGCAGAATGTACCAGATAGACGCTAATACTCTTGTAAAACAATTGTCTCAGACTCCGGGAGTATTCAATGCTATTTCACATCAGGCTTTGAATGAAAAAGTTACTAAATTTTTAGCAGATAATAATACTGTTAAATTGAAATAATTTATCATCAAGAAAAAATGCGGGCTGAATTTTCAGCCCGCATTTTGTTATGTTAATTAAAAAGCTTGTTGTACAATTCAAAATATGTATCAACTACAGTACAATCTTTTGCAAAATTTTCAGGAGTTATATTGAGTACGGTTGAATTCTCTTTTACCGCATAAACCGGTTTCTTTCGTTTTGTCATCTCAAGAACAGGAATTGATCCGGTTGAATTATAAGGAATAATAAGATAGTCAAGATTGTCAATATTTACTCCGTCAGTTATTGAAAGTTTCGGCGCTTGAGCAAGCCCTAGAAGAATACAGGGGAGAAAGGTCGGGGTTATGTATTCTGCTGAGCATCTGGAGTCGACGATTTCCGTACTTATTGTTATATCATCAAATGCCGGAGCGTGAGCGCAGGGAATATTAAATTCTTTAGAAATATAATGCGATATAATTGCTTCTACGCCGCCTACAGGGTCAACACCTATTCCGTTTGCATAATCCTCGCCCTGCTCGTCAGGGAATCTGCAGACTATTGCAATAGCCTCTGCCCCCTTTTTTATTAAATTTTCTGCTGCAAATTTAAGCGTTGTCAAATTTTTAACATTTCCCGCGGAAGCGCCGGATTTATCAACAAAAAATTCTACTCCGACTTCTTCGTCTGTTATTTCATAGCCCGCTATATTTGTACCGTAAACGGTTTTTACTGCATTTATAGTGTTTATATGAACATTTAAAACAGGTTTTGTAATAGCTTTATCAAAAATAATCCCGACTTTGTTATTTTTAGATGGAATTAAGTTTATTTTACCCTTGAAAAATTCATCAAGCGAATACCCTTCAACATAAAGCATATTTTCAGTAATACCGGAAAAACACGCTGCATTGACAACATTAGGATTTACAATCAAACGGCATTTTTCTGCAAACTTTCTTGCCCAGAAGCTTGCGTCACCTGCAAACCCACCTATTGAAGCTCCAATCCCTGTAGGTATAATAAAAGCGCCTGTATTCATAAGTTTTATTATATTATGGACGGCTTAATATTGCAAAAAATTCTGCGCTGGTGTAAAATTATATGTATAATTTAAAGGTATAAGAGAGTAAATGGGTATAACAGATTTTTTTATTAATGTTTTTATAATATTATTTTTGCTTTTCGTTAATGCCTTTTTTGTAGCAGCAGAGTTTTCACTGGTAAAAGTGAGAAAGACCCGTTTAGAGCAGCTTTCAAACGAAGGTAACAAGAATGCAAAAAAAGCTTTAAAACTTGTTAATGATGTAAACAGAATGCTTGCAGCAGCTCAATTAGGTGTAACAATTGCAAGTATCGCATTAGGTTGGGTTGCAGAGTCTACCATTGTTCAGATTATTGAGCCGGCTATAAACTTC
Source organism: uncultured bacterium (assembly GCA_949296355.1). GTDB lineage: Bacteria > Cyanobacteriota > Vampirovibrionia > Gastranaerophilales > Gastranaerophilaceae > CAG-196. Next base: position 51,862 of record CASFPS010000004.1, on the reverse strand, counting down.
TTTACCGCGTCTCATAGTGTAATATCGGCTCATATGATAGCTGTTCCAATATCATTCGTGTTAGTAACATATTTCCACGTGCTTCTTGGCGAACAACTGCCAAAATGCATATCATTAAGACATCCTGAATCATTGTCTTTGATGATTGCAACACCAATGGATATATTTATAACTGTTTTGAAACCGTTTGTATTGCTCCTTGAAGTATCAGGTAACAAAATTCTTGCGGCTTGTCATGCTAATTCTGAGGATGCATCTCTTGTGCATTCTACGGAAGAGCTGGATATGCTCGTTGATGCAAGCTATAATGAAGGAGTTTTGAATGAAACAGAAGCAGAAATGCTTCATAATATGTTTAAATTCTCTGATTTGATGGCAAAACAGGTTATGATACCAAGAACGGATATGGTTTGTATTCCGAATGATATTTCCTATGAAGAACTTAATAAAACCGCAATGGAAAATCAGTATACAAGATACCCTGTTTACGAAGAAAATATTGATAAGATTTTAGGCTTTATCCACGTCAAAGACCTTTATACAATGAATATGACGAAGGAAAATTATTCAATCAACAAACTTATCAGACCATTGATTCTTGTTCCGGAGACAATGACTTTAGATAATCTTATAATCGAATTTAAAAAACGCCACTGCCAGATTGCGGTTGTTATAGACGAGTTCGGCGGAACATCAGGTTTAATTACTCTGGAAGATGTTTTGGAAGAAATTATAGGAGATGTTCAGGACGAGTTTGATGAAGATGCCGAAGCAAATATCAAAGAGATTGGAGAAAACACTTATATTGCAAACGGCATGATGCGCATTGACGAATTTGTAGAATTTTTCAGCCTGAGAGAGTCTCAATTTGAAGAAGATGACGTTGATACAATTGCCGGTCTTGTGGTAAAGCTCCTCGGCAGGATTGCAGAAATCGGTGATACAGTATCGTTTAACGGGTTAACATTTACCGTTAAAGAGATTGAAGGTGCAAGAATAACAAAATTGCAAATTTATCGTGAACCGGTAGTCGAGGAAGAGAGTTCCGAAGAGGCTTAATTTTTTAGTAGAAATGAAATGAGCGGAACGCGCGCTATCGCTCGGTTAACGCATTTCCCCTCGCCCCTTGCGGGAGAGGGAGCAGATGTGCTTGAGCTATGCGAAAGCTACAGATGCGGGTGAGGGGTTATTACAAATTCACTACCCCCCATCCCCCTTCGGGTACTGTCTTGGATTTGCTCCACGCTCGCAAAATCTCACTTTCGGAGCAGAGCTCCTGTTCGTTCGTTTTGCTCGCTATCCGGACTTACGTCCGTCCGCAAATCCTCTTCCCCCGCAAGGGGGGAAGAAGTTGGCTGCGTTAATTGGATGTTTATTCTTCTTCAAGGGCAATGGTAATGCGTATGGGGTTTTTGCCCCCCTTGCGGGGGAAATGTCACGGAGTGACAAAGGGGGGTGAAATTAAAAATAAGTAATAGGTCGGGCTTTAGCCCGACAAAAGCTTTTGAAAATAGTTGTCGCGCGGAGTCTACCCAATGTTTCTATTACTCAGCCCCTCTCCCTAGCCCTCTCCCCAAAGGTGCGAGGGGATGCGCGTTGTCGTTCGATTGTTCACCCCCACCCTAGCCCTCCCCGCTGGAGAGGGAATGCGCGCTGTCGTTCGATTAGCGCATTCTTCTCATCCGCAAGGGGAGAGGGGTGGTGCGTTGATGGTCAATTGACATGCACTTCAAGCCGGCAAAAAGCAATGCGGAGATTGAGTAAAATTATTACAATTTGTAAAGATTTATCATTTTTTTGAAATTATTACTTCAATCAAAACTTTATATAAATATAGTGTGTTATTAGTTAGTGTTGTAAGGATTTAAATATATGTCATCAGGATTAGCAATTACATCATTTATGCCTTCAATAGTTTCAAGCGGCATATTTTCTTCCAGAAGGGCTAATTCAGGTGCCGACGCTTTATCCGAAACCAATCCGTTTGTCGCTGCTATGAATATGGATATTGCTGGAGGTCAGGTCTTAAATGCTGCAAAAGGAGTATCCGCAATAGCTAAAGAGTCTACTAACGCACTCGCTGCCGGATTTACAAGCGCCGAAGAATCAATCAAGGCAATTGCAAAAGGTGATAAAGTCTTAAATGGTGTCGGTAAAGTTTTAAACTTTACTTCTAATTATATAAACCCGCTAATTATGGCAACCGGTGCCGTTAAAGTTTTAACTGCTGATGATAAAAAAGAAGCCGCTATTAGGGAAACTCTCGGACTCGGAACGATGTTTACGGCAGAAGCTGCTGCAAAAAGAATAATCGGTATGCCTGTTATAAAGAAAATCGACGGAAAACGTGTTGCTGTCGCTCGCGAAGCTCTTTATAAGAGAAATCCTTTTGTTGAAAAACAGGTCTCTGCACTCAAAGATTATTGCGCCACTAAAACATTCTTTAACAAATCACTTAAATTTTTACCGGGTATGCTTAAAGGTATAGGCTTTGTTTGTGCTTCAATTGGCGGGTACAAACTGGGAACCGTTCTTGCTGATGCTATTATCGGTGATAAAGATTAAATATTAACGCGTATTTGTAATTTTCCCGTTTTCTTTATATAGTGTTTGGAAATTTGACTGCGAACGCCTGTAATTGTTTATTGTTGCTTCTAATGAGGCATTTATTGTCCAGTAAATTACCGGAATAGAGACTGTAATTGTCAAGATTGCAACTATAACGTGTTTAATAACCGTATTAATAATTTTGAAACGATGTTTGGTAATTGCAATGTCGTCTTGTTCTCTTAATATGTTATTAATAAGATTTTTGCGTTCTTTTACAGTCAGGCTGTCAATGAAATCAACATTCTGCGGGTCAATATAAATAACATACTTTGAGTACTTTACGTTTCCGTCTAAAAAATCAAGGCTGTCATTATAATTCTTTTGTGCAGGGGTTATTTTTCTTTCGGATATATTGCCATTAGTAAGCTGTTCTATATTTTCTTCCGTATTTTCTTCAGTGTTTTCCGAAAAAGCTGCGCTGCTGATAGAATTTTCGGCTTCGGTTTTATTAGCATCAGCTCCGGCTTCCTTTTGTTTGTTTAATCTTGCTTTATATTTTTTTATAAAATTGTCGTCAAAATTTTTATCCAGATTAAATTCTTTTTTTACTGTCGGCTGCGGTGTTGCCTGCTCCGGTGATACAGAATTTTCTTTTTGTTCAGAAGGCTCTTCAAAAAGTGTTGCATCATCATTTACATTAAAATTTGAGGAACTGTTTTTATTGCCGGTTTCATTAAATGACATGGCATCCTGCGAGAGTTTCTGCTGTAATTGCTCTATCAATTCAGGAGAAATATCATCATTTAAAGAAGCTAATTCATTAATATCAATAGAATCTTTATCGTTAGAAATATTTTTATCAGCCATGCCGAACTCTCTTTTTTATTGTATGATTATATTATATATGAGTTTTAGTCATTAGGCAATCATAAGAGAGATTGAAATGTATCATATCGACAGGGACTGTTTAATTAATACAGTAAAAAATTTAAAGAATGCAAAAATACTTGTTGTAGGTGATTTGGCTCTTGATGAAATGGTTTACGGTGATACGGAGAGAATTTCAAGAGAAGCACCGGTGTTAATTTTGCAGCATACACATACTAAATATATTTTAGGCGGAGCTTCAAATGCTGCCCACAATGTTTCTACAATAAACGACGGTAAAGTTTGTGTAATTGGAGTTGTAGGCGACGATTATCAGGCAATGGATTTGAAGAATGCTTTTAAAGAAGCTAATATAGACTGTTCTTCGCTTGTTACGGATAAAGAACGTAAAACTATTACAAAAACCAGAATTTCCGGTTCCTGTTCGCATTCAATAACCCAGCAGATTGTAAGAATTGACAGACAGACAAATTCCCCTCTATCTAAAGAAACAGAGGATAAATTAATCAGTCAAATAGAAAAACTGATGGGCGAATGTGATGCTGTTATTATTTCAGATTACCATGTAGGAACTCTTTCGGAAAGAGTTATAAGGGCTACTATAAGATTTGCCAATAATTTGCACAAAAAAGTTGTGGTTGACGCTCAGAAGAATCTGGATAAATATTACGGAATTACTTCTATGACTCCTAATCTTCCGGACACACAAAAACATGTAGGTTTTAAACTTGAAAATAAAGAGGATTTCTTAAAAGCTGCCAATATCTTACTTGAACAATCCGGGGCTGATTCTGTACTTATTACATGCGGTTCGGAAGGTATGGTTGTGGTTGATAATAACGACCATTATACTCACATCCCTGTTTTCAATAAGGCAGAAGTTTTTGATGTGACCGGTGCCGGTGATACCGTAACAGCTCTTTATACACTTGCTTTAGCAAGCGGCGCAACTCCTGTATATGCGGCAATTATAGGCAATATAGCCGCCGGTATTGTAATAAAGCAGTTTGGCTGTGCTACAACTACTATAGATGAAATTTTGAAGTCCATTCCGGACAACTTTAATGCAGATGAAGGAGAGTAATTGTGAAAAACTTATTCGGGAAATTTAATATTGTTGATTTTGTAATAGTTTTGGGTGTTATAATTGCTTTAATTGTCGGAGTTGCAACAACAAAGCATTTTAGACAGACTGCTGATAAGCAAATAGAAGCAACCTCTCCTATTACATTTCAAGTATTTTTGAGAGGTGTAACTGTTACAGGAGAAGAATTCCCTATAAAATCTCAGGATAAAACATTTATCACTATAAGAAATGTCCCTTATACAGAATTGAATGTAGTAAAGGTTACATCTCAGGCAAGGCAGACTGCAATTGCTGCTCCAAAAGTAAAAGAGCAGTATATTCTGATAAAAGATCCTGCACAGCCGGCAATATTTGATGCAATTATAACAATTACAGATAAGGCAAAAATTACAAAAGACGGCGCGGTTGTCGGCGGAAACAAAATAAAAATGGGACTTCCCGTAACTCTTGAAGGTGAAAGTTACAAGTTTAACGGTACAATTTCGGATGTAAGAGTTACAACAGAATCAGGCGTTGAAGATGTTGGCGCTAATAATTCAGTCGGGTAATCCTGCGGGGTGGATAAATGTTTTTAAATAACGTTTTATTTTCTTTGCAAAATTTATTTAAACCGCTGTATGAAAAAAGTTTTTTTCTTAAAACTATAGATTGGTTTATCGGCTTAAATATTTTTCTTGTAATATTTACTTCAACTGCCGCTAATTCTGATTTTATAGGCTATTTTGCTATTTTTGCAATTTTTCTTACAATTGTAAAACTTATTACAAAATCCGGCGAAAAATTTGAACTGACGACGATAGATAAATTTTTACTTGTATATTTTATTTTTGTTGTAATAAGTGTAGCCGGCTCTACTCTTTTTTATTTGAGTTTAAAAGGTTTTTTTAAAACTCTTACATATCTCGGGTTTTATGTAGCTCTGGTTCATTATCTTAAAGATAATAAAGACAAGATAAAATACATTTTTGCGGCTTATGCTGTTTGTTTGTCTTTTGAAATAATTGCCGCTTTTTTGCAGAATTTTTCATCTGTAGGAGAGATTTCAGGCTGGCAGGATACTTCAAGATTAAATCCGGAAGAGGTTATGACAAGGGTTTACGGGACTTTAAAACCCTATAATCCGAATTTGTTCGGCGGTTATTTGATTGCCCTTCTCCCTTCATTTATTGCACTTCCTAAAAATTTCAGGATATGGTCTGTTTTAGGCTTCATTGGTACAATAGCGGCAATAATAATGACAGGCTGCAGAGGATCTTATATAGGTTTATTTTTTGAACTTATTGTTTTGGCTTTAATTACCTATAAACATCTTAAACCTGCACATAAAAAAGCTTTTATTACTTTAACAGGCGCCATTGCTGCATTTATTATGTTTGTTATTTTTTCAATATCTGCACTCAGAGCCAGAATATTTTCGATATTTGCAATGAGGGGTGACAGTTCAAATTCTTTCAGATTTAATGTTTATAATTCTTGTCTGGATATGTTTAAAGACAATTGGCTTCTGGGTATCGGTGTCGGAAACCAGAATTTCAGAGAAATTTACGGTTTATATATGAAAACAGGCTTTGACGCCCTGAGTGCTTATAATATTTATCTTGAAACTGCCGTCGAAAGCGGTATTTTTGCACTTATTGCATTTCTCGGGTTTATAATATTTCTGATAAAAAAAGCATTAAAAAATACAGAATCCGTTTACGTTTTATGTGCGCTAGTGTCGATTACCGGAATTCTAATCCACGGCTTTGTAGATACGGTATTCTTCAGACCGCAGATTCAGTTTGTATTCTGGACAATGGCTGCAATTATAAGGAGTTTAGATGGTTGTAGAGAGAATTAAATTTTTGCGGGAAGAGTTAAACAAACTCGGATATAATTACTACGTATTGGATAACCCTCTGGTGAGTGATTTTGAGTACGATAAACTTTTCTCAGAATTGAAAGAATTGGAAGCAGAGCATCCCGAACTCGTTACACCTGACAGTCCGACTCAAAGAGTAGGCGGAATAAGTACAGGCTTTGAAGAAGTCAAACATAAGTACCGGTTATACAGTCTTGACAATACTTACAGCTATGATGAATTAAGAAAGTGGTATGAACGCGTTGGAAAAGAATGCGGGAATAATGTAAAACTTGTATGTGAGCTTAAAATAGACGGGCTTGCAATAGCACTAACTTATCATGACGGATTTTTTGTAAAAGGCGCAACGCGTGGTGACGGGATTATCGGTGAAGAAATTACACAAAACCTTAAGACTATAAAAGCAATTCCGCTTAAATTATTTGAGAAGGCTGATATAGAAGTCAGAGGTGAAATTTATATGCCAAAGACCTCTTTTGAAAAACTTAATGAAGAAAATTTAAAAAACGGCGAAAAGCCTTTTGCAAACCCGAGAAATGCTGCTGCCGGCTCTTTGAGACAATTAGACAGTACAATTACCGCAAAACGGGATTTGTCAATGTTTACTTATACAGCAATAGTGGAAAAAGCTGATTATATGCCGGAGTCTCACTGGGAAAGCCTGCAATATATTAAAAAATTAGGATTTAAAACAAATCCTAATATAAGGCTTGTTGATAATATTGAAGGCGCCATAGATTTTTGTAAAGAGTGGGAAACAAAGCGCTTTGACCTGGATTATGCAACTGATGGTGTTGTAATAAAGGTGGATTCTCTGGCTTGTCAAAGAGAAATGGGATTTACTGCCCGCGCGCCAAAGTGGGCAACGGCGTTTAAGTTTCCGCCGGAAGAAATTTCAACAAAACTTCTTAAAATAGAAACAGGAGTCGGTAAAACCGGTGCAGTTACTCCGGTTGCAGTATTAGAGCCTGTACTTTTAGCCGGAAGCACGGTTTCAAGAGCAAGTCTGCATAATTTTGACGAGATAAAAAGACTTGATATTAGAGTCGGAGACAGGGTTTTGATTAAAAAGGCAGCAGAGATTATTCCTAAGGTAATCAAAGTGGTTGAGACTCCGGAGCATGAAAATTTGCCGGTTTATATTCCGCCTCAAACCTGTCCGGAATGTGATTCTCCTCTAATTACACGAGAAGGAGAAGTAAATTTATACTGCTCTAATGAGAATTGCCCGTCTGTTATCAAGGCAAAATTGGAGTACTGGGTCTCTAAAGAAGCTATGGATATTGATTTTATCGGACCTTCGGTTATTGAGCAGTTATATTCTCTTAATCTTGTAAAATCGCCTGTAGATTTTTATAAATTAACTATTGAAGATTTCTTAAAACTGGAGCTTGTTAAGGATAAATCGGCTTCAAATATGTATAATTCAATTCAGGAGAGCAAATCAAGACCGTTATCCCGTTTTGTAACCGCTCTTTCTATAAGACATGTCGGCAAAGAAACGGCTGATATTATTGTAAATGAATTCCCGTCAATAGAGGCTTTACAAAATGCTTCTGTAGAAGAATTATCAAATATAGAAGGAATCGGGGAAAAAATTGCCAAAAGCGTTTATGAATATTTCCACAATACGCAGAATATAGAAATGCTCAAAGAATTTGAGTCTTTAGGGTTTAATTTTGAACATAATGCACCTGTTAAGACAAATGAACTTGAGGGAAAAACATTTGTTTTAACCGGAACCTTAAGCAGCATGACGCGTGATGAAGCAGGTGACAGAATAAAAATGATGGGGGGGAAAGTTTCATCTTCTGTTTCTAAAAAGACCTCTTATGTAGTAGCAGGCGAAAATCCGGGCTCAAAATTAGACAAAGCACAAAATTTAGGTGTTATAATATTGAATGAGGATGAGTTTTTAAAACTTATTAACCCAAAAGTGTAAAGCTCTATGAGCTAAGTTTACAAGAGGTTTTGATGAAAAAGAATTTGAATGTTATACAGATTAGAGGCATAAAAGGCATAATAATACTGGGGCTTGTATTATGCTGTCTTTCGGTAGGTTTTATAGCATTTCCGGGATGGGTTGCGATGCAGGTGTGGAATTTCATTGCCGGTTGTTTTAACAATATTCCCGCAATAGGGGTATTGCAGGGTATATTATTGTGGGGAATTATAATAGCCTCATATTTCACTTTCAAAAAAAACAGAATTGTGGTATGTGTAAAAACGCCAAAAGGACTTAGTGAGGAAGAATTAAAAGCTATTTTTGCCGATATAAAAAAGCAGAGTGCTGATGATAAAATAGTTCAGGCAATGCTGAAAGCTAGAGATACAGAATTAAAAATACAAGAACTTGAACAACAAAACACAGATTTACAAAGAAATAAAGCTGATGATGTAAATACGCATCAAAATTTGTAAAATTCATTTAGAATTTATTTGAAGATTTTGATTATAAATTTTTTTAGCAAGGTAGGGGGGGAAGTTGTTGAAGTAACTGCTTTTTAGCCCCGCTCCCGAATTTCTAAGCTCGCATTGCTCGCTAACAAATTCTGCCCTCTCCCCAAAGGGGCAAGGGGTAAATAGTTTGCGTCATTGCGGGGGGTAAATGTTTGGGTCGGTAGGTAAAACTACCAGTTGGGCGTCATTGCGAGGAGCGAGAGCGACGCGGCAATCCATATTGTTATTGTTGGGTTTCACCCAACCTGTTTTTAATTGTAAAATTCGTTCCGGATTTCTTCGGGATGAATGGATATTCCCACCCAATGACGCCCAACTAGTAGTTTTGCCTACCAGTCCAAACATTTACCCCGCAATGACGTGGAGTTTAGAAGGCGAGGAGAAAGCAAAGATTGAACGACAACGTACGCTCCTTCCCTAATTGAGGGAAGGTTGGGATGGGTGATTGTTCGGATAATATTCAGCCCCTCACCCGCATCCGTAAATTTCGCCTTTCGGCTCAATAACGGCTGCTCCCTCTCCCCAAATGTGCAAGGGAAATGCGCTAATTGAATGACACAAGCGCATTCCTTCCACGGATAAATACATCCTGCTTGTAGTATTACATACCAAACCAATATATTTACCCCGGGAAGGTTAGGATGGGGATTAGTTTTGTTAGAACCCCACCCGCATTTGTAGCTCACTGGCGTTCGCACAACTGCGACCTCCCCAACTTGGGAGGTAGGCGCGATTATCGGGCGCGGAAGAACGCCGGTTTTTGATTGTAAAATTCGTTCTGGATTGCTTCGGGATGAATGGATATTCCCTCCCAATGACGCCCAACTAGTAGTTTTGCCCACCAGTCCAAACATTTACCCCGCAATGACGTGGTTTTTAAAACCTTCTAAACTTCCAAACTTCTCATAACTTATTAAACGACAGTTTATTGGTAATTTTGTATAAACAATGACTTTACATCCATTCGCATTTCTAACTTTGATTAATAAAAAAGCGGGTAACCTTAAAGTTACCCGCCTTTAATATATTTACCAATTATTCTTCAGAAGTTTCTTCTTCCTCAACAGGTTCTTCCTCTAAATCCTCTTCATCAAGAGCCTGCTGGTTCATTTCTTCTTCAATTTCTTCCTGAATTTCATCGGAATCAACCGCGCGTTCTTCTTCCTCCGGAGCTTCTTCGTTGTAGTCATAATTTTCACTTCTTGAAGCTTCTTCATTTTCCATCTGGGAAACGCTCTTAATATCTATTTTCCAGCCGGTTAATCTGTGTGCAAGTCTTACGTTTTGACCTTCTCTTCCGATAGCCAGTGATAACTGATCATCCGGAACAACTACAAGAGCATCTTTAGTTTCTTCATCATCTGTCATAATATCAACTGATACAACTCTTGCAGGAGATATAGCATTAACGATATATTCAACCGGATCCTGAGACCATCTTACAATATCGATTTTTTCATTTTTTAATTCGCCTACGATAGTCTGGATTCTGGAACCTCTAGGTCCTATGCAGGCTCCGACTGAATCAACTTCCGGATCATTTGACCAAACTGCTATTTTTGTTCTGAAACCTGCTTCTCTTGCAATAGATTTAATTTCAACAATTCCGTCCTCAATTTCAGGAACTTCTAGTTCAAATAATTCTCTTACAATTTCAGGATGTGCGTGAGATACAATAACCTGAGGAAGTCTGTTTGTTTCTTTTACATTAAGAACAAAAACTCTGATTCTGTTACCGGGTTTGTAGTATTCACGCGGAATTTGTTCTTTCTGAGGCATTATAGCATCAGTTTTGCCGATATTTACGATAACGTTTCTATTCTCAACCCTTTGAATAATACCTGTTGTTAAAGTTCCTTTCTTTTCAAGGAATTCGTTTAAAATGTTATTTCTTTCTGCATCTCTTATTCTCTGGGTAATAACCTGTTTAGCAGATTGAGCAGCAATACGTCCGAATTGTTCCGGAGTGACTTCAATCTTAACTTCGTCATCAACTTCTACTTCGTCATCAATTTCTTTAGCATCCTCTAATGAAATTTGTGTATCCGGATCTTCTACAGTTTCAACAACTGTTTTTGTACTGAATACACCTATTTCACCTGTCTGTTCATCAAGAATTGCTTCTATATTAGCAGCTTCTTTAACGTGCATGTGTTTTTTATACGCTGCAACCATTGCGTCGCAAAGCGATGATATCAAAACTTCTTTTGATATCCCGCGTTCTCTTTCAAGCTCTTCGCAAGCTTCAAATAATGCTGTTCCGATTTTAATCATTATTTATTCTCCTTATCTTAATCAATGTATAGTTTTGCTGATTGTATGTTTGATTTTGGAATCTGAATTTCTTCTCCGTCGTCAAACCTAAAGAATTTAAGTCCTAAATTATCATCCCAGTCTAAGATTTCACCTTTAAAAATCTTTTCTGTTTCGCCCTCAAGCGGAGTTTTTAACTTCAGACTTATTCTTCTGCCTTTGAATATTAAAAACTCTTTATCTGATTTGAATTTTCTCTCCAATCCGGGAGATGAAACTTCAAGATAATATTTAACCGGAATTAATTCATCCAGAAAATCATTCAGGCTTCTTGTTACGTTTTCGCAATCATCAAGAGTTATGTCTTTTTCGTAAGAGTACAAAAATATCCTTAAAAACCATTTGTGATTTTCTTTGCTGAAATCAATTTCTATTGGTATAAGATTGAATCTCAGCGCAGTATTTTCAATGAGAGGCGTTATCTTTTCAAGGATTTCGTGTCTGTTAATTTCCTGCTTCATAAGACTCCTTCCTGTGACATTTAAGCTTTTGGGGAATACTCTGATTCATTTCCATTTACCCCCAATAAAAAAAGAACGGGAATGTTTGACCGTTCTTTTTTTAAGAAACTATTCACATTTTGAGTATACCAGACTCAATGAGATTTGTAAATTGTTTTATTAAGGTTTATGAAGGCGCTTAACAATAACCTGGGTAATTTTACCGAGTATGAACATTGTTGCGCTTGCAAACGGAATAGGTGTCATAAGGCCGATAGCTCCGGCAATATAAGGCAAATCATCTATCGTTGTTGTTTTTACAATTTCCTTTGTTACACCAATACTTATTCCGCAGGCTTTTTTTATGCTTCCGTATTTATGCTGCTGCGAATACAGTTTTGCATTATTGTATCCTGTCCGGTATGCCGTCTTAAATCTTACTGATGCCTGTTTTATATTTCTGTTTGTGTTTGCTATTACAGGTAAAATCTTCATATCTTTATTTTTGCACAAAAATGTTTATGTTAAAATATTAATTAAGAGTAATGTAAGTATGAGGATAAAATAAATGACACAACAAACAAAAGAGCCTGTATCGGCAAAAGAATCAATAAGACAGACAAGAATTCAAAAACTTGCAGAACTTGCTGATAAAGGTATAAATCCATATCCGTATGCGTTTGATAAAGATGCAGATGCCAAGGATTTACAGGAAAAATATAAAGATCTTCCGGCAGGCGAAGAAACTGAAGATTTCTACTCTGTAGCCGGAAGAGTTATGGCAATCAGAAATTCCGGTATGTTTATCGACCTGATGGATACAACAGGAAAAATCCAGATATTTTCTCACAAAGAGAATATGGATCCTGAGATGGTTAAAACTCTAAAACTGGTTGATATCGGAGATATATTAGGTTTTTACGGCTCAATCAGAAGAACTCCGAGAGGTGAGTTATCAATAAAAGCTAAAAACTTTAAAATGCTTTCAAAATCACTTCTTCCGCTTCCTAACAAGCAGATAAGCGAGGAGAAGCTGGAACAGTTAAAAATGTATCATACAATGTCTGATACTGAAACCAAGTACAGACAAAGATATGTTGACCTAATTGTAAACGAGAAAACCAGAGACACATTCAGAAAAAGAAGCCTTATTATCCAGAAAGTAAGAGAATATTTGACTAATCAGGGATTCTTAGAAGTTGAAACCCCAATGCTTCACACTCAGGCTTCCGGAGCTAATGCAAGACCGTTTATTACTCACCATAATGCTTTAAATATGGACTTGACTTTAAGAATAGCTCCTGAACTTCACTTAAAAAGACTTATGGTTGGCGGTTTGAGCGAGAAAATCTTTGAGCTTTCAAGATGTTTCAGAAATGAAGGTATTGATACCCGTCACAATCCGGAATTTACAATGATTGAGCTTTACCAGTCTTATGTGGATTACAATGAAATGATGGTTCTTACAGAAAATCTTGTAGCTTATGTAGCTCAGGAGGTTCTCGGAACAACAAAAATCAAATACGGTGATAACGACATAGACCTGACTCCTCCGTGGGACAGAAAAACAATGCTCGGCGCAATTAAAGAATATACAGGCGTGGACTTCGGTGAATTCTTTACACCTAAAGAAGCTTATGATAAAGCAAAATCAATGCATGTAGAAGTGGATGAAGGTATGAACTGGGGACAGATTGTAGAAGCTGTCTTTGAGGCAAAAGTAGAACCTACCTTGATTCAGCCGGTTCATATTCTCGATTATCCGAGAGAAATTTCTCCTCTGGCAAAAGTTCACAGAGATAATGACAGATTGACCGAAAGGTTTGAGACAAGAGTAAACGGCTGGGAAATTGCGAATGCGTTTTCAGAACTTACCGACCCGATTGACCAGCGTCATAGATTTGAAGCTCAGGCACTTGCAAAAGCCAACGGTGATGAGGAGGCTATGTCAATTGATGAAGATTACATCAATGCTCTCGAATACGGTCTTGCGCCGACAGGCGGTATGGGAATGGGAATCGACAGGCTGGTTATGCTTCTTACAAATTCTCCTACAATAAGAGATGTTATAGCGTTCCCGACATTAAAGAAAGTAGAAAATTAATTTATAAGGGCGGAGCTTTTTTCAAAAGCTCCGCCCCTCTAAAATGCAGCAATGAAAGAACTTGATTTAATAAATGTTATAAAAAATCAAATCGGAGATGAGTACATAGGAGACGATTGTGCTTATCTAAAGGATTTAGGTATTGTTGTATCTCAGGACAGTCTGGTTGAAGATGTGCATTTTAAAAGAAAATGGTGTACTCCTTATCAGCTCGGGTACAAATCAGTTGCCGTTAATATAAGCGATGTTCTGGCTTCCGGCGCAAAACCGGCTTATATTACAATTGCCCTTTCTTTGCCTTCTGATATAACCGGAGATTTTGTAAAAGAGTTTTATAGCGGGGCTGAAAAAGCTTTACACGGAGCAAAAATCATCGGTGGTGATATTACAGGAGCTGATAAGATTTATATTTCTATAACAGCTATAGGAGTTACAAGAGGCAGAAAAATTTCCTCAAGAAGCGCTGCAAAAGCCGGATACAAAGTTATATCAAGGGGTTCTTTCGGGCTGAGTTCAAAAGGGCTAGAAGAGTTAAAACTCGGGTTAAAAGACTCAAAGTTTATAAGAGCGCATTTAGAGCCGCAATTAGACGAGCAATTCTCAAGAGAGATATCAGAACATATTCAAAAAGATTATGCAATGATGGACACGTCAGACGGCTTAGCTGACGCTTTATTTAAAATAGCAGAGTCAAGCGGGGTGAGTATAATAGCAAAAGATATTGAAGGAATATTTGGTGCGGAGGACTACAATCTTGTTGCGGCAGTTCCTGCAGATTTTTTGCAAGAGCTTGCGGACTGTGAAATTATAGGGGAAGTGATTCCAAAGCAGAATTACATTTTGAAAATCGGAGAAAATGAATACAAGAATTATGATGAATTGAATTTATATAACCACTTCGGAGGAGATGATGAATAAATTTTCTGTAATAATACCGGCGGGCGGGACTTCGTCCAGATACGGAAACACAAATAAACTTCTGGAAAAAATAAAAGACAGAACCGTTATTGAAGAGACTGTATCAAAATTTGTTGATTTTGATGAAATAACTGAAATTATTATACCTGCAAATGCTTCTATTACTGATGAATTAAAAGCATTGCTGACGGATTCAAAAATAAAAATAATAGAGGGCGGAAGCACGAGACAAAAGTCAGTCTGCAATGCCCTGCAGGTTGTTAAAAATGATTATCTCCTTATTCATGACGGGGCAAGACCGCTTATAAGAAAAGATACGATAGAATACGTATTAAAAGCTGTAGTTGACAAGCAAGCAGTGTCTGTTATGACAAAAACTACCGATACAATAAAGGAAGTTGATTCCGAAGGACGTATTATAAGAACAATTGACCGGTCAAAACTTTATAATACACAAACTCCGCAGGCATTTAAAACTTCAATCATAAAAGATGCACACGAAAAGCTTAAAGACGGTAATTTTACGGATGATTCTTCTATGCTTGAATATCTTGGAATTCCTGTCTATATTGTAAACGGAAGCTACACGAATATAAAAATTACAATAAAAAGTGATTTAGATTTTGCAAAACTTTATATTTAGCCTTTTGGTCTAGAAGAAATTGTTAATATAAATTTTGAATCGGTTCATTGAATTACTAAATTTTATTGATTTTTCGTAAAAAATATTCTGATTGGCGGTTCAATAGAGAAGATTTTAGTAAAATTTTATAGTGGTATCACAAGGTGGTATCACTATGAAAAAAATTGTCTCAATAATACTTATATTTTGTTATATAGCCGTTTGTTATCCAACTTATGCCGCAATAACAACGCAATCTTCTAAAATATCCAAAATAGAAAATGATATTTACGGCTTTGACTATCCAAAAGATTCTACAAAGGAACGTGTTGAGAGGTTGGAAAAAACTATTTACGGGAAAACTTATACCGGAGATGTGAATAAAAGACTCACAAAACTTTCCGGCGACATTTCAGCTGATGTAATCGGGCTTGAAATTCCGCCTGTAGAAGATACTTTTGCAGAAGAAAATGATACAGTTGCTGATAGTACTGTTAATTATCCTATTGTGGATGAAATTGAGAAAAAACTTTTTAATGAAACCTACAAAAACAGGGATTTTCATACAAGAATTGTTACAATTGAGAAGAAACTGTTCGGCAAAGTGTATGATGTAGATGATTATGCAACAAGGATGGATAGAATAAAAGCGGAAATCATGCCGGAAACCGTTGATTATACTGATAGATTTGCACATGAATACAGGGATAACAGAGATAATGCTCTAAGCTCAAATGACCTTTCAGGAAGCTCATTCAGCCGTTTTGCAATGCCATTTGGACAGAGAAATTACTCAAGACCTTATGCCAATTATGGTGACGAATTTATAGGCGGTGCTGCTCCTGCACCTGATTATAGCAATACAAATTTGAATGACGAACTTGCGCAGCTTGAATATGAGACATTTGGTACCGAGTTTTCTAATGAAGATACAACAAGCAGAATAAAACGTCTTAATAGCGTAAATCAGGCTAAAAAGTCGTCACAAAGATACGATTCTAATAAATTTACCCAAAGAATGTCAACTGCAATGGAGATTGGGGCAATGATATTAATGATTCTTGCAATGGTTTTATAAACAGAGAAATTAACGAGGAGGCGGAATTTGATAAATCAAATTCCGCCTTTTTGTGAGGAGATATCTTTTTATGCCGCAAAAATATTTTTTGCGTTTTTGTCTATTTCAAAATCGTATAATTCACCGTGGTAAGGATTTTTTTCAGAAGCTTCATTGTTGGCAGTAAAAATATTCCATAATTCACCGAGTACAGGTTCTTTTGCAACCTTTCTGTTTGCATGTTCTTTAAGATACTTCAAAGTTTCTTTCAATGACTCATTGAGTGTAATTTGTGTAGAAGCTTTTAAAACAGACATTTGAGGATTTGTGTAAACTTCACGGAGAACGGCATCATTATTGAAAAGAGTTTTTTCAATAATGTTTCTGGTAGCCTCCTCAGATGCGCCGCCTTTGTTTAGAATATTTTTTGCGGCGTTTCTGAGAATTTCTCCGTTGTCTAAATTGTAAGCCATTGATGCCGATACGTTTAATCCCATAATCCCTTGCTCCTTTTCCGAGCTTCTTTGGTAAATAATCTAAATTTCTGTTAGATTATTAAACCCTTGTTCCATGTAATACATATATCGGCACAATTTTCAAAAACTTTAGGGATTTGACGAATATTGTTACAAAACTTTACAAAATTAATGGATTCAGAAAGATGTATATTAAAGTAGCGTGGAGCCTGGCGTCATTGCGAGGGGACAGCCAAAACAGCCCGAAGCAATCTTAAACAAAACTTTGCTTAATACAATTGTAAAGATTTGTAATAAATATCACAAATAGTGAAATTCAATATAATTTACATACTTTATATATATAACAGATGTAAGAATAAACGAGGTACAGAGTATGACCAGAATTAATTGTCACAGCTCATTTAAACACTACGAGATGTTCCACTCCGGATGCGGGGGCGGGAATAACTATGGCAGTATATTTAATACTACATATAATATAGACTGCAACGGGCACGGCGGCGGATTCTGGGGCGGCTTTGGCTACGGATTGGGTAACGCTTTCGGCGGTTTATTCAGCGGTTTATTTGGCGGCGGAATGAATATGGGCTTCGGAGGATTCGGAATGGGCGGTTTCGGATTACCGATGTTTAATAATTTTGGCTTTGGCGGATTTGGCATTCCATCCTGGGGTGGCGGCTGGTTTGGCGGCGGCTCAAGAGTTGGTGACGATGATGACGGCAGTGTCAAACGCAAGAAGGCAAGCGACGACGACGGTGACAGAGATAAGGTCGAAGGCAATAAAGATCTTGAATGCAATGACCCTGATAGACAGAAAATTGCTGATTATGGCAAAGATGTCACTGCATTACAAAATAAGGCTGATTTAACACCTCAAGAATTAAAAGAGCTATATAATAAAATAAAAGCAGATAAAGAATTAAGTAAAAACGAACCACACCATGCTACAACTGATGAAGCGGAATATCAGCATTTATTAGATGATCTTAAGGCTCTGGCTAAAGCACATAATTGGGGCGAAGATATCGAGTCTGATGATTTCGGCAAAAAAACTAACCCAGATGATAATACGGATCCGAATAACAATACCGACCCGGTAAACAATAACGGCGGTGCAGACAATAATGGCGCAGTTAATGGAACAGGTAACAACAATGACTTAACAGCAGATCAAATCCGCGGCTTAACACGAGATGACATTTCCAAGTTAACACCTGAACAAGCCGCAGAGTATTTAAAGAAACTTGGCATTGAAAACGGCGGCGTTATAAAAGATGCAAACAATATATCAGTATTGCTTTTACTTGAAAAAGCCGGAATTGACGTAAAAATAGCGCAGAATACACACGAATCAGTAACAGATCAATGGATACAAGGTAAAATAAGCGGTGTACAGCAGGATAAAGACGGTAAGATTTCATACTCGGTTGATTGTACGGCGCACGGTTCGCAGAAGAATAAATACAAATTTGAGCAGAAAGAGAAAGATTCACCTAAGTATAAAGTAACGGTAACAGAATTTGGTGTGGGTGCTAAATTAGCAAAAAATGATGTAACCTCGGTAGAATATGAATATGATTCAGCCTCCGGACATCTTAAACGCAACGGTTATAAGTTTACAACTGAATTATAATAAATAAGCCTCCTTTAAACAGGAGGCTTTTATTTTATAAAAACATATTTTCCTTCATATGGAGAGGGTTCGGGTTTAACGTTTTTTAGGAATTCTCCGAGTGTTTCAAACGGATTTGAGATAAGAGGAGTTTTCGGCTTAACGTGCAAAACTTCATTAGCCGACAACAATTTTGTGACAGTTTCTTCGGTAGTTAATTCCATAATTCTTAATTCCAAGACACTTAACTTTAGCATTAAGTAAGATGGCTGTCAATACTGATTTATCAAAATTTACCCCTGAAACCCTCATAAAAACTAAAAGCATAACATTTTGTATAAAATGTTACGCGAAATTTGGTTTCAAATATGCATGAATAAAGGATTTATTTTTTTATATTTTTTTTGAATTTTTAACTCAGGGGGTTCACAAATTTCTGAAATATGCTATAATACTAAATGGAAGTCTTTTAAAATTATTGGATGTGTGTAACATTTTATACAAAAATGTTACGCGAATAAGAAAAAGAATTCCTAAAAAGAGCTTATTTACTTGATAAGACAACAAAAGCTCCGGAATTATTCGTTCTTTATGTAAGGAGCGGGTATCGGGGAACCGGTACCTTTCCTTTCAAAATTAGTTACCCCATAAGGATATAGATATGCAGAATAAGAAGACAATTTATACACCGCCGTAATCGGTTTGCCGCTACGGGCGCGACAGTTGAGCGCCGGAGCGTCTCTCTCCCTAAAAGAGGGAGATAAGGAGAGGGTGATAAACTTTAAAATTAGCACCCATCCTAACCTTCCCTCCAGGGAAGGAACGGCGCAAGGTCGGTCAACCCGTGTTACATCAAACGAGCGCCGGCGCATCTGCCCCCCTTGCGGGGGAAGTGACCGAAGGTCGAAGGGGGGTGAAACATGACAAACCCGATAATCGCGCTAACCTTTCCAGATAAATGTAGGTTGGGTTTACTAACCCAACATTAACTGAAAATCAGCCCCTCTCCCGGGGTAAATATATCCCAACCGGACGTATAGCTACAAATCGGGCGCCGGCAAGGGGCGAGGGAAACTCTACAGGGGATATCAGCCCCTCTCCCGCATTCGTAACTTTCGCTTTTCGGCTCAAGAACAACTGCTCCCTCTCCCGGGGTAAATATATCCCAACCGGACGTATAACTACAAATCGGGCGCCGGCAAGGGGCGAGGGAATCCACAAAAAACAACAACAGTAACCCCAAAAAGGAACCGAAACATGAGTATATCATTCAGCGGATTAGCATCAGGACTTGACACCTCATCGTGGGTGGAATCATTGACTGCGCTTAGAGAAGCTAAGGTTGAGACTTATGAAGAGGAAAAAACTTCTGTAGAATCTTTACAGGAGACTTTGAGCAATATTAAGTCTTTTTTCTCGTCGTTCAAATCTATGATTGAGAAGGTAACAGATGCGAGTTTTGGTATTCCGACGATGGATATTTTTGCGCAGAAGCTTGCGACTTCGACTGATACGAGTGTTTTAACTGCTGCGGCAACTACGGAGGCAGAAGAGGGTACTTATGATGTGTTTGTTGATAAGCTTGCGACTGAGACTCAGGCAATAAGCGGGTTAAACACGACAAAGACTATTATTGAATCCCAGACGGCTACATTGGATTCTTCATTAAAGAGTATCGGGGTAAGAGCCGGAGAAATCGGGGTTACTGTGAACGGTACGAAGCACGTTTTGGAGCTTGCGGAAGATGATACGATACAGGATTTAATTAAGAAACTCCAGAATATCGGTGTGAGCGCTAATTACAATGAGACGAGCGGGATATTCAGCGTAAATCTTGACAGTGATGATATAGATGATACTTTGACAGTGCAGGATGACGGAACTGTTGGTACGGGGATAGTTGAGGCGTTGAATTTAAGCGAAACCGGCGGGTATGAGAGCGGTGATCTTGAAGTTTCGACGGTTGATACGATTGTTGCGACAGCGACCGGTGAGACTAAACTTAGTACACTTGGCGTAAAAGACGGTACTGTAAAGATTGAGGCAAACGGTGTTGAGTATAGTTTTCAGATAACGAACAACTCAACTATAGAAGAATTTGTAGATGCAATGCAGGGTGAGGGTATTGAGGCATCGTTTAATGACGGTGTTTTGTCGATAACCGATGCGGAGATAACTGACGACGGTACGACTAATTTGATTTCTGCTCTGGGTCTTAAGACTTCCGTAAACCATAATACCCAGACGAGTGACGGTTTGAATTATACAGAGATTCGAACCGCGCAGTTGTACGATAAGATTACTGATTTTGTACCGGACGGCAAGGGAGAGATAAGCATTTTTGACGAAACGGGCGTAAAGGTCGGCAGCGTTACCGTAACTGACAGTATGACTTTTGAGAGCTTGTTTGACCGTCTTTCTGATTTTGGCATTAAGGGAAGATTGGAAGACGGCGTTGTATCTATAAGCTCTACAAGCGGCAATTATGTTTCGGGCGGTTTGATGGATAAACTTGGTGTCGGGGTTGTAACAACTACGATAACTACGACTTCGGGTGCGGGAATCTCATCCGGCTCGGCTGTAGATTATGATACTGTAACGGAAGAGACAACGACAATTTATACAACTACGACCCAGACGCATACATCAACGAGTACGGTGGGTACCGGTATTTCCTCAGGCTCGGCTGTAGACTATAATACGGTAGTCAGTGAGTTGACGACGGTTTATTCAACAACCACTTTGACCACGACTTCAACAACTGCTGTCGATACTACTTCCTCCGGCGTATTGACTTATTCTACTGTTGTGACGACTTCTACAACCGAGACAATAGCAGTTGATATGACATCTTCGAGCGGAGTTTATTATACAAAAGTTGTTACGACAACCTCTCCGGGAGGCGGTGAGGAAAGCGGGGGAACAGAAGGTTACAGCAGTATGCAGTCAAGCTCTGCAGTTTATGTAACGAACAAAACCTCGACCTCACTTGGCTCTGACAGAGTAATAAATCCAGAGATAACGGTTACAGACGCAACTCTTTTAAATGGTGCAATAGCTAACTATACTACAATAGGTATCGGCAGCGCGGAAGCTTTGGCGCAACTTGCAACAGTTGTAAATAACGGCAATACATTAGAGGGAAAAACCATTGTTCTTACTAATGATATAGACCTTTCCGGATACAGCAGCTGGACTTCCATAGGAGATAAGGATAATTTTAATAGTCATAGTTTTAATGGTATATTTGATGGTCAGGGACATGTAATCAAGAACCTCAAAAACAGTCTGTTCGGCTATACACAAAGTGCCGAGATAAGAAACGTCGGTATAAGCTGTAATATCACTGTCAATCCGAGCGGAGCGGTCGGAGGTTTAATCGGGGTTGCAGGTGACACTAAAATAAGTAATTCCTATGTAACCGGTAATATATCAATTTCAGACACTCCATCCGGAACCGATACCTATGTCGGCGGGCTTATCGGGAGAGTTATTTCTGACGGGATTGAGATAAGCAACTCCTATGTCGCCGGAACCATCTCTGCTACCGATTCCTCCACCAACGGTGATGCCTACGCGGGCGGGCTCATCGGGCAGGCTGGTTACGATGTTAAAATAAGCAACTCCTATGTCGCCGGAACCATCTCTGCTACCGATTCCTCCAAAAGTAATGCCTACGCGGGCGGGCTCATCGGGTCTGCTCATGACAGGGTTGAGATAAGCAACTCCTATGTAACAGGCAGTATTACCGCCGCTCAGACCAGCAGTTATGCTAGTGCCAATGCCTACGCCGGCGGGCTCATAGGGTATACTGACAAGTCTTTTAATATTTTATCTTCATATACATCCGCTAATGTAACAGCAACATCAGATGCTTCAATGTACCGAGAAATGGCAGGCGGGTTAGTAGGTTGTGATTATGATAATTATGGCACTAAGACAATACAAAATGTATTAGTTTTAGGAAAAAGCGAAGGCAATCTTGCCGGTGCGATACTAGGTCGAGCTAGTAGCTCCAGCATCATAGCTTCCGGCATTTACTATAATTCGTCTAATAATACTGTCGTTTATTCTGGCTCCTCACCTGACGTTTTAGGCGCTACCGGTGTTGAAGGCTCTATGTTTACTGCAGATTATATAGAAGCTATCGGATTTACTGATGCAAACGGCTGGATGTATACAGGCTCGTCTGCACTTCCGGAATTGAAAGTACATAACCAGTTGAATAGTGCTACTACTCTTAAAGAGCTTCTGGGTGACGGGTGCAGTGCTCAGACTGTTGTTGTACAGACTTCTTCCGGTATACAAAACATTGTAATCTCTGCTGATGATTCTATCCTTGAAAAACTTACAGATGCGGGGCTTCAAGTCAGTGCAGAAAACGGAATACTCGTTATCAACGGCGGCGGCAATGCAACTATTCTTTCTGTCTCCTCCGCCCTCTCCGACGCACTCAAGCTGGTTGGCACTGCGGAGGGCGACACCTCATCCGAACCTCAAGGTACAACAAAACCTGTTGAACTTACATCTGGCGAATCAGTAACATTGAAAAATGACGTTGTGTTGAGTGCCGGAACGTTGCATGCAGGTGATACTTTAATTTTTGACTATCATATTGAGCTGCGAGACATAGGTGTCTCTACAACGAATTATATAACAGTACAGAACGGTGCTACTATAACTACTATTATGGTTGATGGATTGACAGCTATATCTAATACTGGTAATGGCACCGACTTAGTGCAAAAGCTTCGAGAAGTTGGTATAAACACCTATATTACTAACGGCAAAGTCACGTTTGTCGGGGATGACACACATTATATTCTCGGTATGACTGCAGATTTGAGGGTTGCTCTGAATATGGATTCGGGAGTCGGGTATACCGTTATTCCGAACCAGACGACGGGCGGTGATTCCGGAGGAGGCGGAAGCTCGGGCGGAAGCAGCACTTATATATCCACAATTTACATAAGCTCAAGCGCCTCCAATGTTGCGCTCTCTTCTGTCGGAGTCAACTCCACTAACTATATAACAGTTAAAAACGGCTCAACAACAAGTGTAGTAACAGTAGACGCTTCTACAACAGTAAACCAGCTCTCTTCTGCCCTTGCAGGCGTCGGCATTACAACCGATGTCACAAACGGGAAATTCACTTTCTCCGGTGACAGCACACACTATATCTTAGGTATGACAACCAACCTCAAGAGCGCCCTGAATCTTATGGAAAGCGGAGGTCAGGGCTACACCATAAGGACAGTGGAAACAAGTTCGACCCAGACAGTTACGCTTGCCTCTGCTAATACCGATATTCAACTCGGTGCACTCGGCGTTACCGGCTCGAACTTCATAACCGTTCAAAACGGAACAACCACAAGAACTATCTCTGTAGACAGCAATACAAGCCTCTCTGATATGGTTTTGCTGCTTGCCAATGCAGGTATTGCAGCCAGTGTTTCCGGCGGAAAACTTACTCTGAGCGGTGATGATTCCCACTATATTCTGGGGATAACTGACAATCTTGAATCAGCCCTTAAACTCACTGCCGGAAGCGGTAAAACCTACACAACAAGCACAATTAAAACTACAGTCACAACTCCTGTAGAAACAACAGTTAACGTAACTCAAAATGTCCTTATGAGTGAAGAAACTCTCTTCTCCCAGCTCGGTATGACATCAAATTCCGAAACAATCGTTGGTGTCTACAACGGCAGAACCTTCACCATGACCGTAACTTCAAATGACACGGTCGGGGATATTGCAAATGAATTGGAAGACTACGGGTTCAATACCTCTGTAAGAGGCGGCAAACTGTACATCGACGGCAGTGAAAATGCTTACCTGACTGGCATGTCTTCTAACCTCAAAAAGGCTTTAGGTATAACTTCAAACATCGGCGCAGGTAATACCTACACCGTAACTACACAAAAAACAGAGACCACAACCACAACCGTAAGCGAAAAAACGGAATATACAACAAGTTCTGTCCTTATGAGTGAAGAAACTCTCTTCTCCCAGCTCGGTATGAGCGGAAACCAGACAATTACAGGTGCGCAGAACGGTAAAGCCTTCACAATCTCCGTTACAGCCTCAGATACCGTAGGTGATATTCTCGGCGCGCTCGGTGAATATGGTTTGACTGCCTCCGTCCGCGGCGGAAAAATCTACATCAATCAGTCCGATGACGCATACATTACAAATATGTCCTCCGGTATTAAATCCGCGCTCAATATTACATCAACAATCGGAAATAACGGCTCTTACACAATTACCACAATAAAAACTTACGAAAATACAGCCGCAACAAACGGCGTACTGGGTACTGTTACCGCAGTTTCAGCTGTAACGCGCGACACCCTGCTTTCCGAACTCGGAGTTACAAGCGGTGAATTCAACATAAGGGTAAACGGCGTTAAATACACCGCCCTCATATCCTCAGACGAAACTGTCGGTGATTTCCTCGACACGCTCGAAACCTTCGGATTACAGACAAGTATTATAAACAACGGAAACTCCTCTGTAATAAGGATTACCGGAAACGGAGATGCTTACATCCAAAAATCCTCCTCTGTTAACGGCGCATCTAACGTTGTTGACGTACTTTTCCCTGCCGCAAACAGCGAAAAAACTTACAACTACGAAGAGCTCCTGCAAACTTACACAACCGTAACCTCGTTCACTACCGCTACAGAGGATACACTCCTTACGGAATTCGACACCGCCTGGGGCGGAACTACACTTAAAACAGCCGGTAATCTCGTTATTACAACTCCGGACGGAGATGTTAGCACTATACGTATAAGAGAAACAGATACAATCGGGTCGCTAATCGACAAACTTGAAACCGCCGGAATTGCTGCAAGTTTTAATAACGGTAAACTCTACATCTACGGCGGAGCAAGCATTGTGGCAGCCGGTACAACCTCTTCCCTCGGAAACCCGAACGCCGGTCTGGAACTTAATCTTAAAAACAACCTCGTCGGCATGATGTTCAGCACTGATAAAGTTGAAGAAACTACCACAATTATAGAAGAACACTCCTTCTCCGCCGCTTCATACGCTGATTTGAACACTAAATTAGGCACGCTTAATATTACAGGCGGAACTCTCTCAGTCTACAGAAACGGTCAAAAAATCCTCCTGAACATCGAAGCAGACGATACGTTCAGCGACCTGCGCGCTATGCTCGCCTCAAAATACTCCGACTTAGACCTGAAATTCGAAGAAGGACACCTAATCTTCTACTCCAAAGACGATGATGTCTCCGTAGAAGTCGGTAACACAACCGACACGTCAAACTTCCTCGCCGTTACGGGTTTAATAAAAGAAGATAATCAGGCTAAAAGCGCAAGAGCTTTGTATACCGTAAACTCAGACTCTCTCGTAACCGCTGACGGAATCTTCAGGGCAGGAAAAGTTACAACAGGCTCCTTCACGATAGGAACTGCAGTTATTAACATCAACAGTAACACCACAATTGCCGACATTGTGTCACAAATTAACAACAACGAAGATACTAACGCAACCGCCTACTGGGACAGCATAGACGGAAAACTCGTTATTGAAGCAAGAACCTCGGGCGCGGCGCTCATTAACATTGAAGCCGGAACAAGCAACTTCACCGACATTATGGGATTCACCTCATCTGAATGGAATCCGGACGGAACAATAAAATCCACCAAAATGAACATCGAAACCCAAACCCTCGGAAGCAACGCCCAGTTCAGAATCAACGGGACAACTTATACAGCTTCTTCAAACACCGTTACAAGTGATATTACAAGGCTCAAAGGCGTTACGCTTAACCTCAACGGCTTAACTGCAGGCTCTGCGGTAAAAGTTACAGTGGAAAACGACAAAGAAAGTGTTGCGACAGCTCTATCCGATATCGTAGATTCCTACAACGAACTTATGAAAAACGTTGACGAGGCTATAGCAAACGACGGTGCTCTCCATAACCAGACAACTCTTAAGATGATTAGAAACCAGCTCAGAAGCCTTATGACAAGTTCCGACAGGGGCGCAACAATATTCCGAAACCTCGATGCAATCGGTATCTCCGTTGATGCGGCGAGCGCAAGCAATATTTCTACATCAAATTCAAGTATTATAAGTCTGACATTTGATAAAGAAAAATTCTTTGACGCATACGAAGCCGAGCATGACGCTGTTAAAGATCTTTTAATCGGCGGAGTTGATAACAAAGGTATCTTTACGCAGGTGGAAACTCTTCTTGAGAACTCGCTGCAGGCTGTATCAGGGTATTTTGCTATCACTGAAAAGTCTTTCCAGAGACAAATTAATAATTTAAATGAAAAAATCAGTAAAGAAAATACTGCAATAGAAAAATACCGCGCCAGATTGGAAAAGAAATTCTCATCCATGGACATCCTTATCGGTCAAATGCAGCAGCAATACAGTTCTTTTCTTGGATTTTAGGCGAGTATTACAGAGTGCCGCACATTAGATTGTTTCGGGCTGAATGCCTGTTCCCCCGCAATGACGCCAGATTTGTAGTCTCACTTACCAACCCAATTTATTTACCCCCTGCAATGGGGGCAAACTGGGAAGTAAACTGACAAGATTGCTGTCATTCAGAGCCCGACAGTAGTTCGGGGGCGAAGAATCTCTTTAACTTAACCCCCTCCCTAGCCCTCCCCGTTGGAGAGGGAATGCGCGCTGATGTTCAATTTGTTTAGAGTTTTACTTTTTAGCCTAATACATTTCCCCCCCCACTTGAAAAACTATTTTGCTTGTTATATCATAAATCGTGTTACACATAGTTGCTATAAAGGTGGTGAAAATATAAATGGCAGAAGTTAAAGTTGGCGAAAACGAAAGTATCGAAAGCGCTTTAAGAAGATTTAAGAAAAAAATCCAGAAAGCCGGTATTTTATCAGAAGTCAAAAAACGCGAAAGATACGAAAAGCCAAGCGTTAAAAGAAAACGTAAATCAGAAGCCGCTCGTAAGCGCAAAGTATAAAATAAAAATGTCCCGTCTTGTAGAGGCGGGGCATTTTTTATGCATGCAAAACTTTAATATTCTCAGCCTCTTGAAAATAAGGTATGTTTATTTTATGATTGATTGTACGGCGACATGGCCAAGTGGTAAGGCAGAAGCCTGCAAAGCTTTTACCCCCGGTTCGAATCCGGGTGTCGCCTTTTTTTATTGGAAATCCGGCTTAATGTCTACAAATTTATCACAAGTCTTGTATGGAAAATATTGAATTAAAACGTTTCTGGGAGCAAGTAAAAGAAGAATTGCTCGGCGCTTTGCCGGAGAATGCTCATCCGTGGATTTATCCGCTGGAAATTTCAGGATACGATAAAGGTGTCCTTACTCTCGTTACGGGACAAATGATGGGGCGCGATATTCTAAGGCGCAACTACTATGATTTAATGAGGGAAGCCCTAAAGCGCGTATCAGGTGATGAGAATTCAAGAGTTGTAATAATTTATGACGAAAATGCAGCAAAGACTTTAAAAAAAGAATCTGAAAAACTTACAAAGAAAATTAATGATAAGTCTTTAAAAGAGCAGGCTTTAGAAAATTTATCCAACATGCAGTCGGCTGCTAATTTGAATCTTAAATACAAGTTTGAAAATTTTGTAGTGGGAGAGAGTAATAAATTCGCATATTCTGCCGCTCTTGCAGTTGCAAAAAATCCTGCGGGAAAATACAATCCGCTTTTTATCTACGGAAATTCCGGGCTGGGTAAAACACACTTAATGCAGGCTATAGGACACTATATTATATTCAATAATCCTAAACTTAAAGTCAAATACACAAAGACAGAGGATTATGTAAATGATTATATTTCCAATAGCAGAAAGACCAATAATAATATAGAAAACATGTCAAAGTTTAACAGAAAATATACAAACATTGATGTTATTTTGATTGATGATATTCAGTTTATCGAATCAAAAATAAAATCCATGGAAAATCTGCAGTACACATTTGACAGTTTGTATAATAAAGGGAAGCAGATTGTTATAACCTCAGACAGGGTTCCGAAAGAAATTCCTACGCTTACGGCGGCTCTTTGTTCAAGGTTTGAAATGGGGCTGATGATTGAACTTACGCCGCCGGAAGTAAATACCAGATTTGAAATTATAAAAAAACTTGCAGAAAATAATGATTTAAAGTATGAAGAAGAAGCCTTGATGTATATTGCAAGAAATTTCTCAAATAATGTCCGTGAGCTGGAAGGAGCTTTTACAAAAGTTTGCGCTTACGCTGAAATTACAGAGCAGCCGCTTACTTTAAAGCTTGCATCAGAAGTCTTAAAATGTAAAGAAAGCGATACGGAAATAACTTTTGACAGGATTGCGGGAGTTACTGCAAAATATTTTGATGTTGACATAAATGATATAAAGGGTTCTGCAAGAGGTCAGAAAGTATCTTTTGCACGACATGTTGCAATCTATTTATCAAGAGAAATTACCAATCAAAGTTTTGTAAATATTGCCGAATATTTTAACAAAAAGCATACAACTATGATGTTTGCGCACGAAAAAATCAAAAAAGAAAAAGATACAAATAAAGAAGTTACGGAAGCGCTCAGAGAAATCCGACAGGCGTTGAAACTTTTATAGCCGGACAGGATACTCGTTTTTGTAAAAACTTTATGATAAATAATAAGTGTAGGGGTAAAAGGGATGTGAAATAAGCTCCTTAACCGCAATGAGGGATAACAAGAATGTTAGACAACATTAAACACTTAATTTCATTAAAATCTGTTGATAAGGATATATCAGAAAATAACTATGAAGCAGCTCTTGATAAGTTGAATTTTCTTGTAAGAGAAGAGTTCAAACCGTCTGAGACATTTTTGAAACGCGGCAGGCTCTGTCATAAGCTGCTTATGTATGAAGATGCATATTCTGATTTTACTTATGTAATAACTCATTGTGTAAAAAAAGAAGATGCGTATTATGAAAGAATGAATTTAAACTTTGAAATGTCTAATTTTTATGAAGCAATATTAGATGCAAATAAAATATTAGAGTGGGATAAGAATAATTTTAATGTAAAAAGAATAAAATTTCTTTCTTACGTATATTCTTCGCAGGAAGAAGTTGCTAAGAATTATATTTTAAGCTTGTTTGAGTTTAATAAATATAAAACAATCCGCTTTATCTTTCAGGAAGTTGCCTTTGCTCTTGCAAGGGATGAACTCGCCAAAGGTCTTAAACTTTTGTATGTAATAGATATGTTAGATAAAGATAACCCGATTAAACTTTTGAAGGAAGCCGGTATTTATGAGCTTGCAGGAAAAAATGAGAAGAAAGCGGAAATACTTAAACAGTTAGATTCTGTATTTCCTAAATATTTTATTTCACATTTCCGTTTTACTGATATGTATCAGGATAAAGATTTGATGGAAATTTCTTTTCTTCTTGAACTCAAGGTATTTGATAAACAAAATCTTTTTGCTTATCCGATGAAAATACTTGAAGGATACAAAAACCATATAGAAGGGCATATAATTGATTCTAAAGAATGTTTTGAAGAGGCAGTAAAAATTAATCCGAGAAAACCGGAGGGGTATGTTCTTCTTGCCCAGACTCTGCAATTAATGTCAGGATACGATAATCCTGATTACATGCAGGATGCTGAAAAGAATTATCAAATTGCAATGAATATATATCAGAAAGAGAATTTGCCGGATAAAGTCGAGGATATGAAACGCCAGATTAAACATATTCATTCAGGCGCCAATATTTACAGCTATAAGTAGCGGGTTTATCACTATTTTGTAATAATACATTGAGGATGACAGGTCGTTTTAATACAATCCTGGTCTTTTTACCAATGTCATCCGACCTCATGTCTACGTATTTAGTACTCTACATTTACCTCCTTTTACAATAAGCGGAGGTGCTTAACATCACTATCTTGTAATAATACATTGAGGATGACAGGTAGTTTTAATACAATCCTGGTCATTTTACCAATGTCATCCGACCCCATGTCTACGTACGTAGTACTTTACATTTGCCCCCTTTTGTCATAAACTTGAAGGGTTAAAAGACTTTAATGAGGAGATTTATAATATGACTAACAGAGTTTTATTATGTATTATGGACGGCTGGGGAATTTCTGCCGGCTCTGAAAAATATGATGCAACAAAACTTTCACATCCTGTTCATGT
The DNA here is from genome assembly GCA_949296355.1 of uncultured bacterium. GTDB lineage: Bacteria > Cyanobacteriota > Vampirovibrionia > Gastranaerophilales > Gastranaerophilaceae > CAG-196. The sequence goes on along the minus strand of CASFPS010000004.1, from coordinate 21,316 downwards.
TCAGGAGTTAATAAAAGACTACCCGTCAACAAGAATCCATGCTGACGGCGAATATGTAGGACTACCGCACGGTCAAATGGGCAACAGCGAAGTCGGTCACTTAAATTTAGGCGCCGGAAGAGTGGTTTATCAGGATTTATCAAAGATAAACAGAGCTATTAAAGACGGTTCATTCTTCAAAAATGAAAAATTCCTTGAAGCAATCGAGCATGCCAAAAAGAATAATTCATCACTGCATATTTACGGGCTTGTATCAACCGGCGGTGTACATTCGTCTTTAGACCATGTTTTAGCATTAATAAAGCTTGCAGCAGATGAAGGTTTGAAAAAAGTTTATGTACACGCCTTCCTTGACGGTCGTGACACTCCGCCTTCAAGCGCCTGCACTTATTTACAGACTGTAGAAGATGAATTAAAGAAATACAACCTGCCTCCTGTTGCAACGGTTATCGGAAGATACTACATTATGGACAGAGACAACCGTTGGGATAGAGTTGAAAAAGGGTATAACTGCCTGCTATTTGGAGAAGGCGAACATGCAGAATCTGCTGTAGAAGGTGTTAAAAAATCTTATGAAAACGGCGTTACTGATGAATTTGTTCTTCCTACTGCAATTGGCAGCGAAGAAGGGGTAAATGTAAGCAGAATTCACGACAATGATGCAATTATCTTCTTTAACTACAGACCGGACAGAGCAAGAGAAATTACAAAAGCTATTAATTTCAAGGACTTTGACGGATTCAACCGCAAAAAAGTTTTGAATAACATTTATTACTGCACAATGACAAGCTATGATGAGTCATTCAATTTCCCAGTGGCTTTCCCTAAGACTCATTTGAAGAATATTCTCGGGGATGTATTGGAAGCTAACGGAATTAAGCAGTTTAGAACCGCTGAAACAGAGAAGTATGCACACGTTACGTTCTTCTTTAACGGCGGTATAGACGAACCGCAGCCGCATGAAACAAGAGTTCTTGTTCCGTCACCTAAAGTTGCAACTTACGATATGCAGCCTGAAATGAGCGCTCCGACGGTTTGTGAGAATGTATTAAAAGCTATTGAAAATAAAGAATACGGATTTATTCTGGTTAACTTTGCTAACCCTGATATGGTTGGTCATACAGGCGTAATTGAAGCCGCAACAAAAGCATGTCATGTTGTTGATGAATGTGTAGGTAAAATTGCTGAAAAGTGTAAAGAAAACAATGTAACAATGGTACTTACGGCTGATCATGGCAATGCAGAGGTTATGGTAGATGAAACGACAGGTAAACCGCAGACAGCGCACACAACAAATGAAGTTCCTCTGGTAGTAATTAATGCGCCGGAAAAGGTTGAATTAAAAAATGACGGAGCTTTATGCAATGTTGCGCCGACGGTTTTGGAGCTTATGGGTATAAAAAAACCGGAAGAAATGGATTGTGACAGTTTAATAAAGTAACGAGTGGGAGCGGGAATTAACCCCTCTCCCGCATTCGTAGCTTTCGCCTTCCGGCTCAAGCACGACTGCTCCCTCTCCCACAAGGGGGCGAGGGGAATACTACAAGATATCATTGGATTATCCAAAACAGCCCGAAGCAATCTTAAACGAGGTTAACTCCTCACCAAAATTTCTAAGTTCGTTAAACGGCGTTCACTATGAAATTCTTCCTTCTCCCGCAAAGGACGGGGGGAATATTACAAAATAAGAGAGAATATAATGACAGAAACAAAACCTTTAAATATAGACTTATCACTAAAGAAAAACAATGTTGATGAATTTTTCTTCAACTTGAGTGAAAATCCGGAAGGGTTTAAGAACAAGGATTTCCGCTACACTTTGAGTTTAATTTATCAGCTTGTTGAAGATGAGTTTGAAGGGATTTTTCTCTCTCCTAATTCTCCGGTCAGAAATACGGATTTTTATCTTATTAATGACGGAACTGCCGAAAATCCAAAGCTAAGCTTTTTTGTAACACCTACAAATAATTTTCAGTTTTATTTAAAATCAAAAGGCTCAATGTTCAGGTTTTCTTCTAAAGAAGTTAACGGTGAAATCGGTTATATTATGCCTCTGGATTTGGTTTTAGATTACTTTGGCGGGTTTGGAGAAATTGTTGATTTTTCATACTTAACAAGAACTTTTGCGTATTTTAACAAACTTACGCATTTTGTTATGAAACTGATTGAAAAATTATACTTTATTCCGTCCGTGCACAGAAGAGAAACTGCTGCCGGAAGTTCGTTCAGAATCGTGTACGAGCCGATTATTTCAAACAAAGAGTCCGCAAAAATCATAAATGAACTGGAAAAAAATCTTCCCGAGAATTTGTTTATAAAAGGTGTTCAGCCAAAAAACTTTGTTGAGAGGTTTGTAAGAGAGTATTTGAATTACCTTATATACAAATTTCTAGGAATAAAAGCGTACAGATTTAAAGATATTAAATCCGGACATTATATGATTAAAGACCTTGAGCAGCGCTGCCTGATGAAAGGTAAAGATATTGCGGAAAATATTGCCCAGTGGTTTGATGAATTGTATCTCGGCAAATATGATCTCATTCCGTTCTTTAAAGTTAATAAAATCAGTGATGATAAGTTTGAATTAAAAATACATATCAAAAATAGAAAAACAAATGAATGCATACTTCTTGATGATTTGTACGAAAAAGACAAAATTTGGGATTTGGATACAGAGGATATCGGTAAGATTATTGAAAAGCAGCTCAATTATGCTGTACGCTATATGCCTGAACTTGAGACTCTGTTTGAAGATGAGGACAAATTATCGCTGACATTAAGCCTGAATGAAGTATACAAAATCATTGCACAAACTGCTTACTATCTCCAAAAAGCCCAGATTGAAGTAATTCTGCCGGATGAATTAACAAATATTATTATCCCGAGAGCTTCAATTAATGCAAAAGTCAAAGCTTCACGCTCGGCTGAATTAATGCAGATATTTAATACGGTGTCAACAAGTGCTATTTCACTTGATGATATTTTAGAATTTTCCTATGAAGTCTCGCTCGGTGATGAAAAGATTTCACTTGAGGAATTTAATAAACTTGTTAATGAGAGCAACGGACTTATTCAATACAACGGCAAATACATTCTTGTAGATAAAGCTGAAGGGCTTAAATTAATAGACCAGATAAAGAACGCTAATCACAAGAAAATGACGCGCCTGGAACTTATACACGCCTCTATGTCCGGTCAACTTCAAAATTATGATTTTAATTATGATGAAGCTTATGCAAACGTTATAAAAGACTTTGCAAAACCGGTTGAAGTCTCCCAGCCGGAAGAATTGAAGGGCGAATTAAGAGCTTATCAGATGACAGGTCTGAAATGGCTCTGGACAAATGTTTCTAAAGGTTTCGGCTGCTGCATGGCAGACGATATGGGGTTAGGTAAAACTATTCAGGTAATAAGTTTAATTCTGAAACTTAAAGAAGAAAAGAAGCTTAAGGCTCCGGTTCTTGTTATTTGCCCTACAACACTTATGGGTAACTGGATGAAAGAGCTGCAGATGTTTGCTCCGTCGCTTAAAGCTGCAACATATCACGGGCTTGACAGAAAACTGGACTTAAAAAATGATGTAATCTTAACAACTTATGCAATTATGCGAATTGATGTTGAAGAGATGAAAAAGCAAAGCTGGGGTATGGTAATTGTTGATGAAGCGCAAAACATCAAAAACCCTGATACAGCGCAGACTCTTGCAATAAAATCTTTGAAATCCGACATTAAAATCGCAATGACCGGTACTCCGGTTGAAAACAGGCTTACTGAGCTATGGAGTATATTTGATTTTATTAATAAAGGTTATTTAGGCTCTCTAAAAGAGTTCCAGAAGAGTTATGCAGTTCCTATTGAACGCTTTAAAGAGACCTCAAGAGCGTCAAAGCTTAAACTCTCAATATCGCCGTTTGTTTTGAGAAGATTAAAAACAGACAAGCACGTTATATCAGACCTTCCGGACAAAATGGTTATGAATGACTATTGCTATCTGGCTAAACCGCAGGCAATTTTGTATGAAAAAACACTTAATGAAATGATGGAAAAGATAAGCGGATTTACGGGTGTAAACAGAAGAGGTAATATTTTTAAGCTTATTACTGCCTTGAAACAAATCTGCAATCATCCATATCATTTCTTAAAGAGCGGTGAGATGTCAAAAGAGCTCTCCGGCAAAACTGAAAAATGCGTTTCTCTTGTACAGAGTATTTTAGACAATAATGAAAAGACGCTTATATTTACCCAATATAAAGAAATGGGGGATCTGTTAACAAAAATTCTCTCAGAAGAATGCGCAACAGAGCCGTCGTTCTTCCACGGTTCATTAACGGTTCCGCAAAGAGAAAATCTTATTGACGATTTTCAAAATAATGATAACAGAAAAATCATGATTCTTTCTCTTAAAGCAGGCGGAACAGGTTTGAACCTTACGAGTGCTACAAACGTTATTCATTATGATCTCTGGTGGAATCCGGCTGTAGAAGAGCAGGCTACAGACAGAACTTACCGTATCGGTCAGGATAAGAATGTTATGGTGCACAGGCTTATAACATTAGGAACTTTTGAAGAAAAAATTGACGAGATGCTGAAATCTAAAAAAGAACTGGCAGATATTGCGGTCTATGAAGGCGAAAAGATTATTACAGAGCTTTCTGATCAGGAAATTTACGACATATTCTCACTCTCTGCAGGATAGTAAGGGGGGAATATAAATATAATCAGGTTGATTTGTGTGACTGCAAGTCAAGGGTATTTAATTATAGCGGTTAAAACAATTACTCAAAGTATAAAATAGGGGATATACAGGAGAATACATGATAAATTCTTTAGTTAATTCATATTCGTTTTTGTTTGATAATGTAATTTTTTATTTGTTAATAATTTTGCTTATCATTGTTTTTATTGCTCTGAGAAAAATAAATCCCAAAACAAAAAGCTATAAGAAAAATAAATTTATTTTAACTTTGATTTTCTTATTTATTGTGTACTCTTTTTTTCCGTATTATTTTGAAAACAGAGCAAGAAATTACCTGAAGCAGACACCTAAAAACATTGAAAAAGCAATACAAAATAGAGAATTAGCGGCAAAATTATCTATTAATCCTTTTGAAAAAAATATGCTGTATAACCACCTGACAGCTTTGTATTTTCTAAAAAAAGATTACAAATCGGGAATAAATGCGCATGAAAAAGGCTGTAAAATCATTAAAAATCAGGAACTTATAAGCACTTTTATAGTATCTAAAACATACATAAAACTCGGAGATTATGATAATGCAATAAAAGTGTTATTGAATAAAAATAATGTTGAAAAAAATGATTTAAATAAAATGCTGCTTTATAGTGAAATCAGTAAAACATTTATAGAATTAAAATCTTACAAACTTGCATACAATTATATAAATGAATACTTCAAACTATACAATAAACATCGTTGTTTAATGAATCCGCCCTGTGAGATGGTAAAAAGGCGGGTAGATCTTTCTAAGAAAATTAACAGGCAGGATTTTGTGAAAAAAGATGAAGAGTATCTAAGCAAATACTGTAAAATAAGGAAATAATTTTATGCCATTGTTAACTCCTGAAAAAATTCTTAAAGCTTTACCATCTTTGTTTGAGATTAATATTACAGAAGCTCAAACAGGAGTAAACTTATTCAGAAAGCTTGAAAAATTTCTGATTTTTGATGAAGGGTTTATTTATTTTGTAAACCCAGAGAGCTTGCAGTTAAAATATACATATAAAAAAAATCGTATTAAAGACGATACAGTATATCCAGTAAATGAAAGGTTAAAAAAAATTATTTTTTCAAAAGAGGGCTCTATATTAAACCGGTCGGATATGCTTATTAAAACCCTTGGATTAAAAGATTCAGGCTCTTTTCTGGTTTCTAAAATAGCTATAAAATCAACAGTGTTCGGAATTATTGTACTAGCGAAAAAAGAAATCAACTTCTATAAACAGAATGATTTGGAAGCTCTTGAAGCTGCTTCTGCAATACTTTCTTACGTACTTAAAGATTCAGAACTTTCTAATGTGTTTAAATTGCAGCTAAAAGCTTTAAAAGACGGCATAATCGAAAAAAATAAAGCGTACAAGACAATAAAAGAACAAAACGAAAAAATTCTGGAAGCCGATAAAGTCAAAAATGAGTTTCTGGCAAATGTATCGCACGAGCTTAGAACTCCATTGAATTCAATACTCGGATTTTCTGATATATTATCAACTCAGCTATACGGGAATTTAAATCAAAAGCAGGAAGAGTATATCAATGATATCAAGGTTTCAGCGACACATCTTCTCGGGATGATAAATGAAATCTTAGATATGTCTAAAATAGAAGCCAATGCAATGAAGATAGTGAAAAGCACCTTCTGGATATCAAGGGCGGTTGATGAAGCATGCAATATTCTTATGCCGCTTGCTCAGAAAAAAAATATTATATTAAATAAAGATATGCCGGTTGATTTTGAAGTGTTTGCCGATTATCAAAAAATCCAGCAGATTTTGTACAATCTTATAAGTAATGCTGTTAAATATTCACCTGAAAATGATACAGTTGATATTACAGTTACAGCGAATGATGAGGCTTTTAAAATCTCTGTTCACGATAACGGCATTGGAATTGATAAAAAATACCACGGAAAAATTTTTGCTAAATTCGTACAATTAGACAGCGCATACACGAAAAAAGAAAGTTCAACAGGCTTAGGACTTACAATTACAAAAGAACTTGTGGAGCTTCATGAAGGCAAAATTTCTTTGATGAGTGAGGTAAATAACGGCTCTACATTTATTGTTGAGATTCCGTTTTAGCAAGATCGCCGTTAAAATACCCGACAATAAATTTAAAAGTTCTTAAAGCCGTATCAATACTCATTGTTTTCGGATTATTCCCGCGTTTTTCTTTTACTGTTATTGTATTGTTATTCAAATCCACATCCTCTACGACATACACATGCCAGGTTCTGCCGTCAAGCATTTTTATACCTGTTCCCATTACAAAGCTATGGTCTTTTTCTTTATCCATACGCTCAAAAAGCGCCATTACCTGCTCTCTATATCCTTCCAAATCTACATTAAAATCTGTTTCACCGATAACATGAGGCTCTTTTCCCGTAAGAATTTTCATAAAATGAGACGGTATATTGTTTTCAAATCTGTATGTTTTAAAATTATCCGTCACTCTGCAAATCCACGGCTTTGATTTGTATTTCTTTTCATACTCGGCAACCGATATGTCCATACTTCTGATAATTTCATTAGACTGTTGTTTATAGAGTTTCTCATATCCGTCAACGACTGCATTTGTCGGAATTGTATATTTTTCTTTTTCACCATTATTTTTGTACAAATAACAATTAATCAATTTTGGATTATTGTCATCATATTCAATTTGCTCTTTTAGAATTTTCCTGCCGTTAGGGGTATGTGAAAGAGTTTCCAGCGTTGTCATAAGATAACAGTCGCTAAAATATTGTTTAGCATGCTCAAAACCGTCAATATCCTTATCAGAAATTGACGCCTTAAACACAGGATAAGCAGTATTAATACAACCTAGCATATATATATTAAATAAAAAAAATGTTCATTATTGATAAATTATTGCAAAAATGTTACAATTGTTACAAAGAGGGGAAATAAGCATGAAAGTAATAATAGGCTCAGACCACGGTGGATTCAGCCTTAAAACGATAATAGCAGCACATCTTGAACAGCAGGGAATAACAGTGGAAGATGTAGGATGCTATAGCGAGGATTCGTGTGATTATCCTGTTATTGCAAAAGAAGTCGCTAAAAAAGTTCTTTTAGAGGCAGGTAGAGGAATACTTGTTTGCGGAACCGGTATCGGGATGTCTATTGCTGCGAATAAATTTAAAGGTATAAGAGCCTCATTATGCAGCGATACTTATTCTGCAAGAATGACAAGAAAACATAATAATTCAAATGTTCTCTGTCTAGGAGAAAGGGTCATCGGTCCTGGGTTGGCACTGGATATAGTAGATGAGTGGCTTGTTACCGATTTTGAAGGCGGAAGACACGAAAGAAGAGTAAATATGCTGGAGCTGGAAGAATGAGTGAAGATATAACTTCTTACAAATTTGCCTGTATAGCGGCAAGATTTTTGGAAGAAAAAATTGCAAAAGATATTTCTATACTAAATATAAGTAATGTTTCTTCTTTTGCTGATTATTTTGTAATATGCTCAGCCCAGACTAATACACAGGTAAAGTCACTTACTGAAAATCTTACAGATAAAGTGAAACAGACTTTTGGCAGGCTGCCGATAGGAAGAGAAAATGACGCTAAAAACCGCTGGAATCTTATAGATTATGGTGATGTGGTCATACATATTCTTCATCAGGAAGAAAGAGCTGCCTACGCCATTGAAAAATTCTGGAATCACGCTTTCAGCATTCCGCAGGAAAAATGGATGGAAGAATCAAAAGAATACTCAGAATACGAAAATATTGAGAGATAAGAAATGGATAAAAAAGAATTAAATAAAGCTATTGAAAAAACCGTATTAAAAATGGCACTGGAGCCTAAAAATACTGATCATTATCATGAACTTGCAAAATACTATGCAATGGATAACCAGTATGAGAAAGTCATTTCTGTATATGAAAGTTTACTTGAAATTGATCCGAAGGATTTGCAGACACTTTTGAATCTCGGAAGCATCTGGTTTTATTCAAAAGACTATAAAAAAGCTTTGAAATACTTTAATCAGGCAATGCTTGTAAATCCGAGCAATTATCTTGTATACTACAATCTTGCCAATACTTATGCTGAATTAAAAAATTTCCCGAAAGCATTACATTTTTATAACAGGACGCTGGATTTCAATTCTCAGGATCCGGAGATATATAACGCGATTGCGCTTTTGTATCATGACTTTGAAGATTATGTAGAAGCAAGAGCTTATTATGAAAAAGCACTATCACTTGACCCGGAAAACCTTACTGCACTTGTGGATTTAGGCAATGTCTGCTTTAAGTTGTTTGATTACAATAAGGCGCTTGAGTATTATTATAAAGTATTTGCGCTTGCTCCGGATAACAAAACGGTCGCTTTATGCATTGCAAACACTCTTGCCGTAAACAAAGATAAAAAGAAATGCTACGATTATTTTGAAAAGGCAATTGCACTTCCGGGAGATAATTATAAAGCTTATATCTGCTATGCTATAGCAAAATCTGACTTTAAAGATTATGAAGATGCTGTAGAATTATACAAAAAGGCTATTGAAATTAATCCTAAAGAAGCGAATGCTTATATTCTGGCAGGTAATTTATATTCAAACCTGAAAAAATATAAAGAAGCCGAAACAGAATACAAAGAGGCTTTAAAGATTAACAAACTTGATCCGAGTATTTATGTACTTATTGCAAATGTATATTACATGAATAATGAAGTAGAACGTTCTATATATTCATACAGAGCGGCTGTAAATATGCGCCCTGAAAACGATGAATATAAGCTTGTATTTATACAGGTTCTGGACGACTTTATTGATGAATACAGAAAGGATGATATCGTTGCAGCCATCTAGACAAATATATCCGATAGAGAGAATAATATCAGCAGCATCATATTTAACGGCAGGCGGGGCTGGTTTTATATGGCTTATAATTGCTGCAATACTAAAAAAACATGTAACCCCTTTTCTTCTCTATCATATTCTGCAGTCAATTTTTCTTTCTATTTTATACTTTTTAATAGCAACTTTTGCGGAATTAATTTATATTATTCTGTATAGAATACCTGTAATAAACGCAATTCCTTATTTAATTAATATGCCGCTTCCGGTTGCACATGGATTATCCCTTGTCCAGGTAATAACAACTGCAATTATTTTGTATCTTGCAATAACTGCAGGCTTGGGCTTATACAGTTATTTTCCGTGGGTTTCAGATATTATAAATATACACACGGGACGTAAGTAATTATACAAAAACGTACTCTCCCGGCAATTCAATTGCAGCTATAAAAAATCTGATTATTGTAATCTTACTTTAACTACTGCTTTTTTTACATTCTGTTTATTACCAGGATTTATTGAAGGTTTATGCGCGTCCTGAGGAAAGAGTACCAAAAACTCCCCTTCTTCTATAATCTCATAAGAATCCGGCTTATTACAGTTTAAAAACTCGATGTCTTTATCTTTATTATATTCTTCGGCTGCTGAACAGTCAGAATAATCTGCCACTCCTATTTTTTCCCGTCCTTTTATCATGAACTGAATATCTGCGTATTCTCTATGCGCTTCATATAAAGCGTCATCCTTTGTTTCATAGCTCTGAACATTTGCATAAATTTCATTTCCGGAAATCTTGTATCTGCCATCCGGAAGAGCGGTTAAATCATTATTCTTTAACCATTCAAATCCTTTTTTTAAATTTTCTGAAATTCCATAATAAATTTCTGCATGTTCTAATCTATCTTTAATCATTATTAAATCCTCTCCTGTATACTTCGGGCGTGTATGTTTACTTACAAAACGAATTTATTTATCCCTTACCTTAATAAATCTTAACAAAATAATACAAAAAAGGCAATTTATAAAAAGAAAAATACTTTATATATTTGTAAGGTTAAAAGGTTAGTTTTAATGTTACGCAGGTTAGTAAAAGTTAGGTAGGTTCACTATGTTAATGGCATTCTGGGAAGTCCAGAGATTAACACGCGAAATAAATTACTTGGAGAAGCAGGCAATTGAGACCCGCACCCGACTTGAGCATTATCAAAAATATGCGAGTGTTCTTGGCGGTTCAAGTATTATGACGATGAATAACATCGCCGGACTTTCGCCTGAACTTTTACCGAGAGCGTCAATGTTTGCGCAGTTTTCTAATCAGGTAAGTTCAATGAGTGCCATGCAGAATCTTCAGACGATGAAGATGACCGGTATGGTGCCGTGGACAGGTAATCCTCTGGCGCAGTATCAAATAGAGATGAGTGCTTTTGCGAAGTTTAAGGAAGAGTCTATGAAGGCTCTAAAACAGCAGGAAATTCAAATTTTGAATGAAAAAGAAAAGGAAATCCAGCTGGAGATGAATCAGATTGAACAAAGAATCAAGATGAAACGTGCAATGCTTGATTCAGTGAAACAATTAGCATCCGAAGAGGCGCGGGATAGCGCACCTAAGTTCGGACTTGGATAACGTTTGATAAAAAATCTACTCTAAAAACTTTATAGTGTGTAGAAAATCGTGAAGTGTAGACCTATTAACTTAAAAAATTCCCCTCGCCTCTTCCTCAAAAGAGGCTTTTTATTGCGTTTATAATATGTCCTACAATTGTAATTTAGTATACAGGTATATCAATAGGGTTAAGTAACTTCACGCTCAGGACATCGCCTTTGTTGATAAAAACGTCCTGACCTTTTCTAAACATATCAGCAACACTGTCACCTATCCAGTAGCCTACACCGCCGATAAAACCTCCTATTGCACATATCGGAGCCGTCAGATATTGGATACCCGGAGCGGATTCACCGGCGCTCATTCCGTAAGCAGTAGCGTTTTTAGTAATTTCTACTCCGCGTTCATAATTTTTTTTCAATGCTTCACCATAACCGAGGTTTTTATATAAAGCTCCGTCATAATATATGTTATCAAACTGACAAACTGCCATATCTAAAGGTATTTGGCGCCCGTTTGGAGTTACTACGTGGTCAAAGTCCAGATAAAGTTTAGCGCCGCGAGAGAATCTTTTTGCTGTATTAACTTTATTAATACTTCCTCTGACAACAGAGCCGGAGGGTAAAATTACATTGGCATCTGTTGATAATTCATTCTTTAAGGTCGCAACAAAGGAATCTCCTTCACATCCCGAAAAAGTGCTTACAGGCTGTAAAAATTCAAGCTGGAAAACTGTTCCTGCAGGGATTCTCTTTGTTCTGGCATCAGCCTTAAATGTTCCTGCAAAAGCACTGAATGATGTCATGCATAAAGCAAGCATTAATATAATTAATTTTTTCATTGTTCTCTCCTCCGATATTCAGGTTGATTGTAACACATTAGAGAGCTAATTTCAATCAATAATAAAATCCTCTTCCTTTTTTGAGAAATGTTTAATCATCTCAGAAGCAGCTATTGCGGTAAATGGTACGCAGATAACAATTGCAATACTTCCTATAAGTGCTGAAGCGGTTTCTGTTACTACTTGATTAAGGTTGATAAATTTTTGCAGGTCGATATTTCCGGCAAGCAGTATTAGAGGCAGTGAGCCCCCAAGATAAACCAGTATAAGAGTATTTGCCATTGTTCCTATAATATCACGTCCGACATTCATTCCTGATATAAACAAATCTTTGACGGTTTTATTTTCATCCGTTATATAGATTTCATTAATAGTACTTGCTATAGACATAGCAACATCCATAACAGCCCCAAGTGTTGCGACTATCATTGTGGAAATTGTTATACTTATGAAATCAAGTTCCGGATGCGCTGTATAGAGAAACATGGAGTTTTCTCCGGTGAATCCTGTAAGATGTGCAGTTAACATTGTTATATACGATAAAGCTCCGGCAAATAACAGGCTTAAAATCGCGCCAATTACTGCCGAAGAACTCTTCGCATTAAAACCGCCTACAAGATACATAGTGGCAGCTGTGGATATAACACAAATAATTAATGTTGCCAGAACCGGATTCATTCCAAAAAGGATGAGAGGCGAGAGGGCGTGTGTTATAAGAATAACTGTTAAACCTATTGAAAACAGGCTGTAGAGCCCTTTTTTTCTCCCGATATATAAAAGAAGGACGCAGAAAATCAGCGAAAGCCAGCCGAGAGTTCCGGCGCGCTTAATATCTTCTATAGAATATTCAATCCCGCTGCCGTTATCCTCAGCATGGAGTATTACTTTGGTATTCTTTTTGAGTTTTATGTCATAATAAGGGTTTCCCGTAAGCATATTATCAAGCTCTACAGTTTCACCTTTAAATTCGCCGCTCAGAAGTTTTACCAGAATACGTTGTTTTGTCTGCGAAACCGCATCATCTTCAAGATCAACGTATTCCACGCTCTCAACAACTCCTGTTTCTGACGGGAGAATTTTCCCTTCTTCATTGTCAGCAAATGCCGGCATGAAAATCATTGTAAATATGGCAAATACTATTAGTAAAAATTTCTTCATTAATATTCTCTCTTTATGCTGCAAGGTGGTTTAATATTTATTTCGAAACGATAGCGGGAGCCGGAGGTGGGAGCGTGTTTGAGAAATGAATATTAAATCACCGGTTATATCCTAATCTTCTTCTCCAAATAATCTCGTTTGCATTGAAGGCATTTTTTTACCCAGATGTCTGTAACCTTCCGGCGAAACTTTTCTGCCGCGCGGAGTCCTCTGCAGCAAGCCGGCTTGCAGAAGGTAAGGCTCGCAGACATCTTCTATTGTTCTCACATCTTCACTCAAAGCTGCCGCAATAGTCTCAACTCCGACAGGTCCGCCGTCATACTTTTCTATAATAAGATTCAGCAGCGCTCTATCGGTATTATCAAGCCCGAATTCATCTATTTTTAAGATATCAAGAGATTCATTCGCAACTCTTTCGTCTATTTTGCCGTCATATTTTACTATGGCAAAATCAGAAACTCGCTTTACAAGCCTGTTAGCAATTCTTGGCGTGCCGCGAGAGCGCATACCTATAGCTCTGGCTCCGTCGGGAGTTATATCAATTTCCAGAATTTTTGCGGTTCTTTCTACAACCTTAGCAAGCTCTTCTACTGTATAGAATTCAAGGCGGTGAATCATTCCGAAACGGTCTCTTAGCGGGCTTGAAAGTTCCCCTGCTTTTGTGGTTGCACCTATTAGAGTAAACTTAGGAAGCGGAATGCGTAAAGTTTTAGCAGTCTGAGTTTTACCTGTAGTCATATCAAGGGTGAAATCTTCCATTGCCGGATAAAGAATTTCTTCCGCGACTTTATTTAGACGGTGAATTTCATCTATAAATAAGATTTCTCCGCCTTTCAGCGACATCAATATACCTATTATATCCCTCGGGCGTTCAAGAGCCGGTGCTGAAGTTATTTTAATTTCAACACCCATCTGAGAAGCTATTACACCGGCAATTGTAGTTTTACCCAACCCCGGCGGTCCGTAAAAAAGCATGTGGTCTAAAGGTTTATTGCGTCGTTTTGCGGCTTCGAGAATAATTTTCAAAGTCTCTTTTAAAGAAGTCTGCCCTATGTAACTTTCAAAATCTTTAGGTCTTATTGTATTCTCAAAAGTATTATCGTATTCGATTGTCTCAGGCTTAATTACCGGATTTTTCTTAACCCTCTTTTCTAACCCGCTGTCGTCTGATATTATTGCCATAAATAAAGTTTAGCACAAAGCGGAGTAAAAAAAAAGGAAATTCGATAAGTTAATGCCGGCGTTGTAAAGCCGATTTACAATTTATTATTGGTTTTTAAATATACACCGAATTTTGTTGTTGGGCAGGTATGCCCAACCGACTTTACCCTTGTCCAGACATTAGTCTAGTAGTTTTACTTTCCAGCCCAATACATTTACCCTTATTCAGACATAAGACTTGTAGTTTCACCTTCCAGCCCAATACATTTACCCTCCCTCGTGACATAAGACTTGTAGTTTCTCCTTCCGGCTCAATACATTTACCCCCCCCTAGCAGACGCGGTTGGTATTTACACCTTTTATGTAATCTCTTATAAGGTTAAAAGTTTCAGAAAGGATATAGTCTACGGATTCTTTTGTATTGTATCCGATATGCGGGGTTATTATTACATTTTTCATTGCAAAAAGTTTTTGAGTAATGAGCGCTGTTTCTACGCAATGCTGAGCGGTTTCTTCCATAACCGCTGCCATTTCTCCTTTATATGTACTTATAAATTCGCATTCAAGTACGTCAAGTGCCGCTCCGAGAACTTTACCTTTCACAAGGTTGTCATATAAGGCTTTTATATCCAGAAGTTCCCCTCGGGCAGTGTTTACAATATATACACCGTCTTTCATCTTATCAAATTGTTCTGTAGATATCATGTGATAATTTTCTCCGTTATATGGAAGATGGAGCGTTATTATATCAGATTTTTCAAGTAATTCATCTAAACTTACAAACTTGCAGCTTCCTGTTAATTCCGGATTTTTCATATAAGAATGGATAAGTACTTTCATTCCGAAAAAGTGTGCAATCTTAGCTACAGCTGAGCCGATTGCACCGCAACCTATTATACCTATGGTGTATGAACTTAGGACTCTGCCTTCATAATTTTTATGATTGATTGTATGCTCCTTCATGTCATAATATGCAGGAAGCAGATTCCTTATAAGTGCCAGTATTAGTGCTGTTGAATACTCTGCAACGGAACTTCTTCCGTATTGTTCTATATTAAATACTGCAATATTATGATTTGTGCAATAATCCAGATCAATGTGATCAAATGCGCTTGAGCGGGTTGAAATTATTCTGAGGTTCTTAAATTTTGATAAAACCTCTTTGGTTAAATTAGAAGTTGTAAAAACACTTATGACATCCGTATCATTCAGAGTATTTTCGTTTATAACAGTTGTTTCATTAAGCGGTTCATTTATGAACGTTATTTCAAAATCTTTTAAGTCGTTAGTATTGAAAAATTCTTTTTCAGAATCACGGAAATCAAACATAAGCATCTTCATCAGAAACAGTCTCCTTTTATCATTCAGTATGGAGCTATCTGATAAAAAAGATATTCTTCACACGGGCAATTTAATATTACTATGCCTGGGACATTTTAAATGCAACAGCCTGCAGATTTGAATAATCCTGCATTGCAAAAGCTTCATCAACAGCGAGTCTGCCGTAGAATATGCTATCCGAAACAGCCCTTCTCTTTTGTGAACCTGCTGCGGACATTTCTGTCATATATTGCTGCGCTTCTTTTTTCTTGCTGCCTGTAAGTTCAGAGAAACTCAAGCCCTGAGTAACTTCGGCATATTTTTGCGAAGCTGTCTTATAAGCGCCTATTGCGGCATTATATGCATCACCTGCCAGTCCTTGCAGAGCAAGCCAGTGATTTTTCCAGCCTTTATGGAATTCCTTTCTCTCTTCAAAACTGGCATCCAATTCTTCCCAATGGCTATTTACACCAAATAAATCGTTAGGATCAACCTCAACAAGCTTCCCGTCAACTTCAACGTACCATTTGCCGTCAGCTTCTCTGCTTGCCGGCATGTATTGTCCGTTTATCCAGACTTTTGGTTGTTGTGATTGATTAGATACGTGTACCACGTGTTTATACTCCTTGTTATATATATAAAGTTTATATCTTTGTAAAAATTGCCTTTTTTGTTAATAAATTTTAACTTTATTTAAGATTTGTAAAAAAATGAAAAAAAAGAGTTTACTTTCGTTATATTATGTTGCAATAATGTTAGTGTAAAAAGTATATATCACAAATCTAAAAAGTAAAGAACAAGTATTTCAGGATGAGTATTTTGTCAAGGATGGTAACAACGGTTTGTGAACGGATGAGATAAAGTACTAAGGAGTAAGTCTCCAATCTTGGAGGAAAGTTCGAAAAATACATGGAATGTATGTTTTGAATAAGTGGGGCAGGCAAAGGATGCCGGCAAGCTTATGAAAAATGTGTAGTCAATCGTTTATTTATTTTCAAGGGTAATCAATCTGATTTGGATTGTGTGATAAAGGGTACATATCAATAAATAAAAGAAAGAGAGTAAATTTCTAAAAATAGCCTTATGCAAAAAGGCTTAGTCAGGCTGTTTCTATACATAGAAGCAGTCACGGGGAAAACTGTGCTTTTTTAGGTGCGGCTAAGCCCCTACCCGCTACTGCAACAACAGGTGCGGGGTGAGAATAGTATTGCACCTTTTCCGTACAGGAGAAGGAAAAAATCAGCAAAAAAACGAGTAACATAGAGTGCTGCACATGGATTGTGCAGTTCGGGGCAAACTGCGCTTTTTAGCCTGTTTGTTCCACAAAAGTACGTATCGAAGAGAAAAAGAGAAAGGAGATTCCAACTATGGCACTCACAATCAACACA
The DNA here is from genome assembly GCA_949296355.1 of uncultured bacterium. Lineage (GTDB taxonomy): Bacteria > Cyanobacteriota > Vampirovibrionia > Gastranaerophilales > Gastranaerophilaceae > CAG-196. Next base: position 4,301 of record CASFPS010000004.1, on the reverse strand, counting down.
AACATTTCGTCAATCATTGCTCAAAGGAGCTTGAACAGTGCGACGACAAATTTGAACACCTCTTTAGAGAGAATGTCAACAGGTTACAAAATTAACCATGCTAAGGACAATGCTGCAGGGTATTCAATTGCAAACATGTGGGAAACCCAGCTAGGTTCGCTTGATGTTGCTGCAGATAATGCCGCAACCGGTTCTGATATGTTGACTTCAGCAGAACAAAGCTACGCTCTGTTGTCTGATCACTTGCAACGTATCAGAGACTTGACCGAGCAAGCTGCAAACGGCACATATGCATCTGCTTCACTCAAAGCTATTCAAGCAGAAATTGAAGCAAGATTGGATGAAATCACGCGTGTAGCTTCAAATGCTGAATTTAACGGTATTAAGCTTATGTCTTATGTTGATGACGGTGTTCCATCAGGTGTTGGAATTACTTCTGATGGTATTAACTTGCAAGTAGGTATAAATGGTGATAACGCCAGTGTTATAACATTAAATGTAGATTTATTTAGAAGTGCAACTGTAAGTGGCTTGTTTAGCGGGCTTACTGGTGCAAATTCTAACGGTATAACTCTTGATACTATGCTAAAACAAGCAAATAATGATGGTACCGCTATTGATTTTGATGATGAAAACATTAATAAAATTCTCGCAGCAGCTTGTAGTGGTTTAGTGTGTCTAGATCCAAAAACAGATTCTTATAAATTAGCATCTGATAGCCAAGATGGAAATGGTGCAAAAGAAATGTTAGATTTTCTTGATGCAGCAATAGATAATATATCATCACGCGTAACTAAAATTGGTGCTGCGCAAAACAGAGTAGAATCAGCAATTACAGCGATAGATGTACAATCTCAAAACTTAACATCATCTCTATCTACTTTAAGAGATACAGATGTTGCAGAAGAATCATCTAACTATATACAAGCTCAAATACTACAGCAAGCATCTGCAACCCTGTTGGCAACCGCAAACCAAACACCAAGTATCGCATTGAACTTAGTTTAATATTTATCAAGAATATATTTAAAATATTCCTGATATCAGCGATGAGAGGTGTTCATGAAAAAAGGACGAATATCATGCTGGTGTGTTGATTAGGGATAGTATTAATAAAAGGGAAAGCCCGAAAAGGTTTTCCCTTTTTACTATATTTTTAATTGCCATATAAACTAATTTACCCGATACCACGTTTATGCTATTATTCAAACCATGGAAAGTGTAATATTATTAATAAAAGAAGAGTTAGAGCGGGTAAACGAAGAAATTTCCGGAATTACAATTGAGGCCGAAAATATAAAAAAAAACCTGCAAGAACTCCTGCAATCCGGTTCAAAGAGAATCCGCTCCATTGTTTCAGCTATTTATTTAAAAGCAAATAACAAAAAGGTTTCAGAAAACAGTATACACATTCTCACTGCAGGAGAAATTATTCATAATGCTTCGCTTTTGCACGATGATGTTCTGGATGATGCTTCTGCAAGAAGAGGTAAACCTTCTTTTAATACTGTATTTTCTCCTAATTTATCAATACTTACCGGAGATTATCTTTTATCTGCAGCAACGCAAAAATTATTAAATATTGATAATAAAGAAATTTTACAAATATTTTTAAAATGTACTAAAGAAATGTGCGAAGCGGAGATAAATCAGTTTTTTACACGCGGTTCAGTTCCTGCAATCGAAGATTATATAAAAATATGCGAGGGTAAGACCGCAAGTCTTTTTGAAGCTATTCTGGAAAGTTGTGCTGTTATTGAGAGTCTGGATAGAGAGAAAGCTGTAAGGTTTGCAAAAAACTTCGGTATATTTTTTCAGTTAAAAAATGATTTAACCGGGCAATCAATCGAATCGGATAAAAAGAATAAAATTTTCACTCCGAAAGATATATTAGGTGTTGAAAAAACAATGGATTTAATAGATAATTATCAGGAAAGGATAAGAAGAGATATCGGACTTTTGCCTGATAATATATATAAAGAAGGGCTGGGAGAATTATTAAAAAGTTTATGATTGATAAAAAAAAGCTAAAAGCAAATATAAAAGAAACGATTGATACTATTGTTTTTGTCGTTATAGCAGTTATTTTAATAAGATTCTTTGTTGCTGAATTAAGGTGGATTCCTTCGGGTTCAATGAAGCCTACGCTCGTTGAGGGCGACAGAATTGTCGTGGAAAAGCTTACTAAATTCCCTAATCTTATAAAAACACATAGTTTTGAAAACACTCCTAAACGCGGTGATATTATGATATTTTATCCGCCGTTTGTAAAACTTAAAACTACTCCGTGGGCAGTCTTTAGCCGCCTTACAGGATTTTTCTGCAAAGATGTCGCATATATAAAAAGGGTTGTCGGGCTTCCGGGCGAGAAATTGGAAATTAAACAATTGGAAAACGGTGCTTACAAAGTTTATATAAACGATAAACCTCTGGAAGAAGAGTACATAATGAGTGAGTATGATTTCCACAAGTGCAAGTCTGATATGTATTGCGGACCTTTGATTATTCCTGAGGGGCAGTATTTTATGATGGGAGATAACAGAGGTAATTCAATGGACAGCCGGTTCTGGGGAACTTTGCCAAAAGAACGGTTTATAGGTCGTGCCGTATTTTTATTCTGGCCATTGACTCATATAAAAGGTTTATAGAGTTAAAGAGATTCTTCACCCCTGAATTATTGTCGGGTTCAGAATGACTGCAAGCTTATAGGCTTGCTTCTCGGAGTGCCGTCATTCAGAGGACTTGAGTCCGATGAATCTCTTTAACTTATGCTAAACTCCGTATATAGCACATTTTATCCGATCAAGTTAAAACTACCCCATTTACAATTCAGAAAAAACAAAACTAAAGTTATAGAAATTTCTAACTTATTGAGAATTTAATTTTTCCTTAAACGTATTTATTATGGTAGTGTGAAGGACTAAAATCCTTCAGAACAGCTATCACAATTGTTATTGCTGATTTATTTGGCATGACTGTTGTTATGTTCATGGAAGAAGTAAATAAGAAAAGGAGATCAAAAGAATGGCTTCAATCACTATTAACACAAACCTTGCCTCTCTGACGGCTCAACGTAACCTGTCAGCGGCAACAAGCAGTATGAATACTGCAATGGAAAGATTATCAACCGGTTTTAAAATAAATTCCGGTGCTGATGATGCGGCAGGTTCTGCAGTGTCAACTTTAATGGAAGCTCAAATTTCAGGTTATGATGTTGCACAATCTAATACAACAATGGGCTTATCACTGCTGGATACAGCGGAAGGTGTTCTTGATATTGTAGGTGATTACCTTCAGCGTATCAGAGACTTGACCGAACAGGCAGCAAACGGTACTTACGGTACATCTTCAATGCAGGCAATAAGAACTGAAGTTCAGCAGAGAATGTTAGAAATTAACCGTCTATGTCAGGTTATTGATTTTAACGGTATAAAATTATTAGATGGTACATCTTCTGCATACTTAAACGGAACCGGTGTAAACCTGCAGGTAAGTAATAATTCCGGTATAGAAAATATTATTAATTTAGACAGTTCATTATTTGCTTCTGCAACTTGTACAGCCTTATTTATTGAAAATGAAGCCGGTAGAACTACAGAAAACTGGTTCTTAAGAGGTCAAAGCGACCCGACTAATGGCGGTGCTCAAGCGGCAACTGGGGTTGATATAAATTATGAAACTCCTGCTCTTTTAGCAAGAATTACAGGACAATCAGTAGAACTAAGTAACGGAAAAACTTATGATTATTCGAAGTTGGGTTATACAGCAATAAAAGATACTATATATGATATTAATAATGATGGTACCGGAGAAAATAGCGTTTCAAGTATAACTGCAATATGTGATGCTGTTTATACTGACGACTCTACTTCCCGTGAATTTTTACAATTCATCGACGAAGCTATCGAAAACGTATCAGACAGAAGAACATTAATCGGTGCTTATATGAACAGAGTAGAGTCAGCTGTTGATGCTATCGACGTACAAAAGGAAAACATTGTTGCGGCAAATTCAGCAATTAAGGATGCTGATGTTGCAACAGAATCATCAAACTTTATCAAATATCAGATTCTGCAGCAATCAACTGCAACACTGCTTTCAACTGCAAACCAAACACCAAGTATTGCGTTGAACTTAATATAATATTCTTAAATAGTGATAAGAAGCCCCCGCGTACGCGGGGGCTTCATTATATATATACAAAAAAAAGCTTGAATTAGCCTCAAGCGGAAAAAGGGAAAAGGGATTATAAAAGGGAAAGTTTGTCTCACGGTCAAAAATAACAATATTTTTGCCGCACA
>CASFPS010000003.1:31110-133769 GCA_949296355.1 uncultured bacterium | reverse complement strand
AGGTCGGGCTAAGTCTCTGTCCCTTTTTCATATTATGCCAGAATAAATCACTAAGCAAGGTTGGGCATACTTGCCCAACATTAACTAAATGGATTGCCGTGGCAATCCATTTTTATTTAGTAAATAGGTCGTGCTGAAGCCAGACAAAAACTTGGTTAATGTTGGGTTTCACCCAACCTACTTTTCTATTCCGGTGGGAACGCTGACGCTTTTCCCACCCTACACCGGCTTAAACAATGGTTGTGGAGCAAGCTCCACACTACAGTTTTTATTTCCTCAGTCACTTAATCACTTAGTCACCAGCCACATTCTTGGTCACCTGATCACTTGGTCACTTGATCACTCTCAAACACTCCATTCACTACTCACTATTCACCAATAATTATTTATGCTAAAATAAATAAAAAAGGAGTTTTCCGCTTGAATTACAAATTAATAGACATGAAAGTATTCGGAGACGAGAGGGGTAAATTGGTTTCGCTTGAGAGCGGAAGCAACTGTCCTTTTGAAGTCAAACGCTGCTTCTATATTTTTGATACCAAAGACGGGATTGCAAGAGGATGTCACGCAAATCGCAACAGTGAATTTGTACTGATTGCTATAAACGGAAGCTGCAAAGTGAAAATCGATGATGGCAAAAATGTTGAAACAGTTACTTTAAACAATCCGCATAAAGGCTTGTATCTGGGCAAAATGATGTGGAAAGAGATGTATGATTTTTCGTACAATGCAATTTTGCTTGTTCTTGCAAGCACACATTACGACGAAAAAGAGTATATCAGAAATTATGACGACTTTTTGAAAGAGATTAATAAATGATTCATCCGTTATCAGACGTACAAAGCAAAAAAATAGGTAAAGATACTAATATCTGGCAATACTGCGTGGTTTTGCCGGAAGCTGAAATCGGCGAAAATTGCAATATTTGTTCTCATTGTTTTATAGAAAATAAGGTTAAAATCGGAAACAATGTTACAATAAAAAACGGTTTGTATTTGTATGACGGAATAACTATTGAAGATAATGTTTTTATTGGTCCAAACGCTACTTTTTGCAATGACAAATATCCAAAGTCAAAACAATACCCGGAAAAATACCCTGAAACAATTATAAAAAAAGGAGCGAGTATTGGCGGAAATGCAACCATACTTCCCGGTATAACAATCGGAGAAAATGCGCTTGTCGGAGCAGGAAGCGTTGTTACTAAAGACGTTCCGGCTAACAGTGTTGTTACAGGCAACCCTGCAAGAATTCTGAAAATTAAAGAGACAAACGCCAAAACCGCTGATAACACTAATCTTACCCCCCCCCCCCCATAGTCTAAAACACTGTTATAGAGAGCATTTTAACCGTATGACATTCTTTTTACAGACAAAAAAGAGTTTAGTTTTGTCTGCAAAAAGAATGTTTTTGTGTGATTTAAAAATAGGAGGATTCTGTCATGCATGAAAAATTTATTTCCGGTAAAACAATAAATCTCAGAGACGTAGAAGTTTCTGACGCGGAATTTATACTCCGGCTAAGATGTGATGAAGATAAATCCAAATTTTTGCACAAAACACAAAACGATTTGCAAAAACAAATTGATTATATAAAAAACTACAAAACAAAAGAACAGGAATGGTATTTTATTATTGAAAATAAATCCGGCGAACAACTGGGAACCGTAAGAATTTACGACGTAAAGGATAATACTGACTTTTGCTGGGGAAGCTGGCTGATAAAAAACGGAGCTCCGACAAATACCGGAATTGAATCTGCATTGCTTATTTATGAATACGCTTTTTATCAGCTTGGTTTTACAAAGGTTCATTTTGATGTAAGAAAAGACAATTTGAGCGTCCGTAAATTCCACGAAAGATTCGGCGCGCAAAAAGTTGATGAAAATGATTTGGATGTTTTTTATACATACTCAAAAGAAGGGTATGAAAATATAAGAAATAAGTATTTAAAATTCTTAAAATAAACCTGTAATCTTAATTAATGTTGGGTTTCACCCAACCTACAAGCTAAGATTCTTTAAGCCATGCACCATTGCGAGGGGTAAATGATTTAGGTTAGTAAGTAAGCTGACAAATCGGGCGTCATTGCGAGGCGCGTGAGCGCCGTGGCAATCCAGTATGATTTTCGTGGCAATCCATTTTTTATTTAATTGTCAAATTTATTCTGAATTGCTGTCGGGTTCAGAGTGACGGCAAGTATGCCCAACCTACTATTCTATTTTATATATCTTCATTTTTTCTTCTTTGAAAAACAAAGAAGAAAAAATGAAGCAAAAAAGAAGAAACCTTGTTGTTATGAATGCTCTTAAGAGCATAGGATTAAACGGCTGTTGCGGGCAAAGCCCGCACTTCGCCCCTCGCTAAAAACGCTCGGGCGGGCTTCGCCGCTGTTAGAAATTGTTTAATTGGCAGTAGTGTGGAGCTTGCTCCAAAACCATTGTGTAAGTCGATGTAGGGTGGGAAAAGCGTCAGCGTTCCCACCGGAAAAAGTTATTGGACGACAACGCGTCAATTCCCTCGCCCTTTAGAGGAGAGCGGATTTGCGGACGGACGACACGAACGTCAAAGAGTTAGTCCGGATAGCGAACGGATTGAGTCCGCAGAAGCTGTGCTCCGGTGGCGAAAGCCCGTGAGCGTGAAGCAAATCCATGACAAGGTTAAGGAGAGGGACTTATTATTGTCAAATTTCATTCGATTACATTTCAGTATAACAATTTATACAAAATGTTATGTAGGATAAAAATTACAATATAAATGAAATTCAGTATTAATATTATAATTGTCATTGAAAAAAATGTGTTCTGTGATACAATCAGATAAAGGGTGCATAACATTTTGTATAAATTGTTATACGCTGTTAATTCAGGTGTAAATTTTTATGGATAAAACAATATTTAATTCCTTTTTGAAATTTCCTTTTTCAAAAGAAGATAGAAAAAATGTTAAACAATACTTATATGAAAAGAGTTTAAGAGATTTAAAACTTATCATGACTCTTCTTGTAAAAGACGAGGAGGAAATTCTTGAGACAAATATCAGGTTTCATAAAGCCATGGGAGTTGACGGATTTATTGTAACAAGTCATAATTCTACCGATAGAACGAATGAAATACTTGAAGATTTAAAACGTGAAGGTATTATTTTAGAAATAATTTATGAAACAGATCCTGCATATCATCAAGAAAAGTTTGTCGATAGAATGATAAAAATTGCAAAGTATAAATACAAAGCTGATTGGATTATAAATGCCGATGCTGATGAATTTTATTATTCTAGAGATTTAAATTTAAAGAAAAGTATAATAAAGTATAAGAAAACTAATGTTAATGTTCTCAAAGTAGACTCCACCTGTTCTTACTCTGACAACAGAGATGATTTTTTAAACGGTCCTTATTTTGTAACAAGACCTTTTCAAAAATATGAAGCTGAAAAACTTGGAATAATCAATAAACCTGAATTTGGTATTTTTATTGGTTCGCAAGAGTGTACAAAGGTTATACATAAAGCAAAAGGATATAAAAGAATCATTATAGGAAATCATGATGTCAAAATGTGGAATAAGGTTTGTGTAGAACCAAGTGAGATTATTTTGTACCATTACACAATAAGAAATTTTAATGAATCTATTAAAAAAATAAAAAGATATCAAGAATCCTTAAAACTAATTGGTGAAGGATTCGGGATACATATGAGAAAACTTATTAAAGAGTATGAATCAGGTCAATTGGAAAAAGATTTTTATTCAAAATACAATGAAAACATGAGAAAATTTTTAATTGAACAAGGCGTTGTTTCTATTGACAAATCTATTTCTAATTTCTTACAATTAATAAGTGATAAGAAATAATTTAATTAAAGGTTCATTTTGATAAAATTTTTAGACTTAGAGAAAATAAACAATCGTTTCAGGGATGAGATTGACGGGAGAATTGCTAAAATCCTCGACAAAGGCTGGTATTTGCAGGGAGAGGAGAATGAGACTTTCTGCAAGCATTTTGCCCAATATTGCGGAACAAAGTATTGCGTAGGAGTCGCAAACGGGCTTGACGCAATTAATCTTATTATTAAAGCATACGGATTCGCTGAGGGGGATGAAATAATTGTCCCTTCTAATACTTATATTGCAACAATTCTTGCAGTATCCCAAAATGGCTGTACTCCGGTTCTGGTTGAGCCTGATATAAACACTTACAATATCAATCCTGATTTGATTGAAGAAAAAATTACTCCTAAAACAAAGGCTATAATTGTTGTACACCTGTATGGCAGAGCCGTTGACATGGAAAAAATCTGGGAGCTTGCGAAAAAATATAATCTCAAAATAATAGAGGATTCCGCGCAGGCACACGGCGCTATTTATACCCCCCATCCCCATGCGGGTACTTCCCCCGCAAGGGGGGCAGAAGCTGACGGCGATAAATTAGCGCAAGAAGCTTTTGCACTACAAAGTGACAAAAAGGGGGTACGCACCGGTAATTTAGGCGACGCGTCCGCCTTCTCCTTCTACCCCGGTAAAAACCTCGGATGCATGGGTGACGGGGGATGTGTTACAACAAACGACGAAGAGTTGTACAAAAAAGTTAAAGCCATCGCAAATTATGGAAGCGACAGAAAATATCATCATATTTACAAAGGGGTTAACTCGCGCCTTGATGAGATTCAGGCTGCAGTTCTGGATGTTAAGCTGAAATATCTGGATGAAGATAATGAGAAAAGAAGGGAAATTGCAGAGTATTATCTGGAAAATATTAAGAATCCGAAAATCATCCTGCCTTATACCCCCCTACCCCCTTCGGGTACTTCCCCCGCAGAGTGGGGAAGAATGCGCGATAAATTGGCGCAGGAAGTCTTTGCCCCCCTTGCGGGGGAAATGTCACGGAGTGACAAAGGGGGGTGTAATTTACCTACATCCCAGCTTGAAGCAAAAAATATGTGTACAAAAGATTATGTTGTTGAGACCCCCCTTCGGTCTTCGACCACTTCCCCCGCAAAGGGGGCAGATGCCAGCCGCGAAGATTTGGAAAAATTAGAAAATACACCGCTTCAAACTGTCTGGCATGTTTTCCCGGTGAGGACAGAAAACAGAGACGAGTTTCAAAAATATTTAACAGACAACGGAATCCAGACAATAATCCATTATCCGACACCGCCGCATAAGCAGCTTGCGTATAAAGAGTGGAACAGCCTGTCATTCCCGATTTCGGAAGAAATTCACAGAACAATAATAAGTCTCCCGATTTCTCCGGTCATGACAGATGATGAAGTTAAAAAAGTTGTTGAGGTAGTGAATGGATATTGAAATAAAAAACATTTTTAAAATACAAAGCGGATTTAAGTATTATCTAAAAATTTATATATTTAATAAAAAAGTTTTAAGTTGGAAAAAAAAGTACAAAATATTTTTCTCTGCTTTGGAAAAAGCTGCAAAATATACAGAAAAATATCTTTATGTTTTGAATAAAGATTTGCCGCCTCTTGAAAATTCAAAAATTGAAAACAGCGATTATGTATGGCAGCTATGGTTTCAAGGCTGGGATAACGCTCCGGATATCGTAAAAATATGTAATAAGTCAGTACTAAAATATTTCGGTAAAAAAGTCATAATGTTGGATGAAAGTAATCTGAAAGATTATATTAATATTCCAGATTATATAATGGAAAAATATAAGAAAGAACAGATTGGATCTGCACATTTTTCAGATTATATAAGAATGAAACTCTTATATAAATACGGCGGATACTGGATTGATTCAACAATTTTAATGACGGATAAAATGCCTGATTATATATCGGAAAGCGATTTTTTTGCATTTTCATCAACTCCCCGAATATTGGGCGGAAGTCCTTTTATGCCTTTATGCAATTCTTTTTTCTACAGCAAAGCAAACGGAAATCCTATACCGGGATATTTAATACAGCTTTTTGAAGAATATACAAAAAACGAAGATGAAATAATAATATATCAACTGATGCATATATTTTTCTCACTGATAATAAAATATAACAAGATATGTAAAGAAGAGTGGAAAAAAGTTCCTTTTTACAGTGATGTGCCATTTCATGTACTGCAAATGGAACTTTATAACAAATATTCCGAAAAAAGAATGAATCAAATTCTTCAAATGAGTCCGCTGCATAAATTATCAAGAATATTTGAATTTGATAAAGAAAAAGACAGCGGAACAAATATAGAATATATATTAAAAACGGTGTAAGAAATGAATATTTTAGTAACAGGCGGCTGCGGTTTTATAGGACAAAATTTAATAAAAAAACTAACAGAATTAAATCATAATATAACTGTTTTCGATGCAAAAAAGACTGAATTAGAATCTTCTAATATTAATTATATTATCGGAAATTTCGAAAATATAGAAAATTATATAAATATTTTTGATAATATTGATATTGTATACCACCTAATATCAACTACCACGCCTAATAATGACAGACATAAAATAGAATTTGATATCCGTACAAATTTAATTCCTGCAATAAAACTATTAAACATCTGCACTGACAAAAAGGTTAAAAAAATTATTTTTGCCTCATCAGGCGGAAGTATATACGGCAACTACGGAAATAAACATAAGGAAAAAGATTTGCCAAAACCTTATTATGCTTATGCAATTAACAAATTTGCAATAGAAAACTATTTGGAATCATTCTATAAATTTGAAAATTTAGACTATACAGTTCTTAGAATTACCAATCCTTACGGAAAAAATCATATAAATAAAAAACAAGGTTTGATAAATGTATTGATTGAAAAACTTTTAAAAGGCGAGCAAATAGAAATATACGGTAACGGAAAAATAGAAAGAGACTATATTTATATTGATGATGTAATAAATGCTCTAATTTTGAGTATAAATAGTACAAAACATAAAATTTTTAATATTTCGACAGGTAAATCCGCGTCTATTAATAAAATTTTAAAAATTATTCAAAATTTGTCAGGTATTAAACCTAATATAAAATATTTACCAGAAAGAGAATTTGATATACAAAAAAATGTTTTGGACAATTCTTTAGCTAAAAAAGAATTAAACTGGAAACCTGAAATATCTTTAGAAAAAGGGATAGAAATTTTATTGAAAGGATAAATAATGAAATGTTATTTCACATTTAATAATGATATTGAAAATAATAAAACTTACTTGAATATGCTTGAAACTGCTTTAAAAACAGCCAGAGAAAATACAACATTAGATTTACACGCCTTATACGAAGGAAATCCTGAAGACAAGTTATACCTTTTGCTAAAAAAATATGATGTAAAAGTATCTTTTTGTAAACTCAGCTTTTATAATTTGCTTGAAAGTTTTTATGATCAGAAATACAATGAATCTTGCGGATTTAAAAATTTAAATCTGAAACAGGTAGCCTGTAATTTTATGAAATTTGAAATTCCGCTATTTGAAAAAGATGATGAGGTTGTCCTTTATTCGGATATTGATACTATTTTTTTGAAAGATATTAATAATTTTTATACAAAAACTTTAAAAGCCGCTCCTGAATTTGCACAACAATATGATATTATTAAGGGAAACAGGTATTTTAATGCAGGAATAATGGTTTTAAATCTGAAAGAACTCGAAAAAAGAAAAAAAATATTAATTGAAAAATTAAAAAATAAAGAAAGACCTTATCAGGAATGCTGGGATCAGGGATTTTTCAACGAACTATATAAAAATGATTTTGAAGAACTTCCTCTGGAATATAACTGGAAACCTTACTGGGGAATAAATAATAATGCATGTATAGTACATTTACACGGTTTTAAACCTTTTAATTTTAACTCTGCAAGCTTCTGGTTTTGCAAAGAGATGCTAGGAAGATTCAATGACGGTTTTGCCGGATTAATGTATTATTTTACAATGTATTGTTCTTATATTCCGGAAAATACCAAAATTAATTTGACAAACCTTGCAGAATTTCTTTTGCTTGCAAAAATGGGATATAAAAGAAGATGGAGATTTTTAACTTTCTATTCTTATATTTTTAGTAAAATTATAAAAAAATACAAACTGAAATTACTGTATCCGGTTGCAAAATTCTTAGACAAAAATCTTGAAAAGAAAAATATATTAAAGGGTACATATGAAGAATTCGAAAAAATACAACTTTTAGAAAACTCACCCCTTGTTTCAGTCATTATTCCTGCATACAATCATGAAAACTATATTCAGGAAACAATTAAATCAATAATCAATCAAACTTATCAAAACATAGAACTTTTAATTATTGACGACGGGTCAAAAGATTCTACCTGGAACAAAATTCAGGAAATGAAGCCGGAATGTGAAAAAAGATTTGCTAATATTCATTTTGAAACAAAAGAAAATGAAGGTTCTTGTAAAACCTTAAATAAACTTATAACGCTTTCTAAGGGTGAATACATTTATCTTATAGCTTCTGATGATATTTCAAAACCTGACGCAATAAAAAAAGAAGTTGAATTTTTGAGTAAAAATAAAGACTATGCGTTTTGTGTTGGTAATGATGAATACATTGACCAAAACTCAAAAGTCTGCTATTTAGACAAAAATTTAAACTATATATATGATATAAAAAAAGCTAAATATAAGAACTTTGCAGAATTCTATCAACAACTGAAAAGAATTAATTTTAACAGTGATATTTTCGGAAAATATCATACTGTTTATTCCGGAAACTATATTCCAAACGGATATATGATAAGAAAATCCATATTTGAAAAAACAGGGTTATTCACTCCTGAAGCCCCTCTTGAAGATTATTATATGAATATGCAAATTGCAAAATATTCAAAAATGAAATATCTTGATGAAATTTTATTTTCATATAGAGTACATCCTGCAAACACAATGAAAAATATAGAAAAAATGAATTTTATGACGCAAAAAACTTTAGAATACGAACAAAAACTTTTAGAAAATACAGACTTTTCAATGGTTGATAAAGAAGTGCAAAATGTTTATTTGAATGGAGCTTTTTGTAAAAAGAAAGGTATTCCGTTTATTTTTGAAATTTTAAAATATAAAAAATATGATAAAAATCTAAAGAAACTAAAAACAAAAAAATTTATAAAAATTTTAGGGATAGTTGTTAATAAATAATGTTCAAAACTATGTCAATAACTTACAAAAAATTGTAGAAAGAATGTAGAAAAGTTTGAAGTTTTCTACATTCTTTTTTTAGTTTTTTTGTTTTTTATCATCTTATGTAGAAAAATGTCAATAACTTTCATTTTTTCTACAAGTTTTCTACATTTTTTTCTACATGAAAAACGCAGTATTCACAACACTTTCAGATAGTTTTCTACAAATAATAAGAGCTTATGATGAAGATGATTAATTTATATATATAAATATAATTAATAATAATATTAATTATTATTTTATGTTTAAACTTTTAAAAGAAAAAATTTTTTTTCAAAAAAAGTTTTTATTTTTCTTTTCTTTTTTTATTTTTTTACACCTTTTATCTTATTTGAAAATTACTTATGAATATTTCTTTTATGCAGCCTAAAAAATCCGTAAATAATTAACCCCGCAAAGCCGAGGGCGCATGCTATTTTTAATACTGTTTTTGGATTCTTCTCTTTTTGCTCTAGTATTTTTCTGTATTTCACAATTTTTTTGTATAACTCCGGCTCGCTTTTATCCAAACCCTTTGCCCTGAATTGTTTTTCAAGCGCATCCATAGGATTAAAACCCTCGCCTCTTTCCAGTGAAGCAAAATACCTGTCCTCATAATCCGAAGGAATTTGTACTGCATAATTCAAAGTTTTGTCACTGTTTCCCTGAAACTGCTTGTCAATATTCAGCGCGTCTGCAAAATAAATCATTGAATTTTTTGCTCCAAAAGGCTCAGCAAGTTTTGCTTTGACAAACTCTTTTTTGTCCTTTAATTTTTCTGCAGGAATTTTTAAAATTTTACTTAAAGCATTAACCTGCTCATCCGAACTTATAATTTTTCCTGAATCATGATTTCTCGCGCCCATTATAAAACTATCCGCGCTCCATCCGCGTTTAAGAAAGCTGTAGTTTGTTCCCCATCCTTCATTAAGATGGTCTGAGGTGTAAATTTTAACCCGCTCTTTTACATAAGGTTTTAATTCCGCTCCGTCATAAATATTAAAATCAATATCAGAAGCAGCAAATTCATGCATAATGTTTCTTGAATCAAATTCTGCGCCCTTAACTTTTTTGACCTCATCATCAATAATATTCAGAATCTTATCCGCATAATATTTTCTTTCCGTAATCCCGTTTTTAATCTGAGGCTGGTTTGCATAAGTCCAAGAAGCGTCAATTCTTATTCCGTCAAATCTTTGTGCAAAAAATTTAACTTTTTTACGCAAAAGTTTCTGACCTTCTTTTGAATCAAAATCAAGCGCCGGAAGACTCCAGCCTATTGATGTTTCAGGAATAAAAGCTTTCGGATTAGCCCAGACTTCGTCGAAAGAAAATCCGCACTGCATATCACCGTTTAATTTTATACCCTTTTTGTGTAAATTTTCTCTCGCTTTTTTAAGACTGTCTTCTGCAAGAAATTGTTTGAAGTAATAAAAATCCATTTTTTCGCCTTTCAGCGACTTAATTTCTTTTACCCTTGCTTCAAACTCTTTTTCACTTACAACATCTCTGTTAAAAAGATTTTTATCAATGTTATTCCAATCTTTGTAATTATGTGATTTGTTAATCTCTCGTAAAGCATTATATAATGCTTTTGGCTCAAGCCTTTCCAGATTTTCGCTTTTATAAGCCTCAAACTCTTTTTGATATTTTCCGTTTTTAAATAGTTTTTTTAAGACTTTTTCCTGTATGGAACCTTCATCTACAACATTTGAAAAATTAACCCGACCTTTTATATTATTAGATTTTACAATCTCATCAAAATCTTCTTCCGGTACATATCTTTGAATATCAATAACATGGTTACCCAAATCCATGGAAGAGCCGGAATAGATTGGGTATTCTCCTTTGTGATTAAAATACTGTCCGACAGGCAAAATCTGTACTTCATTAATGCCCCAGTATTGTTCTGCAAAATCAAAAAATTTTTGACTTTCCTTAGAGTTTAAATTTCCTACCCCTGTTTTGTTTGGAAGAGATGAAGAAGGAACAATCAGTATAGATTTTTTTCCGTCCGGATTTTTTCCGATGCACTTATCTCTTCCGCGATTCAGAATTTCAGAATATTCTGCTTCCTCGGAAGGCTTGAGACGTCTTTCAAAATTTATCCCTGAGATTTTTTGAATTTTCATATAACCACACCTATATTAATATTAAAACAGGAAAATAATAAAATTTGCTTAATTAATTGTTAAATTTATTTTGGATTGCTTCGGGCTGAATGGCTGTTCCCTCGCAATGACTCAAGGCTTATAGGTTTACTTCAAGACTAAAATCATTTATCCCCGCAATGACGCCAAACTTGTAGGTGTAGGGTGGGAAAAGCGTGAGCGTTCCCACCGGAATATAAAAGTTTTTGTCGGGTTTCACCCCGTCTACTTACCAACGTACTGTCATTCAGAGGACGTGATTTTGAAGAATCTCTATAACTTGTTTAATATTTTCAGGATGATTGGATATTGTTTAATTAATAGTAAAGGAATGGCAGAAAATAAAAATAAGTTTTGTCTTATTATGTAGAATTGTTAAAACTCTTTCAGAATCGTTGCAATAACAGTCGATTTAATATACTATGGAGTAAATAGGAGATATGATAAGGAGGACTTTTAATGTTCAAAAATTTATTAAAGGGAGTGTTTGCATTAGCGGTTGCATTAATGCTCAACAATCCTGCACAGGCTTTTTATTCTGATATGGACGAATCTCACTGGGCATATCAGTCAATCAAATTTTTAACAGAAGTCGGGGTTGTTGTCGGTTATCCTGACGGAACTTACAAACCGGATATTCCTGTAACAAGAGCAGAATTTGCTTCTATGGCAATCAAGGCGCTCGGACAGGAAGATGCAAACGTTACTCAAGATATTCACTTCTCTGATGTGGATAAAGATTTTTGGGCATACGATATTATAAGAAGAGCAGTTTATTTTGACTTGATTCCGGATGCAGACGGTCAGAGATTCAGACCTTATGATTCCGTAACAAGAGCGGAAGCTATCACAATTGCTGTAAACGCTCTTACTACCCAGCAAATCAGCGAACAAAGAGCTCAGGAAATTATCTCTAAAAGCTATGAAGACTATACACAAATGCCTGCCTGGTTTTTGATTGCGGCAGGAAAAGCACAGCTTCTGGATTTAATTGTTGTTATGCCGGGCAATGAAGGCAAACTTGAAGCTGACAGACCTGCAAACAGAGCCGAAGTTGCGGCTATTCTTTATAAAATGATGCAGGAAGCTAAACTTAACCCTAACGCTAAGCTGGCTGAAAGCATGCAGAAAAGAACTGCAGAAGGTTATATTGTTGACAACGTAAGAGTTCAGGGTTCAATCGGTATAATTCCTGCAGGCTCAATTCTTCCTATTAAACTTGAAACAGTTGTAGGTTCACAAATTTCAAACGTAACTGATATTTATACAGCAAAAGCTCCTAAGAATATTGTTACAAAAGACAAATACCTTTTGATTTCAGAAGGCAGCGACTTAAAAGGTCAGGTAAAACATGTTCAGAGAGCAAAATTATTCAGACAAAACGGCGAAGTAATTATTAAGAACGAACTTCTCGTAACTCCAAATGACCAGGCAGTAATGCTTTACGGTGTTGCAACAATCGACCCGGGTAAAATCGGTTTCTGGAGAAAACTTTTCAAAGGAGCAAAAGTTCTTACAATGCCGGATCAGATTGTTAACATCAGACTTCTCGGACCATTGAAGATTGATTTAACAAACGGTTATATTTATGAATAAAGATTAATTTAATAAAACCAGCCCTCTTTTTTAAGAGGGCTGGTTTTATTTATATATCCTTGCAGGGGTAAATTAATTAGGTTGGTGACTGAGTGATTGAGATATAAAAATGTAGGTCAGGTTTTACCTGACAATAACTTTTTTATTCCGGTGGGAACGCTAACGCTTTTCCCACCCTACTGACTGACTAGTGAATAGTGAGGAGTGAATAGTGAATAGATATTCAAATTACTTAACAAAAGTTAAGGAGATTCTTCGGGCTAACGCCCTCTGAATGACGGCACACCGGTAAGTGAACCTACAAATCTCGCGTCATTGCGGGGGTAAATGTTTTCAGTTATGAAGTAAACCTACAAGCCCGACGTCATTGCGAGGCGCGTAAGCGCCGTGGCAATCCATTTTTATTTCCTCAGTCACTCAGTCACTTAATCACTCAGTCACCAGCTCCGCTTCTTGGTCACTTGGTCACTCTCAAACAATACATTTACTATTCACTAATAAATCCCTTATATTCCTTTATATGCTTTTCAAGCTTATTAAGAATAGTATTATCAATTACATGCTCAATTTTGCAGGCAGTTTCTTCCGCAAGATTATGTTCTACGCCGAGGATTTTTTCAAAAAATTCTGCAAGAGTTTCGTGTTTTTTTATAATCTCTTTAGCTTTTTTTACCCCTTCTTCAGTAATAGAAATTGTTCCGTAGTACCCGTAGTTAATGAGTCCTGACTGTTCAAGTTTCTGCATAGCTTCTGTAACCGAAGCGCGTGAAACCTTCAGCCTGCGCGCAACTTCTACGGCTTTTACCTTTTTTTCGTTTGTATAAATACTGTAAACAGCTTCAATATAATCTTCTAAACTGGAAGAGATTTCAGCCACTCCATACCTCCAATCATATAAAAAGACCCGCATATAATGTTCAGCTTATCCGGAGTTAAAACTGTTTCTGTTTCGTATTTTTGAGCCGGATACGGACATTTTTTAATAAGCTCATTATACCTTGCGGCGTTTGGATAATCAAATTCGTTAAGATAAATTTCATCGCTATTTCTGAAAAGTATTTTCATCATCTTTTCATAATCTTTGTTTTTTAAACATCCAAAAACAAATCTGCGTTCACTTTCCGGAAAAAACCAGTCCAGATTATCCCGAAGCGCCTGAATTCCGTTCGGATTATGCGAGGCGTCGATTATTAAATTCTTTTCTTCGATGTATTCAAACCGGCAGGGGTTTTTGACTTTTTTCAAACCTTCAATAATTGTTTTATCATCAATATCTTTGAAAAGGTAATTAATTGCAGTAATAACGAGTGCAAGGTTTTCGACCTGATGGTTGCCTTTGAGCGCAAGCGCTTGTATAAATTCCGGATTAACAAACGGAGAAGCCAGTATGAACATTGAATTCATCTCGTCGGCTTTGTCTCTGACAGCTTCGTACCCTTCGGAAGTTATCACGGCAGAATTCGGCTTAATTATTCCTGCTTTTTCAAAAGCTATTTTATCCTTTGTATTCCCGAGCCTTTCCGTGTGGTCTAAATCAATATGGGTAATAATTGAACAAAGGTTTTGTTTAATAACGTTTGTAGCGTCAAATCTCCCGCCAAGCCCTGTTTCGAGAATAACGATATCTGCATTTTGCTCTTTAAAATACAAAAACATAGTTATTGTAAGTATTTCAAACTCCGTAAGATGAATATTCAAATCCGCTATTTGTTTAATATATTGTGCAAAAACTTCTTCCGGAATTTCTTCCCCGTTAACTTTAATCCTCTCTGTATAGTTCCAGATATGAGGGCTTGTGTAGAGTCCGGTTTTATATCCCGCTTCCCTTAAGATTGACTCCAGCATTGTGCAGACAGAACCTTTGCCGTTTGTTCCGGCAACGTGAATATATTTTAAATCATCCTGCGGGTTTCCGAGCTTTTCCAGAGCAGATGAGATTCTGTCCAGACTCAGGTCTATATAAAAATTGTTTTTGGAGGTTATTAGTTTTATTGAATCAGCGTAGTTCATTTCAGGTTGAACCTTTCTGTTTTAATTCTGTCCGATTTTTATATACGCTTTAAAAATTTTGTTTGATACAGTATCGTCGAACGCCTGTTGAATTTTTTCAAGAGGATAAACGGTTGTAAGATTTTTCACGTTTACCCGGGCGGAGGTTAGAAGTTCGTATGAATCTTTCAAATCCGCCGGAGATGGAGAATAGCTGCCGAGAACGGTCAATTCTTTATAATAAATTTCATTGTTCGGATATCCGCTGCTAAGGGGTGTGCTTGAGAATACAAGGATTTTTCCGCCCTGCCTTACAGATTTGAGCGCAACATCAATTGCCTTATCAGCGCCGGATGTCATAAAAACCGCATCAACTCCAAAATCGTCTGTTTTTTCTTTTATAATTTTTTCAAATTCATTCAAATCACGTGAATTAAACGCTTCAATCCCCATTTTTTTTGCAAGTTCAATTCTTTCAGGGATTAAATCACATCCGAAGACTTTGTATCCGAGAGCTTTCAGCCCTTCGCCCATCAGAAGTCCTATTGAGCCCAGCCCTACAACAAGAGCGCTGTCTCCGTGTGATAAATTACACCTTTTAATTGCTCTTATGCAGCAGCCGAGAGGTTCATAAAAAGAAATCTCTTCGTCGGTTATATTTTCCGGAACGGGGTAGGCAACATTTTTCAAGTGCTCTTCCGATACAAAAACTTTTTCGCTGAATCCGCCCGGAAAAATGTTTGTCTTTTTAAAATGCGTACACATTGATACATTTCCATGCCTGCAGTATTTGCATTCACCGCATGGTATGTGGTGTGATGTTACAATCTTATCTCCGGTTTTAAATTTTGTGTCGGAATTTATTTCCAAAATAACAGCAACAATTTCATGCCCGAGAACCGCCCCGTCGTGTACAATATTGTGTTTAAATTTAACAATATCCGAACCGCATAAACCGCATCCAAGGACTTTGACTATTGCGCCTTTCCTGCCATCAAGCTTTATATCATCCGATTCTTTTACTGTAATTGTATCTTTATAAACCTGCGCTGTTTTCATAATTCACCTCAATAAAATTATAGAACAAACAGAGGTAAGAAAAAGATTAAGGGTCCGGCTAAAGCCGAACCCTTAATCTTTTTTATTCCAAATTAATATCTTGCCAGATACCTGTCGATTTCCCATTGGGAAACATAGGTTCTGAATGAATCCCATTCAATCTCTTTGGCGGTTATGAACTCGTCCAGAATGTGGCTGCCGAGTGCAGTTTTGGCAATCAGAGATTTGTCCATATAATACAAAGCTTCTTTCAAACTTCCCGGAAGAGATTCAATTCTCATTTTCTTTCTTTCTTTATCGGAAAGCTTGTAGATATTTGCTTCTACAGGTTTTGGCGGTTCAATTTTGTTTCTTACACCGTCTAAGCAGGCAGCAAGAATTGTTGCAAAAGCAAGATACGGATTGCAGCTCGGGTCAGGCGAGCGAAGTTCTACACGTGTTGACATTCCGCGTTTTGCCGGAACTCTCAAAAGTGCGCTTCTGTTAGCCAGAGACCACGCCATATATACAGGAGCTTCATATCCCGGAACAAGTCTCTTATAGCTGTTTACAGTAGGGTTAAGTATTGCGGTTATACTCTTAATATGTTTCAAAAGTCCGCCGATTGCGTATTTTGCAGTATCAGAAAGCTGGTATTCCGCTTTTTCATCATAAAAAGCATTTTTTCCGTCTTTGAATAACGAGATATTGCAGTGCATACCCGAGCCGTTGATTCCGTAAACAGGTTTCGGCATAAATGTTGCATGGAGTCCGTATTGGGCTGCAACAGCTTTAACAGCAACTCTGAATGTCGCAACATTATCCGCGGTTGTTAAAATATCAGAGTATTTGAAATCGACTTCGTGCTGTCCGTCCGCAACTTCGTGGTGAGAAGCTTCTATATCAAAATCCATTTCCTGCAGGGTGCTTACAATATCAGCCCTTACAGCTTCTCCTAAATCATCCGGTCCCACATCATAATATCCCGCTCTGTCGTGGGTTTTTGTTGTAATATGGTCTTCCTCATCTTTTTCAAAGAGGAAAAATTCAGCCTCCGGACCTACATTCATTGAGAAGCCTAACTTGTGAGCCTCTTCCATAAGACGTTTCAGGTTGCATCTCGGACATCCTTCAAACGGGGTTCCGTCAGAGTTATAAATATCACAAATCAGCCTTGCGGAATTTCTGCCGTCGCGTTCCTGCCACGGAAGAATCTGGAAAGTATTTTTGTCCGGATAGAAAAACATATCAGAAGTTTCAATGTTTCTAAAACCCTTAATTGATGAGCCGTCAAGCATAATTTCATTATTAAGAATTCTGTCAATGTGCTCCGAAGGAACTGCCATATTCTTAACCTGACCGTTTATATCGACAAATTGAAGCTTGATAAACTGAACATTATATTCTGTAATAAGCCTCTTGATATCTGCGTCAGTATAGTTTGCGCCGTTCAAAGGCTGGTGATGAAATTCCATACATATCCCTCCGTTCTTCTTAATAATTGTAGTATCTACACCAAAGCTTTATCATATATTTTTTTTTAAAATAGGTCAATAGTCCGGATATTAAGAATTTGTAAAGCAAAAATTTTTTTCACGAGGTTTGTATTTATATATGAACATAATTCCGCCAAGTATAAAAAACTCAGCCTATCCGCTGACAAGACTTCCGTTAAATAGTATTGAAGGTATTCAGAAAGGAATACCGCTTTTTCACGGGGTTAATATAAAAGATATTGCATTTGTAACAAAAAGGTTTGAAACATTAAATCTATTTAGAGGATGCAGGGTTAACTGTTCTCATTGTCTTAAGGACGCAAAAGAGCCTGTAAAAGGCAGAGAAACTGTTTTATTTGAAGATTTAATTAATTTTTTGGACGGATTTAAAACTTTAAGTGAACGTGTCGGGTTCAACGTTTTTCAGGGCAATAAATACGTTAATATAATTGATGACGCCAATCCTTCCGATATTCCGATAAGGGGTAAATACAGGAATCACAGTGTTGTTGAAGCAATTAAACAGATTTACGACAAAATCAATCTTCCCGTAATCTTTGTAACATCAGGCTGGAACAAAGCTTCTAAATATTCCGGGCAGGCGGCAGAAGATTTAGTTAAACAAATTGAGAAAAATCCTGCCATTTTTGTACTCATCGGGTCGTCTAACTCCGGATAAGACATTCTGTTAATCAGTTTTTGTTCCAAATACTGACGGCGGAGTTCTTTAAGCCGTGCAAGTTCCTGCATCTCGGCTTCACGGTGTGCATTGGATTTGAAATTGATTGTGTTAATTCTAGATATTATCATAATTTGTCCTTTCTTTCTAAACAGTGATCAAGTGACCAAGTGATCAAGAAATGTAGCCGTAGGGTGGGAAAAGCGTAAGCGTTCCCACCAATATAAAAAGTTATTGTTGGGTTTCACCCACACCTACAGTTGTTATATTTACCCCCCTACCCCCTTCGGGTACTTCCCCCGCAAGGGGGGCAGATATGCGCCGCGCTTTTCTTTGCGGCGGCGTAAAGCTTGTAATTTTGCTTTTATCCGCTTAGTAGCCGTAGGGTGGGAAAAGCGTAAGCGTTCCCACCAATATAAAAAGTTATCGTTGGATTTCACTCAACCTGCATTTCTGGTATTGAGACTTCCCAATGTGCCGTCATTGCGGGAGTAAATGGATTAGGTTAGTAAGTGAGACAACTAATCGGGCGTCATTGCGAGGCGCGGGAGCGCCGCGGCAATCCATCACCTATCATTGCGAAAAAATCTCCGATTTTCGTGGCAATCCATTCAAGTTATTAATGTCACCAACCGACATGTTTATCATCTCAGTCACCTGTAATTTACCTTACCGCTTTTCTTACAAACGCCAGCATCAGGGTTTCCGAATCAATATTTTTTCGCTTTTTAATTGCCTGAGTGATAGTTTTATCAATGGTATCGGCAATATTACCGATTGACAATCCGTCCGAAAGCTTGGCAAGTTTCTGATAATGGTTCTCATTCAGTGCTTCTTTTAGAATCGGCAAATCTTTCAGAAGTTTTTCAAAGAGATTTACTCTTGAATTAAAATCAGGGTTTCCGCAGTGAATTATGGTTCCCATTCTTCGAGGGTTGCCGATAATTTCCGCATTAACCAGATTAATGTGGTTTGTTGCCGCAACAAGTATCAACCCGGAGGCGGCTGCCGTATTCATAAGTTCTTTATAAGTGTTAACTTCTTCCACCTGATGCCTGTCAGCGTTTCGAGGGAAGAATTTTTCCGCTTCATCAAAGAAAAGCATTACAGGTTTTTTGATTATTTTTGCTTCAAGTGCAAGGCGGTTAAAGATATCCGTTACGTTGCGTGCTACTCCGTGAATATATTCATTACCTTTTTGTGAATAATTCATTTTATACAAAGGTACATCCATTTGCCTTGCAAGAGTTTCAACAATCGTTGTTTTACCTGTACCAGGAGGACCTTCAAGTATAACACCGCCCGGAAGGCTTCTTCTGTTTGCAATAAGCGCCTGACGGACTTCCGGACGCCAGATGTCTATTATATTTTCTTCAAGCGCCTGCTTAACTTCTTCCATTCCGCCTAATTCATCAAGAGATTTAAAATCCCATTCGTTGTATTTATGCTGCTCTAAGCCGGCTTTGTTGCAGAATTCGCCCATTAAGCGCTTGTTATAATCATCAAAACATTCTTTTATACATTCGCTGAAATCCTTGCCGTCAAGAATTGCCATTCTTTTTGCGTCGGTCAAAACAGAAGCAATTGTTGACATTGAGCTTCCGTCAAACTCTTTTGCCGCCGCTTCAAGAAATTCATTGTTATCCGCTAATTCTTTTGAGAATGGAGTTTTGACAAGTTCTTTCCGCACAACATCCTTAATTGCGGCTTTATCCGGATTAGAAAACGCAATCCAGTTTCCGAGTCTGCCTCTGCGTCTTAAAGCCGGATCAACACCTTCAAGGTTGTTAGTTGCGGCAATCAGAATATAACCTTTTGAGGAAGGGTTGTTGAGTTCCTGCAAAAGCGTGTCCGTAACTTCCTGCTTGTGGCTGGCAGTTTCATCCCCTCGTGCTTCTCCGAGAGAATCAAATTCATCAAAGAACCAGACCGACATTTCTCCGGTTGCGGCGTATTTATCATTAAGCTGCTTTGCCATTTGTCTTATGCGGCGGCTGACTTCGTGAATGTAAGCGCTTGCAACATCCGAAAGCTTTGTCTCGTAGAACGGTAATCCCAACTCACGGGCAAGAACTCTTGCTGTCAAAGTTTTTCCGTTGCTGGCAGGACCGTAGAAAATTGCCCCGTCCGGAATTGCGCTGCTTCCGTATTGGTATTTTCTGCTTTTTGAAGCTCCCTGCTTTGCGGAGCTTCCTCTTCGACTTCTTCAAAAGAATCAAAAAAATCTATGTTTTCTTCCGGTTTATTTTCAGGCTCCGGCATTTTCTTTTGGTGTGTAATTTTAGTTTCCGCCGGCTCAATATTTTCACTAACCTGCACTGCCGGCTGCATTTGAGAAGGCTTAACCACAACAGGATCTGACATATACATCTTAGCGGCTGCAGTTCTTGCATCCTCTACATTTGGTTTAGTCTGTTTTTCCGGCTTTGATTCAAGCGAAGGCTCAACTGATTTCATCGGCGGCAAAATTTCAGCAGAATATTTTCCCCCTCTTTGAATAAGTATTGTTTTCATCTCGTCGCTTACGGCATAATCAAGAGGTGTTTTTCCGTTCGGTGCAAAATTTATAATTTCCTGTCTGATATGCGGCTTAGCAGTCAAATAATTTACCAGATAAAAATAATCATTTTTTACAATATGCTGAAATATGCTTTCTGAATTTTGATTTATATCATTCGGGGAAAACTTTCCTTGTCTCAATGCTGCCATAAGTTCATTTTCAGACGGAAAATCATCATTTGCTTTAAATGAAACAATTCTGCTTAATGCTGCAGCGCGCGGGTTTGCCGTAATGTACATTAATTAATTCCTTTATTCCGGTTGTGTAAATATTTATCTGGTAAAAAACGCCTAAAAATAAATTTTGCTAGCAGTGTAACGATACATTAAAGATTTGTAACAATTAGTGGAAATAAATTTTTTTATTGATTAGAATATCTATTGGGTGTAGAAAGAGGGGAATTTTTTAAATGATGAATTCAAATAAAGTACTTTTACCTAATGACGTAAGAAAACTTTTAAATGTTGATAATAAAGAGATAGTTGAGTTATGCAAAAAAACTGCAGTAACCCCTAAGAAAGACCACAGAGGACAAATTTATTTCTCTGTTGACGAAGTTAAGAAGCTGAGAAATGCAAAATCATCATCGTCAATTATTGCAGGCATGAATGGAAAAGGAGCAAAGAAAGTTTTGGAACCTATGAAAATGACTAGCCCGAACAACGGCAAAAATGCGGCATTACCCATGACAAAGACAAATTCACAAACTGTAGTTAACGGTTTATTAGAAACTCTTAATAAAATGGAAAATAATATTACATCATCTATGACAAAACTTATTGACGAAAAGCTTGAAGGTATGGATGATGTGGTTTTGGAACTTGTAAGATGCAAGACTGAAAACGAAAATCTTAAAAATAAAGTTAATGAATTAAACAAAGAAAACTTTAAGCTTAAGAACGTCTTGAACAGCTTTAAGCCGCTTATGTGCGGATTCTATATTAAAAAAGAAGAAGATACGAATTTTATGTTATAGTTAGTGAATAGTGAGGAGTGAATAGTGAATAGGGGTAGATGTCAGGCAAAGCCTGACCTGCTGATATTAAAAGGAAAATCCAATCAATAAATTCTATTCACTATTCACTCCTCACTATTCACCCAAAAAGAAAGGTTAAATTAATGGCAGTAAAGGAAGAAACAGCTGTAAATACAACGGACGAGAGAAATAAAGCGCTAAAACTTGCTATTGAAAAAATCGAAAAAGATTTTGGCAAAGGCGCAATTATGAAGCTGGGCGACAAACCTGCCGTTAGTGTAGAGACTATTCCTACAGGAGCGCTGGCGCTTGATGTTGCTTTAGGCGTAGGCGGTATTCCGAGAGGACGTATAATTGAGATTTACGGTCCTGAATCATCAGGTAAAACAACCCTTGCGCAGCACATTGTTGCAGAATGCCAGAAAAGAGGCGGAATTGCAGCATTCGTTGATGCAGAACACGCACTTGACCCTGAATACGCAAGAAATCTCGGGGTTAATATTGATGAACTTCTTATCTCCCAGCCTGATACAGGCGAGCAGGCGCTTGATATTACGGAAGAACTCGTACGCTCCGGCGCAGTTGATGTAATCGTTGTCGACTCTGTTGCAGCTCTTGTTCCTAAGGCTGAAATTGAAGGCTCTATGGAAGACCAGCAAATGGGCTTGCAGGCAAGATTGATGTCAAAAGCTTTAAGAAAATTAACGGGTATAATAGGCAAAACCCGTACAACAGTAATCTTTATCAACCAATTGAGACAAAAAATCGGTGTTATGTACGGAAACCCTGAAACTACAACCGGCGGTAATGCCTTGAAATATTATGCATCAGTTCGTTTGGAAATCAAACGAGTAGAAGGACTGAAAGGCGATGGTGAAGAAATCGGAAACCATGTAAGGGTAAGAATTTTGAAAAACAAAGTTGCGCCTCCTTTCAGAACCGCGGAATTTGATATTATTTTCGGCAAGGGAATTTGCAAAATCGGCAATATCCTTGATGTGGCTGTTGATTTGGATATTGTTAAAAAAGCGGGGTCATGGTTTAGTTTCAATGATGACAAATTAGGACAGGGAAGAGACAAGGCTAAAGAATTTCTCGCTGCTAACCCTGACATTTTAAATCAAGTTGAAACTCTTGTTCGTGAAAAACTTGCAAATAATTAACAGGTGTTTTCCCCTGATTTTATTGACATTGAACTTTTTGTTGACAAAAAAGTTTTAATGTGATATAAAGTTAGTGGGGTAAATGTATATTTTTGAGTCTTGCACACACTGCAAGACTTTCCTTTTTCTTGTCCTTTTAGTTAGAAATACTGCAATGTGAAGCTTGTTTTTCACTGCTTTTGTGCGTTCATGTTATAATAAATTCAACACTAGTTAAAAAGGAGAAAACAATGTCTTTAAGAAATGAAAGGGTTCGCAAAGAACTGATGAGGGATATTTCCGAGATTATCCGCAAAGAGGTCAGAGGAATAGAAGGGGTTTTATCAATAGTTGACGTTGAAGTTTCTCACGACAATTCATACGCAAAAGTTTTCTACAGTGTTCTGGGTTCACCTGAACAGATTGAAAAAGATAAAGAAATTATTGAAAAAAATACAGGCAAAGTCCGCTTTGAAGTCGGAAAACGCATCAGACTCAGAGTTACTCCGGAGATAAAATTTGTTTACTCTGACGGACTGGAGCAGGGCTCAAGAGTTCTGGATTTAATCAATAAAATTTCTAAGGGCGAGATTAAGTAAATGTTCGGGTTTTTGAATGTGTACAAACCTTCCGCAATGACATCTCACGATGTTGTAGCGGTTTTAAGACGCGTGATTAAAATAAAACAAATCGGGCATACGGGAACTTTAGACCCTTTTGCGGAAGGAGTTCTGCCCGTATGTATAGGAAAAGCTACGCGCTTGATTGAGTATTTACCGGATGACAAGGCTTACAGCGGCACAATACAACTGGGGAAGTCTACAACAACTTATGATATAGAAGGCGAGGGGGTAAATTTTTCCGATAAAAAAGCCCGATTAGAAGAAATTGAAGAAGCCCTGAAATCTTTCCGCGGCGAGATTGAGCAGCTTCCGCCGGTTTATTCCGCGATAAAAGTCAAAGGCAAAAAGCTTTATGAGTATGCAAGAGAAGGTAAAGAGGTTGAAATTACTCCGCGCAGGGTAACGATTGCAAGATTGGAAATTATTGATTTTGATTTTGAAAAACAACAGGTTTCTCTGCATATAGAATGTTCAAAAGGGACTTATATCCGCTCTATTGCAAACGATATCGGCGAAAAGCTCGGTACATACGGGCATCTTGTTAAACTTGTCAGAACAAAAGCGGGAGAGTTCGGAATAGATGAGGCATTAAAGCTTGATTCACTTGATTCTGCCGAGAAAGTTCAGGCAAATTTGATTCCGCCGGAGGAAAAATTACATTTTCCGGTCTATGAACTGAATGATGAGGAGAGGAAGAAAGTTTCCAACGGTATGCCTGTAAGAGTTAACCGCCCGCTGCCTGAATCTTCTTTTGTAACTTTGACCTGCAATCACAAACTTGCGGCAATAGCAAAGCCGGATAAACAACTGTTAAAGTGCGAAAAAGTCTTTATCTAGTGCACAAAAACTACATGCCTATTGCCCAGCTCGGCTAAATATGTTATAATACCCACGTGTTTATTTGAAAAAAGGAGAATACGCATGGTTGAACAGTATTCAGACATTGATTTTGAAGCTCTTCTTGCGAAGTATGATTACAAATTCAAACGCGGCGATATTGTTAAAGGTGTTGTGTGTGCTTATGAATCCGGCGGTGCAATTGTTGACATAGGTTCAAAATCTACTGCATTTGTTCCTTCTTACGAGGTTTCTTCGGACAGAAAAGCCCGAGTCGAAGATATTTTGAATTTGAATGCAGAATACGAGTTTTTAATCACTCAGGACTGTGACGAGAACGGCAAATTTACACTTTCTTATAAAAAAGTCCACCTTGCTCATACATGGGCAGAACTTGAAAAAGTTAAGGAAGCCGACGAAACTATTGCAGTTGTGGTGTCTCAGATAGTTAAGGGCGGCGTGGTTGTTGATATATCAGGTGTTCAAGGTTTTATCCCTCAGGGTCAGCTTTGTGCAAGAGAAACAATCTGCAATCCGGGTGACAAAATCGAGGTTAAAATTCTTACTCTTGATAAATCACAAAATAACCTGATTCTTTCTAACAGAAAAGTTTTTGAGACCAATATGGCAGAAACCCGCAAAAATGTATTTGAACAGGTAGAAGTGGGTCAGGTTGTAAAAGGTGAAGTTGTAAGGATTACAGACTTCGGTGCATTTGTTAATGTAGGCGGAGTTGACTGTCTGCTTCCGCTTTCGCAGATTTCCTGGAAATGGGTTGAACATCCGACAGACCTTCTGAAAGTCGGACAGGAAATTAATGTTGAAATAATTGATGTGGATTACAATAAGCAGAGAATCAGCCTGAGTTTAAAAAATACAGAGCCTGATCCGTGGATTAGGGCGGAAGAAGAGTTAAAAGAGGGCGATGTAAAAGAGGGGATTATCACAAGGATTAAGCCGTTTGGGGCGTTTGTGGAAGTCCTTCCCGGGGTTGAGGCGCTCCTGCCGCAGTCATCGCTTGCAGAATACCAGAATAAGACCAATTGTATTTTAAATGCAGGTGATAAAATTAATACCAAAATTGTTAAATTCAATCCGAAAGATAAGCGGATTTCACTCGGGCTTCCGGATAGTGAATAGAGATTAATATTACACTAAACGGTGCGGCGCATTGGGCCGCACCGTTTTTTCAATCAAGCGGGGTAAATTCCCAGAGTTTTTCGGGGTAAGTTTTCCGGGTAAATGTTTTGAGTCTTGCGTGTTTAAGGAATTTATACGGATACTTCTTCTTTAAAATAATCTACAACTGTATCCATCACATTATCAAAGAAAAAATCCAGTTCTTGTGATAACGACATTTCAAAACTATTCATCGACTGAGCCTCCATCTTATTGAATCTTGATAACATTTCATTTTCGATACGCATATACTGTTAATCCTTTCCTAAATAATTCTCTGGGTGTTTAACTTACATTTTTGTTATCGGCATTTTTTTTGAAAACTTTAGGGTTTTTGAAAGATTTGTTACAATTATTTACATTTATCCTGCCAATCTCTTTTTAATGCCCGCCTGAATAAAGTCAACCGCTTGTAAATAATCTTATTTTGTATTAAAATTACCGTGTTAAATGAGTTTTTTAAGGGGTGTATTAAATGAAATTTGTTGCAAATAAAGATGATTTACTAAACGGTATAAGAATTGTGGAAAGAGCAACAGTGGTTAAGGGTTTGCAGCCTGTTCTTGCCAATGTTTTGATAGAAACCGCGGGTACCAATCAGATTAAGCTGACTGCAACAGATTTTGACCTTTCTATTATCACTCTTATTAATGCGAATGTTGAAATCGAAGGCAGATTTACACTTCCGGCTAAAAAACTCGGTGAAATCTTATCAAGACTCAATGACGAACTTATTAATCTTGAAGTTAACGGCTCTACTGCAACTATTACCTGCAAAAATTCCAAGTTCGATATTATCGGTATTTCTGCAAACGAATTTCCGCAGGTAGAAGAAAATATTGCAGAAACCGACTGTATGGAAATTGAGACAAGACCTTTCACAAAGGCAATCAGAGAGGTTGTATCCGCTGCAGCAGGGTATGAAACAAATAACCTTCTCTCAGGCGTTGTGTGCGAAGTTAATAAAAATGTTCTTGAGATGGCTGCAACAGACGGAAACAGACTCGCAAGAGTCAGAGAAGTGGTTAAAAACAACTCTTCTGACAGCGAAAATCCTTTTGAAATGCTTATTTCTTCAAAAGTTTTGTCTGAACTCTCTAAAATTTCTTTAATTACTGATTCTGACACAATCAAAATCTGTAAGGAAATGAAAAAGATTGTGATTACAATTGATAAGACAAAAATTGTAACACGCCTAATGCACGGTCAGTTCCCTAAATACAACCAGCTTATACCTCAGACCTTCCCGAAGGAAGCCGTTGTTGATAAGAACAGCCTGATTTCCGCTCTGGAAAGAGTTGCGGTTATGGTTAACGAAAAGAACAGTATTGTAAAATTTGAATTTGCGGACAATACCCTGAAACTTTCCGGAGATTCGCCTGATGCAGGTAATTCTCAGGATGAAATTGATATTAAATATATGAGTGAGCCGCTTGCAATCGCTTTCAACTACAAATTTATACTTGAATTTTTGAAAATCGTTGAATCGGAAGAGATTACAATCAAGCTTAACTCTTCGCTTTCTGCAACTGTATTTGCGCCGGTTTCGGACGAAGATTACCTCTATCTTGTAATGCCTGTCCAGCTTAGAGGCTAAGTTCATATTTCTTTACGAAAAGTCAATTTTTTCTTTCCAATTGTTTTTATATATATAAGGAAATATGGGAATTGGGAGAAATAATTATGGCAGTCGGAGCAAGAGACTACATTGATAAACTTTTAGTAAAAAAATATGCAGATGAAAAAGTTGACAACCATGAGGCAATGGAGTCAATGGTTAACCCCGAGAAAATGCTTGAGGCAATGAATGATGTCGCAACGATTCAGCGGAACATGTTTATGCTCTCGCAAAAGCTTTCTTCTGTATGCTATGCAATAAATGCCAAGGCAGCAAGATATCAGAAAAAAGAAGCAAACGGGGGTTAAATATTTTTATCCACAACAACTTTATGCAGCCCTTTAGGATGGTCAACATTCCTCTTTAATCTGAGTGCAACAACAAGTGCAAGCTGCTGGCAGAGAACGACATTTGCAAACATCTGCTGAATCTCATTTTCGCACTCTACGGAAATATTGTAATCAAAGTTCTTAACTTCACCGGAAGGACCGATTATTATAAGTTTCGGATTGTAGTCCTGTTTTATTTTTTCTAAATTTGCAACCGAACGTTTTGAAATATTGTCTATTGCAATATAGACAAGCGCGCCTTTGTTGTTGAAAACCGCAACATGTCCGTGCATAAATTCGCCCAAAATTGCCGCGCTTATGTTTTTGTATGAAGTCTCTTTAATCTTTAAAGCTGCTTCTTTTGCAAGCGAATAAGAAATCCCGTCTGCGGTAATTACGATTAGATTCTCTTTTGATAAGATTTTTGCGAGTTTTTCTATTTCATCTCTCTTTGAAAGAGCTTTTTCCACGACAACCGGCAGATGGAAAAGTGATTTTTTATAAACCCGAGAGGCTTCGCTTCCGTGGATTTTTTCAATAAGTTTGAGTGAAATCAAAAGCAGACAGAGCATTTGAGAGGTAAAAGACTTGGTTGCGGCAATACCCTGTTCAACTCCGGCGTAGCAGGCAACTTTGTAATCACATATATTCCAGATAGCGGAATCTTCGTTATTTGTAATACAGAGAGTTGATACGTTGCTGAGTTTTTTTACTTTTTCAGCGGATTTAACCGTGTCGCTTGTTTCTCCGGACTGGGTTATGAAAATATAAAGCGTGTTGTCATCGTGCGGAATAACGTTTTTCAACAGAAATTCGCTTGAATATATTGCTCTGGATTCGATTTTTGAGAATTTTTCCAGCAGGTCAACCGCAAAGCGCGCGCAGTGGTAAGATGAGCCGCTTGCAACAAGTACAATTTTTCTGATGTTATCAGGAAGCTCAATCTTAATCTCGCCGGTCTCAGGGTTGATGTATTTCATCAAAATATAAGGAATAATTCCCGTCTGCTCGGCAATCTCGGATTCCATTCTGGTTTTTACATTCTTTTTAGAAAACATGTTTTTCATCTATATATTTATTTTAACATGTTTTTTCAGTTTTTATAAGAATCCTCAAGCTTAGCTTTAATCATTTTCATTTCTTCTCTTGTAAGAAAAGATGAGAATCTCATAAACTCATACATAGCATCCTCGTATGAATACTGCCTTCTTTCAACTTTTTGCAGCCACTCTCTGACTTCGCGCGTAATCATTGCCTCTCCCCGTTTTAAACCAGACTCTGAATAGCTTTTTTGTAATCCTGCTGGGTAAAAATATAACTTCCGGCAACAAGAGAATTTGCTCCGAGCGATGTACAGATTTTGGCAGTCAGATTATTAATTCCCCCGTCAACCTGAATAATTAGATTTTCCGGCGCATTTTCCTTGATAACCGGAATTTTCATTGCGCAGTCATGCATAAATTCCTGACCGCCAAATCCCGGCTCTACTGTCATTACAAGCACCATGTCAACCATATTAAGAAGCGGAAAAATTGCTTCAGGCGCTGTTGCAGGCTTGATTGAAATTCCCGCATTTATCCCAAAACTCTTGATAAGAGAAATAATTTCAGCCGCATGACCGGTATCTTTGCATGCTTCATAGTGAAAAGTCAGAATATCAGAACCTGCTTGTGCAAACGGCTCAATGTATTTTTCAGGGTTTTCTATCATCAAATGGGTATCCAAAACCAGCTCTGTAGTCCGCCTCAGTGACTTAACAACCGGAACTCCGACAGTGATATTAGGCACAAAATGCCCGTCCATAACATCAATATGAACCCACTTTGCTCCGGCATCTTTTACCGCGTTTACTTCTTTAGCCAGATTCGCAAAATCTGCCGATAATATAGACGGTGAAATGATTATCTCTTTCATATACTATATTTTAGCACATATATTGTTATTTTCAGAGATTTAATTTATAATGGTAACAAGAGGGCTGTAATATGGTAGAAATGGAAGATATTTTAGCAGCAAAAGATTATTTAAAAAAATTGCAAAAAGTGATAAATTTTGATCATGTATTTTCTTTTGCCGGCATAAGACTTATCAAAAAAAATAAGATTGATGATGTTTTGTGTTGTGTTTATGCGAAATTGCCTGATTCATATAAAAAAATGCTTAAAACCAAAACAAATGTTAAGCAATACAATTCAGTAATGTGTTACGGGCTTTTAACCAAATTATTGGCAAAAAAATTCTTTCTTGATAAGAGTCTCTGTGTAGTTAATGTAACAGAGGTGAACAAACTCCTGAGCTCGGTTATTTTAAGTATAGAACGCGATATTAATAAGATAGAGCAGAATTTTGAAGGACATTAAAACTAAAACCATGCGTTGACTTTTGTTTACCACTTGTTGTACAATTTTGTTGACTATCATTAAGAAACGGAGCAAAAAATGAATTCACAACAAGATGTTATATACGGTTTAATGAACGAACTGGAAGAAGCGTTAGATAATAAAGGATTTCCTTTATTAGGTTTTTCTATTGTAAAAAAAGAAACCGTAACAAACATTTTGGATAAGTTGTATTCTGAACTTCCGGATGAGATTAAAGAAGCACGCTCACTTTTGAGACGCAAAGACGAACTCCAGTATGAAGCGCAGCAAAAAGCGGAAAAAGTTGTTGCGGACGCTCAGGCAGAAGCTAACAGGCTTTTGAGCGAATCAGATTTATTGAGAGCTGTGCAAAGAGAAGCTGAAAAAATTAAAGAACAGGTTATAGCTGATTGCGAAGAAATTAAGCGTAAGGCTGTAGACGAGGCTGAGAATTTAAGAATTCAGGCTATTGACGAAGCAACACGCATTAAAGACGGCGCTAATATTTATGCAGAACAGGTTTTGACTAATTTGGAACAAAACCTTGCCCAGCTTCAGGAAATTGTTAAAAACGGTCAGGTGCAGCTTGAGAGAAGAAGAATGGAATCCGAAGAGCAGCCGGGAAATTATGCAAACCAGCGCCCTGAATACGCAAAAGATTTTAAGATGAACTAAAAACTGATTTTATTAAAATATCAGGGTCTAAATACTTTACCTCATAAATTTTCAGACTTTTTGCCTGTGAAATTTCTGTTATGTTTTCGCCGTTAAAGCAGCTTAAGCCTTCGTTGTCATTCAATATTTTCGGGGCAATGAACTGATAAATTTCATCTATCAAGCCGGCTTTCAATAATGCTCCTGCAAGTGTTCCGCCGCATTCAACAAAAACCGAATAAATTCCGCGTGCGTACAGTTCTTTTAAAACCGCTTCCAAATCAAGCTCTCCGTCTTTCAGCGGCGTGTTTTGCTCAGAAGCAATATAAGTGTTGTTCCGGTAAATTTTTGCGGATTTATCTGTCCTCAAATTTTTGTCAAGAACACATCTCCACCTAGTTTGACTCATAGAGGGATTATCGGCAATTACCGTATTTGAGCTTGTCATAATGCAGTCAAATTCTTTTCTCATTGTGTATACAAGTTCTCTTGATTTTTCAGATGTAATCCATTTTGAAGAACCGGTTTTGGCAGCTATTTTTCCGTCCATTGTTGCTGCAGTCTTCAGAACAACATACGGAAGTTTTTGGGTCATTGTTTTAATAAATCTGCGGTTGAGGAATTGCGCCTCTTCTTCCAGAACAAAGTCTACCTCAATTCCTGCGGCTTTGAGTTTGGAAATTCCGTTGACTTCGGGGTTTACGTCTTTCATACCGATAACGACGCGTTTCGGCTTGTGTTCTATTACCAGGTCAACACAGGGAGGGGTTTTTCCGTAATGTGAACACGGCTCAAGGTTTACGTAGATTGTTCCGCCTTCTGCCTCGTTGTTTTTAAGTTTCAAAAGCGCATTGCGCTCTGCGTGGTTTTGACCGTATTTTTCGTGGTATCCTTTTGATATTATTTTCCCGTTTTTGTCCAGAACAACACATCCGACCATAGGGTTCGGCGCAACCTTGCCGGAAGCTTGTTTTGCAAGTTCAAAGCACATACGCATGTATTTTTCATCAGGATTTTGCATAGTTTTAGTATAACACATATAAAGCCGGAAACTAATTTGATACATTTCTTGCCTCTGGTATAAAAACCTGTTTGATGGTAATATATATATCAAAGAGGATTTAATGGTATGAAAGCAGCAGAGTATTTTAACAGCGGGTATTCCTGCGCTGAGAGTGTGGTAAAAGAAGCAATTGAAAAAGGACTTGTTCCGGAAGAACTTTTACCGGTTGCGACGGCTTTTTCCGGCGGTATGGGCTCAGGCTGTCTTTGCGGCGCGATTGCAGCTTCACAAATAGTAATCGGCTGGCTTTACGGAAGAGATAATAAAAACGGAAACGAAGCCAGAGCAAGAGCACTTGCAAAACAATTTATTGAAGAATTTAAGAAAAGTCATAAAGCAACCTGCTGCAGGGTTTTGACTGCAGGCATGGATATGGCTTCGCCTGAAAGAAAAGCACACTGCACAAACATGGTTAACGATTGTTCAAAAATTCTGGATGAGATTATTAAGGTTAAGGTTTAATGTTTAACAGAACTCTGTTCAAAAAAAGAATACTTTTTGTCGGGATTCCGGATATGGCATATATCGGGCTTGACGGTCTTTTGATGGCAGGAGTGAATATAGTAGGGGTTATGGGACCCAAAAAAGACCATAATATGTATTATGATTTCAAAAATTTTGTCCTCTCAAGAAGATTGAATTACATTGATTATGATGAACTTGACGAACCGCAGTTAATCGAAAAAGTCAGAAGTTTAAATATTGATGCGGCGGTTGTCTGCTCATTCAATTACAAAATTCCGAAAATACTTCTGGAATCTGTAAAAGACGGGTTTTTGAATGTCCATCCTTCAATGCTTCCCAAATACAGAGGCGGAAATCCGTATTCAAGAGTGATTATGAACGGAGAGACGGAAACCGGCGTTACTATTCATTTTATGGACGAAAGTTTTGATACGGGAGATATTATTGCGCAAAAACCTTATCATATACATTCAAAAGCAACAATGGGAACGATTTTCAACGAACTTAACGTTCTGGGTATTGAGCTTTTGCTTCAGGTTTTAAGAGCGTACGAAAACCAGCCTCTTCCGAGAATTAAGCAGCCTGCCGGTGATTTTATCTCCGGAAAAGGTCTGAGTGAGAAAGATGTATTTATAAATTACAACAAGACTGCGGAAGAAATCGAGCGCTTTGTCAGGGCTCTAAATCCTTTCATACTTGCAAGTACAACATTTAGAGGCAATATGATGAAGATTATGAAGGTAGAAGTCGCGTCCGACGCTTTCTGTGTTCCTCATCCTGCCGGAACTGTCGCCAAAATTGAAGATGATAAATTCTTTATTGCAACGTCAAAAGGGCTTATTTCTCCGACGGTTATGCAGTTCGGAAGCTTCTTTATGGGCGACAGCAAAGACTTTTTGAGAATTGTGAACCCGAAAATCGGAGAGGAGTTCAGGTAATTTAGGGGGAGGGAATGAATTAGGTAGGTGACTAAGTGATTAAGTGACTGAGTGACTGAGAAATGTAGGTTGGGTGAAACCCAACAATAACTATTCAATTGTCGAATATGTTTAAGATTGCTTCGGGCTGTTTTAGCAGTTCCCTCGCAATGACGTACCAGAAATATAGTAATGTAGGGTGGGAAAAGCGTCAGCGTTCCCACCGGAATGAAAAAGTAAATAGGTCGGGCTTTAGCTTGACAAAAACTAAATAAAAATGGATTGCCACGGCGCTCACGCGCCTCGCAATGACAGCAGGGGTAAATGTATTTGGGTTGTCAGGTGAGACTACAAGCTTGGCGTCATTCAGAGCCCGACAGCAATTCAGGGGCGAAGAATCACTTTTGCTGGTGAATAGTGAGGAGTGAATAGTGAATAGAAAATTTTTACAAAAGTTATAGAGATTCTTCGGGCTAACGCCCTCTGAATGACGGCACATTGGGAGGTAAGCCTACAAGTCTGGCGTCATTGCGAGGGAGCAGCCATTCAGCCCGAAGCAATCCAGAATAAAGATGGATTGCCGCGAAAATCAAAGATTTTCTCGCAATGACAGAATAAATTCTATTCACTAATCACTCTTCACTATTCACTAAAAGGGCTTTAGCCCGACAGAAACATCAAAAAACAATCAGGAGTATAAAATGGATAAATTAAATTTTTTAACAGCGGGAGTTCCTTTAAGAGCCGGTAATAAAGGCTATGAGGAAGGGTTTAAAATCCTTGACAGCATGAACCTTGACGGGCTTGAACTTGAATTTGTAAGAGGGGTTAGAATAAGTGATAAAAGCCGTGAAGTTGTAGGCGCAACTGATAAGGTGATTACAGCGCATGCTCCTTTTTATGTAAATCTTAATGCAAGAGAAGAAGATAAGCTGGAAGCAAGCGTTCAGAGGATTATAGAAACTGCAGAGACTGCAAATTCTCTGGGCGGATTCAGCATAACTTTCCATGCCGGATATTATCTGGGGCAAGATGCGGAACTCGTTTATAACAATATAAAATCAAAGATAAAAATTATAACAGATACTCTTGATAAAGCCGGAAACAGAATCTGGATAAGACCGGAAACAACCGGTAAAGCTACCCAGTGGGGTGATTTAGAGGAAATTATAAGACTTTCAAAAGAGTTTGAAACAGTTCTTCCGTGTGTGGATTTTTCGCATCTCCATGCCAGATACAACGGAATTTCAAACACTTATGACGAATTTTGCGCAATTTTTGAAAAGATTGGAAAAGAATTAGGACAAATTGCTCTGGATAATTTTCACGCACATATTGCGGGGATAGAGTACGGAGCTAAGGGCGAGAAAAAACACTTAAACCTTGAAGAATCGGATTTTAATTACAAAGATTTGCTCAAAGCGTTTAAGAAGTTTGATGTAAAAGGGGCGGTTGTTTGCGAAAGCCCGAACATTGAAGAGGATGCAAAGCTTTTGAAAGATTATTATATGAGTCTTTAACAGAGTTGAAGCATAATAAGAAATTAAGCAATCATCTTGTTTACTGATTCCATTTTGGCAGAATGCGTTTTAAAATAATTTTATGGAAAATATTTTAGAGATAAGATATTTGAATTTGTTTTTTGATAAATATCAGGCGCTTTATGATGTGAATTTGACTTTAAAGCGCGGTACAATGCACGCTCTTGTCGGAGAATCCGGATGCGGCAAGAGCATGACAGCAATGTCTGTAATGCGGCTGCTTCCGAAGGGAGCAAGTATTAAAAGCGGAAGCATTTATTTTGACGGCGAAAATTTGCTTGAATACAAAGAAAGAAAAATGAGGGATTTGAGGGGGAATAAGATTGCACTTATTCCGCAAGACCCGATGACTTCGCTCAATCCGCTTTATACAATAGGAAACCAGCTTGTCGAAGCAATACGTGCACACAATAAGGTTTCAGAGAGGCAGGCTTTAAGAAAAGCAAAAGAAGTTATGAATCTTGTAAGCATTCCGGATATTGATAATAAATTAAACTTTTATCCGCACGAGTTTTCAGGCGGAATGAAGCAGAGAATTATTATAGCAATGGCGCTGGCATGCAGGGCAGAGCTGATTATTGCAGATGAGCCGACAACCGCGCTTGACGTTACAATACAGAAGCAGATTATGGATTTGCTCGGTGAGATAAAAAAAGAGTATGGCACAACTATTTTGTTAATCTCGCACGACCTTGCGCTTGTAAGTAACTACGCGGACAGCGTTTCGGTAATGTATTCCGGTCATATTGTTGAGGAAGCTCCGGCAAGAGAATTTTTCAAAAAACCGCTTCATCCGTACTCAATTGCCCTTTTGAATTCTCTTCCGACAACAAATCCGGCTTTGAAACTCAGAACAATTGAAGGGGCGCCTCCGGCAATTCAGGAGGAGATTTCCGGCTGCAAATTTCATCCGCGGTGTGATATTTGTAATCCGGAGGTTTGTGATAAGGAAGCTCCTGCGCTTACAAAACGCGGGTCAAATCATTTTTCCGCCTGCTGGGTAAAGTAGATTATTGCGCTGCTTTGAAAACTCTGGTATGATTAAATCAAGGATGTGTAAGCAGTGCGGATTTTGCCTTTATACAACAATACTGTAGTTTTTAACCCGCTAACCCGGAAGGATTTGCGAAAAACTTCTTTTTCAGCGGATTATGTTTCGGATAGTTTTATAAAATCTCTGACCTTTGAGGCAAATACTTCTGCAGGAAACCCGCTAAAGAAATTGAAAGGACTCAAATGCCCGTATTTTGGCGTGGAAATGATTTCCGGAAGTGATATTGCAAGAATAGAAAAACGCCTTGATAGATGCAAAAACGTAAAAGATGTAGTAAAAGTTCTTTCTAAGTATACCCGTTTTATGCAGGAAACAGAGAAAAAGATGTTCAGACGCTTTCTTGATATATCCAAAATTTCACCGGAAAAAACTCTTCCCGAGTGTTTGCAACTCTGGTATGAAGAAGCAATTGTCAAACTTAAGCTTGAAGAATTTAATGTTCTTGATGATGTTGATAAAATTTCACTTAAGCTCTCTCCGGAAAATGCGCTTGCGGTTCATGCCAAAACAACCCGCTGCAGGCAGGTTATTCTGGAAAACAAGAAGGAAGATACATTTAAAAGAAAAATTCTTCTCTCCTCTCTTGATGACATAAAACCTGCAGATAATGAAACTGCCGTGTTTGAGAAGCTTAAAGACCGTGCTGTATATCTTCCGACATCCGGAACAAGTGAAAATGCTTTTGTTGTAAAGTATGCCGTTAGAACCCAACAGGAGGTTGCAAAAAGACTTTTGCGTCCGTCGATTGCAACAATAGAGCATATTCAGCCAAATTCGCTTGAAGGCGAAAATACTATCGGAAATTTCCTTCTTGCATCTGCAGGCGCAAACAGTATGCGCTCAAACATGCCGCTTCCAAAATTTATCGAAATGTATCCGTCTGTACCGAAAAGGTGTCAGGCATATATTGAACAGGTTATTGACCTCATACACAAAGGACAGCTTAGAGGAAACGAAACGTATCCTTATAAGATTCAGAAGAAGCTTGGAGAAGAATCTCAGGGGAAAATTAAACTGGATTTATCAAAATATAAGTATACCGCTATAGAGGCTGAAAGGAAAGAAAAAGATTACTACAGTAAAAAAAGGCTCAGAGCTTCTTGTAAACGTTCTTCAAAACCCTTTTAAATCCATAGCTTTCCATACAGGAATTTATATCAAAGAATTTGACATCATGATCTCCGATTTCAAACAGACTGTTTCGTTTTAGCACTTCCGAAGCTGATTTTATAAACTCTTCAATTTTATCATTCAAAAAATATCCCAGAATGTTTCTGCACATTAATATTGTGTTCGATTCATCCTTGAGTTCTTTAATTTTTTGAAACATATCTCCTTTGATGAACTTTATATTAGAAGTGAGTTTATCTTTGACTTTCAGGGTCTTTTCCGACTGCAGCTTAATATCATCCATAATATCCAGCTTTTTATCTGTCGGCTCAAAATAATCTTCATAATTTTTGCAATACATCTGCATATTCATTCTGTCTGCAAGGCAGGTTTTGAGAAGCCCGCTTCTTGCAGCTCTCAGAATCTCATCATCAATATCGTACGCCATTATCGGGAAAAATTTTGCTGCCGCTTCCGGATTATCTTCTCCAAAATGTTCGTATAGAGAAATCATTTTGGTGTACCCTTCCGAACCGTCTGAAGCAGCGTACATTTCTATATTTACCTTATCTTTGTCTCTGAATAGTTCGGCTTCGTATCCGGCAGTTTTTTTCCAATCCAAATCTTCCCTGAACAGCCAGCTGTTACAGCCAAAAGAATCTCCGTTAGATTCATAAAATCTTCCGTTGGAACAGAATGAGGGGTTTGTTTTGTTAATACTAATCTGCATACCTTAAATAAAACCGGTAAATTTATTTTTTGCTATAAATTTCATCAATTATATCTGATACGTACGCAATTTTTTGAGAATCTACTTTATGCCCTCCTGTAGGATAATACTTGAATCCTTTCAAAACTCCCCGGCGTCTTGCGGTTTTAATTAAGCTTTGTGTACCCTCTTTTGAAGTAACTGAATCGTTTTTTGAGTGTACTATATAAGCAGGAATCTGTACTTTCTTCATTTTGTTAATTGAATTGAACTTTAGGTTAAGAAGTCTGGCGAGAAGCGGAATTTTCTCCGTCAGGTTCATTGCTTTAGCAGGCGCGCCGACTCCGAGGTTCTTATTCTGCATAAATTTTCTGCCGAGATATGATACTTTTGTAATAGGAGATATCATAATCAAAGCTCTAATCTCCGGATGTTTGGAAGCAAAATCTGCAGCAAGAACGCCGCCCAGACTATGTCCGGCAACGGTAATGTTTTCCGGTTTTATCCCTTTATTGCGGGTTAAATACTCGTAAGCAGTTTCAACATCT
The DNA here is from genome assembly GCA_949296355.1 of uncultured bacterium. Taxonomy (GTDB): domain Bacteria; phylum Cyanobacteriota; class Vampirovibrionia; order Gastranaerophilales; family Gastranaerophilaceae; genus CAG-196. The sequence goes on along the minus strand of CASFPS010000003.1, from coordinate 96,012 downwards.
TTTTTTAGTTTGTCTTCTGAAACTTTTGATTTTCCGTTTACTCCGTATCCGCGGTATTCCAGAGCAAATACACCTTTTTTCTTTCCTGTTACAGCTTCATAAAGTCTCTGATAATTACTGACATTTTGTGACATGCCGTGCAAAAATAGAATATATTCTTTTGAGTCTGCAGGATTTATGTCCCATGCTGCAGCTTTATTCAAACCGACATACCGGATAAAACTTCTCAGTTTGGGAGAGAGAGGATCCAAACGGTCGGCAGAGGCTTTTGCCATCCTGTTAAAATATCTGTCCAGATAATGTGATACGGGATTTATTACATTTAAAGATTTTATTCCGCCTCTGTGATTGATTTGTGCCGGAGGATTACAGCTGTTTATATTAGAAATTTTCATGTTTAAACCTTTTTTGTGTTTATATAAAAACACAAAAACATGTTTTTTGCTATCTGAAAAATTTCTCTCTATTTGACTTTTATATCATTTGTAATATCTTTCCCGCCGTAGAGAAGAACGCTTTTTGCAAAAACATAGTCGTACTTATCCTGCTGCGCTTTTTTGGCAATCTCATCTTTTATATTCTTTTCAATAGCGCTCAACCTGTTACTGTAATCCTTTTCTAGCGCTGCTTTTTTAGTGTTAAATTCATTTGTATATTTTTCTTCTAACTGTAAAATTTTTGCGCTGTCCGTTGTATTTGAAATCTCTCCGCGGGCATTTATCACAATTTTATTTAACTCTTCCATTTTCTTTTCATGTTCCTGCTTTAACTGTTTGACCTGCGCCGAGTTACTCACAACTTTTTGTAAATCAACCACTGCAATGTTTTCAGCCGCAAATGCGCTATTTGAAATCATAAACACCCCCATTGTTAAAATCAAAAAACTTTTTTTCATAAAATATCTCCTTTTTACAAAATTCTTACTAATTTATCCTTCAAATTGAAAGAAAAGAATATTCTCCAATCAGGCAAAAACTAATTGAAAACATCATTTATTTAATTTACAATGTAACTATGTTGAGATTATTTTTCGTCATAGCCTTAGTGTTTGTAAATTTTCTGCCGGCTTTTGCAGAAGAGGCAGAAGTTAAGCCGGTTGTGGAAACGTATAAACTTCAAGGGCAGGTTGAGTATGACGATAATCCGGTTGAAACAATTTACCTTGATGATGATATTGAAAAGCCTCAGGTTAATATCCCGAAGCGCTCTGTAACAATACCGGTAAAGATTTTGAATATCACATCAAATACAAACACGCCCAGGAGCGCCCTCTCAAGGGCGGCAGTAACAAGAAATAACCTGAAAGATATTCTTCCGCTGAGCGGAGTGGTATCCGAAAGCTTTAAGGGTGTTACATACGGCACACTCTGGGGCGAAGAATTATCGCTCTCCCAGATGGAATCATCAACCGGCGTTTTTGTAAGATATGATACTCCTAAATACTTTTCACTGGAGACAAAATTCAAACAATCAGCCTCTCAGGATGTAGGCTCTCTGTACGGAACAGTATGTGTTACTCCGGAGTGGCATATAACTGATAAATTAACCCTGAAAGACAGTTTTACAAACTATGTCAATGCCCCTAAGAACAAAAATGAAATAACAATAGTATACAGTCCGGCTCTCAAAAAATATGCGGATTCTTTAAAGTTTGAACTCGGTGTCGCCCAGTCATATTATGCAAACGGAGGCAGAAGCTCCGCATTCAGTTTTTCAACCGGATTTAAGTTGTAATTAATTGGAAATTTTTATATAATTAACTTATGGCACCAAGATTTAAACCTGAGCAAAAACGTCCGCGCAGGGTCGTTAACATAAATAAAAAGAGACCGGATGAAAAAAAAGCGGCAAAAAAATCGTCCTCAAACGGTTTTTACTACTCTTTTCTCACCATAATTTTATTTTTGTGCCTTATACAAATCACAATCAGCGCGGTTTTGAACATTTCAAAAATTGTTTCTTATAAAGCTAAAATTGTCCAGATTACAAAGACAAGGAATGCTGCAAAAGCTTTGAATGAGCAGCTGCAGGACAATATCAAGAATTTTTCAAATGTTACCGGCTTAGAGGCTATTGCGAGAAATAATTTAAAAATGTCCGGCGAAGATGAGGTTCTTGTTATAATCAACAAACCGGAAGAAGAGAAAACAGAAAAGGATGCAGTCGCAAGACTGATGAAGTTAACAAAACATGATTAAGAATTTATTACAAGAAGGTTTTACTCTGAAAAACAGAGGTCACTATAAACATGCAATAGAAGTCTTTTATAAGGCGCTGGAGCAGGACAATAACAGTACAGAGCTTTTGCTGGAAATTGCTGATTTGTATTATAGAATGCAAAATGAAGAAAAGGCTCTAAGCTATATTGAGCAGATTTTGGACAAAAATCCGGAGCATATTGAAGCTTTAAGACTTCTGGAACAGATATTTATCGACAAGAATGCGCTTGCAGAGGCAGAACAGACAGCCAAAAATATTTATTGCATATCGCATAACCGTTCTGATCTGGTTCAGATACTCAGGCTTTTGAATCAGCAGGGAAAATTTGATGAAATTTTTGAGTACAATATCGAGACTCCTGACAGCCTTGTGTATCTTGAACAGGCAAGGGCTTTGTATAACAAAAAAGAACTTGAAAAATCGGAAGAATATCTTCATAAAGCACTGGAGCTTGAGCCTGACAATCAGGATGTTTTATTGACACTGGGTCAGGTGTATTATGCGCAGAATAAAAAAGACAAGTGTATAGAGCTTTTAAACAGACTGACAGAAGATAATGAGAATCCGGAACTCCTTAATTTTTGCGGAGCGGTAGAAAGCTATCTGGGCAATTTTAAAGCCGCAAGGGATTTTGTACTAAGCGCAATAAAATTAAATCCTAAAAATGATGAATATTATTTTAATTTAGCAAACATATATTTTAGGCAGGGCGACACAACTCTTGCCAAGCAGTATTACAATCACGCAATAGCTTTAAAGCCTGACAACCGGAATTATCATTTTGCACTTGCAAATTTGTATTATTCTGAAAAACATTACAAAAGGGCGCTTGAAGAATTGCAGGATGATTTTTTTGAAGCCAATCTGCTTAAAGCAATAATACTTTATGATACCGGATATCTGGCGCTTGCCCGAAAAGAGTTGAACGCTCTTGCTTCGGAACAGGCTGACAATCCTATACTGCTTGATTATCAGGAAAGAATAAATGATGAGCTTGGCATAAAATCAGCTAAAAAATTCGATTGATCTGAATTTATCAAAGAAAAAGTTTAATCTGTCTTTGTCGCATAAATACCAGTAGCCGATTAGAACTTCAAACGCTGTTGCCGGTCTGTATGTATTCTGGATAGATTTGCGCCCTACAGGAATCGGAAGATTTCTTCCGCGTCTTGCAAGTTCTTTTTCTTCTTCCGTCAAATCGTCCTCAATAAAATGGAGCATTTCCGATTGAAAAGTTGCGTTGACTCTTTCTGTAGTAAGCTTATGCAGTGTTTTCGGATTGGACGTCCTGTAAATCACATATTCTCTGACAAAAATTTCCCATACAGCATCGCCAAGGTGTGCATAATTTCTGAGTGCCAAATCTGTCATAAAATTGTTTCCTTACAAATCAATATCCGATTCTTTAATCGGCGCACCGATTACCCTCTCAAGCTCCGCTGCATTTATGTTGTAATTTAAGAGGTTATTGTAATAATCTAATTGTGCATTTAAGTACGTATTTTCAGAATCCTTAAATTCAATAGCGTCTCCGAGTCCTACCTGATATCTTCTAAATGCCAGATATTGACGTTCTTTTGCCTGCTGGAGAGCAAGTTTTGCAACATCAAGGCTGTCGTGGGAGTTAAGAAGGTTAATATATGCGCTCTTAACTTCCAGATAAACATTTTGTTTCTGCTGCTCATAATCAGCAACGGCTTTATTGTAAGTAGCTTTTGCTTCATCAACCTGTTTTTTGAGGAGCATCAAATTCATTGCCGTATAATTAAGCTGGACTCCAAACTGGTAGCCGTAGTCATTATTAATCTGCCTTCCGCCATGGTCATATCCTGCAAATCCGCTTACATCCGGAGTGAATGCCCGTTTTGCGGCTCTTACATTAAGTTCTGCAGCATCCATGGCTTTTTTTGCAGCCAGAAGCGCCGGACGGGATTCTTCTGCCGTCTTTATTAAATCAGGAAAGTTAACCTCATACTTTTTATTGTTTAACTTGTCTTTTAAAATGACCCCTTCAAGCTCCGGAATGCCGACTGCATTTGCAAGTTCTACGGCTGCAACTTCTTGCGTATTTTTAGCTTTGATTAAGTTTACACGAGCGTTTCCAAGGTTATATTCGGCAGTCGTAACATCAATTTTTGCTTTCTTTCCGATTTCATAATATGCTTTTGCCTGTTTCCACTGGAGTTCAAAGTCTTTAACCGTTTCTTCATAAACTTCTCTCTGAATTTTTGCAAAAACCATATTGTAATATGCGACTTTCACGTTATAAATAACTGTTTCAATGCTGGATTCCGCATCATATCTTGAAGCTTCCCAGTTTCTTTTTGCCGTATCTGCAATAGCTTTGGTTTTACCAAAATCAAATAAAAGCAGATTAGCAGAAAGAGTCGGTACATAAAACATATTGTACTTTTGCTGCATCATTCTGGTCATGTTTGCAGGCATTGTGGACATAAGCATATCGTTTCTTGAGTAGCTTACTCCCGCACCGAAGGTCGGAAAATAATTAGACCATGCCTGACCGATTCTTGTTTTATAAATCTCGGCGTTGCTGATAGCTGACATAATTGTCGGATGATGGGTGATGGCAAGCTTAATACAGTCACTCAAAGTTACTTCGCCGTTCATATCGGCGTATTCAATCTGGCTGGTGATTGTAGGAAACTTTGTCTCATACATTCCTTTAGCTTCTTTAGAGGAATCTTTTTTGGCTTTTTCATTGCTCTTAAATTTTTTCCACTCAAGCCGCCTGTTAACCTTTTTCTTTTCAGGTTTTACAATTTCTATTTTTTCTTTCTCCTGCTTTTTCTCTTTTTTGGATTTAGCAAGAGCCGGAGAAGAAATTGCCGTTATAAGCGAGCATATTAGTAATATATTTAAAACCTTTTTCATCCTACATCTCCAAGTCTTTTTCGGTAATTTCTTTTTTCGGGAATTTATCAACTAATTCCTGAACGATTACATAGAATGCCGGAGTAAGAGCAGCCCCCAGAGTTGCAGCCGCAATCATACCGCCGAATACAGTTGAGCCTACGGATATTCTTGAATTAGCACCGGCGCCGTGTGCAAAAAGCATCGGAAGTACACCGATAATGAATGCTAATTCTGTCATCATAATTGCTCTGAATCTTAACTTAGCCGCCTTAACTGCCGCATCTTTTACGGATAAACCGTGTTTTTCGTGCTCTTCCTTTGCAAACTCAACAATCAAAATGGATTGCTTAGCCGCAAGACCGACAAGTGTTATCATACCAACCTGTGAATATATATCGAAAGACTGGTTCAGCATTAACTGGAATAACAGAGCGCCCAGTGCCGCAATCGGTGAAATCAAAAGTACCGCAATCGGGATTGTATAGCTTTCATAAAGCGCTACAAGGAACAAGTATACAAACACCAGAGCCATTCCGACAATTAACCCTGTCTGCCCCGAAGCTTCTCTTTCCTGGGCGGAAGTTCCTGACCAGTCATAAGAAATATCTGCCGGAAGTATTTCCTTAGAAACATCTTCCATAGCGTTCATTGCGTCGCCGGAGCTTTTTCCCGCAGCCTGCTGACCTTGAATTTGTACCGACTTATACTGGTTATACCTTGTAATTGATGCCGTACCGATTGTTTGTCTCAATTTTACTATTGATAAAACAGGAACCATAACACCATTATTATTCTTTACATATATTCCGGACAAATCCGTTGCTTTATTTCTGAACTGGCTTTCTGCCTGCAGCTGTACCTTATAAACCCTGTCATATTTGTTAAAGTCGTTAACATAATACGTACCGAGCATTGAAGAAAGTGTTGAATACAATTCCTGCAAATCAACATTCTGCGCAAGCGCTTTTTCATAGTCGATTTCTACAATATATTGCGGAACGTTTGCCTGGAATGAAGTGTAAACGCTTGATAGAGAAGGATTCTGGTTCGCTGCCGCAATCAACTTGCCTGCCCAGCCTTCTAAGTCTTGCGGAGTATATTCGCCCTTAGAAAGCATTTGAAATTCAAAACCGCCCATCATACTCATACCGCTGATTGCAGGCGGTGAAAATGCTACAATTGAAGCCTCTTTGAAGCTTGAAGCAATTGCCCTTACCTGATTCAAAATAGCAACGTGTGATAAATCGGTAGGTCTGCCTTTAATTTTTCTTTTTATCCACTCAATAACACCGACGTTTCTGTCTGCATAATCATCAAGCTGAATGATAACGGTAGATTGGTTTACAGAACCGTTTCCGCCGAATACCGTCAGTTTTTCTTTATCCACCCCGTCAATGTTTTTAACCTGTTCGGTGAATCTTCTTGAAACTTCTTCCGTTCTTGTCAAAGAAGCGCCGTCAGGAAGTGTAATTTGTGCAAGCAAAACCCCCTGATCTTCATCCGGAATAAAACCTGTTGATATTGTCTTAAAACATAAAAGCGTAAGTGCAATTATGATTGCATAACATATTAGTACAAGCTTTTTATCGTGCACAAACTTGATGACGTATTCCATATAAAAATCTTCAAGTTTTGCAAACATTTCATTAAACTTGACTACAATAAGGTTGCCCTTCTCTTCAATTTTTTTGAGAACAGGGAATCTTTTATTAAGCTTGCCCTCACCCTGATGCCCCAGAAAATGCGAACACATAGCAGGAGAAAGCGTAAGAGCGCAGATTGCGGATAATGCAATAGATACTGCTATACAAACCGCAAATTGTTTGTACATTATACCCGTCATACCGCCCATGAATACAATTGGAACAAATACCGCCATCAAGACCAGAGCCATTGCAACAAGAGCGAAACCTACTTCTTCCATCGTAAGCTGGGTAGCAATGATTGCCGACTTTCCTTCATCAATATGTCTTTTTACGTTTTCTATAACAACGATAGCGTCATCGACTACAACCGCAACCGCGAGAACCATTGCAAACAAGGTCAGAAGGTTAATGGACATACCGAGAGCCTTCAAAAACGCAAATGTTCCGACTAAAGATACCGGAATTGTAACGCAAGGAACAAGTGTTGCCATTCCGTCACCGAGGAACAGGAATATAATAACTACAACAATAAAGCCGGTTAGAAGAATTGTAAATTCAACTTCCTTCATTGATTCGTGAATATAATCCGCATCATCTTTAACGTACATAATCTTTATACCGTTAGACATTTGAGCGTTTAATTCTTCAACTTTAGCTTTAACGGCTTTAGAAAGGTTAATTACATTAGCATCCGGAAGTTGTGATATAAGAACAACCGCTGACGGTTTGCCGTTAACAAGCCCCAGATTTGAATAAGATTCAGCGCCTAATTCTACTCTTGCAATATCTTTAATTCTGACATTTGAGCCGTCCATATTGGAGCGGATTATAATATTTTCAAACTCTTCAACATCATCCAGACGCCCCTGGGTTTTGAGTGTCAGCTGTAATGCATTCGGCTCATCCGTAGGAAGCTGACCTAAAGCGCCAGCAGTTACCTGAGTATTCTGGTTAGCTATAGCAGTCTTAACTTCACTTGTGGAAATATTCAAGCCTGCCATTTTTTGCGGGTCAAGCCAGATTCTCATAGAATAGTTGCCGCCGCCGAAAACTTCAACGTCAGCTACACCGTCTATACGTTTTAATTCATCTTTAATATAAATAGAACCGTAGTTTGTTAAATCTAATTGAGTCCAGTTACCTGATTCCGGATAAAGAGTCAGGATAATAGCGCCGGAGCCTGACGTTCTGCTGATTGCGGTAACACCCGTTCTCTGAACATCTTCCGGCAATTGGGATTGAACCTGCTGGATTCTGTTCTGGACATTCATCAGGTTAATATTTTTATCGGAGCCGACTTTAAAGTACAAAGTTAACGAATAGCTTCCGTCATACGACGTTGAAGTCATATAGGTCATATCTTCAACACCGTTAAGTTTATTTTCAAGAACTGTTGCAACCGAAGATTCAATAACTTCCGCACTTGCGCCCTGATAATTTGCGGAAACTCTTACCTGAGGCGGTGTAACATCCGGATAGCTTTCCTGTTTCAGGCTCATCATTGAGATTAAACCCATAATCACAATACATACGGAAATTACTAACGCAAATCTCGGCTTTCTTATGAAGAAAAATAGTTTTTCTTTATCAAAAATCGGTTTCATTCTTTTTCACTCTGATTAGTTATGGTCTTTAACTTCTGCCCTTCCTGAGAAACATTCTGGATACCGGATACAACTATTACATCAGTCATTTTTAATCCGTCCTCCACTATCCAGTTATTGTTAATATCATCGGAAACTTCAATATTTTTTCTGACAGCTTTGTTGTTCTTATCAACTGCCCATACATAATACCCGCTCATTGCGTCGCCTTTAGTGCATGCCTGAGGAACCGTCATAAATTCGACAAGCTGCGGCGCAATAAGTTTAACTTTCATATAAGCACCCGGAACAAGCCAGCCTTTTGAGTTGTCAAAAGTTGCACGCATTGTAACAGAGCCTGAATTCTGGTCGATTTTGTTATCTACAAAATTAATCTTGCCGACTTCATCGTACCAGTCACCGTCAGAAAACTGAACTTTTACCTGAACATCTTCAAACCGGTTGCTTGCTCTTAAGAGTTTCACAAAATCATCGGTCTTAAGGCTGAAGGTAACATAAACAGGCGAAACGCTCGCAACATTAACAAGCGAGCCTGAAGATGCCGTTACATAGTTTCCTTCTGTTATATTAACTTTCCCGATTCTTCCGTCAATCGGCGATTTAATAGTCGTATAGCCTAAATTTACCCTCGAAAGTTCAAGCTGCTGTTTTGCTGCATCTAATAGCGCCTTATTCTGGTTTCTTGTTGCAAGGCTCTGGTCAACATCGGAGCGGCTTATCAAATCTTCTTTTACAAGCGCATTAGCTCTGTCCAATTCCTGCTGGGCATTAGTATACAAAGCCTGATACTGGTTAACCGTTGCCATAGCGTTATTTACAGACAACTGGAATTCTCTCGGGTCTATCTGGAAAAGAAGCTGACCTTTTTTAACAAAATCACCTTCATTAAAATATTTTTTAAGCAAAAATCCGGAAACACGTGCTATAACATCAATTGAGTATTTTGCCTCGACCCTTCCCGTAGCTTCAGCAGAAACATTGACTTTTTCAATATGAGGATTATCTACAATAACCTCTTTTGGCATGCTTAAAGCCCGTCTCTGAATCATACCGGCTACAAATCCTGCTGCCTTATTATAAATAATAGGAACTATAATTATAAGTAAAATAATAGCTCCGACCTGCTTACGCGTAAGTTTTAATTTCATACCTCTCTCCAATTCCAAGTAAACAGAATAATCTATACTAATTCTAATTTTTATAAAAAATTATGTCAATTTATAACATAAATTTCAATCAAATAAAGTAGCCGCGCAGAACTTTCCGATTAAAAACCTTTAAACCGCACACTCCCTTTGTTGAACCTGATTCATCGGATTCCAGCTGTCACGGAGATTGTGTTTGATAAGGTTTTTGTAATGCTCTTCTTTATAATCAAGCATTTCAAGCTGGTTTTTCAATTCTTCCATCTGTTTTAAAGCTTTTTCTTTTGTTGTTTTGATAATCTCATAACGCTCGGCAATCGTTGAATCACCTGCAATGCACAAATCTATATATCTTTTAACCAGTTTATTTTCCGTACCTACGGAGCGCAGGCATTTAACAATCCTGACCCAGTTTAAGTCGTCATCGGAAAACATTCTGATATTATTTCTGTTTCTTGTAACAAAAGGGAAAAATCCGCTTTTTGCCCAAAAGCGAAGTGTATGTTCGGAAATCTCCATCTTTTCGGCAACTTCTTTTATTGTATACATAAAATTCCCTCCATTTTCCCCGTATTTATATAGAACAGTTTATCATAAAATTAAGGGCAAAAAAATACCGGACAAGCCACAAGGGGCTTGTCCGGTATCATTCTTAAATCTTTTTCTAATTCAAACCTAACTGGCTTCTGTAGAATCCGTTGCTTGCAATCTTTTGTTCAACAAGGTTGTTATCGGAAGATGAAGCTAAATATAAACCGCTTAATTTATCTAATCTTCTTGTAAGTTTGCTGTCAGGATAAGTTTTTGAAGCGACTTTTAATCTTGTCCAGCAGGAAGCTTCTTTCTGGGTAGCAAGTGTTTCTTCTTCTAAATCTGCACTGTAGCCTGTATGATAGCTTTCGTGTGCAATCAGGCATGCAATTTGTTCGGCAGGAGCATTCTTGTATGCTGAATTGATTAAAATAACTCTTGTTCCAAAGTTATTATATGTGCTTACGGCAAAAGCATTTTTTCCGTTTGTAACCATTGTAAGGTCATCAAACTTAATTCTCATTCCGTACTTCTGGAGATTTCTGAACACATCCTGCTCACCTGCCTGTTCAAGAACTCTCATTGCCGCAATAATTTTTGCGTCTGACGAGAATGTCTGAATTCTGTAAGCCATTGCCTGCTGGTTAATACTTAAAAATAAGAATGCAAATAACACTAATACTACTTTTTTCACGATTTAAAGCTCCTAATCAACTTCTTCCTATGTGTGTGTTTACGGATCGTTTTTCAAAAGTCTTTAGTGTTTAGGGTTGTTTTGTTACAAAACTTTATAAAATTAAATAAATCTTAGAAAAAATAGGGCTGAAACCCGCGTATTATCGGGGTGGTTATTTAAAATTACAAATTTTAAGATATAATAAGAACAAATAAGGTAAATTAGTGTAATTTTACATTTCTTAATAAACGGAGGATTTATATGAATCGTATTTTCTGGAAAAGGCTTGGTATACTTGTAATAGGGGTGATTGTATTTGCATATCTTATATTTTTATCCTGTCCTCTTATACTTAATCCGATAATTGAGGGGTATATTCCGCAGATTAAAAATATAATCAAGGAAACAACAGGACTTAATTCAAACTTAGAAAAAGTGCAGGTTGTAACAACTCCAAAACTTACGGCAGGCTTGAAGGCTGAAAAGTTTGAACTTCTTACACCGGATAATATAAAAGTTCTGTCTGCAAACGGTTTCAGGGTAAAAATGTCTCTTATCCCTCTGTTTGCAAGAAGGATTGAAGTGGACGCAATCCAGCTTGCAAGTGCCGAAGCTTATCTAAAAGTCAACAGCGACGGAATGTTTGAGGTTGAAAAATATTTCCCGCAAAATGAACAAAAGGCTTCTGAAAACGAGAAAACACAAGCTGCCGCAATGACGGAACTGCCTCTGGGATTCAAGTTATCAAACCATCTTCCGGATATAGAGGTTAAAAACTATACAGTTACAATAACTGACGGGGCGGATGAGTACACTTTGAGCGGTTTTAATACAAAAATCAGCGATTTTATTTTGAATAAAAGCATTAAGGTGAAAGGCTCCGGTAAAGCGGTTTTGAAAGGGCGCGAACAGTTTAGCTATGATGTAAAAATTTTAAACAAAATCATGCCGGATATGGAATTGAATGAACTTGTATTCAACCCTGCTCCGGCGGAAGAAAAACCGAAGGAAGAGTTTGAAAGAATTGATGTAATCGGGATTTTAAAAGGGATTTACGCTAACAACCTGACAGCGAAAGCAAATGCAGACCTGACGATAGCAAGAGAGGGAATAAAAGGTCAGGCAGAAGTTACAAATATTTCAATTATCAATTTACCCCCGAGCTTTGTAAAGTTGAAGTTTAAAGAAAACAGTATTGACGTTTTGTCTGATATTTATACTGCAAAAGATGAGGTTTCAAAAATCGACGGGATTATTAAGACAGGAAAAAATCCCGATGTTGATTTGAACTTTAAATCAAAAGTTGAGATTGCAAATATTTTGAAGATTGTGAAAGATATTGCGGTTATTTTTGATATAAAAGATTTACAGACACTTAGCGCCAACGGAAAGCTTGATGCAAACTTCAATATTAAATCAAACTTAAAAACCGTTAAATCAAACGGATATTTAAATATTCCGTCTGCCGATGTTTATTATGGTCTCTACAAAATCGGAGTTGATAACATTAATGCCGATGTTAAATTAAACAATAACAATATCAATATTAATAATATAGGATTTACTATCCTCAATCAGCCTTTGAAACTTTACGGAACAATTACAAGTGATGCGGTGAGCGACTTGCATCTTACGGCAAATGATTTGAGCCTCAAAGGGCTTCTTGTAGCAGTCGGTCAGGCAGCTTTGATGAAAGATAATCAGGTTAACTCGGGCTTAATTTCTATGAAAGCTGATGTAACAGGAAGACTGGATAAAATTAATCCGGCAGTTAAGGTGGATTTGAAGAATATCAATATCAAAAATGTTCCTTCTAATACAACGCTTAAACTTCCTGCAACAACTCTGGGGATTACAACCGACGGCAAAACATTTTCCGGTACTGCAAAGAGTTCAAATATCTTAGTTGATAATCCGTGCGCAAAAATATCCGCTCCGCAGGTTAATGCAGTAATTAAAGAAAATGAGATTACAATCTCCGAAACTCCCGTTACTGTTGAAAAAATAAACTTTAACCTCTCAGGAAAAATCAAAGATTACCTGACTGAAAAAATCACTCTGGATTTTGTAACAAAAGGCGACATCAAGTCGGCTCTTACAGGAACGGTTAATACCGCAAAGCAGAGCCTGAATTTGAATTATGCGACAACAGAAAGCTCAACAATTGTTATTCCTATGTTTGATAAATCGAAAATGACATTTACGGGAAATATTTATATTACAGGGAATATGATGAATCCGATTTTGAGCGGAACAATTAATATTCCGTCGCTTGAGATTCCTGAAATTCCTGTCACAATGGGCGGTACGGACATCAAACTCAACGGGCATATCCTTAACGGAAGTGCTGTCGTTCAAAAATTTGCCTCCGGAGGAATCGAAGCGCAGAATTTGACGGGAGATTTTTCGCTAAAGGGTGATAACTTCTATTTGAACAACCTCAAAGGCGACGCTTTTGACGGAAAAATTAACGGAAATATTATTTATAATATTACAAATGCCAAAACTACAGTAGAAATGACCGGCGAAAATATGAATGCCGAAAAAACCGTACGCGGCGGAGTCGGAATTAAAAACGCAATCACCGGAACTTTGAATTTTAATACAAAACTTTCACTTGTCGTCACTGACTACAACGAGATGATGAAGTCGCTTAAAGGAAATTTAAAATTCAATGTCCAAAACGGCGCGTTCGGCTCAATCGGAAGATTAGACCAGTTCCTGCTTGCAGGTAATATTATTTCTAATTCAATCCTGAAAACCACCGCCCAGACTCTTGTTAACAATACAAGCCTTGCAGATACCGCGAAATTTGACTATATAGACGGGAATTTAAATTTTGCAGACGGCTGGGCAAAGATTGAGCCGGTAAAGAGTTCCGGAAAAGTTCTTGCTTATTATATCTCAGGCAAATACAACCTGATAAACGGAACGACAAACGTTAATGTCTTAGGAAGATTGGACGCGCAAATAGTCGCTAAATTAGGACCTCTCGGGCAGCTTTCCGCAGACAAACTGCTCTCCTATATTCCTAAGTTCGGAAGCTCTACCGCAAAATTCGTAGATGCTCTGACAGCTAACCCGAAAGGCGAAAACACGGATGCAATTCCGGCGCTTACAAGCGGAAGCACAAGCTATAAAGACTTCAAAGTCCAATTTAACGGCGGCTTGGAAAGTACAAGTTCGGTTAAATCCTTTAAGTGGCTGACAGATGTCGATACAAGCGCAATCGAAACAAAATCCGTAAAAGAAACGGTCAAAGATATAACAACTTCGGTAAACGAAGATTTAACAAATACGGTTAATTCTGTCAAAGACGCGGTTTCTGCTTCAAAAGAAGAATGGAATGCGACAAAAGAGCAGCTTAAAAACAGTGCTGAGGAATTGAAGAATCTGTTTAAATTCAATAAAACAGAAACAACACCTGCACAATAGGAATTATGAAAAACAGTTCGTGAAAATGTACATTTTCACGAACTGTTTTTCTTTTTACGGAATAATTAATTCTTTTGCTATTTATTTTCGCTGTCAGTTTTTTTAGATTCTTTTGCGGCCTCTTTTTCTGCTTTCTTTGCTTCTTGTTTCGCTTTTTTAGCAGCAATACGTGCTTCCTGTTCTTCTTTTGTCAAACCGGAGTTCGGATTAAAGAATCTTTTTAATCTCTGCCATCTTGTAAGAGTTCTTTCTTTATCAAGAGCCTGGGTAACTTCGTCTTTTATTTTAACAGCTTCGTCTTTTGCCTTGAGCGCGGCGTCTTTTTCTGCACTAAGCTGTGCAATTTCCTGTTTCAGACCGGAAACTTTTTTACCTTTTGAATACCCGTAGCCAAGACCTGCAATTGCCAGAATTCCAAGTGCAGTTAGTCCCAGCATATTAGAAGATGCTGATTTCTTCTGTTCAACTTCCGGTTCGTAAACCATCGGCATAGAAGAATAATCAGGGTATTCTTGTTGTATTTGATTGTTTTGAGGAACTGTCATTGCATAGTTTACAGCACCGGAATTGTTAATCGGCTCCATTTTAACCTTCTTTCATTCAATTTCTACACTTTTATACTCTATATAAAACCGGAGATAAGATAAAATTGCTATAAATATCGGCTTTGTAACAAAAACGTTACATTTCTAATCTGTAAATTGATAAAAAAGAATAAAGCAGCTCATAAGCCGTGTTCTGTTCGGGAAAAATTCCCTGATAATCATCTGTCTGGTCTTTGGATTGCTCCAAAGCTCTAGCGATTTTTTGAGACAAGGCGGACACCTTTATAACGTCTCATTCATCTTGCATCCGACCGGGGGTTGCCTGGTCGGTATCTTTCGATACCGCCGGTGAAGCTCTTAACTCACCGTTGCACCATCGCTCCTGCCTTAATAAGGCGGTTAGCAGTATATTTTCTGTGGTCCTGTCCGCCAGCTTGCGCTGCCCGGAGTTTCTCCGGCGGTCTGTCCTTGGATGCACGGACTTTCCTCACTCCTAAGAGCGCGATTATCCGGCTGCTTTATTCCACAAAAATTATAGCACAAGTTTTTCTATATCTAAAACGGTCTTAAGTTTGAGTGCATAAATATTTGTCCGGTTCAAAAGCGCGAGTTTTACACCGTCTTTTTCCGTTGTAACAATATTGCCCTCAATATCTTTAATATCATCTAAAACATACTGATGATGGTCGTCAAAAGTTACTTTGTTTTTTATCTTGTAATCCTTTTCCAGAAAGGCATAAAACTGTTCCGGCTGTCCTATTGCGGAAAGTGCCATAACCTCTGTTCCCTTATCCAAATGCTCTCCGGATACAATATTATAAACATAATCAGGTTCGACTTTTGCCGTAAATGTCGGGATACCCTGCTTTTTAGTCATAATTTTGGCTAATTTTTCCGCTCTTGTGTGATCAATGTTTTTGCTTACAATAATAAGCCTGTCAATTCTTTTAAAGCCTTCCAAGCCTTCTCTTAAAGGTCCTGCAGGAAGCAGGTTCTCGTTTCCGAACATTTTTTCCGAGTCAACAAGTACAATATTTAAGTCTCTATGAATCTTTCTGTGCTGGAATGCATCGTCCAGAATTATCTTCGTAACTCCGAGTTTTTTTATTGCATACTCAGCCGCTTTCACCCTGTCAGCGCAGGTCAAAACCGCACACATATTAAGGTTTACTGCAAGCCAGTACGGCTCATCTCCTGCCATATCAGCTTTATAGAATAGATTTATACCATCAGAAATTACATTGACCTTTTTATTGTTTAATTTTCCCCCGTAACCGCGCGAGATTATGCAGACCTTTTCGCCTTTTTCAACAAAATATCTGGCAAGCTCGGCGACCACCGGCGTTTTGCCGACTCCGCCAGTGGTGAAATTTCCTACAGAAATAACATAAGCATCCACTTTTGCCGGTTTTAAAAATCCCTTGTCATATAGCAGGTTTTTGACTCCGCTTGCCGCTGCATAAAAAATCGAGCAAAATTTTAGCAGATTAAATAAAGCTCCTTTAGGTTCTTTTGTGTAATGTAATTTTGTTATTTCTGTTTTCAGATTCAATTCGCTGTCCTCTTTTTGTCATTTTTTGGGCTGCTGCAATCTATTATATTAAATTATTAAAATTGTTCAAGTTTGTTTTGGGCTGTCATTCAGAGGGCGTCATTGCGAGGGAGCAGCCATTCAGCCCGAAGCAATCCAGAACAAATTTGACAATTAAATAGAATGGATTGCCACGGCGCTCACGCGCCTCGCAATGACAGCACTCCGGGAGGTCCTGACTCAAAACCAAGAGCATTTACCCCTCAAAATGACTGCATTTGGGTAAAGCTTAATACCAGTTAGTAGTAGTGTGGAGCTTGCTCCACAACCATTGTGTAAGCCGGTGTAGGGTTGGAAAAGCGTGAGCGTTCCCACCGGAATAAAAAAGTTATCGTTGGGTTTCACCCAACCTACATTTCTCAGTCACTTAGTCACTTAATCACTCAGTCACAAATAACATAGGTCACCTAATCACTTGGTCACCATTAAAAAACGGATTTATTTTATTCAATAATCTTAGGCGGCTTTGAGAAGTATTCCGTAAACTTTTTCTTGTATTCTTCAAGCTCCGTGCAATAGGCTTCCAAATCCAGAGAAACACCTTTTTTAAGCGGGTATGACTTTATCCCGATAGACTTATACATTACACGCATAAACACATTTGATATAGCGTCCGACCCTCTCATCCACGGGGTTGAATGTGCCATCAGCCATCGGATTTCCGCTATTGTTGAATTTACTTTGTCCAGATTGTCCGGCTTAACGTCCTCGTGTATGTATTTTGGAAAAATTTCTTTTGTAAGTTCAAAGACTCTATCCAGAACATTGTTAAGGTACTTAGACGAGGCGTGTAAAATGACCTTTTTATCACCGTCAAAAATACGCGGTCTTGAATAGTCCATTTTGTAACTGCCTTCAAACGGATGTTCTGCAATATAATCGAGCCTTTGTGCGTATGATTTGTATTTATTATGCGAATAAGGCGTTGTTAAATCGCATTCATGCCCGGTTTTCCAACCTTCACGGCGGGTGCGGAGAATTCCTGTAAAAAATCTTTTTGTTAATTCTGTTGTAAGATTATTTGCTTTCCGGATACCTGCAGTAATGAGTTTCAAAACATTTTCCGCGGAAGTGTCTTTTCTTATTAAATTGACAGCATTGTCAGCAGTCTTGATAACTTCTTTTGCCCATTTTTTATTTTGACCGTAGCCGCGTATTTTGACAAAAAAATCATCCTGCTTGAACCTTAATTTCCTGGAATTAAGATTTGCATTAAAATTAGGGGAATAAGAATTTGTTATCTGCATACCGGTATAAAAATTATAAAAAAATTTTTTGCGTAAAAAATCAATCTTTTTTACGTTTTTCCATTTTTCTTTTAAGCATGCAGATTAGAAATCACACTCTTAAAAAACTTTACAATTTATTCTTTAATGTTAACAATACTGCCGCTTGCGTCTGCGTTGAACTCATAAGCCTGTTGGATTTTTTGGGTTTTCTGGCTTTTTTTAAGCTCTGCAAGAACCCTGTCTTTGCCGTCTTCCAGTTTTTTAATATTTTTAATCTCCAACTCTCTTATTTCATCAACAAGTTTATCAAGTTCTTTTTGCTGAACAGGCGTAAGTTCAAGATATTTTTGCATGCATTTACAACTTAAAAACAGTTTTTCACGGCTCTTTATCATAGTTATAGCGTTATCAAAGTCCTCATTATCAATCATTCTTGATATATCTTCCGAACCGTTTTTAAGCTGCGTGTATTGCATTATTAACTGTTCAAATTGTTTTTCATCCTGCATCATTGTTATCCTCTCTTAAAGCCGGATGCTGCTGAGGCTGATTTTGCGGCATTTCGTTCATAGCTTCTTCAACTGTAATCGTTCCGTTTTTAATATCAATTGCTTTTTGGAATCCCCACCGGATGTTAGTTATATCCTGAATAACCTCATCTATTTTTCCGGCATCACGCGTAACATTTGCCCTTATAAGGTTCATAGCCATTTTGTTATATAACCTGAAAAGCTGTTTTGCCACACTGTTTCCGTTTTCAAGATCAATAGTCCGCATAAGTTCGCGGATAATTTTTCTTGCACCTTCAATATTTTCAGCCTTATCTTTAATATTATTTTCTGCTATTGCTGTTTTGGCTTTCTGTAAAAATTGAAGTGCGCCGTCAAATAGCAATATCATTAATTTTTCAGGTGTTGCAGTTGTGATATTACTTGTCTGGTATTGTTTTATGTATTTTTCGTATGGATTTCTCGGAGGCATTTTATACCTTCTTGTTTACAAATATTCCGGATGCCATATTCAGTTTTTGTACTAGTTCCCCAAGTTCATTTCCGGAAATTGTTTCTATTAATTTGTTTGTTGCACTGTCATATAATTCTATTATATCATCTTTTACATTTAATTTAACATAAAAATCTTTGTTAGGATTTTCAATGTCTTCAATGTCGGCTTCAGTGTCTTCTTCTTCAGCCGGATTTTCCTGAGTTTCCTCAAGCCCGTCATGAAACTCTTCTTCGTTTTGCGGCTGTTGTTTTTTATCAGAACTCTCTTCATCGTCGTCTTTGCGCCTGATTCTCTGATTGACGCTCAAGTTCTGAACCTGCTGCGAGTCCTGTAAGGCTTCGGAATGAATTGCCTGTTCGGTCTTACTTGCATATTCGGCTGATGTTGATTCCTTGACTACGCCGGTATTTGCAATTGATAAACCATCCATGCCCATATATGAAGGTTCCTTTACATCTTCTAACTTATTACATATTATGATATAATGCTCGTATGTTCATCATATAAAAGAAGGGTATATTTCATGAGCAATAGTTTATTTATAGATTTTATGGAGAAAATGCTGGCGTTTCCTTTGTGGATTAAGCAGACAATTTTCCTGAATTTATCAAATGATTTGACGACTTATTTGAGTAATGAGTTTCTTGATGTGCAGGAAGGAGATTTGTTTCATACATATCGTCCGGCATTATCAGAGCAGGGGCAGAATGAACTTGATACCAAAGAATCAAAGTATGATGAGATGATTTATTCTTTTATGAGTGGCTGTTCAAAAGGCATGTCGCTTGTTGAAATTGCAATTGAAAACAATTTTACTATTGAAGAGATTGCAAAAGCCTTTATGTTCTGCAAAACTTCCGGATTCTTTTCTAACAAAGTAACAAACTCTGTTAGTGCAACTGCCGGATTTCTTGCCGGAAAATACAGAACCGGTGAATATTTTATCCGTGCCGGAAAGATGACAATTGAGCAGCTTGACGAAGTTTTGAATAAACAACAGGAAATGAATGAATCCGGAAAGCACGTTTTTATTGCGGAATTGATGGTTCAGATGGGATTTATTGCTGACAGAGATGTCAAAAGTATTATGTTTATGAAGGAAGAAGCCGGAAAGAGATTTTCGCTTAATCCTGATGATATTCCGACAATTGCAATGGAGAAAGAAAAATACGATATCAGGGTTGAAAATACAAAGCTCAAGGAAGAAAACGAGATTCTCCGCCAGAAGATTGACGCAATTCTTACTTATATAAAAGAACATAAAGAGCCTGAAAAAGAACCGGAAGTTCAAGAGTTTTAGGCTATGCGTATAGATTATATCCGCGATGGTCTGATTGAAGAGTTTCATGAGGGTAAATTACTTCGTTATGCGGAGGGGAATATTTATCCGGAACCCTATTATCTCCGCTCCTGTGCAAAACCTTTGCAGGCTGCGCTTCTTGTCGACTATGACGCTGATTTAACGGATAAGGAGCTTGCTCTTTGCTGCGGCTCTCATGCAGGCGAGGAGTGTCATCTGGAAGCTGCACGCGGGATTATGAAAAAATACGGTATAACCGAAGATATGCTTAAGTGTGGAGTTCATGCGCCTTTATCAAGGATTATGCAGGATAAAATGCTCTTAAGAGGAGAAAAACCTTCACAAATTCATAATAATTGTTCCGGAAAACATCTCGGGTTTCTGGTTTTGTGCAAGATTAACGGCTGGGATACGGAAAATTATTATGAGCTTGAACACCCTCTTCAGCAGGCTGTTATTAAGAAGATATATGAAATGTGCAGAATTGAGGGAGAAAAAAAAGTTTGTGAAAATACCCCCCATTCCCTCTGGGACTTCCCCCGCAAGGGGGGAAGAAAGCGCGCTAATCTAGCGCAAGAAACTCTTCCCCCCTTGCGGCGGAAGTGGTCGGAGACCGAAGGGGGGTGTCAGAAAAACTTTAATTCCTCTCACTATCCCATTACCAATGACGGCTGTGGTGTGCCGATTGTAAGCATGCCGCTTTATAATCTGCTTTGCGGTTACATAAATTTATTAAAATACGATAAAATAATCAACGCAATTATTAAAAATCCATACATTTTTGGCGGAGAAAACCGGCTGGATACGGAAATTATTGAAAAAACAGACGGGCTTGTTGCAAAAGTCGGAGCCGGCGGGCTTTGTGTTGTTTTGAATACGAAAAAACAGGACGCTTTTGTTGTCAAAATTAACGACTGCTCAATGGAAGCGAGAAGATTTGCGGTTTTAGAAACGATTAATCGTCTGGGCTGGGGTAAGATTGATTTTGATAACAAAATAAGAACAATTTCCGGCAAAGTTGTCGGAGAAGTTGTTGTTAATCTTTAATTATTTTTTATCCATTTCCAGTTTTTATCACTTCCGGCGATTGAATATTTTTGTTCTTCTTCCGCCAGCCACCAGGCAAGTTCGCCAAACGTGGAGCCAAAAGAATATATTCCTTCTTTTGCACGGGACATGATGTACAAATCCGCAACGGCATCATACATTGACTTGTAATTTTTGTCAGGAAGCTCCAGTATTTTGTACTTACAGTTATTTTTTATATAGTCAGATGTTTCTTTATTCATTGCGGAAATATAAAACACGGTTTCCGGCGGATATTTGTTAATTTCATCTAAAAATATATCAAGATTTTCATTTCTTCCGTACTTATCCCAATCCGCTGCATTTCTGACTTGCAGGGCGATGAAAGATTCCGGAAGGCTTATGCTTTGTATCCGCTCTTCTGCCTGCTTAGACGGTTTGATTTTACAAAATACTTCACGGTAAATTTTTCTTATCTCAGGTGTAATATTCCCGTTTGATAGGGTTCTTTCAACCCAATCCGGCGTGATAATGCTTGCTTGAGGCAGGTATATTGTTCTTTCTGTTTTGGAGTTTGTCCAGTTTTTCGGAATTTCATTAAATTCACTTACACTGCATTCAAAATTACAATCAAATAAATCTTTAAACGATTGACTGACCCAGCCGTTTTTGTTCCAGTAGAAATTCAAATTTTTCGGAGTGTAGTACTTTATTGCATTAACAATGGCGAAAATTCTGTTGCCGATTCCATAATTGTCATCAAGAACCAGATTAACAGTATCAATATGTTCCGGTTTGGTTTTTAATTTAAGCTTCATCCCGCAAAAATTATATACAAGCCATCGCGTTACGTATTTTTTCTCAAACATTTTCACTACTCCCTATGTATTAATTAAAGTGAAAAATAATGATAATAGTCCTGCTGTTTTTAAAATAGCCTTCAACAATCCGGTTTTAATTTCTTTATTTCCGTGCACCGGTACTACAGCGCCTCTTCACCTTCCTTGGTATAAACATGATGTGAACCTTTTATTCTTATTAGCCTCCAGCCGTCTTCTTCCAAAATTTTACAAAGTTTTTTGCCTGTAATATTTTTCATAAAGCTAAAGAGATAACCTCGCCGTCGTTTTCAGGTATCTCAACAGAGAACCACGCTGTAATTGCTTCCTTTATGTTTGCAGTAATTTCTTCAATTGTTTCGCCCTGGCTGTAGCAGCCTTTCAAAGCAGGTACTTCTGCCCAGTAGCCGTTTTCTTCTTTATGTATAATTACATCTATATTCATATTAATCACACCTGCTTTCTTAATATATTATTACACATTTGAAAAGATTTATCTACTCCAAACTTTCCTTGATGTAATTTTTGATATCTCTTAAGAGATTAGAGCGCTTGTGTTCCCAAATCCATCTGCCGAGCGGGTGTTTTTTGTAAAAATATTCTCTGTTTCTTTCGTAAATATCTTTGCTTATTTGTGAGCTTGTTGTGCTATGGTTGTGGAATACAAAAGAAATGTTTGAAGTTGCAAGGCTGAATCCCGCATACAAAGCTCTCAGACAATAGTCCTGGTCTTCCCAGAAAGCAGGTGTAAAGTTTTCGTCCATCAGTCCGATTTTTTCTATAACTTCGCGTTTAACAATTACACAGCTGAACAAAGGCTCCAGCATATATTTATACGGTTCTTTAAAACGTTTTAGATATTCTTTATAATGCATAATATAATTGTCAGAAGTTAATGTCTTTTTGAAGAATTTTCTTCTTCCGGCATCACGCGGAGAAACCATCCCGAGCTGGGAATCGTATTCAAAAATTCTTATTGCGTTTTCAAGCCATTCAGGAGTAAACAAAATATCATTATTCAAAAGTCCGATGTATTCATAATCAGATTTTAGAGCAAGTTTTAAACCCTGATTATTTGCTTTTGAATACCCGAGATTTTCTTTGTTGTAAATTACTTTTAGATTAGAATGCTCTTTTTCAAATTCTTTTAAGTATTCTGTAGTTCCGTCTGTCGAATTGTTATCAATCAGAATCAGGTCAAAAGAGTCCGTATATTTGTATATAGAATCCAAAAACGGTTTTGTTGCTTGCTCAAATTTGTTAAATACAGGTGTTATGATTACGACTCTTTTCATAGTTTTCTTTCTGAAAAATTATTTGATGTAATGATTTATGACTTCTATCATATCCAGATAGATGTTTATTTGCTGCTCTGATGCAATATTAACAACCATTTTTAATTTGTTTTTGTTAGAAGAAAGGTTGGAAGTGTCAATTTCTTCAGTGCCAAAATCTCCAAGTGATAATTTTAATATTTCTATTAGTTTGAAAAAATTATCAAGAGCAGGAAAGTTTTTGCCGGTTTCAATTTTGCTTAGATGTTTTTCGGAAATCCCAATCATTTCAGCTAATTCAGACTGTTTTAAGCCTAAATCTTTTCTTTTTTGCTGAATAATTTTACCTACATAAGTTTTGTTAATATTTGGCATAATCAATAAACCTATTACCTTTTATTAAAATAAAATACTTATAATTATCTATAAACAATATATATGACGAATAATTATTATTTACTTATCAAATGTATTAACAAGAAAGAAAATTTATGTTATTATCTTGAGTAATTATATGTATTACTTTTTGATTTGAATAAATATAAATGAGGATTAATGATATACGATTGCTTTCCGTTTTTTAATGAGTTGGATATTCTGGAAATCAGACTAAATGTTCTGTATGAAGCAGTTGATTATTTTGTTATAACAGAAGCTGATAAAACCCATACCGGAAAAGCAAAAGAATACCTTTTTGAACAAAATAAAGAAAGATTCAGCAAATTTCTGGATAAAATTATATACATAAAAGTTGATGACCTGCCGGATTTAGAGAGTTCGAAAACGAGTTCTGACGGGAATAAATGGCTTTATGAAAATTATCAGCGAGATGCAATAATGCGCGGGTTAGAGAATTGCAAGCCTGATGATATTGTTATAATTTCCGACTGTGATGAAATTCCTAATCCGGAGGCTGTAAAAAAATATAGAAAAGGAATATGTTCTTTAAGACAGCTGAGGTTTGGATTTAGCTACAATTCTTTATATATAACTATTCCTTTTTGTAAGAGTGCAAAAATCTGCAGGTTTAAAGATTTAATAAATCCAAAGAAAAGTATTAAAGAAAAGGATAAAAAATATTGCCTGTATTCAAAATACGGTCTGCCTACGTATTTGCGGTTTGTTAAAGGAAAAATTATAAAAAATGGCGGCTGGCATTTCAGCTACATCGGAAATGTGGAAAGCATTAAGTATAAAATGAATTCTATTGTAGAGCAGCAGGTTAATACTATAAATAATAATACTGACAGTGCATTATTAAGAAAAATTCAAAATAATGAAGATATTTTAGAGCGCGGGGATATTTTTGCGAATTTAGTGATATCTGATATTTTTCCCGATTATTTTGTATCAAATGCAGAAAAATACACGGAGTATATTAATTTCAATAATCGGATTTCTTTTGGGAAAGCAATACTGCTTCATAGTGTTTATAAGATTAAGAGGTTATTCAAATGCCTCTGATTTCTGTTATTATACCTGTTTATAATGTTGAAAAATATCTTGAGCGCTGTCTGGATAGTGTTCTATGCCAAACATTAAGGGATATTGAGATTATATGTGTTAATGACGGTTCTGCCGATAATTCGCTTGAGATATTAAATAAGTATGCCGGAAGTGATAATAGAATAAAAGTTATATCTAAAGAAAACGGCGGGCTTTCCGATGCGAGAAACAACGGGCTGGAGTTTGTTTCAGCGCCTTATACGGCTTTTGTTGACAGTGACGATTGGATTGATGAGCGTACGTTTGAAGAGGCGTATAAAGCAATTGAAAAGTATAAAACCGATTTTGTGTGCTTCGCTTCACAAAAAGTTTATGATAATGGAAAAGTTGAAATTCAAAAACTGCCATTTAACGGGTTTCAGAAAATGAATTACAAAAAATTCAGAAAAACTCCCGTAACTGTCTGGTCAAAAATTTTCAATACATCGATTATAAAAGATAGAGCCTGCATATTTCCTAAAGGTTATAACTATGAGGATAACGTTTTCTGGATGATGTATTATCCGTGGGTGAAGTCGGGATATTACATAAGTAAACCGTTTTACAATTACTTTCAGAGAGCGGATTCTATAATTTATTCGGATAAAAAGCTTTTCAGGTATATAAATTTAATTCCGATTATTTTTGAGTATTACAAAAATCATAATCTGCTGGATAAATACGGAGATGATTTATCCGGGCGGTTTAAAGATTATCTGAAAATGGATTTTAATGAGGCAATGAGGGGGACTAAATAGTGGGAATTAAAACTTTGTTAAAAAATCTGAGATATCTTTCAAGATACAATTTAAAAGAATTGAAGGGTGATATTCAATATTTAGAAAATCACATAAATTTTTTAAAATATGAATTAAAAGATGATATTTCAAATCTTTATATTCCGGAAATTTTATCTGTCAAAGAAAGTGCTCAATACATTCTTAAAGAAGGAAAGAGTCTTGTACGTTTCGGTGATGGTGAATTTAAAATCATGGCAGGGAGTGTTGCTGTATTTCAGAAAAAAAACGAACAGCTATCAAAGAGGTTGAATGAAATTTTTGATTCAAAAGATGAAAATATAATAATGGGGATTCCATATTCTTGTTGTCATAGTTTTAATAGTCTAATGGCTTCGGGGGACAAAATTTCAAGAAGATTTTTGTATGATTTTTGGGGGAAAAATACAGACTGGATTTTAAATCGGGTTCAAAAAGACAGGGTGTATATAGAAACTGGTATATTCTCACATGAAGATATAAAAGATAGTTGTGAAATAATGAGGAATTTGTGGAGAGATAAAGATATAACAATAATTTCAGGTGACAGAGTTTTCAAAGATATCAAACATAATGTTTTTGATTGTGCAAAATCTATAGAATACATTAATGCTCCGACCGTAGATGCTTTTGAAAAATATAATGAAATATTAAAGGAAGCAAAAAAGATTGATAAGAATAGAATTGTATGTATTATTCTTGGTCCTACTGCTACTGTTTTGGCGTATGATTTAGCCAAAGAAGGTTATCAGGCTCTCGATTTAGGTCATATTGTAAAAGCTTATGATTTGTTTAAGGCTAGTGGCGGCAGAAATATTTTTTCTGATAATGAAATTCAAAAATTTTATGGGAAAGATTAACTTTAATATTTGATAAGGAGAAAGTAATTGCATAGAATTGCTATTTTTGCTCATTATGACAAAAATAATTTAATACAGGATTATGTTATATATTATTTGTCAGAACTACATAAATTTGCTGAGAAAATTGTATTTGTTTCTGATTCAGATGTTTTGCCGGAAGAATTAAAAAAGATAGAGAATATTGTTTATCATTCTATTGTTGGCAGGCATGGTGAATATGACTTCGGCTCATACAAGCGCGGTTTTTTATACGCAAAAGACAATGGACTTTTGAAAGATTGTGAAGAACTAATTTTTGCAAACGACAGTTGTTATGCTCCTTTGTATCCGTTCGATAATATGTTTTCCGAAATGTCTGCAAAGCCTCTTGATTTTTGGGGTGTCACATTTTCCGATTCCGGAATAAAAGATACGAATGAAGATATAGAATGCCGCAGATTTAATCATCTGCAATCATATTTTGTTGTTTTTAAACCGCAGGTATTTAATTCTGAAATTTTTTATAATTTTATTACTTCTGTAAAAAAAGAAGAGACAAAACAAGAAATAGTTATCAAGTATGAAATGGGTATGACTCATCTGCTTGAAGAAAGGGGTTTTAAGTATGATTTTTACTGCAAACTTTGTAAAATTGTTCCGTCAGCACACGCAGCAGCATATATAGGTTTGGTAAAAAAGGACAAATCACCGTTTTTAAAAAGAGAAATAACATTATATAGAGATGCAGAGAATTTTTACCCTATTTTTATAAAACATTTAATAAAAAAATATACTAAATATGATTATAATCTGATAAAGAAAGATATTAATAAAAACGCAAGAAAACTTACGTTATCAGAGCATATAAAATTTTGTTTCAAAAGTTACAGACGCTTTTTTTACAGAAGACGCAGGAAAGAACGCCTGATTTGTTTTTTAGGCAACTGGTATTCGTATTAGTAATAAGCCGGGCTAAAAAATAATAGGCTGGCTACAGCCCGACAAAAATTCTGGTAGTGTGGAGCAAGCTCCACAAGAGTTATTGTCTGGCAGAGCCTGATAACAATTCAGGGGCGAAGAATCTCTTTAACTCCAACCCCTCACCCGAATTTCTAAGTTTCGCTCAAGCTCAACTTGAAATTCTACCCTCTCCCACAAAGGGGCGAGGGGAAGTAAATAGTAGTAGTGTGGAGCTTGCTCCACAAAAGGTGTAGGGTGGGAAAAGCGTGAGCGTTCCCACCGGAATAGAAAAGTTATTGTCGGGCTGAACCCGACCTACATTTTTATATTCTCACTCACTCGCCCGTAAGTTTACTATCCAATCATAGTAACTCTTTCCGCTTGTTTTGTTTGTTAGTGTTTTATAAGTCAATTTATGTATTGCACATTTTGATATCAATTTTTCCCACTCAACCTGATTAAAATCTTCAAACATGGTTCTTTGAAGCTGTCCGGAAATCTCTCCGTCTAAGTATGGCATTTTATCCCACTCGGCTTTAAGTTCCGGAGTTTTGTCAGAAAGAATTGTTGACAGATGTTCAAACATAAAATAATTTATAAGAAAATCGTTTTCATCCCAGTATTTTTCTATTGCCCGTTTTATTGCTTGCAAATTAGGACTTCCCTTTTTTGCTCGGATAAAATAACAGGACATTTTATTTTCCTGTAAATCACTAACCGGGTCTTTTTGAAACACACAAAAATCCGATTTCCAAACATCCTGCGGAATTTTGTCCGTGAGATAAATGGTAGAATCAACCCAGCAGCCGCCGTATTTTTTCAGAAGGTTAAGCCTCAAAATATCGCTGAATATTGCAATCGGAATCTTTTTGGCTTTCAAAAGCTCATAATACTTTTGCGGGAGTTCAACATAATCTTTTATTGTCTCAAAGCTTAAGACATTGATTTTTTTATCACTCTCATATTTTTGAACGCTTTCAAAACATTTTTGAATCAACAAAGGTGCGTTTTCCCTGCCCTGATGCCAGTATTGCCAGATAATTTCCTCATCTTGCCCGTTTGGTTTTTCAAACGGAAAACTTATTGCATAATCGGCATATTTCTTTAAATCCTTCTTAGCCTGACGCGCTTTTATACGGCTTCTTTTTTCTCTGTTGAAAATAAAAAGCTCTATAAAAACTTTAAAAAGACTGTTTTTTAATTTTAATAAACTCATACTTTGCTGAATAATCTTTTTCTTATGTCTCTGAAAGTAAACTTTCTTAATTTTTTAGGAATTTTGTCCATACATTCTTTGTAATCAGAAGGTATGTGTTTTCTTCTCCACGGTTTGCCCGGTTTTCCTGCATAATGAAGCATTACAACATTTTTAACTTCTTCTCTTAAGGTATCATCAGTGTATACATTTTTCAAGAATTTGTATTCATTAGAATCTGACCAGTCGTCGCTA
Source organism: uncultured bacterium (assembly GCA_949296355.1). GTDB lineage: Bacteria > Cyanobacteriota > Vampirovibrionia > Gastranaerophilales > Gastranaerophilaceae > CAG-196. Next base: position 67,559 of record CASFPS010000003.1, on the reverse strand, counting down.
TAATACAAGCTCTGGAATACTCCGTAGCGGTACGGAAGAGCGTAAATTCTGTCGCAGGTTATATTCAAAACATCTACATCAAAGAATTTGAGCCTTGTGTTGAAAGTTTCGATTGTTTTGTACATTCTCTGTACAAATTTTTCCTCGCGCATTCTTTTGGAATTAAACATAATAAAGCTTGAAATAAATGTAAGCTCGTTCTTGTTTTCCGGAAAATACTTGTGGCAAATCATTTCTGCATTGTTCGGCTCCATTGCAACCGCCGCGCATTCGTAGTCTGAAATGTCTGTATTAAATACATCAGTCAGGTCGCCTTTGAATAAAACATCCGTGTCTGCATAAATTACTTTGTCATACTGAGGCAATAATTCCGGTATCAAAAGCCTGTAATAAACAATCTCTGTCCAGCTTCCGCCCTTATTTATCGGCGCGTCTTTGAACCTCTCTTTTGAAATGTATTCAAAACGGATTGTATGATTAGTTCCTTCAAGCATTTTTTCAAACTCTTTTACATCCTTCTCCTCAATATCCGGATGGTAGACGTAAATATCGTAAGAAGTTTCTTTGCCTGCTGTATCAATAAGGCTTTTTATTGTTACAGCCGCGCCTAATATTATTCTTTTGTCAAATGTAAATACTACAGGAATTTTCATTGGATGTCCTTTCTGTTTAACCGGTGAATGGTGAATAGTGAATAGTGAATAGTGAATAGATGTTAAAGGAATATTGACATGCAGGTTGGGTGAAACCCAACGATAACTTTTTTATTCCGGTGGGAACGCTGACGCTTTTCCCACCCTACACCGACTTCCCCTCGCCCCTTTGTGGGAGAGGGAGGAAATGTAGGTTGGGTGAAACCCAACAATAACTTACTGGATTGCCGCGTCGCTCCCGCTCCTCGCAGTGACGACCAAACTGATAGTTTTGCTTACCAGCCCAAACATTTACCCCCGCAATGACAGAATAAATTCTAATCACTAATCACTAATCACTAATCACTATTCACTAAAAAGTAAATAGGTCGGGTTAAAGCCCGACATATTATTAACCTCCGGTCACTAATTTCTTCAAATTATTCAATGATTCAATGTACAATTTTTGTTCGTATTCTCTCAACTTACCCTGCATTCTGGAATAACTGTCCTGAGACATGTTAATCCCTTCAATCAAGGCGTCTGCATAATTCTCATCTTCTTTGTATAAAATAGCATTTTCTCTGTTAAAACCATTTATCGGCGCAAAACCTTCTGTTATTATACACGGTTTCAAAAACCCGTATACAAGCTGGAAGTTCCCGCTCGTTCCGGTTGTATTGTACCTTATATGCATTGGGTCTTTTTTGTTATATGAAGTCAGCATAAAATCCGCTTTTTCCAGCTCTTCATACATTTTATCGAACGGGAGTCTGCCTTTTATATCAAAATATTTTTGAATTTCTTCCGGGAGCTTTTTGAGGTGTCCTTTCCCGACAACTGTAATTTTAAAATTATGTATGCCTCTTTCATGTAATTCTTTTACCGAATTTATAATCAAATCGTTGTTTTTCTTTTTACCCTGAATAGCTCCTATTGTAATAAAATTTGTGACAGTTTCATTTTTAGGTGTAATTTTGACCTCACCAAAATAATGCGGATTAACAACAACTGATTTTGCGCCTTTGTAATTTAACTTTCTCAAAGTAATTAAATTTTCTTTCCATAATCCGGCATCCACTGCGTGTTTTGCCTCATGTTCCACCAGAAAAAGTTTTGATTTATCCATATCAGGATTAAATGTTTCATAACACTCATCATAATGAATACTGTCGCATAACTTTCCGGCAGTTGTTACAAGAATTCCGGCGGCATTACTTAAAGCATCTTTTTTGAAAAATTCTTTAACTTGATTTCTTGACAATTTATTCAGTGTAAGATTTTCATCTTTAAATCTTGAAAACAAACCTTCTTTGTATTTTTGCGGGTTAACAATAACAGAGACGTGATAGCCTGAATCCAGCAAATACTTGCAAAAACCGGGTACTACTTCCGAGTGGCTTTTTGAGCAGGGCTCCCATACAATAAAAGTATTGGATTTTATTACAGGTTTTTTATATTCAAAAAGCGGATAAATATAAGTTTTGACTAATGCTTCGTAAAATTTTGGTCTTAATAAAAACAGAGGTCGATATTTTACATATTCAAAAAGCGAAGCTATCTGGTTGTCAAAAATCCAGTGTCTTAATTCTTTTTCGCCCATTTTCCACGGAGTAAGCTGCAAATATTTGAAATAAAGCGGTCTATGGTAACTAAAAGAAGCAAAATGCCATGGTTTTTTCTTTGCAACAAAATGAATTGCTTTAGGATTTTTAGTAAAACTTGACCTGTTTGTAAAGTTGCTTGACTGGACATTCCACGCGTCATCAACAAGCATTATTTGACCTTTCAATGCTTCGTTTATAATCTCCTGATCACCGACTTTTATTGTATCAAAATGCTCTTTTGTCCAGTCAAGAAAAATCTTTTCCGCATTGATTTTTCTCATGTTTTCAATGTCCATAACGAGCATACCGGCATTAACGTAGTTCGGATTTTTCTTTGTAATTTTTTTATTTATATCCCGAACCCCTGCTATCGGATAGCTGCCCATCCGGGTATTAAAAAGTTCTTTCAGGCTGCTGTTGATAACAAAATCACAATCAAAATATATTACCCGTTTAACATTAGGTAAAAGACTCGGAAGCTTGAGCCGGTAAAAAGTCGGAAGTGAAATATATGAGTGTGTTTTTACGTCCATATAGTCAATAAAAAGACTGTTATCAATTTCAATAAACTCAATATTACAATCTTTTACGGACTTTAATTCCAGTAATTTTTCTTTATTTTTGTTTTTTATCCCGCCGTCTAAAATATAAAAATTCAAATAATCATCTTTTGCGGCATTAGCAAGAGCTGAGGCTATAACAACGCCTGCATATTTTGCATAATTATCATCACACGCTAAACAAACATTAATCAATCAAATAACCTCTCAATACTCCTTTTATAATCATACATGTTGAATCCGCTAAATCAATATTTTATTCTCAAAAGGGAGTCTAAAGCATGCCCTTGACTGATAGCTGCTCTAAGGTTTTATAATAATTAAGTAATGAGCAGGAAAAGTATTATATCTAAAAATATTTTTACTTGCCCGTACTCATGGAAGTTTATGAAATGGAGTTTAATGGTATGAAGAAAAAAATAATTGCCGCAATCCTTAGTCTGATAATATTACAGACTGGCTTTGCGTTTGCAAAAACTATTAAGAAAGAAGGTTCAAACATGACAAGAGCAGATATTTGTAAGAAAAATTATGAAACTCTTTTTAATTCGCAGTGGAATCCCGATACCGGAAGCGACCCTGAGATGATGGAAATACTTCAAAAGTATATTTTCGGCGAAGTTTTTACTGTCGGAAATCTTGATATAAAAACCAGAGAGATGATAACAGTAACTTCTCTTGCGGTTCAGCAGACACTGCCGCAGTTGAATGCGCATATCAATGCTGCACTTAATGCCGGAGCTTCTCCTCTTGAACTTAGAGAGACAATTTATCTCTGTGCGCCGTTTATAGGTTTTCCTAAAACCCTGAACGCGCTCGGAGTTTTGAACGAAGTTTTCGGGTCAAGAAATATTGCGACACCTCTTGCAAAAGCAGGTACAGTGAATGAAAACGAAAGGTTTATCAAGGGTTCTGAAATCCAGACTCCGCTTTACGGTGATGAAATTGCAAGAGAAATGCAGGGGCTGCCGGATAACCTCGGCAGCGAGGCAGCAAGGTTTTTGACAGAATTCTGTTTCGGCGATATTTATACAAGAGGCGTTCTTGATACAAAAACCAGAGAATTGCTTGCTGTATGTATTCTTACGACAACCGGCAATACTGAAACTTTAAAAAGCCATATATCCGGAGCAATTAAGGCGGGGAATCAGCCTGAAACATTAGCTGCAGCAATTATTCAGTGTATGCCGTATACAGGATTCCCGAACGCGCTTTCAGCACTTAAAGTTTTGAAAAACGAAACCGGAAAGAATACGGTGACAGTGGATTTTAAACAGCCGTTTAAACTGGGAGAAATTAATCCTTACAGTAAATATTTTACGGGTACTACTTATCTGAACAGACTTTGTGCTCAGGATGATATCTGGAATTCCTCAATTGCAAACGTGACATTTGAAAAAGGTGCAAGAACAAACTGGCATAAGCATACAGGGGGACAAATCCTCCTTGTAACAGCAGGAGAAGGCAGATATCAGGAAAGAGGCAAAGAAATTCAAATTTTGAAACCCGGTGATGTTGTGAAAATAGCTCCGAATGTGGAACACTGGCACGGAGCTGCACCTGAGAGTACGTTTGCACATATCTCGATTGAACCTAATCTTCCTAACAATCAATCAATATGGCTGGAGCCTGTTAGTGACAGAGAGTATAAAAAATAAAAAGAATTTAAAGGCGTACCTTAAGGTACGCCTTTAAATTTATGCTACTATTTATATATGTTAAAAAAACTTATTTTAAACTTAATCGGAATTTATCAATTTATTTCCCGCCACACACCGGCGCGGTGCAGGTTTTATCCGACCTGCTCCGAGTATGTCCGTGAAGCAATCGAAAGATACGGTCTTGTCCGCGGCGGATGGTTAGGAGTAAAACGGGTCTGCAGATGTCATCCGCTCAATGAAGGCGGCTATGACCCTGTTCCGGATATAAATATTAATAAAATGTAACAATTTCTTTACGAACTAGCAAATAATACTTTTAGAGGTTATATTATCCTAGGAGGGTATTAAAATATGGTAAGAAATACCCTTAACATGAGGTCTTATAGTGGTAGATAACAGATCAGCAGGTTTTTACGGAATCGGCGGGGCGTTTAATTTTAAAAGCGGCGACCCATCGGGAACTGCTGCTAAAATGAGTCAGGATAAATACGGGTCTGAAGCTATGTACCTTCCTCCTGCCGAAGGTGAAGAAGAAGGCGGAAACTTCTATAATGACCAGTTTGTTGACAGAAGCGCTCTTTTGAGGGCAACTCTGAATTCCCTTGCAATGACAAATGTAGCCTCTGTTTTGAATGCCAAAAAACATAAAAAATCAATTAAAGATATTCTTGAAGAAGAAAAAGAGAAAGAAAAAGAAGAAAAAGAAATTGAGCGCTTAGAAGCGGAAGCAGAAGAAGAGTACAGAGAAGCGGAAGAAGAAAGCGAAGAATAAAAATTCGCTTAGTATACTATTTTATTGCCGTTATTTATAGTATAATACTGCTTAAGACAAGGGGTATTTCATATGTCAAACGATAAAAAAGGCAGTAATTACTGCTTAAGAGAGGCTAAATTCTATAACAAATGGCGCCGGATGTTTTTGTTTATAATAACGCATGTTTTCTATATGATCCGGTTTAAACTGGTGTACAGACTTGAAGTTTACGGCAGGGAAAACATTCCTGAAAACAATGACTTTATAATAGCAGCAAACCACCTGTCCACATTAGACCCGCCTCTTGTGTGTGCAGTGATGAACAGGGGAGTTGCTTATATGGCGAAAAAGGAACTTTTTGAAAATCCTTTTATGCGCTGGTGGCTTAACTGGCTCGGAGCTTTTGCCGTTGACAGAGAAAAACTCAGCGTCTCTACAATAAAAACAGTCAAGAATTTGAAACAAACAGACTGGGTGCTCGGGATTTTCCCGCAGGGAACACGTCAGGAAGCAGGAGAAATCAGCCATGTGGCTAAAGGTTTCGCGACCCTTGCAAAAAGCACAAAATGCGGAATTCTGCCAATAGGTATTACAGGCACGCAGGAAGTTAAAAGGCTGCCTTTTACGGGAAAAATTATTGTAAGAATAGGAAAAGTTATACCTTATTCCGATGATGTTATGGGAATGGTAGGTCAGTGGGAAAAATCAATTGAGGATTTAACCGGATTTAAATACGTAGAAGATAAAGTAAAAGTATAAAAACCTTATTACGACTGGAAGGGAAAAATGGGAAAGGAAAAGAATTACAACAGACGAACAGAAAAAGACTATAACTGGTTCAGAACATCATATTATATGCTGTTTTTAATGCTGGTCGTTTATCCTGTAACAAAGCTTATGTATAATCTGAAGGTTGAAGGGAAAGAAAATGTTCCGGAGAATCCCCATGTAATTTTTGCGGCAAACCATGTTTCATATATTGATCCTCCGCTTATAGCTGTCGCTGCCTGGAGAACCATTGCATATATGGCAAAACAGGAACTTTTCCACGACAAAAGCAAGCTTTTACGTTTTCTTGTGCATACATTAGGCGGTTTTGCAGTGAACAGAGACAAGCCAGAGATTGCAACTTTTAAAACCGTAAAATCAGTTTTTAATACATCGTGGTCACTGGGAATTTTTCCTCAGGGCAAAATCGTCAAAGAGCCTGTTCTGACCAATGTTCACAAAGGTTTTATACTTTTTGCAAAAAAATTCAAGGCAGATATAATTCCCGTAGGTATATGCGGATTTGACGGATATGCCAAAAAACTTTTTGAAAAACATATAACGGTGAAAATAGGAAAACCTATCTCTTACACACTGGACGAGGATGAAATCGCAAGAGAATGGGCGCGCCAGATATGCGAATTTACGGGATATGAAAATAAAATTGAGGAATCATTAAAAGAAGAAGCTGCGGTCTAGCTTAATATTTTGTAATAAAAGCGCAAAAATTTTTTTTATAGTGTTTATTAATATTGGTACACAACAGGAGAAATTAAAATGAATATCCCCAAAATCATTGGTTTTAGAGCATTCCAGACAACAAATAACAGCGGCAGTAATAATAAAACCGTTTCTTATCCGAATACTAATTATGGTTTGACAATGCCGAGGGCATTATCGAAAGATACCGTATCTTTTGGCGCGACTGCTAAAATGCTCCAGTCAAGAGCAATGGGGGGTGTTTCTTTAGGCGTAGCCCGTTCTATAAGCAAGGCTGCAGAACCTATGCAGGAAAAAATTGAAACTTTTATGAACAGACTGTTCGGTGATCTGGTCGCTACACAATTAAATCCGAAGCTGCCTGTATTTAAACTTTGCGGCAGAGTTAAAACACCGAAATCTATTGTAGAAAAAAGCGCAACACGCCAGTATAACTGCAAGGCGGAAGTTTTGGATTTTATGACGGATCTTAACGGGGCTAAAATTGTTATGAGAGACGGCAGAAAAAAGACTGTTGAAAAGCTTCTTTCAAGATTTTTCCCTGCAATTGAAAAAGGTGAAATAGAACTTATTGAAATTGAAAATAAAAGACCGAAAACAACCGAAAAAATGAAACGTACTGCAAAAGAACAGTATGACTATGCTTCAATCGATTTTTTGGCAAATATGCAGCGTGTGCAGGAAGAAAAATGGGAAAGTTTAGGGATGAAAGAAAAGCGTAGAGTTCGTTTTGACATGAATGACATAACCGAAGTAAATTATTCCGCTATACACTTCTTGTTCAAGTTCCCCGGTGAACCGCGTCCGTTTGAACTTATGCTGATGGGTAAGGACGTACATGATTTGAAGGAACTGGATGATAAACTTTTCAAAATTTTAAACAACAAAGACATTGATAAAAAATATAAACCGCTTGTGGATATTGTAAAACCATTAAACGAGCCGGGAAATAAAGAATATCTGGAAAAATTTAATCAATACCGCGGTGAAGCGTTCATATTCCAGAGAGAGAAGGATCCGAATGTGTTTGTAGACCTCAGCTCAGACACTCCTGCCTACTTCCTTCCGCTCAAATCTAACCTTCCGCCGGTTTACGATTTAAATAATTTAAACAGAATTATGCTTGAGTGTGAAAATCATCCCAAAAAGAAGAAATAATTAATTATTTGATGATTTCTTATGTTTTGATTTATTCACCTTCTTGGTAAATTGCTGCGGAGCCTTTGTATATGATGTTTGGATTCTCTTAACGCTGAAAACATCCGGCATGGCTTGGAGTGCTGTCATTACACGCCTTAACGTTTCAATGTTATCGAGTTCTATTCCGAGTTCAATAATTCCGACTTTACCTTTTGATTTGACGTTTGCGGAACTTATATTAGTGTTGTTATCCGAAACAACGCCTATTATATCTTTCAAAAGCCCGAGTTTTTCAGCGGTTTCAATGCGGATTGTAGTACTGTATGTTTTATTAACATTATTGCCTGACCAGTGAATATCCAGAAGCCTTTCTACCGGAATATTCTCCAGAGTTTTACAGTCAAGCCTGTGGACAGTTACGCCTTTAGAGCGGGTAACAACTCCGACAATCGGCTCTCCCGGAATCGGAGAACAGCATCTGGCAAAAGAATACAAAAGTCCTTCCAGCCCGACAATATCTTTTTCGGAAGCTTTACGCGGTTTGTGCGGACTCGGGCTTTCCTGCTTCGGCGGTTTTCTCAGGCGGTTAATAATTTTATTAACCGTTGTTTCGCCATAGCCCAGCGCAGCAAATAAATCATCCGCGCTCACATAATTCATCTGCTTTGCAACTTTATCAAACTCGCCGTTTTTGACATAATCATCAAAAACAGATTTAGTTAACTCATGCTCCAGATTGGCTTTACCGATTTCAATATGGTCTTCGCGCTTGTTCTTTTTGTACCACTGTCGTATTTTGGAAGCTGCCTGCTTTGTAACTACAAAGTTCAGCCAGTCAAGACGCGGTGCTGCGACTTTTGAAGTCATAATCTCAACGATGTCGCCGTTTTTAAGCTTTGTATCAAGCTGCGCAATACGCCCGTTTATTAACGCACCGACTGTTTTATGCCCGACATCCGAGTGGATACGGTAAGCAAAGTCTACAGGAGTTGCGCCTTGCGGCAGGTCAATAACGTCACCGCCCGGCGTGAATGCAAATACCTGGTCTGAAAACAGGTCTAATTTGACAGAGTTTACAAATTCTTCGGCGTTTTTGGTTTCTTTGTTGTATTCAACAAGCTTTCTCATCCACGAGAATTTAATATCACTTGCCGAATCAGCTTTTTTAGAGCCTTTTTCTTTGTATCTCCAATGCGCAGCAATACCATATTCAGCAATCTCGTGCATTTCCCATGTTCTTATCTGAACTTCCAGCGGTTTTTGCCGCGGACCTATGACGGAGGTGTGCAAAGACTGATACATGTTTCCTTTAGGCATTGCAATATAATCTTTAAAACGCCCCGGAATCGGCTTAAACTGGGAGTGTATAAGCCCCAGAACCTCATAGCATTCTTTTTCCGTATCAACGATTACACGCACAGCGGTAATGTCGTACAAGTCATGGAATGCAACATTAAGACGCTGCATTTTATTATAAATGCTGTAATAATGCTTGGCGCGCCCTGTAATCTGAGCATTAATCCCGCTTGCCTTAACATCCTTGGAAATCTTATCTATCAAAAGTTTTACGGTCATTTCACGCTCGGCTTTTTTCTGGGAAACAAGCTGGGCTATTTCATAATATTTATCCGGATGAAGGTATTTTAAAGATAAATCCTCAAGTTCCGCCTTAATTTTACCGACACCTAAGCGGTTAGCGAGCGGAGCAAAAATATCCAGAGTTTCCTGCGCAATTCTCTGCTGCTTTACAGGAGTCATGTAATTAAGAGTCCGCATATTATGAAGCCTGTCAGCAAGTTTAAGAAGTATAATCCTGACGTCGCTTGCCATTGCTATCATCATACGGCGGAAATTCTCTGCCTGACGCTCTTCCGTCGATTTAAACTGGAGTTTACCGAGTTTTGTCACCCCCTGAACAAGGTTCAAAACATCTTCGCCAAAGAGTTCTTTAATCTCTTCCGGCTTTGTTTCGGTATCCTCAAGAATGTCATGCAAAAAGCCTGCCATCAAGGTGTGCTTATCAGCCCTTAAACCTATAAGAATTTTTACGACTTCCATAGGGTGAATAATATAAGGTTCTTCGGAAACCCTGTATTGCCCCGCATGAAGCTTCTTGGCAAACTCAAAAGCCTTTTCTAACTCTTCTATGTCTGAATCGGGATACTGTTGCTCGACTAAAAGCGCTCTTATTTCATCAAATGTTATTACAAACTGTTCCATTATACTGCTATAATAGTTGTTTTTTTGCTTTTTTGCAAGAGGGGGGCTTTTATTGGTGACTGAGTGAATGAGAAAAGCCCTCCCCGCGCCAAATAACCGACCTTATGTATTACCAAGAATCTCTTTTGTGCATTCTAATGCAATATCTGTCACAAAATCCATATCTTCTTTTTCAATTATCAAAGGCGGGTTGAAATAAATTACATCTCCCAGCGGGCGCAAAATTACACCTTTCTCCAGAGCTTTTTTATAAATCTGATATCCTGTACGCTTTGTATAATCCAGAGGTTCTTTTGTCTCTTTATTCTTAACAAGCTCTATTGCGTTAATTAAGCCTATTGTTCTAACCTCGCCGACATTTTCAAGCGGAAGGAATTTCTCTTTTATTATTTTATTAAAATAAACCGCCTTTTCATTTGCTTTTTCAATAATATTTTCATCTTTCAAAATTTTTAAAACCTCTATTGCGGCAGAGCAGGCAAGCGGATTTCCGGCATAAGTATGGGAATGCATAAACGCCTTACCCTTAAGGTAATCATCGTAAAACGCATCATAAATTTTCTGAGTTGTTACAGCAATTGCCATAGGCATATATCCGCCCGTCAGACCTTTTGAAAGACACATAATATCAGGGCTTACGCCTGCATGGTTAAATGCAAACATTTTACCGGTTCTTCCGTAACCTGTTGCAATCTCGTCGGCAATCAAATGTACGTTGTATTTATCACAAAGCTCTCTAAGCTTTTTCAAATACAAAGGCGGATAAACCTTCATGCCAGCAGAGCCTTGTAAAAGCGGCTCGACAATAATTGCGGCAGTTACGTCTGCATATTTTTTGAACGCTTCTTCCGCTTTTTCAAAACATTCACAATGGCAAGTTTCCCCCTCGCCTTGAGGAGAGGGTTGGGGTGAGGTGTTAATAGTAGAATAGTGTCCGGCACAATGCTTGCTGTAAGGACAACGGAAACAATCAGGAGCGTCAATTCTTATAACGTCTAATAAAAGCGGTTTATAAAGTTCCGAATACAAATCTACACCGCCAACGGCAAGCGCGCCGAGCGTTTCACCGTGATAAGCATCTGATAATGCCATAAATCTTTTCTTTTGCGGATTACCTGTCTGGTAATGGTATTGAAAACTCATCTTCAGCGCCATTTCTATTGCAGCAGAGCCGTTATCAGCAAAGTTAAACTTGCACAACCCTTCCGGAACAACTTTTGCAAGCTCTTCGCAAAGAGTAATTGCAGGTTTGTGGGAAAAATTCGCGAAAATAACGTGTTCTAAGCTGTCAACCTGTTTTTTTACGGCAGCATTAATCCTTGGGTTGCAGTGTCCGAGAAGGTTACACCACCACGAACTTATTACATCCTTATAACACTTGCCGTTTATATCATAAAGATTAATCCCTTCGCCGCGTTCTATTACAATCGGCGGAAGCGTCTCATAATCCTTCATCTGCGAACACGGATGCCATATATATTTTAAATCTTCTTTCTGCCAGTCCATTTTTTGCTCCTTGTATATTGATTGTACAATTATTTTTGTGTCAGCAGTAGTGTGGAGCTTGCTCCACAAAAACTTTGTGTCTTTCTAATCGAGTTTTTGTCGGGCTAATGTCCGTTTTAGTGAATAGTGATTAGTGAATAGTGATTAGTGAATAGAATTTATTTTGTCATTGCGGGGGTAAATGTTGCTAGTAGCCAACACAACCCGTAGGGCGTCATTGCGAGGCGCGTGAGCGCCGCGGCAATCCACTAACTGTCATTGCGAGAAAATCTTTGATTTTCGCGGCAATCTATTGTTATTCAATTGTCAAATATGTTTTGGATTGCTTCGGGCTGAATGGCTGTTCCCTCGCAATGACGCCAGCCTTGTAGTAAAGTAGGTTTGTGGAGCAAGCTCCACACTACTAACTATTCACCAGTTAAAGAGATTCTTCACCCCTGAATTGCTATCGGGCTCTGAATGACGGCTGACTTGTAGGCTTACTTCCCAATGTGCCGTCATTGCGAGACCCGTCAGGGTCGTGGCAATCCATCTTTATTCAATTGTCAAATTTGTTCTGGATTGCTTCGGGCTAAATGGCTATTCCCTCGCAATGACGGCACTCCTGGAAGTCTCAATACCAGCCCGATACATTTACCCCTCGCAATGACGTCGGGCTTGTAGGTTTACTTCATAACTGAAATCATTTACCCCCGCAATGACGCCAAGCTTGTAGTCTCACCTGACAACCCAAATACATTTACCCCTGCTGTCATTCAGAGGGCGTGAGCCCGAAGAATCTCTATAACTTATGAAAATTTTCTATTCACTATTCACTCCTCACTATTCACCAGCAAAAGTTCCCACCGGAATAGAAAATTTTTTGTCAGGTAAAACCTAACCTACATTTCTCAGTCACTCAGTCACTTAATCACTCAGTCACCCGTAAGACACATTTACCCCCCTTGCTCACCTTTTCACCGCCCCCCTCCCAAACAACTCTGCCGGAAATGTTATATCTTTCTGACCTTTTTCAACCGTTGCAACAACTTTTACACCTGTCAAATACTCTACCTGTTTTAAATTATCCTGATGCATAAAATTTACAGGATTAAAGTTATTCAGAATAATTCCGGCAATCGGGATATTGTTGGCTCTTGCGTATTCAACCGTAAGCAGAGTCGAATTTATCGTACCCAGTCCGCCGTCTGCAACAATAATAATGCTTGTGTCAAGCTCTTTTATTAAATCTTTAAGCAGGTATTTTTCTCCGTTTTCAAGCCTTAAAGGGCAGGTAATTCCGCCGGCGCCTTCTATTAAAAGATAGTCATAATCTTTAGTTAGTTTTTCAAATTTCTGCTTGATTTTTGAAATATCAATTTTCATTCCTGCTCTTTGTGCTGCTAAATGAGGCGAGACAGCTTCTTTCCACCGGTAAGTTACGCAATCCTCTGCCGTACATGGAATTTTTGCCGTATCAACGACATAGTTACAGTCACTTGAAGTCAGTTTTCCCCCGCTTTCTTCCACTCCGCTTAAAACAGGTTTAAAATATCCGCAATTATATCCGGAATTTCTCATCTCTTTTACAATAAGGGCTGAAACATAAGTCTTACCTATATCTGTTCCTGTCGCTGTTATAAAGATATTTTTTGACATCATACTCCTCCGATACAAGAGTAGCGCTGATAAAAATGAAAATCAAGTATTGCAGGCTAGCCCTGCAGGAGAATATGTCGGATTGAAAAAACAGGTTAATCTTAAGATATGAAAAAAATCTGTTTTTTATTGTTTTTAATAATTCTTCCGGTTTTTGCCTATGAAGTCTATACTCCGGAAAACTATAATTACAAAGAATCCGGTGATAAGCTTCTCTTTGTTGTCGACTATTCAAACAGTATGGGAGAATATTTGGAACACAAAACAAAAGCCAATCACGTTAAGGAAATGATGAAATTTATTGTTCCGCAAATTTCACCGTCCACAAAAGTCGGACTAAGGGTATACGGGCATACCTGCAACCTTTTTGCCTATAATGCCTGCAGGAGTTCGGAACTTGTTGTACCGCTCGGTTTTGCCAATAGTGATTCTATTTTGTCGGAAATGTCTCATCTGCGTCCGCGGGGAATGACACCGATTACATATTCTTTAAAACAGGCAGTGGATAAAGACTTTGAAGGATATGACGGAATCAAACACATAATTTTGCTTACAGACGGCGGTGAAAATTGTGACGAAAGCCCGTGTGATTATGCAATTGACCTTGTCAAAGAAAGACGGGATATAAAAATTGATGTAATAGCATTTAACGTACACGATGAGGACGACCTTGCGCAGCTCAAATGCACGGCAGACGTAACCGGCGGACGATTTACGCAGGCTGAGACAAAAGCACAATTATTCCGCTCTATGGAAAATTTTACACATCAGCATGCGCATAAAGACGTTGAGGCGACAATTTACAGCACAAACTCCGGATAATATGCAATCAGACCATCCCTTTTTTGTTATAATAAATTTATGGCAGATAGAATAATAATTTTTTCAGGCAAACAATATTCCGGCAAAGATACGGCGGCAAAAATTTTGATGGAAGCCATGCCGGATTTCAGGCGTTGTGCAATGGGCGATATTATAAAGATTGAATACGCAAAAGAACATAATTTGACTTTTGAAGAGATTGAAGCGAATAAACCAAAATACCGTCAGGGCTTAATTGATTTAGGGAATTATGGCAGGAGTATAAGTCCGGACTACTGGTTAGAAAAGATTGTTGCGCAGGAGGGTAATATAGTTGTAACAGATGTCCGGATAAAGCACGAGTATGAAGTTTTCAAAAATGCCGGAGCAATTTCCATACGGGTCGAAGCTTCAAGGGAAATAAGAGAAGCCCGCGGCGGAAAGCTCGTAGGTGAGGATGATATTACCGAAGTTGATTTAGATAATATCCAGGATTGGGATTTTCTAGTCGACAATAACAAGGATTACGAAACATTGAGAAAAAATGTTCTAAAAATTGTTGAAAAATTGTGTTAAGCATTAAAGTTGTCTCCTTTTTATTTGATTTGTAATTTTAAATGTTTAGTTATTGTCGGGCTAAAGCCCAAGCTGTTTACTTTTTAGTGAATAGTGAAGAGTGATTAGTGAATAGAATTTATTCTGTCATTGCGGGGGTAAATGATTTAGGTTAGTAAGTGAGACTACAAGCTTGGCGTCATTGCGGGAGTAAATGTTTGAGCTAGTAGCCAACACAACCAGTAGGGCGTCATTGCGAGGAGCGGAAGCGCCGCGGCAATCCAGTAAGTTATTGTTGGGTTTCACCCAACCTACATTTTATCATCTCAGTCACTTAGTCACTTAATCACTCAGTCACCCATAAGATACCTTCACTTTTCTTGATCACTTGATCACCGAACTTGTCATCATGCAGTTCCCGCCGGTTTTGTATTTGCCTGCGCCACTATTCCGGCAGGCTTTTTCGGATTTAATGTTTTATCTGCAATACTTCCAATCTGGCTTAAGCCGGCACTGGCAATTGAGCCGTAAATAATACTCTGGACGCCGGAGAACAGCATTGCGGTAAGCGCCATTGAAGCCCCGATACCTGCAACTGCCGGAAATCCGAGAGTTAGCGCGCGTGAAACCCTGTCTTCCTTGGTGTCTGCCGTACCGACTGCTATACCGCTTAAGCCAATCATACCGATACCGCTTATAATATCAGATGGAGCACCGCCGAGTACAAGGTCTCTTTTCTTGTCAAAATAATCTATACATTCACTATGGTTTGCTTTGGTAAGTTTTTTCTTTGCAGCTTTGAGTCCGTCATCAAGAAGAGCTTTTTCATCTTTTGTAATATGAGGTGAAAGCATGTCTATAACTTCGTTATACTTCCCGCGGATGTTTTTACCGTCTCCCATAAGTTCGCTTACAGCTTTCTTTCCGTCCTGCTCAAAGGTGTTTCTGGCAGGCATAAGCATATCTTCCGCCCAGAAAGTCATATTATCCTGAACGAGTTTTCTGTTATGCTGCATTTTTTGCTTGAAAGTACCTTCCGACTTTGGACCTTTGAATTGTTTCAAATATCCGTTAAATAACTTGTCTTTAAAATCCTTTTCGAGATTGGACATAGATTTTTCCTGCATAACAAGACGCTCGGCGGTTCTGTCTTTTGAAAAATAATTCTGCGCGAGCTTTATCTCGCTAAGCTTGGCTTCAAGTTGTTTCTGCTCTGCAGGAGTTAATTTGCCTTTATAATTTTTTATCAAATCATCAAGGTAATCCATTTTCTTACCGGCTGAATTATATTTATGATACACCGTGCTTTTACTGATTCCGTCAAACCATTTTGTAATACCGTTGTGAAACGGTGACATTACTTTACGGAATCCGCTGTCACACACTTTTAGAAATTTTCTTAAAGTATCATTCTTAACTCCGTCAAACTTTTCTGCCGTGCATAGCCACTTAAACCCCAAGTCTTTAGAAGCGTTTGCACTGTTTGTAAATTGAAAAATGTCAAAAACCTTTTTCAAAAACTTTTCACAGGACTGGTAAAATTTGCTTTTAATAATATCATTTTTGTTTTTCTGAACATTAACCGAAGCTTTGTTTGACAGATTTTTCAATTTGCCTAAAAATTTGCCGGAAAATCTCGGGTTGAGAAGTGCAATAAGAGAAGATAAAACAAGTACGCTGCTGCCTGCTGCAATAGCGGTTTTATGAGACTTCTTTTTCTCCTCGTCCTGCGGTTCTTTTACAAAAGTATCAACTGTATTTGTGATAACATCTTCAACTTTTTCAATCGGTTTGGCAATAACTTCCGGCGCATTAGGAGCTGCTGCGGAAAAGTTTACGTACTGATTATACGTTGATTTATATGGATTATTGTATAAACCAAATGACATGAAAATATTACCTTCTAAACCTGCTACAATTATATAAAGTATATTTTCCAAAAAAAATTGCTAATTTAAAGATGTATATTAAGACATGTTACAATCAAGTAAAAATGCCGGCTTTTCCGCTCTTGCTCCTCTTTTTGTTGCAAGTATAATTATTTTATGGAAAAGGGATTTACAAAATTATTCTGGCAGGCATGCCTTGTCGGGCTTCTGACAGGGCTGATTGTGGTTTTATTCAGGCTTGGAATCGAGAATTTGTTCGGCTTTGTTATGACGAATTTTTATTCACATCCGCTGATTTTTCTTTTTGTAACAACCCTTGGCGGACTGATTGCCGGAATATTTGTATACAAATTTGCTCCGGAAACCTCGGGAAGCGGTATTCCTTATGTAAAACTTTCACTTTTAAGAAGCGGCAGATTAATAAGAATAAGAACTATCTTTGTAAAATTTATATCAGGCGTTCTCGGAATAGGAACAGGACTTTCTCTGGGGCGTGAAGGTCCGAGCGTTCAACTGGGAGCAGGAGCCGGCTCTTTTGTCGGTAAACTTTTTAAACTCGACGGAAATAACCGCGATAAATTGATAGCTTCAGGTGCAGGCGCCGCAATAGGCGCGACTTTCAATGCCCCGGTTGCGGGAACATTGTTTGTTCTGGAAGAATTAATACACAAATTCACTCCTTCAATGCTTTTTCCGACACTTGTCGCAACAGTAATTTCCGCCGAAACTGCAAGACATTTTCTCGGGAACAATCCGTCTTTTAATATAACACTTCCGCCGATTACTCTTGAAGGAAGCATGATTTTTGTATGCATAATTTTAGGACTGTTATGCGGGGGTTTGGGAGTTTTGTTTTCTAAAACAATATTCTTTTTTAACAATCTTTATTCAAAAATAAAGCTTCCGAATTATACAAAGCCTGCTATTGCCGGTTTTCTGACAGGACTTGCAGGGCTTAGCCTCCCATACATTCTGTCTTCCGGAAACGGAAGCGTGGAAATGCTTATGAAAGGCGAGTTTCCTATTCTGATGGTTGTTATAATATTTGCGGCAAAATTTATTATAACCCCTCTATGTTTCGGCTCGGGCGCAGCCGGCGGAATTTTCCTCCCGATGTTAATGCTCGGCTCATTTCTCGGCTATATGACAGGATTTACGGCGGATTTTATATTTCCGGAAGTTAACCTGATCGCTGCCGCGTCTCTCGGGATGGCTGGATTTCTGGCTTCTGTTGCAAGAACTCCTATAACCGCAGTCGTTATGGTATTTGAAATGACAGGCGGATACGATTGTATACTTCCGCTTATGTTAACTGCCGCTATTGCGGATATGACTGCCGGAAAACTCAACCACAAACCGATTTATGCGCTTCTTGCGGTTAATCAGTATAAGAACAGCGGAGTAAATATTACAAATAAAGAATGCGTTAAAAATGTTATGACACCTGATGTCAGAACTTTCAGCGACAATACAAATATTCTTGATATTCTTGATTGTATGAATAAAGAAGGACATCACGCTTATCCTGTAAAAGACAGAAAAGGACGGCTATGCGGGATTATTACAAAATCAGATATTGAAGATGCCCTTGTGGATTCAAAAATGCGCGGTGCAAGCGTTAACAGTATTCTGGAAACAGCTCCGGTGACGGTTTATCCTGACGAAAATCTCTATACAGCCTACTACAGGCTTCACGAAAACTCTACAGAATGGGCTATTGTTATAGATAATGAGAGAAAAATTCTCGGAATCGTTACAAGAAAAGATATTCTGCCTCCGGATTAACCCTTGACAGCCCCGTCGTTTTCGCCTGAAATAAAATATCTTTGCATAAAAAGAAAGAAAATAATTATAGGAATGGTTGAAATTATTGACCCTGCCGCAATAAATCTCCAGTTAGACGAGAACATTCCCTGCAAATTGTTTATTCCGACCGGAAGAGTGTACATTGCGTCTTTTGTGAGCATAATACTCGGCCATAAGAATTCTCCCCACGAGCCGATAAACGTAAACACCGCAAGAACCGCAAGTGTCGGCTTAACCATAGGGATTACAACCCTTGCAAACATCTGAAAAACATTACATCCGTCAACAATTGCCGCCTCTTCAACTTCTCTTGGAACCTTCAAAAATGCCTGACGCATGAGAAATATTCCGAACGCACTCACCGCAAACGGCATTACAAGCCCGATGTAGCCCATAACATTATTAACACTGTCCGTCAGATGAAGCTTAAGGGTTATAATATACACGGGAAGCATTATTGCCTGAAAAGGTATCATTATTGTGGCAAGAATCGAAAAGAATACAATCTTTTTGCCCCTGAAATTCATTCTTGCTAAAGGATAAGCGGCAAGCGATGATAAAACAAGGTTCAATATAACGGTAAGCGCCGCAACAATAACACTGTTCCAGAAATATCCCATAAAATTTACCCTGCCCCATACGTCAATATAGTTTTTCCAGGTAAAGTCCGATGGAATAAGATGGGGCGGGTAAGCAAAAATATCCTCGCTTAATCCCTTTAATGAGGTTGAAGTCAACCATATAAAAGGAAATATCGAAAGAATTGATACAAGTATTAAAACAGTGTGTATTGAAATTTTTGATAAAATTCTTTTAAACATTTATAAAAGAATTTTATAATAATTCGCCTGGCTGTTCAAGTGATTAAGAAATTATCAAGCAGGTATAAATATAATTTACGGTCTTATTTTTTCACTGACTTCATCGCATTTCTTTGCAATACTGTCATTCATAATTCCGATTTTTTCAAAAAACTTTCTGTACGCCCAGTCATCCGCATAATGCTGACGTGTGTTTACCCTTTTACGATCATCTTTTAACCAAAAATCTTTTTCTTTTATTTCATCTAATTCTTTTATTGAAATACCATCTCTTGTCAATTTATCATCAACCGCAAACATACCATCCCACATATCGCCATCAGTTTCCGGACGCATTTTAGCTGCAACCTTATTGAATTCCGCAACACATGTTGAATCTTTTGCAGCCTGCGTTGAATTAAATATATCCCTGTATGCTAATGAATCTAATTTGTATTGAACTGTTTGAGCATCTGCGTTATTAGTGATTTCATCCAATTCCTTTTGTGTACGGTTTGTCTCTGTCATATAATTTCGTGCTCTGTCTTGTGCCGTTTCACAGGATGTCAAAGACAACATGCCGGCTGCTGCAAGAGGCATAAATGTTTTTAACGATACTTTCATTCGGGATACTCCTTATACTCGGATTATAGTGTATCATACAAATAATTTTATGTAAATAAGGAGTTTAGCGCCATTGCGGGAGGGGGTAAATGTATTTAGGCTGGCAGGTGGAACTACCAGCTTGGCTTTATTGCGGGGGTAAATGTGTTTTGTAGGTGATTAAGTGATTGAGTGACTAAGGAAAATATAGGTAGTAGTATCTACTAGCTTGTATGCTTAGCTTCCAATGTGGCGTCATTCAGAGGGCGTCAGCCCGATGAATCTCTATAACTTATGAAAATTTTCTATTCACTATTCACTCCTCACTATTCACTAGTTTAAGGGATTCTTCGCCCCTAAATTGCTGTCGGGCTCTGAATGTCAGCAAGTTTGGCTTACTGTCAAATCGGGCGTCATTGCGAGGCGCGTGAGCGCCGCGGCAATCCACTAACTGTCATTGCGGGAAAATCTTTGATTTTCGCGGCAATCCATTTGTCTATCCCTCAACAATAGCTTTGAAATGTTCAAAATCTTCCATTGTATCTATTCCTACAGGAATATTCTCTACAACCGCAACTTTAATTCTCATTCCGTTTTGAAGCGCTCTTAACTGTTCCAGACTCTCTGCCATTTCACAAGGCGTCTGGGCAAGTTTTGTCATCTTAAATAATGCTTCGCGCTTGTAGCCGTAAATCCCTAAATGCCCGTAGAATTTTGATTTTCCTTTGTTCCGCTCAAACGGGATTTTTGAGCGCGAAAAATACATTGCATAATTATTCACATCAAACACACACTTCACAAGGTTAGGGTTGTTAATTTCATGCTCTTCTTTAATTTCTCTGACCAGAGTAGAAATATCCGTATTTTCATCTGCTTTAATATCTCTTATTACAAGCTCAATATTTGATTCCTCAATCAAAGGCTCATCACCTTGAAGATTAATTATATACCCGATTTCCGGATGGCGTTCGGCAACTTCGGCAATTCTGTCGCTTCCGCTTTTATGCTCGGAAGATGTCATCTCAACTTCTGCCCCAAAATCTTTACAGGCGTTGAATATAAGTTCATTATCCGTTGCAACAATTACCCTGTCGGCGCCGGAAGCAGTTGAAGCTTTTTCCCATACCCACTGAATTATAGGCTTATTTTTTGCCCTCAAAAGCGGCTTGCCTTCAAGCCTTGAAGAGCCGTATCTTGCCGGTATTATAATTGCTGTTTGTTTTTCCATATATCCTCCCTGTCTATTTAGTTGCATTAATAAACACTGCATTAGTCTTTAAACTAATTTCTCTTCCTGACAGATAATTCTGTACATCCTGCATATATTTGTCCACCGTAGCTTCGTCAAAATATTTTAAAAATCTTTCTCGTGTAGAAGGCTGATCCGGAGACGGCGGATTTATAAACCATTCTCTTACCATATTAGGCTGAACCACATATCTTGAGCGTACTTCCTGCAATTTAATATCAGGTTTTGAAAATCCGGCAATTTCCAGATTTGTTTTTAGAGTGTGTTCATTAAAATTACAAAGAGAATCCAGCGGGTTTTCCATTATCTCGTTTTCTGCCCGCTTAAAATCTTCATACTTATCAATAAATTTCGGGTCTAAAATCTCCCAGTATCTTGTATTTGAACTGATAATCGGCTCAAATGCGCATAATTTTCCGCCCGGTTTTAAAACTCTGTAAATTTCACTGATTGCCGGCTGCTTATTTACAACATGCACAAGTACCGAACGCATAAGAGCTTTGTGAACCGTACTTTCCGGAAGCGCTATATGTTCAACAGGACATTTTAACAGTTCATATCCCGTAGTTATTCCGGCTTCGTCAAGTATTTTCTTGCAATCATCAAGACAATCCTGAAACATGTCGGAAAAAATAACCCTTCCCTTGCAATCCTGCTGCTCCAGAGCCTTAAACGCAAGTAATCCCGTTCCTGTTCCGATATCCAATACAACGTCATAAGGCTTTATATCAGCATAAACCAGAATTACATCCCTGACAGCCTCAAGCCAGCGCATAGTCTGTTCCTGCATTTCAGCAGTTTGCCCCGCAAAGCGGTTTTGTTTCAGCCACTGCGTCCAATTCTTGCAAATCTCACTCATTCTTCCGTCCTTTTAACACATCACTTCGCTATATCACTCGATTATACAATATTTTACAAAACTTATCAATCTAAAATCAGCAAAATAAAAGCAGGTCATCCGTTTGAATGACCTGCTTTCTATAAGTTTTCCTATTATGATAAAATTGCACGTGAAAATTCTTTAAAGAAATCAACCCCGTTTTTTACATGATCCTGAACTTTTTCAAAAGAACTCCAAACGTCCTTTGAAGTTATACCTTTTGTAGAGTATTTACCCTTGCCTTCAAGAATTTTATCTCCTTTTGTAATAAGGCATTCCAAATAAGTATCTGAGGTCATAAATTTTGCTGTAGAACCATCCTTAAGAGGAACACTTAATTGTTTTACGTTCTTTAAATTTTTAACAAAGTTTCCTTTGCATGATATCGGGGTTACACTATTTATATTCATACATTCCATCCTTTCTATGAGTTTGAAAAACCCGTAAAAAAAATTTTTTGCTATTCTAAATCTTAAATCTTTTATAAATTTTTTATTAAAAAAGCTTCCTGTGTTTATCAGGAAGCTCTAAGTATTTTTATTTTACACTGCATAAACGCTTACTTGTTTTCTATCGCGTCTGTGCGGTTCAAATTTAACCTGTCCGTCAATCAATGCAAACAAAGTATCATCTGAACCAATGCCTACATTGTTACCCGGATGAATTTTTGTTCCTCTCTGACGAACAAGAATGTTTCCTGCTTTTACAACTTCACCGCCGAATTTCTTTACACCTAATCGCTTGGCTTCAGAATCACGACCGTTGCGGGTTGAACCCATACCTTTCTTATGTGCCATTTTTATTTCTCCTTTTTTTAACTATCTTTATCGGGTGACATCGGTTAAACTTACTTATTTAACTTATTCTTCCCTGTCCCCCTCTGCTGACCTTGCTACCGGCTGGCTGCATCGGGCGTTTCTTTTTTTTGTTTCGGGTGACATCGGTTAAACTTACTTATTTAACTTATTCTTCCCCTCGCCCCTTGTGGGAGAGGGATGAATTTCTTAGTGAGCGTTTAGCGAACTTAGAAATTCGGGTGAGGGGTTAACCCTCGTTTAAGATTGCTTCAAGCTTGTTCCTGTCAACCAGACTTAACTTTTATTCCCGCTCAGCGTTTACCGAACTTCTGCCTAAGCTTCAGCAGTTTCACCTTCAGCCTTTGCTTTGGATGCAGTAGTTCTGATTTTGTTAATCATAACTCTTGCAAACCCTTGTCTGTGACCCTGTTTTTTTCTGTAACCTTTTTTAGGTCTCTGTTTGAAAACGATAATTTTCTTAGCTCTGTCAGTTTTGATAACAGTGCCTTCAACTTTAGCGTTAGCAACGTATGGCTGACCAACTTTTGACTTCTTACCGTTAACAATCATAACGACTTTATCAAAAACGACTTTTGCGTCTTTTTCTTCGCCTAACAATTCAACGTCAACATAACGTCCTTCTTCAACCTGGTATTGTTTACCACCTGTTTCGACTATTGCGTACATTGTATTTCCTTTCTTTTTTCGGGAATCGTAGGGAGTAAGGTTTTCGGCAAATAGACCTCCAGCCTGAATTCTGCCCGTTTAGACACGATTAACCCATCTAATACTATTTATATATAATACATGTACCACAAGGGCTTCGGGGGTGTCAAGGCTGGAACTTTAAATTTGTTTACATTTTTTTTGCTCTTAGTTTTTGCTGGGTTTTGAGTATAAATTGTTTAATCGTAGAATAGTATCCGATAGCGAGTACGAGCGACGCCGTGACCCAGGCAATGGGACCGGCGTAGAATACGCCAAAATAACCGATTCTTACAGCAAGATAAACCGCGGCAAAAGCTCGCATTAAGAGTTCACCGATTGAAGCAAGCATAGGTATAACGGCTCGTCCGAGACCTTGCAGGGCGTTACGGTAAATAAAGATTTGCGCGAGGAAGAAGTAGAAAATTGAACTTACAAACAGGTAAGAGTGTGCTATTTGTACAATATCTTCATTTTTGTATCCGACAAAAATTCTGACAAAATGTCCGCCCCAGAAATGCATAATAAATGCCATAACAATACTCAATCCGACGTTAATTAATGAGGCTCTTTTAACACCGTAGCGGATTCTGGAGAAGTTTCCGGCGCCGAAGTTTTGAGCGACAAAGGACGCCAGCGCGACACCGAAAGAAATCATCGGAAGCGTCGCGATTTGTTCGATTCTGAGAGCGGCGGTAAAGGCTGCAATAATATCGGGACCAAAGGAGTTGCACACACTCTGGATTATAAGAATGCTTGTGCCCAGAATTGCGAACTGGGCAGCCATCGGAAGCCCGACTTTTATATGTTCAAGCGCAAATTTGTAATCCTCTTTCCAGTCAAAAATCCAGTCCTGTTTTTTGAGGTGAAGAATCGGGAAATGTTTTTTTACATACCAGATACAGAGCAGGGCGGAGAATGCTTGCGAGAGAACTAACGCGCAGGCAGAGCCCGGGACTCCAAGGTGAAATTCAAGTATGAAGAGGAGCGCAAGGAAAATATTCAGAACAGAGGCAATAATTAAACAGTATAAAGGTGTCATACTGTCTCCTAATGCTCTTATCACACTTGCCAGAAGGTTATAAAAATTTGCAATAATAAGTCCTGCAATAACTATCTGGATATAATAGAAAGCGTCTTTGTAGATTTCCGCGGGAACGTTCATCAGCTTAAGGATTACAGGCATAGAAAACGCGCATACAACGGTAAACGCAAGAGTTAAAGCGCAGCTTAGAATTGTTGACATAGTAACCGAGCGCCTGACGCCTTCAAAATCTTTAGCACCGAACCTTTGCCCTGTAATAACTGCAAATCCGTTAGTCATACCGACAATTATAAACATAATGAGGAAAAACAGAGGGGACACGGCACCAACGGCAGCCAGCGCGTCCATTCCGAGGGTTCTTCCTACAATAATAATATCTGCAATGTTATAAAACTGCTGGAAGATATTCCCGATAAGAAGCGGGATAGAAAACAGCAGCATTATTTTAAGCGGAGCTCCCTTTGTTAAGTCATTAATCATTTCGCTAGCCTCAATAATATTATAAATAAAAAAATTTTTATTTACCAGAAAATATAAGGCATATTAAAATCCGGCAAAAACCAGAAAGAACAACAGTCTTTCTAACCGACTTGCTCCTCAGTAATCTCTTTATTCCAGCAAACATAAAAATATATTGCAAGAACAAAATACACACTCCACATAACAACCGTAGAATAGACCTTTACGCCGTTTAAAGCAATCAAGAACCACATTATGGCAGATAAACCGTTAACAACCATCCAAACCTGCCACTGTTCAATTGCGCGGCGTACGGTCAAATACATTCCGGCTATTGAAAAAATTGTTGTAATTCCGTCTATAATCGGGTTTTTGTCCTGCATAAAATAAAGAATTGCTATTGAGGCAAAGGTAAATAATGTTGTTATTGAGCATAATATAACTCTCTCTTTTAAAGATAAAGAAATTTTTACAATCTCATTTTTACCGGATTTTAAATGTTTATTCCACCTGAAAAATCCAAGAATCTGCATCGGAAGATAATACCCCAGATACAAAATGAGATTACCCCAGAGAGCGTTATGAAAAGCCAGATATCCGTAAAAACCCGAGCCTGCAATTCCGAAAAGATAGCAAACAGGATTTCCTTTCCCTGCAAGAAAAGTATACGTTATGCCGAAAAATGCCGATAAAACCGCCGCCGGATTATCTTTAAACACGAGTAAATTTACAATCAATACAAGATAAATAAGCGCCAATACGACCATTTCAGAAAATTTTAAATTTATATATTTAATAATTTTCATATTTATGTTATCTAATAAAAATAGATGAAAGTAAATTCAATCAGGGATATCTCATTCAAAAGTATTTATACAAATAACGCTCTAAAGAGGGGATTGGAGTTTGCAGCCGATAACGGTGCACTGTTTGCCGCGACCACAACGCTTTTGCTCTCCGCGGGAGCGCGTCCTGCTGCAATCTGGCTTGCGCCGCATACAGACAAGGAGAACAAAAAAGTTGCCTGTGCAAAATCAATCTCGTCAAGCGGTGCCGGATATCTTTTGACACTTGGAGTCTCATCCCCCTTTACAAACGCAATAAAAAAAATTGATGAAAATCCCCAAAATTATCTTAAGCCGTCAACTATTAAGTTTCTAAAAAATGGAAACGAAAAATTATATCAATCTAAAAGTTACACACTTGCGACTCAGCTGTTTAAATTAGGGCTGGGTCTTATTGTTGCTATGCCAAAAGCTATTCTGACCTGTGCCGGCATGCCGTTTGTCATGCAAAAAGTTTTCCATAAACCTAAACCGCAAAAACAACAAAATGAAAACCCGTCATTTAAAGGCAAATCCGGAGAAAAACTTGCGCAAGGTGTGGGAAAAATTCTTGATACAAAATGCATGCAAAAGTTTTCAGACAGGTTTAAAGATTCAAATTTCCCTATGCACATAGTTGCTGCAACGGATGCGCTTACGACAGCAACTTTTATCCACGAAACAAACAGAAGCGATAAAATAGAAGAGAGAAGAAAAAAAGCTTTGATTTATAATGCCGGAATTTCTACGGGGCTGAGTATCATAAGCAGTTATATTCTGGATAAGCTTACGGAAAAACCTACCCAAAAATTTATTGAAAAGTTCAAAAAAGTAAATATTAACGACAAAAACCTCGATAAGCAGGTTGAAGGAATAAAAATTGCCAAACCGATTCTGCTGGTCGGATGTGTTTATTATATGCTTATCCCTTTTATTTCAACATTTTTAGCCGATATAGCCGACCATAACCCGAAGCTTGATATCCCGCACAAAAGCAGAAAAAAATTAAAGCGTGAAGCATAAAAGGGATTTAGAGAATGAAATGGACGCCTGAAGTGACTAATAGCTCGGGCTTTAGCCCGATAAAAACTTTTCTATTATGGTGGGAACGCTGACGCTTTTCCCACCCTACGCCTACTAAAGCCCGACAATAACTTTTGCGGAGCAAGCTCCACGCTGCTTCTGAAATCATTTACCCCCCCCCCGCAATGACGTGATTTTTACAGGGCGGAAGAAATGCGTTAATTGAGCGACAGCGCGCGTTCCCTCTCCGGCGGGGAGGGTTAGGGAGGGGGTGTTCTTTATGTTGTCTGAACCCCACCCGCATTTGTAGCTCACTGGCGTTCGCACAACTGCGACCTCCCCAACTTGGGAGGTAAACGCGATTATTGGGCGCTGGTAATGCGCTAATTGAGCGACAGTGTAGTAGTGTGGAGCTTGCTCCACAAACATTGTGTAAATAGGCGCGGGGTGGGAACGCTCACGCTTTTCCCGCCCCACGCCTATTTACTGTTTTCTTTTTTAAGTTTATTAACCTGATTTCACACAAAAGTAATCTTATGATATTATTATATAAGGATAAGGGGAGAATGTATGGAAGAGAATAATAAACCGGTCGTTCATCTAATTTCCAGACCGGAAAATATGCTTAAGACTATATACACGGCAGCCAGAACCTGCTATAGTGCAGACACGCCGTTTAATATTTATAACAGTACTGATGATGAAGAAAAAATGCTCAAGCTTATCGAAAGAGTGGTCTCATCAGGACATTATTCCGTAATTGAACATATTCAGGTAACTTTTGCAATCTCTAATGTTTCAAGAGCCTGCACACACCAGCTTGTAAGACACCGCCATATGTCATTTTCACAAAAATCACAGAGATATGTCAAAGAAAAAGGGCAGTTTGACTACATTATTCCGCCTACCATAGAAAAAAATGAAGAATTAAAAACAAAATTCGTTAATTTTATGGAAGAAGTTTCCGGACTTTATACTGAATTTACGGAAGCCGGAATTCCTGCGGAAGATGCAAGAGCAGTTCTTCCGAACGCTGCTGCCAGCTCTATTGTTGCAAGTTTGAACCTGAGAGAAATGATTCACCTTGCAAATTTAAGACTTTGTACGAGAGCACAGTATGAAATAAGAACCATGGTGAAAATGATGTGTGATGAATTAATCAAAGTTGAACCTTGGTTAAAACCTTATCTTGTACCAAAATGTGAAAGACTCGGTTTTTGCGACGAAGACAAATCCTGCGGAAGGAAGCCGAAACTCAGCTTATGAAAAAACTGGCAATAATACTTACAATTTTATTCCTGATGCTGGTTGCGATATATTTTCTTATCTTCAAACCGGAAAAATATCCTGAGAAGGATTTATACGATTCAATTCTGGAAAAGGGGGTAATTAAAGTCGGAATAAACACGGATTCCAAGCCATTTGGTTTTTATGATGAAAACTGGGAAGTTAAAGGGTATGATGCTGATTTAGCCAGATATATAGCCCAGTACATTCTTAAATCCCCTAACGCTGTTGAATTTTATCCGGTAACACCTGCTAACAGAATGTTAAAAGCCTCAACCGGTGAAGTGGATATTGTAATTGCAACAATGACTATCAATTCACAAAGGCGGGAAATTTTAGACTTTTCCGTTCCGTATGATGCTGCAGGTCAGGCACTTTTAGTACGTTCAAACAGCAAAATAACTTCGCTTGCGGATTTGGCAGGTCAAAATGTCGGAGTTGTATTCGGAACAACAGCAGAAAAAAACATGCTAAACCTTGCGCCTACCGCTAATATAATCGGATTCAGAAACTACCGTACCGCTTATCAGGCACTAAAAGCCGGAAAGATTGACGCACTCACTTCCGACGATACTATATTGAGCAGATTTGTTTATGAAGATAAGTCGGTCAAGCTTTTACCTAAAAGATACACAAAAGAACCTTACGGCATTGCTTTCAGAAAAGGCAAAACCACAAAAAGGCTGAAAGAAAATATTGATTTTGCAATACAGGATATGCAGAGAAAAAACGTTATTTTGCGTTTACGTAGAAAATGGCTGCACGCCTGAGATTACACGCGGACTTTAAATGCAAATTTTTTAAATATAATATATGTAAAAATTGATGCTATAAGGGTTGCCATAATTTGTGCAATAAAAACATTTATATGCAGAGACTTTACAAAAATTTCCAGAAGACCTGCATTTATAAGATAGCTGAAAAACCACGTTGTACAGCATTTAACATACTCTTTTTTCCAGTTCCCTTTTCCTCTGAATACGAGGAATTTTTGTGTTGTGAAAGATACGACAGAAGAAATTATCCAGGCTGAAGCGAGTGCAACCTGATAAAAATGTGCACCCAGAATCAAACATATTACTGAATAAATAACGTATGACACGCCGGCGTTAAACCCGCCGACGAGTAGAAATCGTATTTTATCAGATATTTTAAACCAGTATTCTTTCATAATTTAGTTAAAGTTATTCTTCGTCCCTGAATTGCTGTCGGGCTCTGAATGACGGCAAGTTTGTAGGCTTACTTCCAAGTTTGTAGTCATTGCGAGACCCGTCAGGGTCGTGGCAATCCATTTTTATTTAGTTTTTGTCGGACTTCCGACCTATTTACTTTTTCATTCCGGTGGGAACGCTAACGCTTTTCCCACCCTACCTTACTTTTTAGTGAATGGTGAGTAGTGATTAGTGAATAGATTCTATTCTGTCATTCCTTCCCCTCGCCCCTTGTGGGAGAGGGAGCAGCCGTTCTTGAGCCGGAAGGCGAAAGTTACGGATGCGGGTGAGGGGTTAACCCTCGTTCAAGATTGCTTCGGGCTGAATGGCTGCTCCCTCGCAATGACGCCCGACTTGTAGGCTTACTTACTAACCTAATTCATTTACCCCCGCAATGACGTCAAGCTTGTAGTCTCATCTGACAACCCAAATACATTTACCCCTGCCGTCATTGCGAGGCGCGTGAGCGCCGCGGCAATCCATTTTTATTTAGTTTTTGTCGGACTTCCGACCTATTTACTTTTTCATTCCGGTGGGAACGCTAACGCCTTTCCCACCCTACTACTCTTGATTACCCGGTCACTTGATCACTGCCCAAAAATTTGTACTCCGGAATGACAAATACTTCATTATTTGCGTCTTTTTCCACAAACTGCAAATAATAATCCAGTGCTTTTTCCTTCGCGCTTTCATAAAACTCGTCGGAAATAAGTTCTTTATGAAGTTCTGTTCTTTCACCGGAGTAATTTCCGAGAACCCTTGCAAATTTCTCTATATTTTCAAGGTTCTCACCGCCCGCGTAAGCTTTTGTTTTGGCATCTGTTCCCGAAGGTCTGATTTCTACGTACTTGTCGGTAAATTGAAGATAAGTTCCGTCTCCGACAAATTTTACAGACATTAAGTTGTCAAACTCAAGTTCTGCAAACGCGCCGTTCAGGACTTTTTTTACGGATTCTAAGTCAGCTTTTCCTTCTCTGATTGCAATTGCTAAAGAGAGATAGAAAAGGTCATTTTTAGTTCTCTGCTTTTCGCCTTCAATTTTTGCCTGTTTTAATTTTTCTATATCAGGCTCAGACTCGTTATAGTAAGAAATATCTTCTCTAACATCGTATTTTGCAATGATATTATTTTCATCAAAAATTTCAATCAAATACTCGGAAAGAGTTTTGTTGTCTTCTTCCAATTTTGCAGCAAGGGAAGACGCAACAATTATAGCTTCTGTTGCGCTCTTTTCGCGCATTGCAATAGCTTTTCTTCCTGCAAGAGATTCAATCAAATCTTCCGAACCCATAATCATGCCGCCGGATTCTTCACCGCCGAAGATTAAGCGCGGCTGAACGCCTAAATTGATTGAGTTTCCGAAAACATCATCCACAACGACATCTTTATCAGGATTATTTTTAATCTGAAGTTCGACTTTTTTCATAATATTGGCAATTTCTTTGAACCCGACAGGAACATTAACCACTTTGATTCCGTGCGCTTTAGCCCATTCATCCCATGAAAGCGCCGATGCGGTTGTTTTTATCATAAATCTCGGATGGTTTTTGAACTTCCCGTGCGCTTTAAGTTGTTTTACCCTGTAGTTCATAAGCATTAAAAATGCCTGATTTGCGCTGTATACGGTTAAAATCCTGTCATCATCAAGAGTGATATAAGATATTCCGTAGTCATCAAGCGCCATAGAGCTTCCCGCTGCCTCTATCTGACAGACAGTAAGCCTGTCATGGTCAGGGTCTGTAATCAAAACAATTGTGCCCAGAGGATAATCCTTAAGAACTTTTTCATAGTGCAAAGATTCTATTACAGGGAAGAATTTTTCGCCATCCGGTCTTTTTGCAACGACGGTCGCATCAACTGAATAGTCATAAAAAACCTTATTTCCTTTAGGGTCGGTATTGTATTTGCCGATTGAATGGAAAAACGGGTCTTCTTCCGTATTGTTCCAGACGTATTTGTCCTGAATCCCGAGTTTTTCAAGCACACGACTCAGAGTTCTGTAAGCACACCCGCCGACACTTTCGATAAACAGTTTGGACTTCATTTTCTTAACCCCGTCCAAATTCTGCGCAACACCTGATTTAAGGTATTCAACATAAAGGTCAATTCCGTCATTAAGCTTTGTCATAACAGCTTCGTCAATAAGCGGGTCGTTTTTCGGCGCAATTTTGATTTCATAAGCGCCGTCACGTTCGGTTTTATCAAAAATTTCCTGAATTTTGTCTACAAATTCAAGGGATTCCTCCGGTAAATACTGGCTGCCTTGAGAGTTTAAATCTTTTGTAGCGGTCTTTACTGAAATTCCGTGGCTTGAGGTAATATATTCACCGCCCAGAAGGTCAAGTTTAAACGCCAGAAAAGACGCAAGCCATATAGGAATAGTCCTACGACCTTCCGGAAGCAGAGTTCTTATGCCTTCTGCCGCCTGAATTCTTGCAATAGCGTCAAGATATAGAGCTGAATTGTATCTGACTTCGCTTCCGGCAAGCTTTACAATCTCCTGATTCGGGTATTTTTCTCTTGCAACAAGCGCTTTGGCTAAAGTTGCAAGCACAATTCCCACAAGGTTAATCGGAAATCTTGTATCCTGCGGGTACAAAATATTCTGCGGTCCTCTAATCCCTGCTGTCGAAACTTTTGCCTCTTTAGAATAATTAGCAAACCACTCTTTGAGGTTCAATCCCTCAGGATTAGCGTCAGAGTGCGGATACAGGTGCTCTTTTTTTAGTGTAAAAGTGAATCCGCCTTCATTATCAAAATTCAATAAGTTCAAATTCTTTATATAATCAGGAGTTTTGTCAAAAACATTCTGAAACAATTCTCCTTCCAATTCACAACCTGGTTTTAATTTATACATAAATCCTCTCCTAACTAAGTTCAATCATTATACCATAAAATTCTTTACAATTGTAACAATATCATTTATCTATAGGGTTGAAAAGCCAAAATACATGTTTTATAATATGTATATATAGTATATACTCAATTAAATATAAAAAGGATTTTATTATGACAATATCGTTTAGCGGTCTGGTTTCCGGATTAGATACATCTTCATGGGTTGAAGCTTTTGTCTCCGTAAAGCAGGAAGAAGTCAAAAAATATGAAACAGAATTAGAAGAGCTGCAAAAAGAAAAAACCACATTGAATGATACAAGAAGCGTGTTTTCAGACCTTCGTTCCGCTATAGAAAAGCTTACTGACGCTAAGTTCGGCGGGACATTCGATTTGTTTGCACAGAACTCGGTTACTTCTTCTAATGAAAATATCTTCACTGCAACCGTAACCAGCAGTGCAGTAAGACAGAATTATGATATATCAGTGCAGCAGCTTGCAACCACAACAAAAGCTACTTCCAAAGAAGCTGCAAGTGCAATTGCTGACGATGAAACACTGTTATCAAACCTTGGTATTACTGAAGGAACTTTGACAGCATACGTTAATGGGGAAAAACATACCATAAATATTGATGAAGCCGATACTCTCGGTGACTTAAAAGCACGTATGGCTGAATTTGGCGTTAAAACGGAGGTGGATGAAGCCGGTGTTTTAAGATTTTCAGCACAAAACGGAAGTGATACAATTAACATAGGCGCTACAACAGACAGTTCAAACCTTGTATCACTTATCGGCTTAACACAGCAAGAGGACGGAACTTACGCCTCTACAAGTTCTTTGTATAAAGCTTCTGTTGCTACCAATCTTACCTCCACAGACTCCGGTTTTAATCAGCAAATTACTGCAGGAACATTCACAATCGGAGATGCGACATTCACAATTGATGAAAATACAACACTTTCATCATTGATTTCACAAATTAACAGCAGCGAAGATGCCCAGGCTTACGCATACTGGGATGATGCAACAGGTAAATTAAATATTACATCAACTGTTGAAGGCGCTTCTTATATTAATATTGAAGCCGGAACAAGCAACTTTACCGATGTAATGGGCTTCACTACATCAGAATGGGACGCTGACGGAAATCTTGTATCATCTAAAATGTATACAGACGCCCAGCAGCTTGGTAAAAATGCTATCTTTACAGTTAACGGAACAACAATGACGTCAACTTCTAATACAGTAACTTCCGATATTTCCAGAATAGAAGGGGTTACATTAACCCTTAAAGGTACTAACACGGAAGAAGACGGCAATACAACGCTGCAGGTAACACAAAACACAGAAGATTTAGAAAGTGCAGTTAATGCGTTTATAGAAGCATATAACGCTGCAATTGCAAAAGTTGAAGAAGTTACCGCAAGCGGGGCTGACCTTCACGGCGAAACTTCGCTCACAAGCCTTGCAAGAACTCTGAAAAGCTATTCAACAAGCTCTAATACAACAAACGGCGGCGTATTTAAACTGTTATCGGATATAGGTATTTCAACCGCTGCTGCAGACGGAAATAATTTGTCTACAGATACTTATCAACTTTCTCTGGATTCTGAGAAATTCATGAAAGCGCTTCAGGAAAATCCTGAGTCGGTAAAATCTATTCTAACAGGCGATAATGGCGTCTTAAGCATGATGGAAAACGCTGTAGAACAGAGTTTGTCCGCAACAACCGGTTTCTTTGATGTTAAAACTTCTACTCTTGATTCAAACATAGACAAAATGGAAGAAAAAATTACAAAGAAAAATACAAGCATTGAAACTTACAGAAGCCAGCTGGAAAATAAATTTTATCAGATGGAAATGGCAATAGCGCAAATGCAGCAAAATTACAGTTCGTTTTTATCATAATTGATTTAAGAAGCCCGGAGCTGCAGCTCCGGGCTTCTTTTTTAGACTTAAAACCATTATTTTTTTCTGCCGGAAATAACACGGTCAATTCCGGCTAAGTCTTTTTCAATCATAATTTCCGTAAAGCTCTTCTCCATAAACTTTTTTACAGCTGCGGATTCGTCTATTCCGAGTTCAAACAATAAATAACCCTCCGGTTTAAGATAATCAGGCGCTTTTTCAACAATTTTTCTGTAAAACTCCAAACCGTCTTCTTTTGCCCTGAGAGCAATTTCAGGTTCCTGCATAACCTCGGGCGAAAGTTCTATGTGATAAGGAATATACGGCGGATTGGAAATTATTATATCAAATTTCTCTTCTTCTCTGACTCTGCTGAATAAATCTGATTTTCTGAACACCGCGCGGTTGTTTATACCAAGCTGCGTAACATTATCAAGAGCTATCCTCAAAGCGTCCGAAGATATATCAACCCCCAAAACTGTTGCGCTTGTTTGTTTTGCAATTGTACAGGCAATGCAGCCGGAGCCGGTTCCGATATCAAGAACTTTGTATTCCCTCTCCTTGAGGAGAGGGTCAGGGTGAGGTGTCAGCCAATTGCCGCGTATTATTTCTATAGCTCTTCTCACAAGAATCTCTGTCTCATCGCGCGGAATCAGAACATCGGGCGTAACCTTAAAATACTCTCCCATAAAGTAAGCTTTGCCTAAAAGATATTGTATCGGAACCCTCGTTATTGCGCGCTCTCTGGCTTTTTCCTCCACAAGTTCGACAAGTTCATCTCTTAAGGGCTTACCTAAAATAAAATCTTTTTCCGTATAGTTGCAAAAATGCTCAAAAAGCATTCTAACTTCAATTTTCGCCTCGTTTTCTTCAATTCCCGCGTCAGTTAATATTTTTGTAATCTTCTGAATGTTCATTTAAAATCTTCTCTATCTCGTCTCTTAAATCCAGTTTTGATAATTCATTTACATCTTTTTTCTCTACGGAATATTTTTTGCAAAGCCTGTCATAATAATAAAGCTGCTTTTTCGTAGGCTTCTCCTTTGACATCTTAACTTCCTGCAAAAATTTCCGCTTCTTTTTCTCAAATTCTTTGTTAGCCTCAATTATCGGTCGCTGTTTTTCCTTATACTCGTAATATTTTATGCACTCTTTGATATAATCCCCGGTGTCTTTGAGAAAATCACTGTCGTCTATCACGTCCTTCAAAAAAGGAAACCTTGAAGCATTAAGCTCCAGATAATATTTTTCATCCTCAATAAATTTGTTCAAAATCTCCTGACAGCTTAGATTAAGGTTCTGTTTGACCAGCGCCCTTAAAAAATTACAAACACCGCTCTTCTGGGTCTTATCAAAATTCAAATAAATCCTGTTTTTAATCTGATACATAAAATAATTTTAATATAATTAAAAGAGGTGTACAAGTTGTACGCCTCTTTTAAACCTTATCCTCTTCCTTTTCCTTTTGTTCCTTTTTCCTTTTTCCGCTTCTTTGCCGCCTGTTTACCACTTGAGCAGATCTTCCACGCTGAACTTCCGTCCGCCCTCGCTATTGGTAAACTTCATCAACTTTTCAGTTAACGGGTTTGTTTGATATGACTTATGCTTCTCTTTGAATCCTGTCTCGTTTTCAAAGTTTTCATTTGTAATAACTGTAAATCTCTTTCTCTCATTTTGTGTCATAATAGAAAGCCTCATATTAAATATTATTTATCTCTTATGTATATATAAAGTATTTAATATTTAAAAAATTGCCTTTTTTGAAGTGTTTTGTGAAGAATTGTAACAAAAATCGTAAAAATATTCAAAAATTTTACAATTATTAACTATCCGGTTTACGCTAATTGAGCGTCGCCGCGTCTGCCCCCCCTGCGGGGGAAGCGGATTTGCGGACGCGAGCAAAGCGAACGGACAGGAGCTCTGCTCCGAAAGTGAGATTTTGCGAGCGTGGAGCAAATCCAAGACAGTACCCGAAGGGGGTAGGGGGGTGTTGTGTGAAGAGATAGTTTTTCAGCTCCTCACCCGCACCGTAGCTTTCGCCTGACGGCTCGAGAACAGCTGCTCCCTGTCTTGGATTTGCTCCACGCTCACGGAGTTTCGCTTTCGGAG
Organism: uncultured bacterium; assembly: GCA_949296355.1. Classification (GTDB taxonomy): domain Bacteria; phylum Cyanobacteriota; class Vampirovibrionia; order Gastranaerophilales; family Gastranaerophilaceae; genus CAG-196. The sequence goes on along the minus strand of CASFPS010000003.1, from coordinate 31,564 downwards.
CAAAGCTCCTGTTGGCTCAATCCATTCGCTATCCGGAGGGTGGCTGTCTTGGCTGTTTCACCCGCTCCGTCCGCAAATCCGTTCTCCCCAAAAGGGCGAGGGGAATGCGTTAATTGGGCGTCAGGAGTAAATGTATTTTGGTTGGCAGGTAAAACTACCGGCGGGGTGTCATTGCGAGGAGCGGGAGCGACACGGCAATCCATTTAGTTATTGTTGGGTTCCACCCAACCTACTGTTTTTAATTGTTAAATTCGTTCAGGATTGCTTCGGGCTGAATGACTGTTCCCTCGAAATGACGTGAATTTTAGAGGGTAATGAATATGCGTTAATTGAGCGCCGCCGCGTCTGCCCCCCTTGCGGGGGAAGCGGATTTGCGGACGGACGACACGAACGTTAGTGAGGTAGTCCGGATAGCGAGCAAAGCGAACGGACAGGAGCTCTGCTCCGAAAGTGA
>CASFPS010000003.1:0-31105 GCA_949296355.1 uncultured bacterium | reverse complement strand
CGAAAGTGAGATTTTGCGAGCGTGGAGCAAATCCAAGACAGTACCCGAAGGGGGTAGGGGGGTGTTGCTTGAGGTAATAGTTTTTCAGCCCCTCGCCCGAATTTCTAAGCTCGCACGGCTCGCTAACAAATTCTACCCTCTCCCCAATGGGTCGAGGGGGTTAACTTTTTGTTGTCTGAACCCCGCCCGCATTTGTAGCTCACTGGCGTTCGCACAACTGCGACCTCCCCAACTTGGGAGGTAAACGCGATTATCGGACGCTGAAAATCGGTAAATAGGTCAGGATTTGCCTGACATTAACATTTTAACACCATTTTTTATAACGTATCTTTATGAAATTATAATTTGATTGTCCTGAATATTGTAGAATACTTATGTGCTCCGTAGTAAATAACAATTGATACAAAGTAATTTTCTAAGTCATTAACTTCAAGATACGTCTGAACCGGCGTTTTACGTTTTGTACTCTTTACATTACCGATTAAATCCAAAAAGCCCCTGTGAACCTTTTGCGCAAAAGTTTCTTTAGGTTTCGGGATATGCTCGTCATAAAACATTTCCGGCGTATAGTCCCTTTCATAGACAGGTATAATGTGTTTTACAACGCCGTTTTGTTTAAAGAGCATAAACCACTCGCCTTCGTGTTCACGCGGGGTCAGGAGATAATATCCCGGCTCAATAGTGATTGTTTTAAAATATATAGGAGACATAAGCCTCAATAGCGGATAAACCGACCATGCCGTATCTTTCATGTCATAATACTGGTCGGGGTCTATGTCGTGAAGATAAGAAAATGTCGGGACTTCAAGAGAATTATATATTTCCGCATAGTTTTTTGTAGGTTTTGTCTTTTCCCCGTAAGGCGGAATCACAACTTCGTCTCCTGCCGGCTCATCCGTAAACGTCTGATAAGCCTCGCCCTGCGGCTCGGCTTCTTCTTTTTCTATGTCCTCAGGTGTAATTTCATCATAAAACCCCGGAGGAGTTCCGGCATGCCCGCCTTTATCGATTTCATCGGCATAAGAGGGCAAAAATACCGGTATCAAAAATAAACCGGTTAAAAGTAACAAAAAACTCTTCTTAAACATACAAATATTTTAATTGAATTATCGGAAAAATCAAGCGTTATAAAAAGTTATTGTCAGGCACCCGACTTATTTACTACTATTGCTAATCTGCTTAAATCACTTAAAACAAAAAATGTCGATAGGGGGATTTGAACCCCCAAGGATCTCTCCACATGAACCTGAATCATGCGCGTCTACCAATTTCGCCATATCGACATATCTATATTCTATTATAAACATTTTAAAATGTTAACATGAGGTATGTATTTTTTTTATTATTAGTTATAATTGGATTCCAGAAGTGAGGATATAATAATGAAAGTTGTATATTTTGATGTTGAAAATTATGAAGAAGCATTTTTAAAAGAGAATAATAAAGGGAAATATGAATATTATCTGGATTCAAATCCTCTCAATGACCTTACTCCGCTTAAGGATGAGTATAAAGATGCGGATATAATTTCCGTTTTCACAACTTCAAGGGTTAATAAAACGGTTCTTAAACGGTTTTCTAATCTGAAACTCATAGCACTCCGCTCTGTCGGGTTCAATCATATTGATACGGATTACTGCAGGGAGCATAATATTGCGGTTGTGAATTCTCCAAACTACGGAAACATAACTGTTGCTGAGTTTGCGCTTGCCCTGCTTCTTAATGTCTGCAGAAAAGTTACCGTATCTTATATGGATTATAAAGATGGAAAAGTCCGCCCGGAAAACCTTATGGGGATGGAGCTTAGCGGAAAAACTACCGGTATTGTAGGCTTAGGTGCTATAGGCTCGGCGTTTGCAAGAATTGCTCACGGGCTGGATATGAAAATTCTCGCTTTTGACAAGTTTGAAAAAGAAGAGATGAAACAGAAATATAATGTAACTTATACTGATTTTGACACACTGTTAAAAGAGTCTGATTTTATATCTATTCACGCACCGCTTACGAAAGACAATTATCACATGTTCGACAAAGCTGCCTTTGAAAAAATGAAAAAGACTGCAATCATTGTAAATACAGGGCGCGGAGAACTTATCGACAGTTCTGCTTTGTATGAAGCTCTTATTACAAAACAGATTGCGGGCGCAGGACTTGATGTTCTGGAAAAAGAAGAAACTATAACCGATTTTGATTATATCATCGGGCTTAACAGGCTTGATAAAAATACTCTGGAGCAGACTATTATTAATTCACAGCTTTTTAAACTTGATAATGCAATCATAACACCGCATACAGCGTTTAATTCAATTGAGGCAATAAACAGAATCCTCAAAACAACTATGTCTAATATTGATGAATTTATAGCAGGCAGGCTGCAAAACAGTGTAATGCGGGGGTAAATGAATTAGGTTAATAGGTGAGACTACAAATCGGGTGTCATTGCGGGGGTAAATATAAAAGGGCTTATTGAAGAATAAGCCCAAGACATGTACTGTTTTTTGAGTTAATGGTTCAAGAGAAAGATTATCTTTCAGGATACTCCTCATCAGATAAGGCTTTTCGTATAAGCCGTAAGGGAGATTAGCCGGCTAACGAATTGTGGAATGTTCTTGAAATAACATCATCCTGCTGTTCTTTTGTTAATTTTATGAAGTTTACTGCATATCCCGAAACTCTTACTGTAAGCTGAGGATACTTTTCAGGGTGTTTTTGCGCATCGAGAAGAGTGTCTCTGTTAAATACGTTTACATTAAGGTGATGTCCGCCTTTTTCTACATATCCGTCTAACAAATTGATTAAGTTTTCTTCTTGTTGTGTTGCCATAGCTTATCTCCTTTTTGATTACTGTTTTCTTATTACATGTTTATTATAAACTATGTTTCACAACATTTCCGTTGTTTATACAACAAATTAGAAAATTATTTTATTAAATCATTAACAATTTTTGATGCCATTAAAATGCCTGCACACGGGGCAACAAACGGGGTAGAGGATGGAATAATTTTGTTAAATTCAATATTTTCGCCGCTTTTTGTTACAATATTTTCGATTTCAGACAATTTTTCTCTGACAAAAGGCTTTTCATCGCTTGCTGCAACTGTTATACCGGAAGTTATTCCGTGTTTTTTAAGCTGGTAAAGAATATTTGAAACAAAAGGGGCTTTTTTGTCACGGATTTCTGAAATGTCTGAAATATAGAGTTTTTCAGGATTCATTCTGTTTCCGGCGCCCATTGATGAGATTACCGGAATATTAAATTCACAGCATTTCACAAGAAGGTTTATTTTTGAGCGCATTGTATCAATGGCGTCAGCAACATAGTTTATACCTGAAAAATCAAAATCCTCCTGATAAAAATCATTAATCAAATTCAATTTAATATCGGGATTAATGTCTTTCAGCCTTGCCTCAAAAAGTTCTGTTTTAAATTTTCCGACGGTTGAATTGAGAGCAATAATCTGCCGGTTGATATTAGTTTCTGAAACTTTGTCAAAATCAACAAGAGTCAGTTCTCCGACCCCGCTTCTTGCAAGAGCTTCCGCGCAATACCCTCCTACTCCGCCAAGACCAAATACGGCAATATGAGCGGATATAAGCTTATTCTGAGCATTTTCGCCCCAGTACAAAACGTTTCTTGCAAACCTTCCGTCCATTTATTTGATTATGCCAAAACCTAAAAGGAACACGCATACGATAAATACAAGAGATACGATTCCTGTCAATTTGTTCAAGCCTTTTTCAGCACTCTTTTGTGACGTAAACATCTGGGCAGCGTTTCCGATGCCTGCGATTCCGTCGCCTTTAGGTGAATGCATCAGTATTAAAACTATCAATAATACTGCTGATACTACTTGTAATGTCCAAACCAGTGTTAACATTTTTTCTCCTTTTTGGGTTGATGTCAGGCGCAGCCTGACTTACAATTTTTTGTTAATGTTGAGAGGTATACTCAACCTGCATTTATTGTGTCATTGCGAGGCGCATAAGCGCCGCGGCAATCCATTCTATTCAATTGTCACTTTTCCCCTCGCCCCTTGTGGGAGAGCGGATTTTCGGTAGGGCGATGGCTTTGCCTAGCCCGTAAGGTGGAGGAAAGCTGTGAACTTTCCGACACCCCGAATAATCCAAGAGAGGGAGCAGTCGTTCTTGAGCCGGAAGGCGAAAGTTACGGATGCGGGTGAGGGGTTTTTGTTCCGGATTGCTTCGGGCTGAATGGCTGTTCCCTCGCAATGACGGCACTCTGGTAAGTCTTAATACCGGACTGATACATTTACCCCTCGCAATGGCGCCAACTTGTAGGTTTACTTACCGGTATGCTGTCATTCAGAGGGCGTGAGCCCGAAGAATCTCTATAACTTATGAAATTTTTCTATTCTCTATTCACTCCTCACTATTCACCAGTTAAAGAGATTCTTCGCCCCTGAATTGCTGTCGGGCTCTGAATGACGGCAAGTTTGTCGGCTTACCTCCATGTTTGTAGTCAGTAGTGTGGAGCTTGCTCCACAAAGGGTGTAGGGTGGGAAAAGCGTGAGCGTTCCCACCGGAATAGAAAAGTTATTGTTGGGTAAAACCCAACCTACATTTTCATATTTCTATGCGTAAACCGTTCGATTTTTGTATAATTTATTCAATTGTCAAATATTAGTTAATGTTGGGTTTCACCCAACCTACAATTTTATAATTCTCAGTCACTTAATCACTTAATCACTTAGTCACCGGTAAGATATTTACCCCTAGCCGCCTTTTTTGATAAAGTGAGCGCGCTTGGAATTTAGTTTTATGCTGTCGAAAGTGTACAATCTTGCCGGACGTTTTGATGATGATTTGGAAAATTCGTTAAGTTCTCTTAAACCTTCGGTTGTAATAACTTTCTTTCTGAAATTTCTCTTGTCGAGTTTCTTTTCCATAATCATTTCATACGCTTTTTGCATTTCAGTCAATGTGAATTTTTCGTTCAAAAGCTGATAAGCAACCGGACACATTTCCAGACGTTCGCGAGTACGCTTGAGCGAGTATTCAATAATCTCTTTGTGGTCAAACGCAAGCGGCGGAAGTGATGAAACCTTATGCCATGCAACATCCGGAGTTGTTACAACATTAACATCTTCGGCTCTTATAAGAGCAAAATATGCGCAGGTTATAACTCTTGATACAGGGTGTCTGAGAGGGTCGCCGAATGTATAAAGCTGTTCAAGATAAATGTTATCAACATTTGTTTTTTCTTTCAAAACTCTCATAGCAGCTTCATCAAGGTTTTCTGACATTCTGACGTATCCGCCCGGAATTGCCCACTTGTCTTTGAATGGTTCATTGTTACGTTTAACCAATAAAACCTGGAGGGCGTCATCTTTGATAGTCAGAATCACAATGTCGACCGTAATCTCGTGGGTTTTAATTTCGTTGAACATTTCTACCTCTGGTGTTTAGTTCTAAAAGCGGAGTAGTTTGCACCTTATAATCGAGCAATAATTTACCCCTAAAATAATTGTATTATAAAGAATAAAAAAATGTAACAATCGACAGTTGAATAAGTGTAATTTTGTTACATTTTTTTGTATTTATGCCGCAAGTATTCAATCAAACCTATGTGTACTGCCGTAAGAAATGCAGTTATGTATGCCAGTGGTTTGTGGGCTTTTCTCAAGGATTTATTTTTACTCACTCCGCTTAAGATGGCGGCGCCGAGTCCGACTGTTGCCGCATAGCCCGTTGTGCGCGGTGTTATAATAGAGTGGTGTTTTTTTACCGGATTAACTTTCATAAATTTATAATTATCATAAATTTTTTAAAAGAGCAATAAAATTTTATACGTTGAAAACCTCTCGTTATCACGTTCTTCAGGATGTGTTTTTAGATAACTTTTTAAAACTTTTCTTGCTTGCAGATAATTTTTATTTTGTATGTATAAATTAGCCAGCCTTCTGACATAATCCGCGTTATCCGGATATAATTCGTTCAGCTTAACATATTCTTTTATTGCTTCTTTTGTATTAACTTTTAGTAAAATTTCCGCTTTCAGAAGATGCAATTCCTCGCTGTCAGAAATTTGTGCGGCATTATTTAAGTATTCCAGAGCCAGTGAGGTATGATTAATATAATAATAAGCAACTGCAAGATTGTAATAAACAATGTATTTCATCTCGTCAGTATCAGCAAGCCTGAGCGCTTTTTCCAGATTTTTTATTGCCTCGGGGTAACGTTTCTGGACAACAAGACTCTCTGCTAAATCAATATATCCGCTTGGAAGTGTCGGGGCGTGATAAATATAATTCTTTGCCTCTTTTGCTTTTGATACATTAATTTCCATATCATCACCGATTACAAGATAAGAAATGTACTCGCTTTCAAGCGCATCAGAGTTTGTAATATCCGGCTTGATTTTGTATAAAAGTTTCAAAGTATTAATGTCAGCCTCTGTAAGTTTTGCCCTGTTATCATTAATAAGAGTGTTATTATCTTTTGCCAGATACATTATATTATCGGGGCTAAAGCTGTGCCCCATAAATCCGAGAGCATGAAAAATTTCATGCAAAGCCGTGTTGTAAATTTGATTCCTGCTGAACAAATTGCCCTCCGGATCACTGTTATAAAAATTTATGTCCATTCTTTTCAGGGTGGAATTTATAACAACAGGTACAGTATATGCAACTACATACTTTCTTCCGAACTCCATAGACTCATTCTTAATGCTGCGGAAGTTAACAACGATATCCGCGTCTCCTTGGACTCCGGTAAACAGAACAACACCGTATTTTTCCCACTCGGAAAAGGCACGGTTAATTTCATCAATATATTCAGCAGGTATGCTTCCGCTGTTTTTGAACGTATAAGTAATGGGGAATCTGTTCCATCTTAATATCTTACGGTTAAATGGCGCTTGTTTTATGTAATTATCAGGATATTGTCTGTGAATTTCCCGTTTTAGTTCATACAAAAATTCTTTAGCTTTTAATGAAGAGTTATCCTGAATTTTATCTTCTGCAATTGCGGCAAGCTTTTCCTGCGAATCTACCGTCAAAGGCGAGTTGATAATCGAATTTACGTAAATTTCTCTTGCTGCAGAATCGTTGTACCCGAGCCTGAAAGCTTTTTCATAAAATGCTTGCGCTCCGGATATTTCATTTTGTTTGAAATACCAATTTCCTAATTGCGCATAAATATAATCAGCATGGAAATGAAAGTACAAAGCGCCTAAAAGTGCAATTCCAAGCAAAATATAGAGAGTTGTTGCTCCCCGGTGTTTTTTATTATTTGATTTTGAAATATATTTTCTGTTCAATTTTTTGTTCTTTAAATTTATATTTTGTTGTTTTCTGTTAATACCGACCTGGTAAAGCCTAACCTGCATTTTTGTCTTTTAGAGTGGTAAATACCCTTGGTTTTGAGTCAGAACCTCTCAAAGTGCCGTCATTGCGAGGCGCGTGAGCCCGAAGAATCTCTATAAATTTTGTAAAAATTTTCTATTCACTATTCACTCCTCACTATTCACCAGTTAAAAGGATTCTTCGCCCCTAAATTACTATCGGGCTCTGAATGACGGCAAGTTTGTAGGCTTACTTCCGAGTTTGCCGTCATTGCGAGGCGCGTGAGCGCCGTGGCAATCCATTAACCGTCATTGCGAGAAAATCTTTGATTTTCGCGGCAATCCATTTTTATTTAGTTTTTGTCGGACTTCCGACCTATCTACTTTTTCATTCCGGTGGGAACGCTAACGCTTTTCCCACCCTACTACTTGTGGAGCAAGCTCCACACTACTATTTTTATATTCTCAGTCACTCAGTCACTCAGTCACTTAATCACTTAGTCACTTAGTCACCAATAACTCCTCTTGATCACTTGATCACTGTTCAATTTCACCCATCGGGGGAGCTTGACGCTCTTCTTCCGCATCATCTTTTACCCCTTTTTCACCCATCGGGGGAGCTTGACGTTCCTCTTCCGGATCATCTTTTACCCCTTTTTCACCCATCGGGGGAGCTTGACGTTCCTCTTCCGGATCATCTTTTACCCCTTTGTCAATATTCAAAGTCTTGACTAAACTTCTGACATCTCCTTTTAACTTAAAATACTCGGCGAATTTTGGAGTAGTCTTGATATTAAAAGACCTGCCGTTTTTATCTTTATGGCGTGAGATTAAACCTTTTTCCAGAAGCTCCTGAACATGCTCATAAGCATTTGAGCCTCTAAGTTCCTTAAGCAAAGACTGCCTGATAGGCTCTTTGAGTGCAATAACCGTAAGCGTTTTAAGTACCGGCGGCTTGAGTTCTACCGGACAGAGTTTTTCTACTATGTCCAGATGTTCCTGCTTAACTTGTAAAATATACCCGTTTTCGTCGTCGATTTCCAGCGCGCCGTCGCGGGAAGCGTAGTCCATAATTAGTTCCAGAAGCGCCTCTTCAACTTTATCCGGCTCTTCTTCCAAAATTTCCGCAATCTCTTTTATCTGGAGGACTCTGGCTGTTACAAACAAAACAGCTTCAATTCTTGATTTCAACTGTTCCATTATGCGCTCACCTCTTCTTTGTCTGCTATTACACTTTTAGCATTATCAATAAAATTTGAATATTCTGCATCAGAATTAACAAGGGCAGCATCTGCCCCCCTTGCGGGGGAAGTACCCGAAGGGGGTAGGGGGGGTGATTCCCTTTTTACTACGTACAAATCAGAATAAAATTCGTCCTGCTCCAAGTCATAATCACTTTCCGCTGTCAAAAACAGGAGCGAAATATACGCGCTTATTCTGTCCATACCGAGAAGTGTAAGTTCGTTTAATTCTATTTTGTCCTGTCTGCTCAGAATTTCAGACAGGTTTGCTTTCAGCCTCTGAACACCGTTTTCAATGTATTCATCGTGTGCAAGATTGATAATATCATCTGGAGAGAGCCTTGCATAATTCTGGACACGTCTTTTTGCCCGCTCGTGAGCGTTTTTGAGCGATTGTTTTTTATCAAGCATTTCATAAAATTCCAATTGCCTGATTAAATCTCTCAAAGTTACGACACGATTATGGTTAAGCCTTACGCTTGTTCTTCTCTGCAGAACTTCATCAATAGAAATAACATTATTTGTCGGGATGTAATCGTCCTCTCCAGCGTAATCCAACTGAGAGTCGTCATCATAGTTAAAATCCTCTTCCCGCTGCGGTTCAAAATCAAGTACATCAAGACCTTCAAGCACATTGGATTTGAGTTTCAAAAGTATTGCAGCAAAAAGGAGAGTGCGACCTGTAAGCCTAAGGTTTTGCGCTTTGGATTGAAAAAGGTGCATCAGATATTTATCCGTAACCTCTACAATATCAACATTCCACGGGTCAATTTTGCCGTGCTTAGCCATATTGACCAGAATCTCAATCCCGTCAACTTCCGCTTCCTGCACATACTCTTCCTGCTTTGCAGTAAGCGCTTGATGATGTAATATATTTGTACTCTCTATATTGTTTACTGCCATATCTCCATACTCCCTTTTTTAAAAAGGAGAGGGAAAATCTTTTCTCCCATTATTATTTTAACCTAAATTATAAAATTTTATATCCTCTGTTCTCATGAGAGGATTATTCCTCTTCCCGGAATACTGCCCGGGACTGTCTGTATATTAAAGAATACAGCCGCTGTATGATATTAGCCCTAATCAAACAAAGCTTGAATAAATTCTTTTGACTCGAAGTCTTTCAGATCTTCCATCTTTTCGCCCACTCCGACGAGTTTAACCGGAAGCCCGAGTTCTTTAGCTATTGCAAGCACAATTGCCCCTTTAGCAGAGCCGTCCAGTTTTGTAAGCGCAACCGCTGTCAGGTTAACACATTCCTTGAAAACTTTTGCCTGCTGCAAACCGTTTTGACCTGTATTGGCGTCAATTACCAGAATGCTTTCCCGCAAGTCTTCCGGCGCATTTTTGTCTATAACATTTTTAATCTTGGATAACTCTTCCATAAGATTAAATTTGTTTTGCAGCCGCCCGGCTGTATCTACAAGGATTACATCATATTTTTCATTCCGCGCCTTTTGTATGGCTTCATAAACAACCGAAGCCGGATCAGCTTTATCACGCCTCACGATATCTGCTCCGGAACGCTTTGACCAGATATCAACCTGTTCTTCGGCTGCGGCTCTAAACGTATCTCCCGCAGCAATCAGTACCCGTTTGCCCGCCTGCTTAAACCGGTAAGCAAGCTTTCCGATGAGCGTGGTTTTGCCGGCACCGTTAACGCCGGTTATAAAATAAATATTTAAAGCATTATCCCGAAAACTCAATTCGCATGAACCCGCCTCATCAAGAATTTTCAAAAACTCATTCTGTAAAAATTCTTTGACTTCCGAAGGCTTAATTTTTGTCTGCTTCCGGAGTTTGTCTACAAGTTCTGCAGCATAATCCACGCCCAAATCCGCGCTGATTAATAAATCTTCCATATCATCAAGAACAAAATCAGAAAATTCCTCCTCGTCGGAAACTGCATTTACAACATTTCCGACAAGCGCCCGGGCAGTTTTGGATACTGTCGATTTGAGTTTGTCAAAAAAATTAAACATTATTTATTTTAAACCGTTTTCTACAATAACTTTTGCTAAAATTCCGTTCACAAAGGACGAAGAATCTTCTGTTGAATACTTTTTAGCAAGTTCTACAGCTTCATCAACAACAACTTTTATAGGAGCATTTTTTATGTAAAGAAGCTCGGTTATTGCTATTCTTAAGATATCTTTATCCATCTTAACCAGCCGTGAAATATCCCAGCCGTTTGCGTATTTCTGGATTTCAGCATCAATATCTTTCTGGTGAAGTTTAAACTGTTCAGCGATTTCTACTGTATAATTTTTAACTTCCGATTGATTTTCCAAAGTCGCAAATTCAGCGATTTCCAATGCCAGAATTGCTTTTTCGGCAACATCAATCATGATGTCGACTTTTTTTATCATTTCATCAGTCATAGGAATTTTAACCGGCTTGTTTTTTGCTCCCATAGGACGGGCTAAATTTGTCTCGTGCTCTGCTTCATAAGTATCAAGCATATCTTTAATATCAATTAACGAGCCAACAGTGAGTTTTAACTCCTCAGAAGCAGAGTTAGAAAGTATTCTGACAGATTTAAGCATGATATCTTCAAAGTCTTTTCTTGAATATTTTGAAATCTCTTTTTCAAATTGTGAAAATAATATAAGTGCCAATTCTCTTGCTGCACGTCTTGCCTGCATAATTTTTCTCCTGTAATTTTTTGCCTTTGAAAATATAATACCATAAAGAATTAAAGGGGGTAAAGGGGGAAAAGTGTTTTTCAACAGTGATCAAGTGATCAAGAGGAGTTATTGGTGACTAAGTGATTAAGTGACTGAGTGACTGAGAATATAAAAATAGTAGTGTGGAGCTTGCTCCACAAGTAGTAGGGTGGGAAAAGCGTTAGCGTTCCCACCGGAAAAAGTTATTGTCAGGTAAAACCTGACCTTGCTTAGAGATTTATTCTATTTAATTTTTAGTGAATAGTGAATAGTGAATAGTGAATAGTGATTAGTGAATAGAATTTATTCTGTCATTGCGGGGGTAAATGATTTAGGTTAGTAAGTGAGACTACAAGTCAGGCGTCATTGCGGGGGTAAATGATTTAGGTTAGTAAGTGAGACTACAAGTCAGGCGTCGTTGCGGGGGTAAATGTTTGAGCTGGTAGCCGACACAATCGGTCGGGCGTCATTGCGAGGTGCGGGAGCACCGTGGCAATCCATTTAGTTATTGTTGGGTTTCTATTTAATTTTTAGTGAATAGTGATTAGTGATTAGTGAATAGAATTTATTCTGTCATTGCGGGGGTAAATGATTTAGGTTAGTAAGTGAGACTACAAGTCGGGCGTCGTTGCGGGGGTAAATGTTTGAGCTGGTAGCCAATACGACCGGTCGGGCGTCATTGCGAGGCGCGTGAGCGCCGTGGCAATCCATTTTTATTTAGTTTTTGTCGGACTTCCGACCTATTTACTTTTTCATTCCGGTGGGAACGCTAACGCTTTTCCCACCCTACTACTATTTTTATATTCTCAGTCACCAATAACTCCTCTTAATCACTTGAACACCCGGTCATTTAATCACTGCTGAAAAAGCTCGCCTGATTACCGTCCCCCCCCCCTCTAAAAAAAGTAAAAGCGATAATTGCTTTAATTACCGCTAAATTATGTGTGTGTATTATATTATAGATTTTTATAAAGTGTGTGTGTTCTTTTTGGTAAATGTTAAAAACTTCGGCTTATGCCAGGGCTGCAAACTGTTTTGTTTCGTTTTGCGGAGCCTGGTCGTTGTTGCGAATCATACTGAATGTTCTGTATAATTTGTAACCTAATGCTTTTAAAGGATTTGTATCTACTGAATCTGCATTCTGAGCGAATTCCTGACTCTGCTGGAATTTAACAGAAGCCTTCGGGTCTCTGAGCATCAGGATTGCATTTTGTGATTCCATATCCTTAGAAACTGTATTTGATTTAAAACTTGGATTTATATAATTTACATTTGATATTCTATTAACTAACATAACTATCACCTCTGTGAACTTTCTGTTGTTATTAAGTGTTTGATTTACACTTCATTCAACAATTTCATTATGCAACATATTAAAAAAAAAGTCAAGAGGGTAAAACTCTTTTTGTTAACTTTTGTGAAATGCAACAAGCACGAGGGTTTGAAGGATAAATGTCAAAAATACACTTAAAAAATAGCCCGGGTGGTCTAGGTTTTTCAGTGTAAAAAATACACTTTTTGCAGGCATGCCTTTTTGTTTACATTCTTTTAATATTGGCGCAGTTATGGTAAAATTAAATGGGGGAAGTATGAGAGGAACCGGCAGTTACAATAATAAAAATAAGAACTTTTCAGAACGCCTGGTTTGGATACAGGGCTTCTTTCTTGTTGCTATTTTACTGTTTATTGTCTATCTGTTTTGTGTGCAAGTGCTTGATGTAAGGCATTTCCGGGATAAGGCAAAGAGTCAGAGACGTGCAAGCTCATTTGTCATGCGGGGGGATATATATGACAGAAACGGCATAAAACTTGCAACAGATACTGTTTATTATGATATTTTTGCAAGGAAAGAAGATTTTGTGCATACGCCGGAAGAGCTTGCCAAAATGCTTGCACCGATTTTAAAGATATCTCAATTTGACCTCACTGAAAAGCTTAAACAGAATGTTTCTTTGATTTCACTAAAGAAAAATGTCGACCGTCATACAAGAGACCAGATTGCAAAATTGAACCTTCGTGAAATCCCGATGGATAAGAAGAGTATCAGGACATACCCTCAAGGAACTCTTGCAGCGCATGTTCTCGGGTATTACAATTTTGACGCTGATGTTGCCTCCGGAGTTGAGTTGACGGCAAAAGACACGCTGGAGAGTGTTACCAAAACATCCAATTTGGAAATGACTCCTAAGGGAAAAGTTATCTATAATATTTCTACGGATCCGGTTGCCGCAACTAAGCCTGTAAAAGGCAAAGATGTTACCCTGACAATTGACGCGGCTGTTCAGCATGTGTGCGAAAAAGAGTTGATGAAATCCATTGAAAAATTCAAAGCACACAGGGGAGCGGTTATTGTAATGAATCCGCGCAACGGAGAAATCCTTGCTTATGCTGTTTATCCGTATTTTGATCCTAATAATTTTAAGAATGCAACTAGTTTTCAAACAAAGAACTGGACGCTTACGGATGTTTTTCCGCCGGGTTCGACTTTTAAAACCATAACAATTGCTTCCGCAATTGAACTCGGGAAAATTAACCGTTATACTCAAATTAACGACACCGGTAAAATTAAAGTCGGCTGGTGGACTATAAAAAACTATGATTACAGCAGGCATCCCAATCCGGGCATGATTGATCTGGTTTATTTATTTGAGCATTCAAGTAACGTAGGCTCGGTAATTGTTGCTCAAATGATGAGCAGGTTTGAATTTTACAGCATGCTTAAAAAATTCGGATTTGGAGAAAAAACCGGAATTGATCTTCCGGGAGAGTCTGTCGGGCTGCTCAAATATCCCGGCAAATGGGATGCTTCCGACCATGCTACAATGGGTTACGGATACGGCTCTTCAGTAACTGCAATTCAAATGGTTTCGGCAGTTTCGGCTATTGCAAACAATGGAGTCAGGGTTACTCCTCATGTTATAAAATATTCACCGGAAGAAGAAGCTGAAAAAATTAAAAAAGTTCAGGTTATGACACCTGAGCATGCAAGAGTTGTTACAGAGCTTCTCACCGAAAGTATTAATAGGGGTAAGTCGCCCATTAAGTCTGACAGCTACAATATTGCCGCAAAAACCGGAACATCTATTAAACCGAAAGAAAACGGAAGCGGATATACTGACAAATTGTACACTTCAATTGTCGGTTACATGCCTTCTACCAACCCGCAGGTTTTGATATATGTTATTGTTGACTCCGCGCAGGGAGGTGAAATTTGGGGAAACACGGTTGCAGCGCCTATTTTTAAAGAGATTTCCACGCAGATTTCTCATATATTAAATCTACAGCCGGATAAAATATCAGGCGGGTCTGACAACAAAACTAAGAAAGGAATAACAGAAGAATGAAATTAAGAAACTTAATTGATAGTATTAATTATACTGAACTTGTAAATGTCGAAAATATGTCGGATGAAATTATGGGAATTTCTTATAATTCTAAAAAAACAAGACCGAACGACATTTTTATATGCCTGACCGGAGAGCATGTAGACGGGCACGAGTATGCTGAAGAGGCTTTTGCGAACGGTGCAAGCGCCTGTATTGTCGAACGCCGGTTAAATCTGGATATGCCGCAGATAGTTGTAGACGATACAAGTGAAATGATTGCACAGGTTTCTGATTTAATCTACAACTCGCCGTCCCAGAAGTTGAATATAATAGGCGTTACCGGAACTAACGGTAAAACAACGGTTACGCATTTGATTCAAAAACTTTTTGAGGCAAATGATCAGCAATGCGCTTTGATAGGTACACTCGGACATAAATTTTTCTCCGGTGACACTTACCACGATGCAAAGCATACCACTCCGCAAGCTCCGGAATTGCAGGAACTTCTTTATGAAATCAATGAAAAATGTATTAAGAATGTGGTTATGGAGGTTTCTTCACACGCTCTTGCGCAGCACAGAGTTGACTATTGTGACTTTAACGGGGCTGTTTTTACAAACCTTACACAAGACCATCTTGATTTTCATATTACAATGTCTAATTATTTTAAAGCAAAAGCGCTTTTGTTTGAAAACCTTGTAGCCGGTGATTTTGCGGTAATAAATGCAGATGATGAATACGCATCAAAGTTTCTGGATGTTATTTCTCCGACCGTAAGCACTTATACATACGGAATCAACATGCCTGCTGATGTTAGGGCTGAGGAGGTAAAATTTAATAATGACGGTGCTTCATTTGTGTGCAGTATCAAAGATAAAAAATATAACGTTAAACTGAAAATGAACGGGATGTTCTCTGTATACAATGTGCTTGCTGCACTGACGACAGCGTTAGCGCTTGATATGGATATAGAAAAATCAATAAAAACAATGGAAGAAAACGGCGGAGTTGCAGGCAGATTTGAAGTTGTCATAACAAAACCGACTGTAATAGTTGATTATGCACATACTCCGGATGGTCTGGCAAATGTTTTGAAAACTGCAAGAGATATTACACCGAGCGACGGCAAATTAATATGTTTGTTTGGCTGCGGCGGCGACCGAGACGCTACAAAGCGCCCTAAGATGGGGGCAATTGCTGAAGAACTTGCCGACAAAGTTATTATTACAAGCGATAACCCGCGTTCAGAAGACCCGCAGCAGATTATAACCGATATACTTGCAGGGCTTAAAAGGGTAAATGATGTTATTGTTGAGCCTGACAGAGAACTTGCAATCAAAGAAGCGCATAAAATTGCGCAGCCAAATGACGTGGTTCTTATTGCCGGAAAAGGACATGAGGATTATCAGATTTTAGCGAACGAGACCATTCACTTTGATGACAGAGAAAAAGTCCGCGAGATATTTGTCTAACGTCTGGTGAAGAGCTTTTTACCGGGGGGATTTGGCAGTGATCAAGTGACCAAGTGATCAGGTGATCAAGAGTTAGGCTGGTGACTGAGTGATTGAGTGACTGAGAATATAAAAATAGTAGTGTGGAGCTTGCTCCACAAGTAGGTCAGGTTTTACCTGACAAAAATTTACAAATAGAATTGTAGGTTGGGTGAAACCCAACAATAACTAAATGGATTGCCACGGCGCTCACGCGCCTCGCAATGACAGCAAACCTGGAATTAAGCCGACAAGCTTGCAGTCATTCAGAGCCCGACAGCAATTCAGGGGCGAAGAATCACTTAAACTAGTGAATAGTGAGGAGTGAATAGTGAATAGAAAATTTGTACAAAAGTTATAGAGATTCTTCGGGCTCACGCCCTCTGAATGACGGCACTTTGGGAAGTAAACCCGCAAGTGGTAGGGTGGGAAAAGCGCCAGCGTTCCCACCGGAATAGAAAAGTTATTGTCGGGCTAAAGTCCTACATATATTTCTTACAGGCATAGCGTCATTGCGAGGGGACAACCATTCAGCCCGAAGCAATCCAGAATAAAGTTGACAATTTAATAAAAAATAGATTGCCGCGAAAATCAAAGATTTTTTCGCAATGACAGGTGATGGATTGCCACGGCGCTTACGCGCCTCGCAATGACGGCACTTTGGAAAGTAAGCCTACAAGCTTAGTAGGTTTTGGTAATCTTTGATTACCGAAACATTTATTATTGCTAGTATCATTGCAGGGGTAAATGATTTCAAAGCACACTTCACCTCTCACGGAAATACAGAATGTAACTTCAGGTACAATAAAATGAAAACACCATTAATAATAGAACAACATTTTCATGGCGCATATGGCGTAGATTTTAACAAAGCCGGCGTTAATGATATTCTGGAATTATCGCAAAAACTTCGCAAAACCGGTATCGGGAAATTCTTCCCGACTCTTGTAACCGACTCGGTTTCAAACATAAACAGGCAGATTAGTATTATTAAAAAAGCTGCGGAACAGGATAAGAACATTGCAGGGATTCATCTCGAAGGAATTTTTATCAATGCGGAGAAAAAAGGGATACACAATCCCGAACATCTTCTTCCGCTGACGGTTGATAATTACAGGCTTGTGGAAGATGACTTTATTAAAATTGTCACACTTGCACCTGAACTTGATAAAGGACTGATTGATTATTTAAAAGAAAAAAAAGTCAAAGTTCAGGCAGGGCACTGCACGGGGTTTGGAAATGTTGACGGAGTTACGCACACTTTTAACGCTATGAGCGGGGTTTCACACAGGGGAGTTTCTACTGCTTTATCTGCACTAGTAGATGACAACGTTTATGCAGAAATTATCGGCGACGGGGTTCACGTAAGCGATGATGCGTTAAAACTGTTTTTCAAAGCCAAACCTGCCGATAAGGTTATTTTAATAAGCGACGCGCTTCCTATAACATACAGCAGCCTTAAAGAGACTGTTTTTGCTGATTCAAAAATCTATTATGACGGAAATAAAGCCACGTCGTCTGCGGGAACAATTGCCGGAAGTACAAAATTATTGCCGGAAATAATACAAATTCTGGGCAAAAAAGGAATGTTTAATCCTGAATTTATTGAAAATTCTTATCATTATCACAACCTTGAGCCGGACGGATTTTTTGAACTTGATGAAGAATACAACATACACCTGATTTAACAGTCAATCCGTTTAATAATAACGATATTGCGGTAAGATAAACTTAAAAACCGGACTTTTATGTTAAAATCAAACTATGACACAAGAACAGGATAATAAAAACTGGTTCCGGCTCTCCGAACAGGGGGCTGGAAGGCGGCGGCTGATTTTGACTAAATATATTTACCGGACTTTTGGCGAGATTCCGGTGAGAATTATAGCTTTCTTTGTTGTTCTGATGGTTTTTCTTACGGCGAAAGAAAGACGCAGGGCTTCTGAAAAATTTTTCAGGATTATTAATAAAAAATTTGTTCTGCTGCACTCGTTTATCCAGTTTTTGAACTACGGAAATTCGCTCGTAGATAAATTTATATCTTTTCTTGGGAATCTTGATCCGGAGCGGTTTGTACTTCTTGATCCGGAAGTTTACCACGGAGCATTTTTTATAACGACTCATGTCGGCAATGTTGAAATTTTAAGAACACTTTTTCAGGATAAACATCTTGACCATCCTAAGCGGGTTAATGTTTTTTTGCAGGCAAGTGCTTGCAGGCAATTTAATCATTTTCTGCAATCTTTGGAATTAAAACTGAATATCGACGCTTTTCCGGTCGAAACAGTAAGTGCAGAGACTTCAATTATGGTTTCAGACCGCCTTAAAGACGGTGAAATTGTTTTTATGGCAGGCGACAGAGTCTCGTCAGAAAATACGAATAAAGTATATGAGGCGGATTTTTTGAACCGCAGAGCAGAATTTCCCGCCGGTACACTCAGGTTTGCCCTTATGATGAATGTTCCGGTGTATTTTATTGTTTGTGCAAAAGAAGGACGAAAGTTTAAAGTTTATACGGAAAAGTTTGTTACAGACAGGACAAAGAAGAGTGAAATTCTGGAAGATATGCAAAAAGCATATGTAAAATTTTTGGAGAAATATACGCTCAAGTACCCGTATCAGTTTTATAATTTTTATGACCTGTTCAAAAATTAAAATAACAAAATTAATTTAAACTAACTGTCTAATTGCATAAAGTAAACAGGCTTGCCATAATTCTGGTATGAAAATAATTATTATCGGCGGAGTCGCAGCCGGTGCAAAGGCTGCAGCAAAATCAAAGAGAACCCTTCCTGATGCGGAGGTGAGAATTTATACACAGGATACCCATGTTTCATACTCTTCCTGCGGTCTTCCTTACTATATTGCAGGAGATTTTGAGGACTGGCATAAGCTTGTTGTAAGAACGGTAGAAGAGTTTGAAAAAAGCGGAATCAATATTTTTACGGAACATAGAGTTACAAAAATTCTTCCTGCAGACAAAAAGATTCTTGTCAAAAATCTTCATTTTGGAACCTGCGAGTTTGTGGAATACGACAAACTCATTATTGCCACCGGTTCAAGCCCGATTATTCCGAATATTAAGAACAAAGATTTAAAAAATGTGTTTTCTGTAAGGACTCTGGAGGACGGAATTAATATCAGAGCTGCCATGGAAAAATCACAAAATATTACCCTGATAGGCGGCGGATATATAAGTGTCGAACTTGTTGAAGCTTTTGTCAAGAATAAAAAGAATGTAACCCTTGTCGAGCGTGCTCCTTTTATACTTTCTGTTTTTGATGAGGATATTTCATCACTTATTCAGACATTTATCTTAGAAAACTCGGACGGACTTGTAAAAATTATCAATGAAGATACAGTAAGTGAATTTGTTGCCGATAATGAAACCGGAGGAGTAAAGGGGATTCTGACCGCAGGAGGCTCGGGTTTTGAAACTGATATGGTAGTAATTGCAGCCGGTGTTTATCCTGTTGTTGATATTGCACAAGAAGCCGGAATAGAGATTGGAATTACCGGAGCTATTAAAGTAAACAGCAGAATGCAGACAAGTATTCCGGACATTTATGCCTGCGGAGACTGCGTTGAAAAGATTAATATGATATCCCACACGCCGTCCTGGGTTCCTCTGGGGTCTACTGCCAATAAAGAAGGGCGTGTTGCAGCTATAAATGCTTGCGGAGGAACAGAAGATTTTGAAGGAATTTTAGGCTCTGCAGTTTTAAGGTATCATGCGCTTAATATGTCTATGACCGGTTTAACCGAAAAAGCAGCACAAAAACTCGGATTTGATACAGTATCTGTTGTAATAACCAAACGGGATAAAGCGGGTTACATGCCGGAAGTAAGGAATGTAACGCTTAAACTTGTTGCTGACAGGCGTTCGCACAAAGTCCTCGGGGCACAGGCAATCGGCTGCGGAGATGCTGATAAAAGGGTTAATACTGTCTCAGTAGGACTTTTGAACGGAATGAAAGTCGAAGATTTGTTAGATGTTGATTTAACTTACGCTCCGCCGTTTTCCACAAGTATTGATATTTTGATTTCCGCAGCACGGATTCTAAAATCAAAACTCGGAGGGTAAACAGTTGTTAAGTGAGCAAGAAGAGGGATA
The DNA here is from genome assembly GCA_949296355.1 of uncultured bacterium. GTDB lineage: Bacteria > Cyanobacteriota > Vampirovibrionia > Gastranaerophilales > Gastranaerophilaceae > CAG-196. Next base: position 10,965 of record CASFPS010000003.1, on the reverse strand, counting down.
TTTACAGTGATCAAGTGACCAGGTGATCAAGAAGGGGGCTGGTGACTGAGTGACTAAGTGATTAAGTGACTGAGGAAATAAAAATAGTAGTGTGGAGCTTGCTCCACAAGTAGGTCAGGTTTTGCCTGACAAAAATTTACAAATAGAATTGTAGGTTGGGTGAAACCCAACAATAACTAAATGGATTGCCACGGCGCTCCCGCGCCTCGCAATGACGCCCGACTGGTTGTGTTGGCTACTAGCTCAAACATTTACCCCCGCAATGACGCCCGATTTGTAGAAGTAGTGTGGAGCTTGCTCCACAACCATTGTGCTATGTGTAGGGTGGGAAAAGCGTGAGCGTTCCCACCGGAATAGAAAAGTTATTGTCAGGTAAAACCTGACATATACAATTGTTTACATTGTAACCGGTCGGTTTGCCGTCATTCTGAACCCGATGGCAATTTAAGGGTGAAGAATCCCTTAAACTAATTATCATCCCCGTCGCCGGCTTCTTCTTTTTTGAACAGGTTTTTAATCTTATACCTGAAAGTTTTCTTCTCAGCCTCAACTTCCTGAACAACTTCCTCAATTGTTGTTGCTTCGCTGCCTTCAACCGGCTCAGGAATTGAATTTACGTATTCAACCGCTTCTTCGTATTCACTTTCTGTTGCAAGCCACTTGAACGATTTTACGAGTGTAAGCGGTTTTGCAGCGTCTCCTCTGACTACAAGCTGGAATTTGGTTGCTGCATTATCCACGTATTTGTTTGCAAAACTCGGAATTGCATTAATTTCTTCTTCAGGAAGCATTACACAAAAGATAGAGAACGCTTTTGCTGTTACAATATTCAAGCTTGCAGCGCTGTTGAGCAGATTAGCAGGGTTGATTGCACCGAGCGGTCCTAAGAGATTAGAAACTAAAGATGCCATTCTTGCTCTCACGCTCATATCCGCATAATTTCTCAATATATCAAAGTCGCCGGAAATATACAGGCTCAAAATATCACCCAGAGACGTTATCGGATTAATATTACAAACTCCGTCATTAAAACTCAACGTTCCTTTTAATTCCGAGAAGTGCGTTGTATCAATGGTTGTAAGTCCGCTTATAATTCCGCCGAGCGCTGTCTGGAAGAGCTGGGATTCTCTTATGTTTTCTGCAATAATAAGATTTTCAAGTTTGCCGAAAGGTCCGAACTGCCCGTCTTTAACTTTAAAGTTAACACGTCCTCTCAAACTTTTTACCTGCTCTTCAAAAGTTGCTCCCTTTAATGAAATATCTGTATCAAAGGAGGCTGTTCCCGATAAAGTATCTTTCATGCCGCAAGCGTCCAGAAGTGCTTTTTTGACATCAACCCCGTTCCCCTCAACCGCAATATTCAGAAGCATTGAAATCAGGTTTACGGAAATATTTCCTCTTACTCTGCCGTTAAAGACATTTGTCTTGAGGTTTCTTATATAAAATACATTATTTGCTAAAGCAATTTTGGAAGTCGTATTTTTAATATCAATTTTGCCTGTAATAATTCGTGCAAAATCAATGTTTCCGTCTTTTATTTCAACCGGAATATCAGCAGGCTCTGAATTTGAAGGCTTTGAATTACTTTTCGGGACATAAGCCATGGCTTTTTCGCTAACTTTCATAAGCTTGTCAAGATTAAAGTATCCGGATTTTACGTCAAGATTTAATATATTCAAAACTTTTGACGGAAGCAGGCTGATTTTTGAATTAACCTGAATGTCGGATTCGTTGAGGATTAAATCTTTGATTACAAAATCAGCGCTATGTCCTTTAAAATCCAGATTAGCGTCTCTTAGCGAGAGCATAAGCTCCGGAATTGAAAGGTTTGCAACATCAAACCCGCCGCGCATTCTCGGGGCTGCAAGTTCTCCCAAAACGTAGGCTCTGCCTTTCAACTCGAACGCTGATTCGGGAAATGCATAAATCTTGCCTTTGAGAGTTTCAGGAATCGTGATTTTGATTAAATTAATTCTGTCTTTTTCAACCGTACCGTCAATTCCGAGAACTTCCGTCAGGTTAACAACTTCGTTTCCTTTTTCGTCAACGCTCACTATGCGTTTAAATATACCGGTTTTCTTAATTTTTATTCTGTTAGGCTTAAAGTCAATTACACTCTGCAAAGCTATATTTTGTCCGGCAATACTTCCGAAATCAACAGGTGTGATAAAGTTTTCTTTGTCACAAAGCGCTTGTAAAAAGAGCGTCTGTTTTAATTTATCTCCCTCAACGGTTAATTTTACCGGAATTGAGCCTTTTGAATGTATAAAAGGTTTAAACTCTTTTCCGATTAGTTTAATTAAATCGTTTGTATCAATATTTCCCTGTAATAAGAAGTTTATTGAGTCAAGGTTGCTGTAATCAACAATTCCGCCGCTGTATTTAAGATTTGTTTTGTCATTTAAAAGAATCGAATTTTCTTTGATATTAATGTTGTTGTCCGCAACTTCAATATTCAAGTCCGGAATTGCAATCCCGGAGCCGGTTTTAGGGAATGATAAATTCAGGTTTTTATTATTGATTTTTCCTGTCTGTTCTTTTGAGTTAACAAAAAACTCGCCGGATAACTGTCCGTTTGTTATGTTAATGTTCTTATCAGAGATATTCAAATTACTCAGAGCAAACCTTACGCCGGAAACCGCTTCTTTTAATTTCCCGCTCAAGCCTAAATCAAGAGAGGCAAGTCCGGATTTGAAATTGTATGTTTTTCTCAAATTCTCCGGTGCAAATGCGTTAAACAGAGCCGGAAGCGGAATTTTATCGGCTTTAATTTTAATATCCGCAACGGATTTTTCGTCAATTTTGCCGTCAATATATAAAGGCGCATTTCCGATTAAAATGCTCGAATTTCTTATATCAAGAATATTGTCATTGAGTTTGATGTCAATATTCCCGCCAGATAAGACTTTGCCGAGGTTTCTCACGCTCACGCCGCCGTCTTTTATCACAACGGAGCCTTCGGAATTCCATTTTTTAAAGTTGGTTTTGATGTAGCAATCAGCATTCAAATACCCTTCCGCCTTGATTTGCGCAAGTTCGTTTCTTACAGAAAGCGAATCCAGAACGGCTTTTGCAAGTATCACCATATCTTCAAATTTTATTGTACCGGTTTTTATTCTCATATCCATTCTCGGACGGCTGCCATAGTTCAAACTGCCGAGCAATTGGATATACTGGTCTTTGACCGGATAAATATTTGTATCCAGACTAACCTGTGTTCCGAAAGTTTTAGCCCTCAGATAACTTTCAGGCAGAACAAGGTGTGAAATTTTCAAAGTTATGTTGTCGATATTAAAATATCCGTAAGAAGATAATTTGTTTTTGTGGTTTCTGACTCTTAATTTTGTGTCCAGATTTGCTTTCAAATCATAATTTCTGTACATTGTAACAGGGTTTACAAAAGCAATATCGATTCTTTCTGCCGGATCGTCCTCTTTATCAAGCTTTGTTCCGAATTTTGGCAAAAAGGTATTTATATCAATATTTGCAGTAATATTTTTGTTTTCATCACTGTATAATTCCGCATAAGTCTTGAGTTTTGCGGTTTTACCGTTAAAGTATCCGAAAGTTAATTCTTCCCCTCTGAGGTTTAAGAAATGTTTGGATTTTAAATCATTAACAAGAATCCTGTAGTTATAAAGTTTTACATTAGGAACTTTTATTCTTATCCAAGCCGGATTAAATTTAAATTTGCCGTCATCAAGCTTGGAAGTCTGACCTTCAGCTTCAAGCTTATGTTCTTTTCCTGCGTTCAGTTTTTGTTCTATGAGTTTTACAATCTTGAAGTTTTCATCGTTTATAATTTCAAGATTAATAAACGGGGATTCGACTTCCAGACAGGAAACTTTTGCGGTAAGAAGCAAAATACTCGGGAGCGCAACCCTTGCCTGAATTTTGTCTGCCGAAAATAATGTTGAATCATCCGGAAGTCTTACGCTTATATCGTTCGCTTTAAATCCGATACCCAAAAGCGGCGTTGTAACGACTTTTGCGTTATAAAAATCAAGTTTCAGCTTTGCCTGCTCTTCAACGAGTTTCTGGATGTCAGCTTTATAATTCTCGATTTTAATTACATTTGGAAGAACAAACAAAAAACAAAGATAAATCAGTACAACAATACCTAAAAATATGTAACCGGTAATTTTCAACCATTTATTCATATCACAACCCCGCATTAAAATTTATATAGAAATTATAACATAAATAAGGCTAAATGTTTTGATTAGACCGTAGAAACCTGCTAATAACAAATTTTATAAGAACCTGGTTTGTAAACTTTTGTAAAATTCCCTCTATAGAAAGGGCAATTATTTCGTATTGGTATACTTTTTATATATAAGAGGAATATTATTTATGGAATTCGGAACAATATCAAATACTTTTATAAATTGCAACGGGCGCTCTGTAAGTATACATAGTAACAGTATGAGCACATTCGGCTGCTGCGGGTTTGGAGGATTTACTCCGGGATGTTTCGGATTCGGCTTCCCGCCTGTTGTATGCGGCAATCCTTATGCCTTCGGTGCCGGCGCCGGAGTCGGATTTGCAGCGGGTGTTGCATTATCACCATTACTTCCGGGGATTTTTAAAGGTATCGGAAAAGGCTGCTCATGGCTCTGGAATAATGCTATTTCTCCGGTTTTTAAAGGCATAGGCAAGGGTTGTTCCTGGTTGTGGAATAAAGCTATTGTTCCGGCTGCAAAAGGAGTCTGGAGCGGCATAAAATGGGTCGGAAACGGTATTGCTGCCGGCGCTAAATGGGTTTGGAACGGTATAAAGAATCTTTGGAATAAAATTTTCTAACAAACAGGCGCCGTAAACAGGGTTCTGTCAACTTCGCTGAAATTTGTGATTATTCCGGAAAGTCCTTCAATGTTTTGATAGAATTCAGGCGGCTCTATTGAATCAACGGCTATAATTTTTCCTATGCCTGCTGCTTTTGCGGCGTTAATTCCTGCAATTGCATCTTCAAATACCAGACAGTCTTGCGGGTTTAAATCAAGATTTTTTGCCGCAATCAGGAATATGTCAGGTGCAGGTTTACCCGGAATTTTGCCGTTTGAATATACAATTTTGTCAACATCAAACCATTTTGACAGATTAAATTCTCTGATATAAAACTCGACATTATCCCACTCGGACATTGTTGCAATTGTCATAGGAATATTATTTTCTTTAAGAAAATCTAGAAACTCTTCTGCCCCCGGAGCCAGTTTGAAATTCTCTCTGTCAATCAGACATCTTTTTCTGTACAGAGATTCTTTTTCCTTTGCATACTTTTCAACCATCTCAGCAGTCGGCTCTTTCCCTATAGCATATTGGATAATGTCTTTGTTTGTATGCCCGAACATCTTGTCGCGCATTTCTTCACGGGTAAAGGGTGTTCCTCTCAAAATCTTAGAATACTCAACCCACGCATCATAATGAAGCTGCGAATCCCAGTACAAAGTTCCGTTAAAATCAAAAATTATACCTTTCATACAAATGATTATACTATAAAAACGTGGTATAATAATGGTATGAGAAAGCTTTTATCTTTAGTATTAATACTCGGTTTTGCAATGCCTGTTCTGGCAGAGCTTCCTCCCAAAAGGCAGTATGTGCCGGTTAACAGGATGAAAAATCCTCCGGTCGGGACTTTTAAAAAGAAAAAAGACGGTACAATAGTCCAATACAACGACAAGGGGAAAAAAATCGGCGAGTACAAATTTGAAAATAACAATTACAGAAAAGTAAAATGAAATTCAATCTCAATTTAGAAAACATCAATTACATAAAAATTATCTACACTGATTCTGATAATGTCGGGCATTATGCCAAGGCTGCAATTAAGAGACTCGGTGAAAAAGAAATTTATGCCTGTATGAAGTATGAAAAGGAGTTAAAAGTTCCGGCTCCGCAGGAGGTTTCAATAAGTTTTGCGTGTGAGAATGCGCTTTATACAGCCAAAACAACATTAAAATTTGTGGAAAATCAAGACCCGTATGTATTTTTTACGCTCAAGACTCCTGATGAGATTGAATATCAGCAAAACAGAGAATATTTCAGGGTAAGAATTGATGAGGAGGCAATACTGAGTTTCCCCGGAACTGTTATACCCTGTAAAATTTATGACATTTCTGCAAACGGTGTAAGGTTAAAGCTCGATAAGAGTATTCAAATTCCGGAAATTGTTATGATTGACATTCTGTTTTCGCCAAAAGAGGTTAAAACAAAAGCAAAATTTATCCGTACAGATAATGAGGACGGCATCATAAAAGCATCTTTTACATTTATTGATATTCCTGAGGCAAGCCGTGATATAATATCGCAAAAGTGTATTCAAAAGCAGTTGAGTGATAAACGTAAAACGTTTATGTAAATTTTTGTAACAAAAAGGCAAATTTTCTCTCCAAAATGTTTTACATGATATAGAAGTGTGTAAAATCGTAAGGAGGTTTGTATGCATAGCGTTTCATTCAGCGGCAGCGAAACTGCAGGAAGCGTTGGAGTCAGGAATATTAACAATATCCGCCGGAATCCGATACAAATTCAGACGCCTGCTTGTGATACAGTAAGTTTTAAAGGACGCGATGACGATGAACCGTCTTTCGCCTCAACTCTTGTAAAAGGGGCTGCATCAATTGCAGTTGTAATCGGGGCTTTAGGGCTTGCGCATAAGAAAAATGTTTTCGGGAAGATTAAAAACGCAAATATTAAAAAGTACATAAATAAAGCTACTGAGCCATGTTACAATATTTGTCACAAAGCAAAAGACTTTGTTATATCAATATATAATAAAATAAAAGGTAAGTTTTCTAAATAGTTAAAAATTAAGTGGTTAGAAAGTGAATGGGCAATTTTTAAAAATTTGTCCATTTTATTTTGTTTGCAGAAAAATTAATTACATACTGCCGGTTGCAAAAGAGGCTGCTTCTTCGTAAGGATTATTAACTCCTGCATCCTGGGCGGCTTTAAAAGCAGTTTCAAAAGCTTTATCAGAATTATCGGCAATCTGAGGATTATCTAAAAGAGCTTTTAAGTCGTGTTTTGTATCGTCAGCACCCTTGAATAGCATTGAACGTCCGAGTGCTTCAGCTTTCGGATCCGAAAAATCACTTAATTGGGGTGTCTCTTTTTCCTGTGATTCCTGCTGAGATTCCGGCTGCGGTTTGGAAATTCCGCTAAAGTTTACCTGATTAACACTAAATTTTGGACCATTAACTTCACTCATGTAGTTACCTCGCTAGTTTATTCAATTATATCATATTCGGTTTTTAATCAACTATCCATTAGTTCTAAAACGTAAGATTAAAATTTTTTGCTAGTTTTGTCGAAAATTTTTACATTTTTTAATAAAATTTAAATGATTTAAGTCGAATCAGGCTTTTTTCTGATTTTCAATATATCTTTGCAAAAGATGTAAAAAAGTCTGAAATTACATTTATCAGCATCGGCAAAATCCATATCATAATTGCCGCGCCGAAAACAGGTTTAAACAGGAAGCTTAATTGGAATACGTTAACCTGCGGCGCTGTTTTGGAAATTACACCGAGAATAATATCCTGCCCCAGCGTTGCTAAAAGTACCGGAGAGGCTATTTGAAGCCCCATATATAAAACATTTGATGTCATCTTAATCAGATAATCCATATTAATAATCTGCTCAAGCGGAATGCTTACTGCATAAAGAGGGAAAATTTCAAAACTCCTGACAAGTGCATTAATAAGCCAGTAGAAACCGCCTAACTCCATAAAGATTACCAGACCTAAAAGTGTGATTACACGGCTCAAAATGGATGTCTGGCTGTTTGTGGTAGGGTCCATAACCATGGCAGAAGATAAACCCATCTGGGTGTTTATCATATCTCCGCCGGCTTCTATTGCCAGAATAAGAAGCTGTGCTATGTATCCGATTATAGCTCCGACTGCAAAATTGAGCAGTAAAAGCAGAAGCGGGGAAATATCTGCTGGCGGAATGCCCGGCTTCAGAAGCGGAGTAAGCATTATTGTCAGTATAAAAGCAAAAGCAAGTTTAACGAGACCGGCAATTTCACGTCTGTTAAATACCGGCGCAAATCTTATAAACCCGAGAAGACGCGCAAACACGATGAAGCCCGCTGAGAACCAGCGGTCAAATTCCGGAAATAATAATGCCATTTGTCTTATGAGTTCATCCATTTTTTGTCCTTTTTAGAGATTTTGTCGGGCAAGTATGCCTATTTAGTGAATAGTGAATAGTGAGTAGTGAATAGAATTTTCTGTCATTGCGGGGGTAAATGTTTGAGCTAGTAGCCGACACAGCCGGTCGGGTGTCATTGCGAGGCGCGTGAGCGACGCGGCAATCCACCATCTGTCATTGCGAGAAAATCTTTGATTTTCGCGGCAATCTATTTTTATTTAGTTGTCAAATTTGTTCAAGATTGCTTCGGGCTGTTTTAATTGCTCCCTCGCAATGACACCAAGCTTGTAGTTTCACTTACTAACCTAATTCATTTACCCCCGCAATGACGTCCAACTTGTAGGTTTACTTCCGAAGTGCAGTCATTCAGAGGGCGTTAGCCCGAAGAATCTCTATAACTTATGAAAATTTTCTATTCACTATTCACTCCTCACTATTCACTAGTCAGTTAGTAGGGTGGGAAAAGCGTCAGCGTTCCCACCGGAATAGAAAAGTTATTGTCAGGTAAAACCTGACCTACATTTCTCAGTCACTTAATCACTCAGTTACTCAGTCACCAACAGAATTTACCCCCGGCGGCAAATCCAAGTCAAAAGAATCTTCCTGAGCCTCGGGAGGCGGGTCTATACTGAATACTTCAAATCCTTCTGCTTCACTGATTATTGTCTCATCCGGTTTCACCTCCACATTAAACATTACTATCTTTTTGTTGTTTTTGAGTACACAAAGCCTCGTTTTACCTTCTTTAAGCGGATGAACAAAAAGCGTATTTTTTTCATTCATCACGGTAAATAACGGGTAAACATCAATAATGTCGTTTTGTTCTATGCTTATGTCCGAAAGCTTGCCGTCAGCAGTGATTACACAATCCTGAAAGGCTTGCGCGGGAAGCATTATTAAACTAAGCAAGAACAAAATTTTTTTCATTATCTACCCAGCATTTTATTAATTTCTACAAAATTACCCTTTGGCATCGGCGCGCGTGGTGCTGTATCGTATTTAATCTTCTGCCCTTTGTCTATATACGGCACTTTGCCCGGATTTTTCATAAGCGTATTAATGTCATCCTGATTTCTGAACGAATCTTTCATCTCGCCTTCAAACGGCGTTGTATACTTATAATAATCGGCAGGAAGAACAAAACTGTCGTTTTTGGGTACAGTGTTAAAAGCAAGTGCCATACCTTCTGTAAACAGGTTGGTTAAAAGCTTTATAAATCCCATACCGCCAATAATAATAACCAGAAAGACTGCAAATATTTTAGGCGCTGCAGCAATTGTCTGCTCCTGAACCTGAGTTACAGCCTGAATAATACCGACAACAAGACCAATTGCCGCAGCAGTGAGTACACACGGCATTGATATGGCAAGCATTACCATAAATCCTTTTGATAAATATTCAGTTAACATTTCCATATTTTTAGCCTTTCTTTTTAGTGAATAGTGAGGAGTGAATAGTGAATAGAGTTTTAGAGATTCTTCACCCCTAAATTGTTATCGGGTTCAGAATGACGGCATACTTGTAGTTTCACTTCCGGTCATTGCGAGACCCGTGAGGGTCGTGGCAATCCATTCAGTTTTTGTTGGGTTTCACCCAACCTACATCTTTATATTTCTAAATTATATTTAATTTTCAATCTTTTCCCCTCGCTCTTTTTGAGAGAGCGGATTTTCTTACAATGTTGTTAAGCTTGTAATAATTTCTATTCACTATTCACTACTCACTATTCACTAATTATAACTTTGCACCAGCCCCTGTACAATCAGCGCCCAGCCGTCGACCGCAATAAATATAAGCAGTTTAAACGGAAGAGAGATAATTGTAGGAGATAACATGAACATACCAAGAGCCAGCAGGATATTTGCAACAACAAGGTCAAGCACAATAAACGGAACAAATACAATGAAACCGATTTCAAAAGCGGTTTTGAGTTCGCTCAAAATATAAGCCGGCGCAACTTCCCAGAGGGTAATTTCTTCAGGACTTTTAGGCGGCGTCTTATGTTTGAGTTCCACAAAAAACGCTAAATCTGTTTCTCTTGTCTGTTTCATCATAAATTCTTTTAAAGGTTTTGACCCTTCGTTGATTGCTTCGATAAGATTCTGGTTTTTCTGATACGGAATCGAGCCTCTGTCATACATTTGCTGGAAAACATTACCCATTGTATAGAAAGTCAGAATCATACACAGCCCGATAGTTACGATTGCCGGCGGAACCTGTACGCCCATTGCGGTTTTAAGAAGCGAAAATACAATCGTAAATCTTAAAAAGCAGGTCATACAGCAAAATACAAACGGCAGTAATGAAAACAGTGTCATTACTGTAAGCATTTGTAAAACCGGATTCATATCTTGTATTACTGAGTTCATTTTTAGCCTTTCTTTTTTAGTGAATAGTGAGGAGTGAATAGAGTTTTAGAGATTCTTCACCCCTGAATTGTTATCGGGTTCAGAATGACGTCATACTTATAGTTTCACTTCTGTTCATTGCGAGACCCGTGAGGGTCGTGGCAATCCATTTTCTTCAATTGTCAAATTCATTTCCTCGCCCCTTGCGGGAGAGGGAAGAATTTCTTAGTGAGCGTTTAGCGAACTTAGAAATTCGGGTGAGGGGTTTTCCTCGTTTGGATTGCTTCGGGCTGAATGGCTGTTCCCCCGCAATGACGTCGGGCTTGTGGGTTTACTTCATAGCTGAAATCATTTACCCCCGCAATGACGCCAGGCTTGTAGGTTTACTTCCAAAGTGCTGTCATTGCGAGAAAATCTTTGATTTTCGTGGCAATCTATTTTATATTTAATTGTCAAA
>CASFPS010000002.1 GCA_949296355.1 uncultured bacterium | reverse complement strand
CATTCCTTCCCTTTTGAGGGAAGGTTAGGATGGGTGCTGATACTTTTTATTGTTATATTTATCACCCTCTCCGACTCTCCCTCATTCAGGGAGAGAGGTTCGGCAGCGCTCTTCTGATGCGGAATAAATGCTGAATGAACAGTGCAGGCGCCTTCCCTCTCCAACGTGGAGGGTTAGGGAGGGGGTAACTTTGAATAATGAGCCTGTAGTCTACAGGCTACGGATTGCACCCCCTAATCCGGCAATATATTTTATTTTACGACTTTATATAATGATTTTGAGATGTCAAAATCCAGATACAAAAAAAGGGATATAAATACACTGATTCTGTTCGCTCAAAAAGGTGATACAAAAGCTTTAGAGGAGCTGATTCGGCGTGTTCAGAAAAATATATTTACAATGTTCAGTTATCTTACGGACAAGAGGCATGATATTGCAGACCTTACTCAGGAAGCCCTGCTTAAAATGGCAAAAAATATCAAGTATCTTAAGGATACCGACCGGTTCAAACCTTGGCTGAATCAAATTGTTACCAATATTTTTTATGATTATGTAAAAAGGCATGCCAGACACAGTAAGCTCGAGCTTGATAATGACAAGCTTTTGGAAATAAAGGACAAAATCGGATGCGAACCGGGGGAAAGGTGTTTGTTCTCCGAGATGGAAAAACTCATTAAGGCGGCTTTGTTGACGCTTCCGGAGAACTTGAGAATTGTACTTATTTTAAGAGAGTACGAGGGGTTAAGTTACGATGATATTGCAAAAATTACAAATACAGCTCTCGGAACCGTAAAATCACGGATTTCAAGAGCAAGACTGAAACTTCAGGAAGAGTTAAAAGAGTTTATATAGGAGTAAAAAATGGAAATAACATGTGCACAAATGGATGTTTTGTTGTCTTTTTATGTAGAAGGTGATTTGAGTAAAGCATTAAAAATAAAGGTAGAAGAACATTTGAAAAAATGTCCTGTCTGCAGGGAAAAATACGAAATTATTAAAACCATGATTCAGGATTTGAAAACTTCTGTTGAAGAAAGGGAAGAAATATATTCATCAAAAGCAGGCAGTCAATACAGAATTTTTCAGAATAATTTATCTGCTTATATAGATAATGAACTTCCTGCAGATGAGAGTATAAAAATAAAAAAATATACGATTAATAACAAGCAGGCAAGAAAGGAGCTTGAAGATACATACAATATAAGGCGCCTGATGAGCGAGTCTTTCAATAAAACAAAACTTGATGCAAAACAGGACTTTGTAAGAAACGTTTTGAGGCAGCTTAATCCGAACGAGGACTACTCTTTTGCCTTCCATCCGGTTTTAAAGCTTGCTGCCGTATTTGTCATGACTGTTTTGATTTTATCTGCAATAATAGTGTTTTCGCTCACATTGTAACTTTAAAAGCCAACGACTTTTATTAAGTTTCAGGGGCGGCTTATAAACTCTTACCCTACGCAGGAAAGATGTCCGTGTGGTTTTTCGTCTTCAAATTTAGGAGAGAACCAGCCAAACTTGTAGCCCGTAACTCCGAGTCCTGCAAGTGCCGCAAGTCCAAGTGCAGCTGTCGCAATCTTTTTAGCTTTTCCATTAAAATGAATGGTTCCGCCATGTCCGCTCCCGGAGACTTGACCGCCAAGACCGGAAAAATCAAGTTTAATCAAATCTTTTTTAGAGATATTTTTTCCTTTGTTATTAAAATGATAATCAAAATACAATTGACCTGAAGATTTACCCGTTGAACTTAACCAGGCATTACCGAACCATGTTGTATCGGCTTTTATCTGGTTTGCAAGAATTGTTTCGGCATTCTTACTGTTTCTGTCAGTTATCAACGCTCTTTCCAGACATTCTGCCATTTCATCGGAAATTACAGAGTCTCTGAGTTTTCTGAGAGCTTTTTTGTAAGTTTCGTTTTCCTCAAGAGTTTCTTTTAATAATTCCTGCGGAATTTCTTCGTTTACCTGTCCTTTGTACTTGTTGCTGATTTCTTTAACCAGCTTGTCTCTTGTGTTTATAAAATCTTTTTTAGCATCTTCGTTTGCAGCTTTGAGAGCTGTTTCTTCTGACATAAAGTATTCGTGCTTGCCTTTATATGCATCCATTAATTTGGCTTCCTCAGGAATTGAAGGATCAAAGTTCTTTTGTGCCATACCCTGAACCTTTGGAACAATCGGAGTACACAAGGCTTTTTTAGCTTCCAGGTCTGTCAATTCACAAGGCGCAAATCTTGAAGGAAGAAGTGCCGCGTCTGCGCACATTGCAAAATCCTTACCCGGTGTCCAACCATCTGTCAACATCATACGACCTTTTAACTCCGGTTTTGAAGCTGCTAATTCAAACTTTTCAATTGTCTGCGGCTCATGTTTCATATCACCGCCAAAAATTAAAATAGCATTAGGATCTTTTTTGGCGTATTTTTCAAAAGAATCAATAACCGTATCCATGCCTTTTTGAAGGTCGCCGCGTCCCCAGCTTACAATGAGTTTTACATCTTCACCTTTTTTAAGTTTTGCAATATATTCATCAGAAATACCACCGTACATTTTTAAGCTTCTGTCTGATTTACCTGCCGTAATATGCATACGACCTTCATTCGGTTTACTAATTTCTTTTCCGTCTTTATCTAATAAAATAGCACCTTCATATTTGTCGCTAAATCTATCTAACAAGTTTATTTTATTTTGACGCTTAACTTCTCTTACTGTTTTTAAATCACATTTATTCTTATCAAAAATTTGAAATTTATTTACAGTAGCAACAGAGCCGTCTTTTAGTTTTAATTTGACATCTTCTTTGTATCCAGGCTGTAATATATTATACTTAAACGGAGAAACATTCGGATCCATAAGCGGGTTTGTCAAACCTTTAAATCTACCCAGCTCATCAAGCTTGACTAAATCGTCATACATTGCAGATACAAGATCATTTGTAATCAAAGAATCGTGATACCCTTCTGAAACCGTTGTTAACATCGGAACATAACCGGCTTTTGCATAGTGTACTGCAACGTTATAAGCGTTCATGCCGCTTTTTGGTCTTACAAAATCTTTTAAAACCGTTTCTCTAAGGAATTTTTCTTCTTCTCCGTTTTTAAGAGCGTTAATATATTCCGTGCTATTTGCTAACTTTGTTAATTCTTCTTTTGTAGCACCGAGGTTAACAATCGCCTGTCTTGCGCCCATTGGCTGATCATAGCCAGCGTTCATATTGTGACCGACACCGCCAAAGAATTTATCCTGCCAGTAAGCTTCGCCTGCTGCATTTTTTTGAGCAGCATAATGCATTGCAAACATAGGCTGACCGTCAGAGCAGAGTATGTATCTCGGATCAATGTTGTATTTTTCTTTCAGAGCAGGCATTAATTCGATTGTTGCCTTAGCTTCTTTAGCATAAGGCTGCCCTTTCCAGCCGGATGCAAATCTCTTTTCTAAATCATTTCCTGTTGAACTTGAATAACTAAACCCGTCGGCGTACTGTTTTGGCATGCTTGCAGTAGAATCAACATAGGTAAATACAAATTCTAATTTATCCTGAAGCTCTTTTGACATGCCGTTTTTAGTCATAGCATTTTTTAAATGTTCATCCTTTTGCGCTCTGAACATTTTTATAGGAACATTCTCTTCCATTCCCCAATTCATATTTGAGGATTTAACTTCTTCTAATAGGAAAATATTGTCTTTTTTATCTTTTAAAAATTTAACAAGGTCGTTAGAATTATCAAGCGCCTGACCTGTAATAAAAGGAGTACCTTCTTTACCTTTGAAAGGATGGTCTGCCGGAAGGTTTTTAGGAATATACCTTACTTTTACTCCCTGCCCGACCGGCTGCTTTATTTTACCGGTTTTCGGGTCGATATCTTTTTTGTATTCGACCTCCTGATTATACATCGGGATAAACTTTACAATTTTATCTACGTCTTTATTATCTAAGAAGTTATAGTCATTAACAACTGTACCTACGCCCCCTCCGTTAAACCCGAATAACGGCTCTTCTGAAACCATGTGTGCTATGTGTCTCGGATTCCCGCTTCTGAAAGATATCATAGACATGTTTTTGGGCAGTGCTCTATTAACTTGGCTCACATTCTGCATTCCGCCGGCTTTAATTTTTCCGGCTCTCTGTGAATAATCAGCATTGCTAATTGCGTTAATTTTCATAAAAACGACTCCTTACACACATAACTTCTATATATATAAAAAACTACACACAAAAAAATTTAACTTTTTATCCCTAATTATTAAGAAATGTTAAGTAAAATTTTGTTAAGCAATTTTCTTCTTAAACGATAACAAAAACATGATTTGTTTTCAATAGACCAACTGACTTTTGTGAACAACCACATAATAGTATACACAATAATTTAATAGTGGAAGTACAGGATGTGAAAAGCGTAAGTATTCCTCCCAAAGTGCAGTCATTGCGAGGCGCGTGAGCGCCGTGGCAATCCATATTATTCAATTGTCAATTCCATTTCCTCGCCCCTTGCGGGAGAGCGGATTTTCGGCAGGGCGACGGCTTTGCCAGGTCCGTAAGGTGGAGGAAAGCTGTGAACTTTCCGACACCCCGAATAATCCAAGAGAGGGAACAGCTGTGCTTGACTCGTCAGACGAAAGCTACAGATGCGGGTGAGGGGTTAAATCATTCATTCAAACTATACCCCCCCTACGACCTCCGGTCACTTCCCCCTCAAGGGGGGCAGAAGCTGCTGCGTTCACTTGGCGTTAAACCAACAAACTGTCATTCAGAGCCCGGCAGCTATTTAGGGGTGAAGAATCTCTTTAACTGGTGAATAGTGAGGAGTGAATAGTGAATAGAAAATTTTCATAAGTTATAGAGATTCTTCGGGCTAACGCCCTCTGAATGACAGCACTCCGGGAGGTTACTATAAAGGGAAATGACTTCTTGATGAAGATTTGAGAAAATTGTAGGATGTGGTAAATCTATGATTTACCACATCTATAATACTTTAACAATTTTCTTTGCTTTTATATACTGCAAGAAATAAGAAAAGTCCCAGCCAGACAACATAGTCTGTAATATTGTTCGGAAGTAAGTGTATTTTCAATAATAACAGACTTCCCCATAATCCAAGACAGATACTTGATATAAGCGGGTAATTCATATCGCTGACTCTTTTTTTATAAATTACAAAAGTAAGATAAGCGAATATAACCAAAATAGCAATACATTTATGCATTTCCAATCCCGGCGAATATGTCATTAAAATTTCTATAAGACATTTGTTTTGTATCAAATGCGGAACTTGAAGAACTCTAATTGTTGCAGGGTAGGCAAAATAAAAACAAGTGTACATGATTATGTAGTATAAAATAGTATAAATTACAAAATTTTTTCTGTTGATTTTCCCCCTTGGGTTAACAGGGTTTTTATTTTCCATACTTACTTTCTCTTTGCTTTATTAACTATGAATAATTATACATAATTTTAGTATTTATGCAAAACTTACTACATAAAACGAACAGTTATAGAGATTCTTCGGGCTCACGCCCTCTGAATGACAGCAGGGGTAAATGTATTTGGGCTGGCAGGTGAGACTACCAGCATAGTGTCATTGCGAGGGAACAGTCATTCAGCCCGAAGCAATCTTGAACAAATTTCACTATCAAAAAAATGTAGGTTGGGTGAAACCCAACAATAACATATGGATTGCCACGAAAATCAAAGATTTTCTCGCAATGACGTCAAACTGATAAGTTTAACCTACAAGTCCAAACATTTACCCCCGCAATGACGCCTAACTTGTAGGTTTACTTACCAACCTAATTCATTTACCCCTGGTATATATTTTCCCTCAGTAGTAGTGTGGAGCTTGCTCCACAAGAGAAATGCCTGCGGGGTAAAACCCAATAATCTTACTCAACCGTAACCGATTTTGCCAGGTTTCTCGGCTGGTCTACGTCTTTGCCCAGAAATTCCGCTATATAATATGCAAGAAGCTGCAGCGGAACAACGGCAAGCGCCGGAGAAAGAATTTCTGAAATTTCAGGAATCCTTATTATGTAGTCAAAAAGTTCATTCAATTTTGTATCTTCAGAATCCGTTAGCGCAATCATTCTTGCGTTTCTGGCTTTTGCTTCTTCTGAATTGGAAAGAATCTTATCGTAAACTTTGCCCTTCATCAAAATTGAAAGAACCGGCATTGTCTCATCAAGCATTGCAATCGGTCCGTGTTTTAATTCTCCTGCAGTATAGCCTGTTGCGTTGATGTAACTGATTTCTTTTAACTTTAATGCACCTTCAAGCGCTGTCGGATAATTTATACCGCGCGCAATAAAGATAAAATCTTTTGAACTTGAAAATGCTCTTGCACATCTTTGAATTTCTTCTTTATGCGAAAGAACTTTTTCAATTTTTTGCGGAAGAACAATTAGTTCGTGTTTCAAGTCTCTTATCTCTTCCCCGTTTACCCCCTTGATTTCTGCCATATAAATTGCAAGCAGATAGAAGGAAATCAATTGTGCCATATAAGATTTTGTTGCTGCAACAGATACTTCTATACCTGCATAAACAGGTACCAGACT
Source organism: uncultured bacterium (assembly GCA_949296355.1). Classification (GTDB taxonomy): domain Bacteria; phylum Cyanobacteriota; class Vampirovibrionia; order Gastranaerophilales; family Gastranaerophilaceae; genus CAG-196. The sequence goes on along the minus strand of CASFPS010000002.1, from coordinate 95,817 downwards.
GTCCGCTTCGCGTGCCATTGTTGAATCAGGACGGTTTGTTACAATAAGAATATGCGAGCCTTTAGCTTTTGCCTGTCTTACTGCAGTAATTGTATCTGCTGTTTCGCCGGATTGTGAAACGCCGATTACAAGCGTATTTTTGTCTGTAATTGTTTTTCTGTAAATATATTCACTTGAAGGCTCTACATCAACAGAAATTCCGCAGAAATCTTCAATAATATATTTTCCGACCATTGCAGCGTGAAGCGAAGTTCCGCAGGCAACAATTTGTATACGGCTGAGGTTCTTAAGAGTTTCTCTGTCTAATGTTACTTCTTTTAATGTAATCGGCTCATCCATTGCTCTTAATTTTCCGGAAAGTACATTTCTTACAACGTCCGGCTGCTCGTGAATTTCTTTGAGCATAAAATGTTTGTAACCCATTTTACTCAAAGCAACCGGCTCCCACGGAAGCATTTCTGTTTTTCCGTTAACAGGATTGTTATCAATATCAATCAACTTCATTGAATCTGGTGTAACCGTTACAATCTGGTTGTCTTCCAGATACATTGCCTTTTTGGTGTACTGAATAATTGCCGGAACATCTGAAGCTATATAGTATTCGCCTTCTCCGATTCCAACCAGAAGCGGAGCATTTCTTCTTGTTGCAACAATTGTATCCTTTACATCCTGATGGATAACACAAAGTGCGTAAGCTCCTTCGATTTCTTTTGTTGCAAGTCTTACGGCTTCAGTAAGGTCATGAGTTTGTGCAAACTTTGTAGCAACAAGGTGTGCAACAGTTTCTGTATCGGTTTGTGAGCGGAATGTACAGCCCTGTTTTTCAAGTTTTTCACGGAGTTCTTTAAAGTTTTCAATAATTCCGTTATGAACAATTGCAACTTTGCCGCAATTGCAGGTGTGCGGGTGGGCGTTAGTAATAGTAGGCGCGCCGTGTGTTGCCCAGCGGATATGCCCGATACCGATTGTTGATTTGGATATTTCGGAATAATTCTTCTCAACGATATTTTTAAGATTTTGAAGCTTGCCTTCGGCTTTATACAATTCAACTTTGCCGTCAACATTAACCGCAATTCCTGCTGAATCATATCCCCTGTATTCAAGATTAGTAAGCCCGTCAAGCAAAATATCAATTGCTTTTTTTCTTCCTACATATCCTACTATTCCGCACATATATATTCTCTCCTTTGATATCAGTTCAAAACCGGATTATTCCCGTTACCACATAATATTAGCATAAAATTTAAAATTTCCTAATTAAGATTTTCTAAAGAAGAGGGTAAATATTAACAAGTAAATATTGGAAATAAAACTCTGGAAAGCGGGTAACAAGCATTAAAATAATAAACCGATTTTAAAGAATTTGCGGCATTTTTGCTTACCCCTCAACGACTTTGAGCATGTATCGTGTACAATCCTTAGAATTATGACACTGCTTTGCAATCTTCCAGCATTCATCTGTTACAAGTTTATACGCTTCCTTATCCTCAAGATAACTCTCTATCTTGAAAATCAAGTCCGAAAAATCTTCATAAAAAGGCATATGTCCGTCAAACAAAGCAAGTTCTTCTCTGTAGTCACTTATCATCAGCCTCTTGCAAGCAACAGTTTGAAAGGTTCTGTAATTCAATGAAGATATCCCTTGAGAGTGCATATTAAATACTATTTTAGAATTATTGATAGCTTTTGCCATATCCTGCTCATTATCAATAAATCCGCGATAACATAAATCTATTGATTCAGGAAATATAGCCCTCGCTCTTGCATCTCTGTAATGTCTGTCAATTGCAAACCAGGCAATATTAAGAAGCGGAAGCTTATCTACAAGTTCTTCAAAAAAACTCAGCCTGTAATCCGTATCCAGTCTTCCGGCAAACATAATATCGTATTCAGGCTCACCTCCTAAATCTTTATAAACATCAAAATTTACAAAATGCGGAAGGTAAGTTATATTTTTAAAAGACTCATAACTTGTCAAGACTTTATCCCAATAGAACGTAAAATTGTCCTCCTCCTCAAGATACGGAAGATACTTCTCCCATTCCGGTCCGGAGGTTTTACTCCTCAAATCATCAGAAAAGTAGTTGATAGAAGGAACTTCAATATTATGGTCAACTTTGATTTTTAATCCTGAATAATCATACCCGCAAATATAATCAAATTTTCTTTTCAAAACCTGTTTCAGATTTTTATCAAAAAGCTCATCAAAGACAATAACTTTGCAGTCATTTTGTTCAAAACCGTCAATAATGCTGCTCATAGTCAGCCTTCCGCCGATACTTTCAGGAAGGATTGCTAAAATCTTTTTCTTGCTCTTTCTCATCCTAGTATTATTTTAACATTTTTAATTTAGCTTTACAAGGTAAACTGCTTTTTGTATACTAAAAGAGCAATGTTGGTAGAAAAGTCAGTAAAAAAATGAAAAGTCTTTTTGCTTACTTTTTCTACAAAAACAAACGAAAAACGTGAATCTTGGAATAGAAAAAGTCAGTGAAAAAAATGAAAAGTCTTTTTGCTTGCTTTTTCTACAGAAACAAACGAAAAACGTAAATCTTGGAATAGAAAAAGTCAGTAAAAAAATGAAAAGTCTTTTTGCTTGCTTTTTCTACAGAAACAAACGAAAAACGTAAATCTTGGAATAGAAAAAGTCAGTGAAAAAATGAAAAGTCTTTTTGCTTACTTTTTCTACAGAAAAAGTAAGCGTCTGTAGCTCAGTAGGATAGAGCGGAGGTTTCCTAAACCTTGTCTGCCGTGGGTTCGACTCCCTCCAGGCGCACTTACTTTTTTCTTTAGTTAAGCCAAAGGGAGTCGAACCCGCATTCTTGCCTAACATTTGTTGCCAACGTAGTCGGTGGTGAATATTTAGAGTTTCATCTATCCGCGTTTGACAACAGTTGCAATTAATTCACCATAGCTGTTCACGCAGCCGTTTGTTTCTTTTATTTCATAACTGGCTTCGCTGTCAGCGGCTTTTTCTTTTTCCGCAAAGGCTTCTGCACTTTCTAAATCCTTAAACTCGCCAGCCATTTCAGCTTCAAAATATGAAGGCTTGTCAATATAAACCTGAAACATAATATTTCCTCCTTTAACTACAATTTTAAGCTAATAAACTTTTCAGTCAAGAAGCCCGTGTGAATGTTCCAAACGCAGAAGAGAAATTTTTACTTTGCCCGTCCAGAAACTCTATAAACCCGCTGAAACCATAGTTTATTTCAGAAATTTCAGCGTTATATTCAGCTTTAAAAATTCCTGACTCCGGTAAGATTACACAAGCAGCACCCTGAACCCCGTTTTTTACATCCGCATAAATAAACAGAGTCTCCTTTTTAGAAATAATTGATTTCACAAGTCCTGCAGCGAGCGAATTTTCACCGGAAGAGATTGCATGGTACGGTATATTTAATTTCTTATATAGCGTAAAAAAACTTACGGGATAATTGTGCACGGAAGCCGAAAACTGCGCCGGCGAAACCTCGTTCATCTCTTGATACTGACTGATAATTGTATCCAGTCTTGTAAATTCTCCGTATTTCGAGGCAAAAACAATCTCTTCTATGCTTTCATTAAAAATCTTATTTGCAAGTGCCAGTGTAGTTTTATCAAGAAGGCTGAGTTTCCTTCTTGTAAGAGGCGGCATAAATGACACGTCAATTTCATTTTCATCTTTGAGATAACAAAAATTTTTTATATAAAAGCAGTTTTTCATGCTAAAATTATACAATAAATGAAAATTATTAAATATAATGCAATATGTAATCTGGGGTCTGATATTAATGAAGTCTTTGCTAAAGCCGTCGAGGGAATTGCCGGAAAGTTTGAGCAAAGAGATTTTGCACGGCTTGGTGTTGTTGATTTTTTGCTGCCTGAAATTCAAGAAAAGGATTATAATCTTAGGTGCAACCGGCTCCTTCTGAAAGCACTGGAGCCGTTAAATATTGATAAATTTGACAGGGCAAGAACCGCAATTGTTACAGCAACCTCTAATTCCGGAGTCGATGAATATGAAATAAGCGGGAATCCGAAGCATTATCAAATCGGAAACTCTTCGGAATTTTTGTATCGCCGCTACGGATTTAAAAATTTTTACACATCAACTTCAACGGCGTGTTCTTCCGGAATAAAAGCTTTTGCAATTGCGCGGGAGCTTCTGGAATCTGAAATTGCCGACAATGTAATTGTTGCTGGGTGTGATTCAATTTCAAAAGTTCCGGTATACGGTTTTCATGCGCTTGAAGTTTTAAACAACATTCCTTCTAATCCGTTTAGTAAAAACCGAAAAGGGATAAATATCGGAGAAGGCGCTGCCGCGTTTGTTGTAACAAAAGACGGAGAAGGAATTGAAGTTGCCGGAATCGGCGAAACAACAGATTTTTACCATTCCACAACTCCGGATCCGGAAGCCGTTGAGCCGGAAAGAGCAATAAGACTGGCTCTTGGCAAAATAAAACCGGAAGAAATTGATTACATAAACCTTCACGGTACAGGTACAATTGCAAACGACCTGATGGAAGCAAGAGCAATCTATAATGTTTTTAAAGACTCTGTTCCTGCAAGCTCGACCAAACCGCTTACAGGGCATTGTCTCGGGGCGGCTGCAAGTATCGAAACGGCTCTTTGTTGCAAGCTTTTGGAAAGCGGCGGAAATAAAGTCTACCCGCATATCTATGACGGCGTCTATGACGATACTTTACCTAAAATCAAACTTGCAGATAAGACGCCTCTTTCAAAGCCGGTGAAGACCTGTCTTTGTACCTCGTTCGGTTTTGGCGGCACGAACTGTGCTATCGTTTTAAGAAAATGAGACGGCTGAACCTAGCTCTGTAAGGGCAAAAAACCGTTTAAAAACCTGTCCCCGTACTAAACCTTTTCGCTGATAATCCTGGCTGAATCATCAAGATTTTTCATCAGCTCTTCATTGCCTTTATCAAGACCTCTATGTCTTAGAGCACGGGCAATTGCATCCGCTAAATTAGGAGCTTTGCCTTCCGATGCGGCTTTATAATAATCCGCTTCAAAATTTTCACCGAGTCTCAAAGCCCAGTTGCCTTGAGTTGTACCCGGTCGGTTGTATGTTTTACCAAGTCCCCAGAAATCAGAGAAGAAAATTTGTATTCTTTTAGCAGGACTTGCAAAAAGTTCGGCAAAACTTGCTGCTAAAAATTTCTTTTTATCTTTGCGCAATTCTTTAGAATATTGTTTAATTTCTTCTTTTGTCGCTCCTAAGGGTGCAGTGTCTTCTGCAAGATGGTTTGTTTTTTTCATAAAGCGACCTGTCTCTCTTGAATCTTTTTTGTTCTTGTAATTAAACAAATCTTCAATAAATTCCAAGAAAGAGTTATTATCATGCGAACCAATCATAATCACGTTATTCGCGGGCGCTTTACCGCCTCTGTCATCAAACTGCGTCATTGATATTCCCTGAAGATTAAGTTTTTTCATAACACGTTTGACCGGAGCAGTTTTGTCGCCAAGATCTTCACATATAATATCTGATTTATTTAAGCCGTATTTTTCTGCTGCTGGTATGATAATTTTTGTGAATAAATTTGCGTATTCATCATCATTCTTTTTCTGATATTTTCCGGAAAATATTGAATAAATTCTGCCGGAATTTGATGATGTCATGTTTTTACTGTTCAAAGTATAAATAAACGGGTCAATCAAGCCAATCATGTGGTCAAGCCTTATACCGCCCGGAAAACTCGCAAAATATTCTTCATATTTCTTTTGCATAGCTTTTCCCGCTTCACCTAAAGAGCCGTCTTTGTTGAAAATCTTTTCTGGATCATAGTATTTAAATCCCCATCTCTGCCCTGTTTCTGAAAAATAATCTGGAGGACATCCTATTGCTTTTCCTTTTAAAAACAATTCCTGATTCACCCAAGTTTCAACATCTGTAGGTGCTACAGGAGAATCACCAATTATTTTTATGCCTATTTTTTCAGATAATTTATTAGATTTTTTATTCTCCTTTTCTAATATCATTTGCTGAAAAAGAAAATAATCATAATCATCTTTGTATTTTTCTTTTAACTCTGCAATCCTTGCTCGAGATTTCTTTGAATCCTTATCTTTGTATAAATTTCTGTCTACTTTTTTCCAAGACTCCATACCGGTAGCTTGAGAAAGCTTTTTAAGTTCTTCATCCGTATAAAAATCACTATTTCCCCAGATTATAAAATCATCATTTCCATTAATTTTGGATAATACTCTGTATAGGGCACTTTGTTCATAATCACCCTCTCTTTGAGCTTTGAACTTCTTAAATTCTTTAGAATTTTTTCCGTTATTATACGCTTCTCTCAAAGCTAATTCATACATACTCCTTACGTATGGATAGTTAACTTCTTCTCTATTTGGATTATTATTCACAATAGTATCAAAAGTTTTCTTAGACAATATATTTCCATACTCTTCTGTAGTTAACTTTTCCAACGGTATCATAAATATATTTTTTGCATTAGATTCCGGCGCATAAGGAGAATTATCCAAAACTTTTCTCAACCCATTTGGTTCCTGCTGAATACCTGTTATACCGTGACTCTTCAAAAATGGAAACAACTTCGTTACAGATGTTCTGGAAAATAACGATCCAATCCCTGTATTTTCAGATCTTACTGCGGGAGCAGAAGCATTGTGTAAAATAATATCAACTTGCTTACCTAAAAGTTCTAAACCCTTATTGACAGAATTTGTATAAACCTGCATTTCTTTTTGATTTGGTTTGCGGGTAAAAGACAAACTATTATCAACTTTCTGAATTTTCATGGGATACTCCTCTACAATACACACATATAACTTAGCATGCAAAGTGTATCACAAAGGATATATCTATGCAAGCATATTATTTATATCAGAACCAGTTACACACATCTTCGGTACACAATTTTTCTGAAAGCTCATTCATTATATTAACTCTTGTCATTTCATAAGTTACAGGAGTAATTGAAATCTTGTTATTTCTAACCGCAGCAATATCAGTCGAAGCATCTTCCGGCTCATTGATTAATTCGCCCGCCATCCAATAATAAACTTTTCCTCTCGGATCAACTCTTCTTTCATAAGCATCCGTAAACATTCTGCTTCCAAGCTCAGTAATTGCAATCCCTGCAATATCCTCTTTTTCCAAACCCGGTATATTTATATTTAATATAGTTTTAAGTGGAATATGGTAGGTTTCAAGTTTATTCAAAAGTTCTGCAACAAAAGAAGCCGCAAAGTTAAAATCTTCGTAATCATTCCTAAGACTTGCAAGCGAAGTTGCAATACTCGGATATCCCATCATTGCACCTTCCATAGCACAACTTACTGTACCTGAATACAAAATATCAGCCCCCAGATTTGGTCCATGATTAATTCCTGATATGACTAAATCCGGCAATTCTTCTTTCGCTAATATTGCATTAATTGCAAGCTTTACACAATCTCCGGGAGTGCCTGTCGTCATCCAGCAACGCTTTGAACCATATTTTGCGTCAACTTCTTCAACTCTCAAAGGGGTGTGAAGCGTAAGAGAATGCCCGGCAGCACTTCTTTCTCTATCGGGAGCAACGACGTAAACATCGTGGCACGGCGCAAGTGCTTCAATTAAAGCTCTAATCCCGTTTGCCAAAATTCCGTCATCGTTTGATATAAGTATTTTCATTTACGCCCCTTCCTGAATTGCAGCTATTCAATTATATCAGGATAAAGTTTTCTTGTACATACTATTTCTTAATCCCCAAATATAAACATTGGAATATCTCTTTCAAGTGAATATTGTCTTAAAAATTCTGTTCTTTCTGCAACAGGAGTTAATTCGACTTCACCTATTTGTTTAATATTTTCTTCAACTTGGGTAAGTTCATTTCTATGTAAAAATTCAAGAGGATTTTTGATTTTTTCGTTTGCATCAGCACTGTAAGCCCAGGTAAACATAGGCGCTTCCGGATTAGAAGCATAAAACTCGTCATAAGCACGCTTTTGTGCTCGTTGGCTTGAAACTATATTTTCGGCGAATGCTTTAATTAATTTATTTCTGAATTCAACAGGATCAGAGTTGTCAATCGGTTCAACTTCATTCCAGGATTTGTTCTGGTTTTTCTCGACAAATTCTATATACTGTTCATCGCTCATTCCGGTAGCTTTTTTTATAAGATTTGCAGTAAAGACTCTATCACCTTCACGCCTGCCGCCGAAAATATAGTTCTCTTTAAATTCAGCAATATTTTTGCTGTAGCCTGAACCGGCGTCAGTTTCTCCGCCGCCGTAAACATATTTAGATTTTATATTTAAGCCAATACCTTGCGTTCTGTAATTACGATGTTTGGATTCAGGGCGTTCCATATATGTTACGGATAATAGTGCATCTGAATCCGGCAGCCCGAAGGAGTCGAATTTGACAAGCTGGTTTGAATAGTTAAGAGCGTGTGCAAAGAATTTGAAGTTTCCGGTATTAAATTCGGACTCAAGAATCTTCTCTCTGCCTTGCCGAACTCTTCCTGTACCGGTAACTCCGCTTGTAGTTGTTCCTTTTGGGAATCCTAATGCTTCCCAGTCGGTTACTTCATTAAATTTAATTACTATTAAACCGTCAGAGTCAACATAAACACCTTTGTGCTCGGTGCTTCCGTCCGGATTAATCTGTTTTATGTGTGTTCTTATTACATCAGAGGTTGGAACTTGTGTAACAGGAGTCAGAGGTATTGATTTTTTAAGTTCGTTAATATATGTTTTTATGCGTTTTGCATAAATATCGGCACTCTGCCCGAGGCTGATTTGTGCTCCTTTATTATCATTAAATACCCGTTCTTCACCGTTGAATTTTGGATTTATACGACCGGTTGTTGAGTCATGGAAAGTATTGTCGGATTTTACAGCTTTTAAGTCTGCGTGTGTGAACATAAGCGCCATATCAAATAGGTTATCCTGCTGGAGGTCAAATGCTACAGATTGAAGCCGCTTTGTTAACTTCGCTTCATTTCTTGAAGTGTTTACAAATTCCAGCCACTCGTGATGACGGGCTATTGAATACAATTTAATTTCTTCTTCTCTTGTTAAATTAAATTTCTTTGCAATATAGAATGCATCAAAACTTCCGTTGCTTGCGTGAGTTTTGTCTGAGAAGCCTTCTCGTTTTGTAATATCGTGCAAAAGTGAAGCGAGGAGCATAATTTTTTGGTCTGATTCATTCAATGTTTTGAATTTAGGATCCTGCGAGATTTTTTGCATAACTTTCAGAGAATGCTGCATTACATCAAAACTATGTGTAGCATGTTGTGTTTTGCCAATCATTGTTCTGATTTCCGGCAAGACTTCCGCAATTTCATTGAGAAGTTTTTCAACAGCCGGATTTTCGCATTTGATAGGATTATTTTGTGAAAATTTTATAACATCGGGTTTTAAATTTTCTACTACTGCCTGCGTTTTAGGGTCTGTAATCTGCGCAAGCTTTTTCCCGTTGTTGAGATTTACCGGATAACCGGTAATTGAATATCCGGTAGTTTTGTTGCCGTCATTTTTGATAATATCGAAACCAAAATAGTCGAATACTTTCTGTCTTTCTGTCTGCGGTAAATCTTTGACTTTTTCAAGAACTACGTTTACAAAATCATCTTTTGTAAATTCCTGACTGATATGAAGGTTCGCAAATTCAGAGTCGGAAATTTTTGCAATAGATTGAGACAAATCATCTATTGATTTTTTGAAGGTTTCAACCTTTTCCGGACTAAGCTGAACTGTTTCAATACCTAATGAACGTACCAGAGACGGAAGAAGTTCGCAGTATTGTTCCTGATTTCTCGGAAGTATTGGGAAATCTTTTGCAAGTTCATCTGAAATTTTAAATAAATCGCTGTTAGATGCTACCAAATCCCTTAAAAAAGTCTTTTTATTTTCCATAGGAATTTCATTAATATTTGAGACTTTTGCTAAATGTGCAAATTCAATTGCAAATGACAACTCTCCGGCAGACATTTGGGATATTCGTTCTCTGCCTAAGGTATCTTTTAAGTATACAAGTTTGTCATACGGAATAGAATCTGCTTTTTCAAGAATAGTATTTATATGGTTGTCGATGCCAAGTTCTGATGCGTGTTCATAAATTTTTAGGGCGTTATCGAAATTATTTACTTCTGCTAAAGCTTTAATTGTTCCTAACATTTTATCTCTTTGTGTATGAGATTCATCATTTTTTATGAATTCTAATCTTTGCCTGAAAACCATTTCCAATTCAGGACATTTCTTTGCAATGTTATTCAATGCCCTTATTACTGTGCCATTATACGCAGTACGATCATTCGGAACATTCTTGTTTAGGTAATGCAATGTGACTTCCGGATTGTCAATTAATGCTTGTTGTATACCTTCGCGAATATCATAGAATGGATGATACATAGGAGAACCATTGTCTTTTTTTATGTCATTCAGCATTCTGCAATATTGATAACTGAATGCTGTTCTGATATCCTCTGTACTATTAGTTTGTAAAATAACTCTGGACGGATTTATATCCATATTATAAAGCTTTTCAAGATTGAAAATTTCTTTAACAAGCGGAAGTTTTGATTTGAAACTGTCAAGTACAAAACTAAGTTCAAGTGTATTAAATCTCGGCTCACCATTATTCTTTTTCATAGAAAGAACAGAAAATGCCAGATTTTTATCAATAAAAGCAGCTTCCAGGAGCGGTTTTAAGACAGCAGGTGCTCTCAAACTGCGGTTTTCTATTGCCATATCAACAATTTCTTTAACCAGATCCGGATTTGTTTTGCTTTTTTCAATAATGTTTTCGACAGCCAAATTGTTGAAAATAGGCTTTCCGTCTTTATCTTTGAGTGCTGAGAGATATTCAGGAGTAAGAATTACATTTTTAGCTTCCGGTCGGGGCTGCCATTTAGCGTTTAATGAGATACTTGAAATATCAGCCTTTTTAAGCCCGGCTTCAAAATTAGTTTTAAACAGACCGAGATTGAACTTTTCCGGCTTGATTTCAGAAACGCATTTTTCTAAGAAACGACACTTTGCGCTATTCGGATTTTCGCCTAATATTTCATCAAGGTGAGTGAGTAAATCCTCCGGAAGGTTTTCTTTATTAATAATTCTTTCTACAATGTCTTTTGCTTCTGTGGTGTTGTATTTTTTGCGCAAGCTGTCTTTTTTATTTGCAATGGCTGTCTCTTTGGCGAGACGTTTTTCATTTGCTATGCGTGTTTCTTCTATTACTTTGTTTAATTGTGCTTCCATCTCTGAAGGAGAGAATTTTCCGTATTGATAAACCATAGATGACATTTCACCCGGATCAACTTTGTTTTCCAGCCCCCGTTTTGCAAATTTTACTCTTTCTTCAATTTCTTTGGAAGAAAGGTTAATGCCCTCTCTATTGATAGAGCAGTTATAAAGAATGCTGTGATAATTTTTGATTCCGTTTTTTTCGCAGTATATTATCAAATCTTGAATAGCAGTCTCTCTTATATTTATATCCCTGCTGATTTCTCGGATTTCTGCATCTGTAAGCGAACAGTTTTCTTTAATCCTCTGTATAGCATCTTCATAAGCTTTTTGACTGGCGATAACAGCCGGATCTTTAATTCTGGCTTCTTGTGCAGCTTTCATTTGTGCAATTTTCATGCAGCCCGGAATAATATTAATCCCTTTTTTATAAGCATTGCTTATCTGGATTACAAAATTCTGACTGTAAGCTGCGTTTGCAACCAAACCTAACTGCTCTTTCGGAAAATTAGTATCAGCTGCCAATTCTTTAATAAGTGCTATATTAAATTGATTTAAATTAATGAAATAGTTTTCATATGAAGGATTAAAGTCCGGAGCAGAAATTCTGGACTGAATGAATTCTATAACATTATCATCAGCAGTTTTTTGGAATTTAGTTATTTGTTCATCATCGGCTCCGGCTTGCCTTAAAGCATTTAAAACTTCCGTAAGTTTTGCATCTTCTTGTTTGTATTCCATCTTTATACCGAAATTTTCATTGTTATGAGCCGAGAATTCACGGTATTTTTTTATGTACTGTTCTTGTAATAATCTTTTTTCGTCACCCTCCGGCATTGCTTTAATTTCATCTCTGATTGAAGTAAATTCTTCTCTTGAAGCTGCCTGGTTAAGCCGTGATAATAGTTGATTTTCTCCAGGAGTTTTCTCTCCGGCATGGGTTGGAGTCTGGTGTTCTGTTCCGTTTTCTGCGGAGGTATTTTTTGTTTCATCGGCTTCTTTAGCCTTTGCTCTTGCGCCCAGCACTAATGTTACGACAGCGAGTTCATCATCGTTTTTTGCCTTGTAGAATACTTTACCGTTGGCTTTAAGGTTATAGCTTCCGTCACGCATCTTTTCAATTTTTACCTGCGATAAATCTACATCCGGTAGCTGAGTACCTTTATTGATTTTTGAGCCGACAAACATCATACCGAAATTCATAATTCCGTTCTGGGCAAGTGATTCCTTAAAACTTAAATCACTCGTTATACGGTCAAACAATACATCTGCGCTTGTCTCAACCGCTGCTCCTGCTCCGATGGAGAATTTGTGGGACGATAATATACTCTTAAATATCTGCGGATTCTTAGATAAAACCTTTGATACAACATTCCCTAGAGGTCCGGATACATAAGCGCCGAATGCTCCATACATTAAGCCGTTCTTAAGTTCTTCCCAGGCTTGTTTTCCACGCTCTAATGTCATGCCCTCTCTGCTTGTAAGTCCGCCTACCACTGTTTCAGCCGCAGGAACAGCCGCCATTGTACCGGTCATTCCGGCTTTTACAACCTGACTTCCAACCTTAACACCCATTTTTGAAATGACTTTGCTGCTCATATTCATAACCGCAGACGAGCCCATTGTAAACATTGACAATGCAATTGTTCCGGCAACTTCCGTTCCCATTGCATTCATCCGCTGAATATTTATATATTCTTCAATTATCTCGTCAGATTTGTATTCCCCGAAGGCTGATTTGTATTCCTCCTTAAAATCTTTTTCCAAGCGTTCACGATTAATTTCCAGAAGCGAAAGCTTTGCTTCTGTTTCTTTTTTAGATTCAGTAAGAATAGATGTTAATTTTGCCTTCAATTCTTCATCATTTTTGCATTCTGATTTTAATTCATTTATGTATTCCTGTGCTTTAATAGAACTGTTCCCAAATACCGGTGCTAAATATGCTGCTGCATCCAGAGTATTCATATCTGCATCTTTCAGCTTTTCTATACCGAATTCAAAATATTTGTTTAAGCCGGTATATACATTTAATTCATTTAATTGTTTGCTTATATCGGATAAGCGCTGAAATTTTGCAGGATCAAAATCAACACCATAAAGTTTCTTGAATTCACGGGCGAATTCCATCGGAGCTTTCGTTTTAGTTTTTAGATTCTTTAAAGCTTCGATTTCCTGCTTCAATCCTTCTTCTTGTTCAAAAACGGTTACAAAATCCTGTCTTCCCGTTAATAAATCCCAGCTTACATCTCCAAGAACATTCATACCCTGTACAAATGCATCTGCTGAAATATAACCGATATTGTTGTGATATGATTCTATCATTGCAAGTGCATTTTGGGCATTATTAAGCATCATATCTATTATGCCGTCTCTTATCTCACTATCCCTTTTTAGTTCTTGAGAAACTTGCGTCCGGCTTTGAGGCTGCGGTTTTAATTTTACTCCGCTTAACGGATCTTTTATATATGTATCAAATTCATCAAGATAACTTTCGTTATTTTGATTAAAAGACCACACACTTCCCTGCATAAGCGCCTGTTTTTGCCGTGAAGTTAATACAGAGCTTTCGTAGCCCTCTGTAGTGTTCATCCAGCTTGCAAAGTCACTTTCGGATAATTTGCCCTCGGAAAGCATTTTTTGCGCAATGTCATACTTTGTAAACTTTCTGCCGGCTTTAGCTTCTTCCTGCTTAAGTTTCCTCAAGTTCCCTTTTGCATATCTATCTATTTGCTCTGATATCTGTCCTGACATCAAAAACTCCGTTATCTTACATTCTTACATAAGTGTTATCGGCATTAAAGAAGAAAACTTTAGTTATAAACAATAAATTGTTACAAAAATTTACAATTGTTTTGCTAAACATTTTTTTGATTTTTAAAGTTATATTTTACATCGGAAAATAAACAATATCCGCTTTTTTACAAAAAAGTTTTAAAATATTATTACAAGGAAAAAACATTCAAAAATTCATCTTTACATTTCCTTTACAATTCCTTTTATTATGGCAATTTTTATTTTGACCGGCTTTTAAATAAATATTAAGTTGATATAATCGACTTAGGGGCAAATGTAGTGTGGAGGTAATATCCCGATTACCGTCGAGCCGTAAATAGCATCGTAGTTTGGAATTATTTTCAGGAATCATTTTCCCCCGGAAAGTATATGTGTATGATAGAAAAAATTAGCGTAGACACAACCGGAAAAATAAATAGCATTCAAGCCCGAAAAAATAAGAAAGGAGAACTACAAAACTCTCCGAACTTCAAAGGGCTCGGCTCTATTGCACTAAGCGGGATTCAGGCATGCGAAAGAATGCCTATGATTAACGTTGCGGTTGTTGATATGTTATCCGCTATACTTCCAAGAACAATAGTAGAATCTATGACCAACTGGTTTGCAGGTTTTGAAGCTTTCAGACGCGAATCTTCGGGGCTTGTTGTAAACTGCTTAATCCCGAGCCTTATAGCCTGGGGTATTGCAAAATGCATTAACGGCAGCTTTATGCCTAAAGGTGTGAATATGTCTGATTGCTGGGCTGACAGTTCTCTGATAGACAAAGCGTCGGATTATTACAAAAATGCAGGTTCGGAAGATAAGATTAAAGAATCTTTAAAAAATATTATTTCTGATACTCAGGGTTTTGAAAGCAAAAAAACAATACTGTTTAAAGAGGCTCTCTCTCCGGAAGACATTGATAAATACGCCTCTGAGCTTGCAGAAATTTCACGCTCTGATAAAACTAACAGGCAGGTAAACAAATCTGTTAAAAAGATAGCTAATGAAATAATTGAAAAAACACGCGTTGCGGAAAACATTAAAGTTGCAAACGGCAAGTCCGAAGTCGCTGCAGAATCAGTTACGACACTGCTTCAAGATTCGGTTAAGTTCTTTAAGGGTTACAATAAAGCCGGCAATACTTCTATAGAAGAATTTGCAAGAAGAAGTAAAAATCTTGTTAAGGGCAAAAGCTGGCTGGGCTTAGCTGTAGTTCTTCCGCTTGCAGCATCCATGCAGTACATTAACCGCTGGATAACCTGCAAAGTTTCCGGAGTCAAAGGTGCTCCTATTTATGATGATTTCGGTAAAGGTAAAGCAACTATTGAAGAAAACCCGAAAGCAAAAGAAGGTTTATTGAAACAAAAAATAATCTCAATTTCATCAATGATTGGTACAGGACTTCTTTCAATGATGAAAAAGCCGACTCTCGGAATGCTGGAATTTAAGGGCAAATTCCCGACAATGGATCAGGCAAGAATAATTTCCACAACAACTTTTGCTTCCCGTATGGCAGTTGCGGAGGATAAAAACGAACTTGCGGAAGCTACAATAAGAGATATTGCAACTTTTGTAAGCTTATATTTCCTCGGAGATTATGCTGCAAAAGCTGCTGCTACAATTATTCAAAAGAGAACCGGAATTTCACTTCTCAATGAGACCAAAAAGCTTGATAAGAATGCAAATCCGCTAAGAAAAGCATGGCACTGGGTTAAAGATATTAATATTAAATCATCGGAAGAAGTAATCAGTGCAACAGAGGAAGGTTTAAAGGCAAAAGGGATTAAACCTTCAAAAGAACAGCTTTCAGTAATAGAAAACGAACTTAAAAAAGCGCGCAATTTACGTTCCGCTTGTCAGGTCGCTAACCTTGGTGTATCATTATTACTGTTAGGGATTGTGATTCCGATATTTACACGCAAAAACACTAAGAAAAAGCACGAACAGGAGCTAAAGCTCGCGCGTGAGAATAATACACAAGTCGAAAATAAAAAAGAACAGCCGGAAGCAGTGACGCCTCTGGATATAAAATATTCCAAGCTTACTGCCGGATTCAGGGCTGATAAACGTTAAGGCAAAATATGAAAGTACAATTTTCAAATTCTCAAACAACAAACCAACAACCACAATTTAAAGGCGCAATAGACAGCGGCTTACGCTACCTTGCGACAAATCAGGCAATCGGCGCAAACGGCGTTGACTTCTGCTTTATGGTAACACCGAGAACCGCAAGCGATACAATAAAAAGAGGACCTGCTGCCGGTCTTGAAACTTTCAGACGTGAAATTATGGGAACGGTTAACGATTCCTGCATAGGTTTATTCGGCGCAGCCTCCGGTGCTATGATTGCTTACGGGTTAAATAAAAAGTACGGACTTAATGTAAACAAACTCTTTACGGCTCCCGAGACTTTAAATATTCTGGCAGAAAATAAATCCGAACAGATTAAAAATAACAAAACCCAGATTGATTATATTAAGAAAACCCTCTCTGATGTCAAAGCTTACAACCCGACATCTGCACGGGCTGATTCAGAAGGTTTTGTAAAACTTTCCGAGAAAACAATCGATGAAGCTGCTGAATTTTTTGACAAAGCTTTGAACAACAAAGAACTCGATTTCCACAACTGGACAAAAGAAAAAACTGCCGGTTCAAGAAGTGTAATTATAAATAAAATTACAGAAGATACAGGAGCGCAGTCAAGATATATTCTGGAATCAACAGACAAGGCAATAAAAAGCGAAACAAATTTGAAATCACTGCTGAATGATATTTATATAGTTTCTGATTCATTTAATCATGACAAAGTAAAAGACGCGTTCAAAAAACAAATTGAAACAGGCGAAGCCGTCAAAAATAATACTTTTGTAAAAGGTGTTCAGAAATTTATGAAATCGCGCGCCGGCGCCGGATTTGCAATAGCTTCAGCCGTCGGGCTTTCTGTTCAGCCTATCAATATGTATCTTACAAAACTCAAAACCGGAACAGACGGTTTTGTCGGCGTAGAAGGACGTTCAAAAGACAATTCGAACGGATTCAAAGGATTAAAAGTATTAAGCAGTGCCGCATTTTTCAGTATGATTCTTGCAACACTTAATATGTCTCCTTTAAAATTCCTGACTTCTCCGTCAAAATTTATGGATAAAATGTCATTTACGGGCAAAATGCCTACAATTAACCAGTTAAAAGGGGTTTACGGTGTGACAATTATCTCTAGAATTTTCTCAGCAAGAGACAAAGACGAACTTAGAGAAGTTTTAACCAAAGATACTCTCGGGTATTTAAGCTGGCTTGTACTGGGTGACATTGTAAACAAGCTTGTTGCAGACGGTCTGGATAAAACGGTTATGAACTACAAACGCGGTTTTGAGAATGCTAATCCGTTTAAACGGACATTCAACGCTTCTTTAAAAACAAGAGATGAAATACTGATTGAAACTCTTGCCCAAAATGGTAAAGAAACGACAAAACAGATTGGCGGTAAAACCGTTGCAAAATCTTTCAAAGAAATGTTAAAAGATATTGATACATTAGAACCTCAGGTTAAAAAGCTTACCAAGAAACGTATGCACGCGCTTAACGCTGCTCAGGTTGCAGGTTATCTCTTCTCAGGACTTGTACTTGGCTTAGGTATTCCTAACCTCAATATTTATATAACAAATACTCTTGATAAAAAACGCAAAGCTGAGGCGCTTAAAAACGAACAAAATAAAATGAGCGCATAAATTAACAGCGGTTAAAAAGATACCAGGCGGGAGAATGACTTTGAATAAAGCTTGCGCTTAAGCTTCAGGTTTTTTTTCTGTATATTTCTGCATTACAAAACCGGACTTGTTTGAATTTAGATTATTGTCTAAAGCGTTCTTCTTTTTGCCGCAGTAACCTGTTCCCGCCCGATAACCGGAAATTGAATACAGAGCGGGAAGCGCCGGCTCTATCCATCTGAGTCCGGACATTACAGCAACTGTTGCGATATCATCCGAATGCAGACAAATATCAAGAACTTCCGGTTTTCTCTCTTTTGTATCTGAGTCTTTAAAACATTTATTTATAACCTTTTTACCTATAAAATTGGCAATAGCGCTGCCGCCAATGACCCCGGTAAGTACAATACCGCTTACCATCCCCAGAGCCCGTGCAGCCTTTGATTTAATATTCAGTTTTTCCAGTATACAGAGCGCTGCACCTGCGCCTATGTTACACAAAAAAATATTTGCGAGATACTGATAAGCCCCCTCTTTTATTTTATCCGGAATCTTTTTCCGGTAATTACTGTCGGTAAACCTGTCCCCCAAAATTCCGCCTGTAATTCCGCCGAGTACGGGAATTAATCCGAACACTGACAACCGCCCTATTTCTGAAAAAATTTCTTTTGAAGATATATTTTCAGGCTCCGGAATAAGATTATTAAACAAAGCCCTTCCGTCAGATGTGTGCAGATTTTCTGAAAGGTGTTTAACTTCTCTGACATTGAGAATCTTTGTTTTTGTCTTATGCAGAAGTTTCTCCGTCTTGGAATTTACTTTATTTTTTGCAAGAAAGTCATTAACCAGTTTTGAATTATATTTGTTTAATTTATCCGGTTTGACAACTTCCGGAGCAGTTCGGAATATTCCGGCTGTAATCTTCGGGGCGTAGATAGAAGATGCTACCGCTCCAAACATAGTCAGCCCGTTTCTGATAAAAACCTTCTTTCTCTCTTCTTTCGGAGTATTAAATGTATCTTGTATAACCATAGCTCCTGCACTAAGAGCAAGCAGCGGCGGCAGTGTTCTGGAAAAATTCCCGACCAGTCTCGGCTGGTCAAGAAACTTTGCAAATGCTTTTACTGTATTCATTGTTTGGTAGTCCTAACATATTATTTACGGGTATTGTAAACTAAGCCTAACATTTTGTCAAGCAGAGAATGTATGGGGATTGGCTGCAAAAGTACCTTATTTTCTGATAAGCAGAGTTATGTCGTTGAACACAACAAATATCATCAGAATGATAAGCAGTGAGAAAAAGATTGATGAAATTATTTCAATAATCTTTTCATCCAGCGGTCTGCCCATAATTTTTTCTATAATCAAAAACATCAAATGACCGCCGTCAAGTGCCGGAATCGGCAGGATATTAAGTATTGCAAGGTTCATTGAAATTAATGCTGCAAGCAATATGCCGGAAGACTTTCCGCTTTTTTCAATCATGTCTCCGCCGATTTTAGTAATTGCAACAACGCCATGCATATCCTTAAGCGGAATATTTCCGGTAAACAACTGTCCAAGAGAATACATCATCATATATGTATTATCCCAGAGATACACGCAGCTTTCCTTTACAACAGCAACAGGCGTACGGGTTTCAATCATAGTCTGTTTTGAGCCGATAACAATTCCGATAACCCCGTCGCTGTCAGGATAAATCGGCTTAAGTTCAATAGTGTCGCCGTCTCTTAATACCGTTAAAGTAATCGGATGAATGTTGTCTGACAAAGCTTTTGCAACATCATACATTGTGTATTTGCCGTCTGAGGTGTAAACATTTTTATTATCCAGCATTTTTTTCAGTTCGTTCAAGCTTTTATCAACAGTTATACCCTCTTTTTTGAAGTATTTTGCGCCTTTAAGTGCGTATTTATCCATAGTAATAACGTCTGCCGAGATATCTTCCGGAAGCCTGATTGCTATACCTTCAGGAATTATTTCATCCTTTGACAGACCAGGGTTCAAATCTTTAAGTTTTTCATAATTTTCATTTACAGTTTTTTCCGAAACTATTCCGTTGGATTTTGCACTGTTTTTAACTATTGTAATAAGCGAATAAGCGTTGTTAATCTCGCATCCGTTTGCCTTAAGTATTCTGTCTCCTTCTTTTAAACCGGATTGCCATATACTTGCAGTTTTAGGCGCACTGATTTCAGAGGCATAAATTTCATAATCTCCGGACGGAAGCTTGTGAGATACAATAGCAACAAGCATTACAAGTGCAACTGCACAAATTACGTTTGCAATTACACCGGCAGTTACGACAATTGCCCTCTGCCATACAGGTTTATTAACAAATCTTTCGGGTGAATCCTTAGGCAAGTCGCAGTCTTTTTCGTCATCCGGAAACGATACATAACCGCCGAGTAAAAACGCGTGAACCAGAACTTCCACATTACCGACTTTTGTTTTATAAAGGGTTGGTCCTATCGGAAGCCCGAAACCGAATTTATCAACTCTTACACCAAAAGCTCTTGCTGCAAGAAAATGCCCTGCTTCGTGTACAAGAATAAGTAAACTTAAAAGTAAAATCATTATGATAATTGACATATAATCTCCCTCATTTGTTTTTTATATTATCATAAACAAATTGCTTATGGTATAATTAAACAGGAAAAACAGGAGACAAAATGACTATCGCAATATATCCGGGCAGTTTTGACCCGATTACAAACGGACATTTAGATATCTTAAAAAGCGGCGCTGAAATCTTTGACAAAGTTATTATTGCAGTATCTTATAATGCAAACAAACAAGGTTTCTTACCGGTTGATATCAGAACAAAGTTAATAGAAGAATCTGCAAAAGATATTCCTAATGTTGAGGTAGATTCTTTTGAAGGTTTAACTGTAGAATACGCAAAAAAACGCGGGGCAACAGTTCTTTTGAGAGGGCTTAGAACTTCTTTTGACTTTGAGTATGAAATGCAGTTATCCCAGACAAACCACGCATTATACGGCGACATAAAAACAGTTTTTTTGATTACAAAGCCTGAATATAACTATATTTCATCCTCCTGCGTAAGAGAAATTTTATTGAATAAAGGGGACATAAAAGGATTTGTTCCGGATCCTGTTTGTGAGTACCTTAAAAGTATTTAAATTATCCTCTCTTTTTTTCTAATTTAAAATTGGATAAGATAACGGCGGTTATCATAAATACACATCCGAGGATTTCTTTTGGAACCATTGTTTCGCCGAGGATTAACGCTCCTCCGATTACCGCAAATACGGACTCAAGGCTGAATATTAGGGAGGCAATAACAGGGCGGGTGTTTTTCTGTCCGAAAATCTGGAGCGTGTAAGCAACCCCGCAGGTTAAGACGCCGGCATAAAATATTGAAACCCTGCAGTCGATAATTCCGGATAAAGTCGGGTGTTCAAACATTGCGGTCAGAAGAAGAGACATTACTCCGACTACAAAGAACTGGGCGCACGAAGCTTTTATCGGATTAACTTTTTCCGAATAATAATTTACAACAAGAATCTGGAGTCCGTAGAAGAATGCGCCTATCAACAGGAAAAAGTCATAGATATTAAATCCGCCTCCTGGTTTGTAGCATAAAAAATACAATCCTATTACTGCAATAATTACACTGAGGATAATATTTTTTTCCAGTTTTTTACCCTGCAAAACCGCAATCAGAGGTACAAAAATTATATAAAGCGCGGTTATAAACCCTGCTTTTCCGGCGGTTACATACTGCATACAGTATTGCTGGATACTCATCGCGGTAAAAAGAGCCAGCCCGCAGCCGATTCCTGCCCTTGCAAGATTCATGTGCTGATACCGTTTCATCCTTCTTGTACGTTTATCAGGACGTGATATTTTTACCCAGAAAATCAACGGTAAAAGACTCAGACAGCCTAAAAAGCTCCTTACCGCATTAAACGTAAAAGGACCTATATGGTCCATACTCTCGCGTTGTGCAACAAACGACAGCCCCCAGATAAGGGCGGTCATTAATAATGCCAGATTTGCAAGGATTTTATTTTTCATACTTTAATATTTCTTTGTTACCCAGAGGAGATGATATCCATAATCCGTTTTTACAGGATTTGAAACCTCTCCGATATTTCCGTTAAATGCCGCATCTTCAAACGGTTTTACCATCTGTCCTCTTTCAAAGCAGCCTAAATCACCGCCGTTTCGTCCGGAAGGACAGGTTGAATAAAGTTTTGCATAAGCCTGAAAGTCTTCAAAACTTTTTATATCACTTTTAAGTTTAATAGCTTCCATCTCCGTCGGAACAAGAATATGATTTGCGCAAACGGTTGTAATTTCATTTTCTTTATCAGCTGCAAGTACAGGAATTGCAAATGCTGTCAATAAAAATAAAATCGCTGTAAATTTTTTCATAAATAAAACTCCTTCTCTATGAATTACTTTCATCCATGACTAAGATTTTAGCCCGTTTCCACAAATCGTTAAATTCGTCATAAGTATACTCTTCAAACGGTTTTTCTTTAATTTCTTCCATTTTTTTGAACCGTTTTGTGAATTTTTTATTTGCTCTCAAAAGCGCCTGCTCCGCATCTATTTTATACCATCTTGCAAGGTTAACGGTTGCAAAGAAAATATCTCCCATCTCGTCTTCCATTTTTTCTCTGTCATCTGTCTTAACCGCTTCCTCAAATTCTTTGTATTCGGATTTTATACAATCTTTTAAACTTTCTACAGAATCCCATTCAAACCCGACTTTTACAACTTTCTTGCTGATTTTTTGCGCTGCCATTAAAGCTGATTGCGCTCTTGATATCCCGTCCAGAACGGATTTTCTGTAAGTCTTTTCTTCTTTTTTAAGTTTGTCCCAGTTATCTAAAATCTCTTGAGTCGAATTGACTTTTTGATTACCGAAAACATGCGGGTGTCTGTGAATGAGTTTGTCGCTTAATTCTTTTGCAACATCTTCTATATCAAATTCTCCGTTGTCTTTTGCAATCTGGGAATGCAATACAACCTGCAAAAGTACATCTCCGAGTTCTTCTCTGAGGTTCGCAATATCCCCGTCATCAATTGCGTCTACAGCTTCATAAGCTTCTTCAAGCATATTCGGGCGCAGAGTTTTATGAGTCTGTTCTCTGTCCCACTCGCATCCGTTTTCGCTCCTTAATACAGCTATTATATCAACCAGTTTTTCTAAGTTCGGATATTTCATAAGTAGATTATACCATACAAAAAATTATGATATAATTTTTTAGAGGCAGGTTTTATATGGAGAAAAACATACAGCCGGATAAAATACTTGTACGCGGGGCAAAAGTACATAATTTAAAGAATATTGATGTCGATATTCCGCTGAATAAAATTGTAGGTATAGCGGGAGTTTCGGGTTCGGGAAAATCCTCGCTTGCCCTCGGAGTTTTGTATGCCGAAGGCTCAAGAAGGTATCTGGAAGCTTTATCCACATATACAAGACGCCGTATGACTCAGGCTGCAAAAGCCCGCGTAGATGAAGTCTTATACGTGCCGGCAGCGCTTGCGCTCCACCAGCGTCCCGGTGTTCCGGGAATACGAAGCACTTTCGGAACAGGAACGGAGCTTTTAAACAGTTTGAGGCTTATGTACTCAAGACTTGCAAGCCATAGATGCCCTAACGGACATTATCTTGAACCAACCCTTGCCGTTGCGGCAGAAAAGGAGCTTGTTTGCCCTGAATGCGGCGCGCATTTTTACGCTCCGGGGGCAGAAGAGCTTGCTTTCAACTCTCAGGGCGCATGCGAGCGCTGCGGCGGAGTCGGAACAATAAGAACTGTCGATGAATCAACCCTCGTACCTGACGAATCACTTACGATTGACCAAGGCGCAGTTGCACCGTGGAACTCTCTGATGTGGTCGCTTATGACGGATGTTTGCCGTGAGATGGGCGTGCGTACAAATGTTCCGTTTAGGGAGCTTACAAAAGAAGAAAGAGAAATTGTTTTCCACGGACCTGCAGAGAAAAAACATATTTTTTACAAAGCAAAAAACTCAAATCAGGCGGGAGAAATTGATTTTACTTACTATAATGCCGTTTATACCGTAGAAAATGCGCTTAAGAAAGTTAAAGATGAGACCGGCATGAAGCGCGTGGAAAAGTTTTTGAAAGAAGATATTTGTCCAGCATGTCATGGTACGCGTTTGTCAGAAGCCGCAAGAGCGCCGAAACTCAGAGGAATCTCACTTGATAAAGCTTGCGAGATGACGCTTTCGGAACTTGTAAAATGGGTAGGCGGAGTTCCGGAGTCGCTTCCGGAGAAAATGCGCCCGATGGCTGAATCTATTTGCGAATCTTTTCAGGCAACTGCAAGACGCTTAATGGATTTAGGGCTGGGATATCTTTCTCTTGACCGCGCAGCTTCAACACTTTCAACCGGAGAGCGGCAGAGAATGCAGCTTGCGCGTTCTGTCAGAAACCGTACTACAGGAGTTCTGTACGTTCTGGATGAGCCGTCTATCGGTCTGCATCCTGCAAATATTACCGGCTTGAATGCAGTTATGCACGACCTTGTATCAGACGGAAATTCCGTTATTCTGGTTGACCACGACACTCAAATCCTGTCGGAGTCAGACTGGATTATTGAAATGGGTCCTGATTCCGGTTTTGACGGAGGAGAAGTAATTAATGAAGGATCTATTCCTCAAATTAGCAAAAGCAAAAGCTCAAAAATTGCGCCTTTTCTTTCCGGCACTGCAAAGACAGAAATCCGCACAAGAGCAAAACAAAATGAATTGTTTAAAAACGGTGAAATTAATCTTTCGACTTCCTCTATCCACACCGTAAAACCTCTTGAAGTCCGGATTCCAAAAGGACGATTGACAGTAATTACAGGTGTTTCAGGCTCCGGCAAAACTACCCTTGTACTGGAAAGTCTTATACCTGCACTTGAAAATAAAATTTCCGATAAGCCGCTTCCGGCGCATGTTAAAAACATTGAAGCAGAAGGTATTAAACAGGTAAAACTTATTGATGCAACGCCGATCGGAATAAATATTCGTTCAACTGTTGCAACTTATGCAAATGTTCACGACGAACTCAGAAAAGTTTTTGCAAGAACTCCGGCTGCTAAAGAAGCGGGATATAAAGCCGGTGACTTTTCGTATAATACAGGCTCGCTCCGCTGTCCTACATGTGACGGAACAGGCAGTATAAGCCTTGATGTTCAGTTTTTGCCGGATGTGGAAGTTGCCTGCCCTGATTGCAGAGGTTCGCGGTATTCTAAACAGGCAGAAAGCATAAAGTACGTAAATAAAGCAAAAGAAGAGTATTCACTGCCGGAAATTATGGCAATGGATATAAATCACGCCCTTAATGCCTGCAAAGATTTAAATACCGTAAGGCAGAGGCTTCAGGTATTGAAAGACTTAGGGCTGGGGTATTTAACTTTAGGGGAAGCAACACCGAGTCTTTCCGGCGGCGAAGCTCAGAGACTGAAACTGGCTTCCGAGATGGGACGCAGGCAGGAAGATTCTGTATTTGTATTTGATGAGCCGACAATAGGACTTCATCCACTGGATGTACGCTCGCTTATCGGAGTGTTTCAAAAACTTATAGAAAGCGGCGCAACTGTTATAGTTATTGAACACGATTTGGATGTAATAAGAAATGCTGATTTCATAATAGATATGGGACCCGGAGGCGGTGAAGACGGCGGGAAAATAGTTGTGTCAGGAACGCCGGAAGAAATTATTGACTGCAAGGAAAGTCTTACCGGGAAATATTTAAAGAAAAAGTAGTTAGCAGCTCATTGATTATAATTACCGGAATTATTGGCGGGATATAATTATGTGTTCCTTAAAAACATCAGTAGTGTGGAGCTTGCTCCACAAGCATTGTGTAAAATTTTATCTGTTTTTATAATTCAAATTTTGTGGAGCAAGCTCCACACTACTTTTCAAGTAATTGGGCTACCCAACCGACAGACCCAATAAAAAATAGCAAGGGAGAGATTCGAACTCTCGATCTCACGGACTGTGCCGAAGCAAAACGATTGATTATCGTTTTGCGAGAGGGAGCCGTGCGCTCCAAGAGAGCCGGACGAAACCCTGAGTCCGGCGCGAATGGGATTTAGAAAATCTGCGTACGGCGAATTACCCGTTAGCAGTCAATAAAAAATAGCAAGGGAGAGATTCGAACTCTCGACCTCACGGGTATGAGCCGTGCGCTCTCACCAACTGAGCTACCTTGCCATAAATTAGAACCTATTCAATTGTCACCAGTTAATCTTCTCATAAACATTTTTTAATTTCAAGAGTATGGGACAAAAAGGCGGAAACTTTTATAAAAGTTTCCGCCTTACCAATTAGTCATCAATCCTTTGAACAGGTCCCGGTCCTTGATGTTCCATTCGTTGTTTCATCATTTTCTTGTGGAAATCACCTCTGTGACCTTTATCAAAATGATGGTGATGTGGCGGCGGACCGTAAGGTCTTATCATCTGGTGATAACCGGCACAAGGGCAAGGAACCATCGGCATCGGAGCCGGCATCGGCGGTTTGTGTGTTGCTGCAAACAGGCATAATGCCAGAAACACGCCTACAAATGTTCCGCAAGTTGTAATCAAAAACTTTTTAAAACTTTTGCTCCGGCAAAAGCATTTGTGTTCTTCTTCGATTTTGTTTTCTTCTGTCATAAATACTCTCCTTTACGTTTCAGGACTATGTTCCTGATTATAATATTATTTTTTTAAGTTTTAAACCTACACTACATTAACGATTTTTATTTTTTATTGTTCATTTTTCGATTAAAATATTTTTATGGGAATATATGCAGACAAAGCTTGTAAAAATTTTAGAGAAGGATATAACTGCGCTCAGGCAGTTTTTCTTGCTTTTTCAGATGTAACCGGTTTTGATAAAGAGACTTCGCTCAAGCTATCTTCCTCTTTTGGCGGCGGGATGGGCAGGCTAAGGGAAGTTTGCGGAGCTGTAAGTTCAATGTTTATGATAGCCGGCTTATTAAGAGGGTACACCGCGCCGAACAATGATGAAATCAAAGGGGCTCATTACGCTTTGATACAGGAGCTTGGAAAAGAATTTCAATCAAAATGCGGCTCAATAATCTGCCGTGAACTTCTGGGACTGCCGGAGGGGGCGGATTCGCCTGAACCTTCCAAGCGTACAGAGCAATACTATAAAGAGCGCCCGTGTGAAAACTGCATCCGGATTGCTGCGGAAATTATTGAAAACAGGCTTTTAAATTAAAGGTGCAAAAGTTTTGTAATAAAGGTAAAGCGCAACCAGTATTAATAAAACCCCGCTTACTTTGAGTAAGATTTCCGAAAATCCCGCAAATTTTTTCAGATTTTTTACTCCCGAGGTGAATAAGCCTGCCACAATCAGAATCAAACCTTGCCCGAGAGCAAAGAGAAACAGCATAATAACAGCAGCCCACAAATTTTTCCCCATTGCAGCAAAAGCCATAATCCCCGCTAAAATCGGTGTTGAACAGGGTGTTCCGGCAAGCGCGAAAGCTATACCTAATAAAACCGGATACAAAAACAGTGAGTTTGTGGAGTTTGACGGCATTGCTTTTATTATTACCGGCATGTCAAAGTCTAATATATCCGTAAGCTTTAGCCCCATCACAAGCAAAAGTGACGCCATAATGAGGGTGAAATATCCGCCCATAGTCGAAGCGAAAACGCTTCCGGTTACAGCGCATATTATACCGATAATAGAAAATACTATTGCGGTTCCAAAAATGAAGAAACATAACTGAACAAAAGTTCTCAAAGGTGTTTCTTTAGAATATCCGCCTACATACCCGACAATCAAAGGCAGCATTGCAAGCGAACAGGGAGAGATAGATGCAATTACCCCGCCTGCTAAAGATGCTGCAAACATTAATGCCCAGACACCCAATCCGGTTGAATTTGTCGAAAATATTTGTACCAGATTATCCATTATTTGTAATCTCTTTTAAATAGTTTTCTAATATTTGAGGCTGCATATTGCCTTCAATACGTCTTGTTGTATTTCCGTCTTTGTCTTTAAACACGGTAGTCGGTACAAGTTTAACCTCATATTCTCTTATTAAAGCCTTTGTATCTTTGCTTTTTTGAGTCACATCAATTTTTCTCAGTGTAACATCTTTCTCAAATTTAGGGAACACTTCATCAAATACCTTTTCCAGTTCCTGACATTCGTAGCACATAGGAGATGAAAATTTAATAACCTGCACCCCTTCCGAAGCTATAGAAGGCAGAGTTGTCAGCTTGTCTCTTGTAAGCCCGAAGTACACTGCAAGCGGTACAAGAAAAATTAGTAAAATGATGATAATATTTCTGTTCATAAGGTCTCCTTTTTTGAAGTGATCAAGTGACCAGGTGATCAGGTGATCAAGTGGATTAAGTAGTAACAGGTTGAACTTCAACCCAATCCATTTTATTTAGTTGTCAATCTTTCTTCACTACCCGCTTATAATACCTCACAAAGCAGAAAATAAAAATACCCGCCTTGACTATACTTAAACTCTCCTACTCGGCAACGTGTTCAAGTGCCATTTCCAGAACTGTTCTTACGTGATGGTCAGAAAGCGCATAAAATACGTTTTTGCCCCTCTTTTGCGCCTTGACAAGTTTTGCACTCCTTAAGGTCTTAAGTTGGTGCGAAACTGCGGATTTTGTCATATTGAGAAGAAGTGCAAGCTCCCCGACGCACATTTCATTCTCCTCAAGCGCCCACAAAAGCTGGATTCTGGTAGAATCTCCCATTAGCTTAAAAAAATCGGAAAGTTCGTACAACAATGTTGTATCAGGCATTTTAGGTTTAACTTTATTTACTGTATCTAAATCAACATTCTCCATATTTAAATTATAGTTGAATAGTTGCTCAAATGTCAAACCATTGTAACAAATTGTTAAACTTGGCATCTTTCTCTCTTGACAGTTGAACAGTTGTTCAACTATAATATGAATATAAGGAAAATTGATGATTGAAGTAAATGGCTATTCAACTTTTCCGCAATTCAACTAAACAGAGGTGCTTAAAATGTGCGACCACGACGAACACGAACATGACCACAAACACGACCCTTATGTTGTCGGAAGAATTATTTTGTCACTGCTTATTTTTGCAGCCGGGTTTAAGCTTAAACCGCTCTTTGCTTTAGCTTATGTAATTGCGGGGGCTGATGTTTTGTATAAAGCTGCAAAAAATGTTGTCAAAGGTAAGGTTTTTGACGAAAATTTTCTTATGAGTACGGCAACAGTCGGAGCGCTTGCGATAAAAGAGTATCCGGAAGCGGTTATGGTAATGGTTCTTTATCAGATTGGCGAATATTTTCAGCACAGAGCCGTTGAGAAGTCCCGTCATTCAATAGCGGAGCTTATGGATATAAGACCTGATTATGCAAACCTTGGCGGGGAAAAGGTTGCGCCTGATACAGTAAAAGTCGGAGATGTTATAACTGTTAAGCCGGGTGAGAAAATTCCGCTTGACGGGGTTGTAATATCCGGTCTTGCGTCAGTTGACACTTCCGCGCTTACTGGTGAATCAGCTCCGCGGGCTGTAAAAACCGGAGATAGTGTAATAAGCGGCTGTATTAATCTTGACGGGGTTTTAAAAGTCCGTGTAACTAAAGAGTTTGGCGAATCTACCGTTTCAAAAATTCTTGAGCTTGTAGAAAACGCTTCTTCTAAGAAAGCAAAAACCGAAAACTTTATAACAAAATTTGCAAGATATTACACTCCGGCAGTTGTCGGGCTTGCGGCTTTAATTGCATTTGTACCCTGGGCTTTATCCGTTCCGGGAAACTGGGTTGCAAGAGCTTTGACATTCCTTGTAATCTCCTGTCCGTGTGCGCTTGTAATATCAATTCCGTTGAGCTTTTTTGCCGGAATCGGAGGCGCTTCAAAGCAGGGTATATTAATCAAAGGCAGTACATTTATCGAAACACTTGCAAATCCTTCTGCAGTTCTTTTTGACAAAACCGGCACTCTTACAAAAGGTGTATTTAAAGTGACAGAGGTTGTTTCCGAGAATCCTGAACTTTTAAAATATGCTGCTTATGCAGAAAGCGCTTCATCCCATCCGATTGCAGCCGCAATAAGAAAAGAATACGGTAAAGAAATTCCGGAACTTTCTTCTGTAAAAGAAATTGCCGGACACGGGGTAGAAGCTGAAGTTGACGGTAAAAAAGTTCTGGCTGGTAATGCAGGATTTATCGGATGCGAGCCTGCAGACAGGGACGGAACTGTTGTATACGTTTCAGTTGACGGAAAATATGAGGGGTATATTGTAATTTCAGACGAAGTAAAAGAGGATTCAAAAGAAGCAATATGTGATTTGAAAAAACTCGGAGTTTCAACTGAAATCTTGACGGGAGATACGTATAAGACCGCTGAAAAAGTACGTCAGGAGCTTGGAGTAGATAAAGTTTATGCCGAGCTTTTGCCTGAGGATAAGGTAAATAAAGTCGAAGAGGTTATCGAAGAGGCTAAAGGCAGTGTAATATTTGCAGGTGACGGTATTAACGATGCGCCTGTTCTTACAAGAGCCGATGTGGGGATCGCAATGGGCGGATTAGGTTCTGACGCGGCAATTGAAGCGGCGGATGTAGTAATTATGGACGACAAGCCGTCTAAAGTTGCAGACGCTGTCAAAATTTCAAGAAAAACAATGGTAATAGTTAAACAAAATATCGTATTTGCACTCGGAGTAAAAGCTGCATTTCTCGCGCTCGGTGCGTTCGGTATGATGACAATGTGGGGAGCGGTGTTTGCAGATGTCGGAATCTCACTGATTGCGATTCTTAACGCGCTTAGAGCCGCAAAGAAAACAAAGTAAAGACAGAATTACTATTCACTAAGAAAATTCCGTTGTATAATATTTTTATGGGGATGAGAAAAGCTTTAGTATTTTTTATTACATTTATAACATTATGTTGTCCTTGTTTTGCAATAAAAATAGGACTTCAGACGCAGGTTAACAAAACATTTATCGGAGCTTCAACAAAAGCGGAAATAATAAATTGCGACACAAACAAGCTTATTTTCGTGATGGAAAAGATGAAAGGTTACGAGATGAAACCCTACAGGGGTGTTATTGCTATCAAAGTTGACGGGCAATGGAACAAAATGAAAGCCGATAAAATCGTTATCAAACCGGAAGAAGGCGGCTTTGTAAGCGTTAAGCGCAAATGGTACAGAGGAAATTTAAAAGTCATAAATGACGGTCCGGGATTAACCGTAATTAATGATATTCCGCTTGAAAAATATCTGCAGGGAGTCGTTCCTTCTGAAATGCCTTCCGGCTGGGAACACGAAGCCCACAAAGCTCAGGCAATTGCGGCAAGGAGTTACGCTATTGCAAACAGGGGAAAGCGTGCCAAATACGGATATGATCTCAAAGATACTCCGGAAGATCAGGCTTACGGCGGGGCAAGTGCAGAAAAGACCAATACAAATTCCGCGGTAGAAGAGACCTCCGGAATTGTTCTTGTTTGTCAGGGGAAAATTGTTCCTGCATATTATTCAGCCTCGGCTGGCGGAAAGACCAAAACAGGAGGGCAGGTTTGGTCTGCAGATTTACCGTTTTTAAAATCAGTACCCTCATTTGATGACGGAATAAAAAAGAACGGTCACGGAGTCGGAATGAGTCAGTACGGTGCAAATAACCTTGCAAAAAGAGGGTATAATGCTTATCAGATTCTTAAATATTTTTATGCTAACACAAAATTTGCAAGAGTCCGCGGGGAATATTAAGCAAGCTGAATTATAAAGAAGCCTGTTTATTAACAAGGTCGTTTCTGTAGCGTTTGTAATTATTATTTAATTCCGTAAGCGCAATGGCTTTATCTATTGCCTCAATTGCTTTTTCGTACTCTCCTGCAATCTCGTATGAATGCGCGAGGTTAAAATAAGAATAAGGAGACTGCTCCATCTCTGCAATTAGTCGGCTTGCCATAATTCGTTTCTGGTCGTATTTTGCTTTTAATCTTTTTGATTCGTTCAAATCCTCTTCAGCGCCCTGAGTATCACCGAGTGCCCGTTTTATCTTGCTTCTCTTGCCGTAAAGAAAATATGCGTTTGTATCGCCTTCGACTTCATTAATGGCTTTATTTATGTAATCAAGAGCCATTTTATTATTTACATTGTAGAACTTGTCGGCATTGGCAAGATAACCTTGCATATCATAAGTCTTAACAATAGAGGTATCAAAAGAATATTTTATAGTAAGCGAGCCTCTTGATGTACTTGCGGGAAAATGTTCAAAAGGAGAGGCTTTTCTAATTGCTTCAAGAGCTGATTCATCAAAAACCGGATCTCCGGAGCTTTCTGCAATTTCACTTGCGTAAACATCTCCGCTCCGTGTAATACTGAATTTTACTGTTGCATGCCCGTCACGCTCCATACACTCGGGCGGATTCCAGCTTTTCTGGATTTTACCCTGCAAGACTGTCATATAGCCGGAAAAATCACTGTTATCGTCTGCAAAAACTCCGGCAGGACAAATAAGCATAAGACTTATGCAAAATAAAATAACATTTTTGATACCTACTCCCATATACTTATTTTATACAAAAGCCAGAAAAGTGTAAATATTATTAAGTACAGCTTCTGCAAATTTTTCTTTCATTATGACTCTGTCAATGTTTGGCGAAAGTAAAATTTTGTAAACCTGATGTTTGTCTTTTGTATAAATAGCGGAATACATAAGACCTACGGGTTTTTCTTCACTTCCGCCTGTCGGTCCGGCAATGCCTGTTGTCGAGACACAAATATCCGACCCCGTTAATTTATAAAGACCTTCTGCCATCTCTAAAGCGCATTCTTCGCTTACAGCGCCTTTTGTGTTCAAAGTTTCAAGGCTCACGCCGAGGATTTTATGTTTTGCTTCGTTTGCGTAAGTCACGACATTAAGCGTAACAAAAGCGGAGCTTCCGCTGACGTCGGTAAGTTTAGAACTTAAAAGCCCGCCGGTACAGGATTCTGCCGTAGAGATTGTAAGCCCTCTTTCCGTCAATATTTTTGCAATCTTTTTTTCCATGCCTCTTATTATACCATTCCGTCAAAGTTTCCCGCAAGAACCCTCAAAGCTTTGTCTTCCGCTTTTTGTGCTCTGTCCAGAACTCCCTGAATTCCGGAGTTATCAAAAGTTTTTTGGATATTTGCAGCCTTCTGGGACGGAATATATCTGCTCTTCTCCGGCTCCGGTTTTATTTTATTTTCCCAAGATGGTATGTAAGTGTAATTATCCGTTTTACCGTCTTTAACCGGAGACTGAATCTTTGAGTCCTGAGACGGAATATAGGTATAATTATCTACACTGTTGTTTTCCGGAATATAAGGGATTTTGTTGTCTTGAGACGGGATATAAGTATAATTATCAACCGTATTATTTTCTATTTCCGGAGAAGTTATATTCATCCCGTTCTCTGACCTGCCTCTTGAAACTATCATTTGTCCTTGAGGTATTACCTGCCTTGCGGGAGTATTTCCGTACTGTTTTATACGCTGGAGTTCGTATAAACGTTCGTTTAAATCATCTTTCAGGAATTTTTGCTGGGCTTTCAAGTTATCTTTTCTTTCGTCCTGTTTCATTGAATCATAAGACTTTCCAAAAATTGCCGTTGTGCATTTCGTAAGCGCTGCGCCCAGAACTCCCATAGATAAAGCTGCCCAAGCTGCGACTCTTATCGGAATACCGGCGCAGTTTCTAAAGAAGGCAGGAAGTTTACGGGTTGTATTTGCAATAGCATTAGAATTTCTGTAACTGTTCAGGCGGCATAAATCAGGAGTCAAAATTCCGGCAAGCTTTCTTATACCTTTTGTGAAAATATTCTGACCTTCAACTTTTTTCAAAGCTTTGATTTGTTTTTCAACCTGAGCCCTTGCAAGATCATATTCTAATTTATTCTTGAAGGTGTTCGGATTAGGAATTTTTACACCGTCTTTTACTATAGTTGTTTCAACACGTTTGTTAAACTCTTCCGTAAGTTTTCTAACCTGTTCAACTTTATCTTTTCCCATGCCGGCATGTTTAATACCGCCTATAGCGTGCAGCATTCTAAGCGCCAGAGGGAAAGTGAATACCCACGAGATATTATCAACAAAACCGTTTGCAGCAGTTCCGACTTTCTGGTCTTTGTCTGCCTTTTTAACATTGACTCCGAGTTCAACAAGAAGAGGCGCAATAAATATTAAAGCCCCGAGTTTACCGCCGCCGAAGGTAAATCCGCGGTGTACCATCTGCATAAGCTTTGAAGTAAATCTTCCGGTTGCGGTTTTAGGACCTTCCATAATACTGTGAAGTTTATTATAAACCTCATCACATCCGATTGTTCTTTCAAAAGGCTTAGTGAAAGCTCCCAGCCACGGATAATGACCGGCTCCGATTCTGACTTTGCCTTTTACTTTCTCGGCAGCAGTCTTAACATCGTTAATATAGTTTCCGTAAACATCATCTTTAATGAGTTTAAGCTTGTCTGTCGTTAAACCCATTTCTTTTAGGATTTCTTCTTTTACGGTCTTTGTTGATATTGCGCCGAGTTTCTGTATCTTTTGAATTTCTTCCGGAGATTTTCCCAGACGGTTCAAAAGAATTTGATTAACCGCTTCCTGCTCCGGAATTTGTGAGATTTTTTGGACATTAAAAACTTTCTTGAGCATTGATTTTTCATAATCATTAAGTCCGAGATTTTTTAGTTTAGGAATTTCGGCATTTTCGAGTTTTAATGTATCCGTGATTTTCAAAAATTCCTGCACGATTTCCTGTTTCTGGTTAAACATTTGAGACTTAACCATAGCCCATTCCGGCATTGTCGGAGTTTCTTTCATAGCACGCAGAATTGCACTGTTTTGAACCGCTTTATGTCCGGCTTTTCCTGCAGCATTAAACCCGCTTATTACTGTTTGAACAGGCTTGCTCTGTACGAATTTTGAGTTTTGAATGTTGTCTCCGAAATCTGCAGCTTTCTTTACCAGGCTCTTGTCGTACTCTCCCCCGCAAGCTCTTGAATACGCATCAAGCCCGATTCCCAGCCCCAGCCATGTGCCGAGAAGCGCAAGCGGATGTTCTATAAAAGGTTTTAAGAACATGTCGTACATCGGATTCTCTTTAATCATCTCTTTTGCACTCGGTCTGTACGTATCAGGAACATAATAATAGTTAGGTAAACGAACCGGCTGCATTTGCTGAGGGCGCGGCTGCTGCGGCTGCTGCATAAGCATTGCCTGTTCCTGATTATATTGATTATTTATATTCGGATTAATTTGTGACACAACAATAAACCTTTACAAAAATAAACCTAACTAAATATATAAAGTAATCGGCTTACAAAAAATTGCCTTGAAATCATGATTTTATAAGGAAATGTAAAGATAAGTTAAGTTCGGCAGATAAAGATTCCAAAACAATTATAAATTAATAAATCTCAAAAATTCTTTCCAAAAACCGCCTTGTTCCCATTTTCGGGCAATCCCTTTGTAATAAGGTTCATAATCGGCAATAATGTTTCTGGGGAGGCTTTTCCCTGCAGAAAGAGTCTGGGCAATGAATTCTAAATAGTCATTCTGTTCTTCCCGGTAGTCAAAATCTTTGTATCTTAAATCTTCATCCGCCTCAAAATGTACAAGCGCGTGATAAGCGCATTCAATACTTTTATCAGAACTTTCCGGAAAAAGTAAAAGAGCTTCCCTAACCTTCTTTCTTTCCGCCAAAACTGAATAAATCAGTCTGCCTACATATTTTCTGTTTTTTATATCTTCCATAATAATTTAATAAGGATTTTCTATCTTAAAGTCAAAATCCGGAGTTTTTGGACCAAAATTTGCTTCATACTTAAGCTTTGGTCCTTCTGATAAATCCACTACACCGCCCTGCGTCTCATCTTTTTGAGGTTCAATGTATTTTGCAAAGCGTCTCTGAGATTTTATCATAGAACCTGTCTGCTTAACTGTACAGGCAGATGTAATAAGCATAACTACAGAAACACACAAAATTAAAGAGCAGATTTTTTTCATACTACACCTCTTCTTTATTATAACATATTTTTAACATTTTTTAACAATTAATAATAAAAAGGCAATTTTTTATATTTACGGAATTTAAATATGCTAAAAGGAGTGTGTATGTTATCTATAAAATTAACGGATATTCCGCATCTGCAGGTCCGAAACACCAAAATTGTCGGCAATTTTCATGATTATGTGATTAGAAAAGGTGGTTTAATTACAACAAAACGCGGTATGCAGACCGAAAATATTAACAGCTGTACTGCTGGAGTGTTGAATGCAGGAGACAAACATTTTATGTTTCATGCAGCTCCTGAGATGCAAAGTTTGAGAACGGTTAAACAAGAACTTGCGAAGTTTGTTGAAGACTTACAAAAAACCTGCGAGGATATTCACGGTTTTATTTGCGGCGGCTGGGAATTGAATACCAAAAGCCCGGAATCAGTAAAGAGCTTTGATTTGTATACTTCAATTGCCGATGCGCTTGATGAACTTGGGGTAAAATTTTCTATGGTTTGCGGAAAAGAAAAAGGAGCCCCGCTTGACAATTTACACGCGGTTAATAAAAATGTCACAATGTGGAATGACGAATTTGGTAAAATGATAGTAGAAAATCCGGAAAACCTCAACCATACACAAATAGCCGATATTTTAGAAAAGCACTACCAATTTGTTGAACTAAATCCGGAAGATACAATTAAATTATCCGGCAGAGCAATATCGAAGTCACAAGCATTAGCCGGCTAGAACTTTTGCATAATTCTCGTTGTAAAAAGTTTCAAACTCATCATTTAATATTGCCTGACGGGCTTTTTTTGCAAAATCTATTAGAAATTTAATATTATGAATTGACATCAAAGCCTGTCCTGTTCCTTCTCCGCATTTGTACAGATGTCTGAGATAAGCTCGTGTATGGTTTTTGCAGCAATAACAG
Source organism: uncultured bacterium (assembly GCA_949296355.1). GTDB lineage: Bacteria > Cyanobacteriota > Vampirovibrionia > Gastranaerophilales > Gastranaerophilaceae > CAG-196. The sequence continues at coordinate 59,218 of CASFPS010000002.1, read as the reverse complement.
TCGCAATTTTCGTCAAGAGGTCTTGCATCCTCTGTAAATTGTGCATTTTTAATCTGTTTTTTCCCTTCCGAAGTGAAGAAAGAGCCGTGGCGTGCGTTTCTTGTCGGGAGTACGCAGTCAAACATGTCCACGCCCCGCTTAATTCCGTCCAGCAAATCCTCCGGAGTTCCTACTCCCATAAGATACCTTGGTTTGTTTTCCGGCAAAAGCGGCGCTGTAAGTTCAACAAAATGGTTCATTGTCTCTTTGTCCTCGCCGACGCTAAGACCGCCTATTGCATAACCCGGAGCGTCAAATGAGGATACAAAAGCAGCGCTTTCTTTTCTTAAATCATCATAAAAAGCTCCCTGACAGATAGGGAAAAGAGCCTGATTGGCTGAGGTTTTGGCTTTAATACATCTTTCAAGCCACCTGTGAGTCCGTTCCATAGCCTCTTTTGCGGTTTTATAATCACAAGGAAACGGAGCACACCAGTCAAATGCCATAATTATATCTGCTCCGATTGCCTGCTGGATTTCCATAGAAATTTCAGGGCTTATAAAATGTTTTTTGCCGTCTTTCGGGTCTCTGAATTCAACGCCTTCTTCTGATATTTTTCTCAAATGTGCAAGAGAAAATACCTGAAATCCGCCGGAGTCTGTAAGTACAGGCTTTTGCCAGTTCATCCACCCGTGAATTCCGCCGAATTTTTCTATGAGTTTATGCCCTGCTCTCAGGTATAAGTGATATGAGTTTGCAAGAATTATTTGCGCGCCCGTATCATAAAGGTTGTTGTTCGTAACCAGTTTTACTGTCGAATTTGTTCCGACAGGCATAAAAATAGGTGTTTCAATATCGCCGTGCGGAGTGTGCAAAATTCCCGCGCGGGCGCCGGTGTTTTTATCTGTATGAATTAGTTTGTAGTTAAAATTGTTGTTCATTTTAGTGATTAGTGAATGGTGAATAGTGAATAGTGTTTTAACTTTCTTTCCCCTCGCAATGACACCCAACTTGTAGATTTACTTACCAAAGTGCCGTCATTGCGAGAAAATCTTTGATTTTCGTGGCAATCTATTCTATTCAATTGTCAACTTTGTTCTGGATTGCTTCGGGCTGAATGGCTGTCCCCTCGCAATGACGCCCAACTTGTCGGTTCACTTTATAACTGAAAACATTTACCCTCGCAATGACGCCCAACTTGTAGGTTCGCGTCATAACTAAAAACATTTACCCCCGCAATGACGCAAAGCTTATAGGTTCACCTGACAACCGAAACATTTACCCCCGCAATGACGCAAAGCTTGTAGGTTCACCTGACAACCAAAATACATTTACCCCTGCTGTCATTGCGAGAAAATCTTTGATTTTCGTGGCAATCCATTATAATTAATGTTTTTGTCACGCAAAGCCCGACCAGCATTTTTATTGTGAATGTTCAAATTACACCGGCAAAATACTCTTTAGCCCTGAAATCTTTCTTCGTCAAAAGTAATCATTTCAAGCATAGACTGCCAGTTGTCATAAATTTCTTCCGGCTTGAAGTAGAGATTAATTTCTCTCTGAGCGCTTTCAGGAGAGTCAGAAGCGTGGATAATATTGTATTCCATAACCTGTGCAAAATCCGCTCTAATCGTTCCGACATCAGCTTTTTGCGGGTTTGTTGCTCCGACAATATGGCGAACGCTTTCTATTGCCTCATATCCTTCCACAACCATTGCAACAATAGGACCGCTTGTAATATAGTGTACAAGTCTGTTATAAAAAGGTTTACCCTGATGTTCTTCATAATGTTTTGCAGCCAAATCAGGTGTTACCTGAAGTAATTTCATTGCGACAATCTTGAAACCCTTGTTTTCAAACCTTTCAAGAATTTTGCCTATCATACCTCTTTTTACGCCGTCCGGCTTAATCGCAACAAATGTTCTTTCTTCTGTTTTCATAACCTCTCCTACTTAAATTTTATCAGTTTGCGAAACCGGACTAAATAATTTTAATCCCGATTTCCCCTGAATATAGTGTCAAACCTCTTTTTATTAGAGCATAAACGGGAAGCGATGTAAAGAGGATTAATTTTGCTAAGAGAGAAGATATTTCCGTACGATTTCCCACTTTTTGTGATAATATATTATAAATACCGAAAGGGAAATGTTTATGGAAACAAAATTAAAAGGCTTGGAATTTGATCCGGGGTTTGCGCCGTATATTCTGGCGTTCAGAGGCACGGTCGAGTATCTTTATCTTGATATTAACAGATTTAAAAATCTTTCCCAGAGAAAAATGAAATTCCGGCAGTATTACAAAAAATTTCTGGAACTTTTATATAATAATTTAGGTTTTTATATCGGATGTCTTATGTGGGCAGCTTATATTAAGACGCAGCCGGAGCAGGAAATTCTGGATAATCACTGCCTCGGGGGAGAATACAATGAAGAAGAAAACACTTCCGAAACTGATTTTATGATTAAGTTTCTGGAACTTTTGCCTAAAGATATGAAATATTTTCTCGGAATCAGCTACAATGTTAATCAGGAAGATTTAAAAGTCCTTGAAATGTACAGGGAGTTTCTGGTTATAAATAAAGGGTTTGTGAATACTAAAACAAATACTGATATTAAACTTCCTCGGGGAATGAAAACAGAAGGGGCTGAGAAATTCAAGGATATAATTGAAGAAGTTCTGGAGGGGAAAAATCTTTCCAGACTCTGTGATTACAAAAATTTGATTTTGCAGGTATAAAATGGCGAATTTAATAAATGTTGCGCGCGGTATAGAAAAAGCGGATTTAGTTATAAAAAATGCAAACCTTGTAAATGTTTTGTCAGAAGAAATACACAAATGTGATATTGCAATTACTGACGGAATAATTGCAGGAATCGGCAGGGATTATCAAGGCGAAAAAGAGATTGATATAAACGGCGCATATGTGACCCCTGCATTTATTGACGGACATGTGCATCTGGAAAGTACGATGATGCTTCCGCGTGAGTTTGCAAAAATTGTTCTTCCTGCCGGTACTACAACCGTAATTATTGACCCGCATGAGATTTCAAACGTACTCGGACTTCACGGAATAAGCTTTATGCACGAGGCAGTCAGAAATCTTCCGATTGATGTTTATACAATGCTTCCGTCCTGCGTTCCGGCTACACCTTATGAGACATCAGGTTTTGACCTAAACAGTTATGACCTGTCGCTTTTGATTGATAAGCCGTGGGTTTTAGGTATTGCGGAGATGATGAATTTTCCGGGGGTTTTGAATTTAGATAAAAACGTTATGGCAAAATTAGAACTTGCAAAATCTAAAGACAAGAGAATTGACGGTCATGCGCCGTATCTGGGCGGAAAAGACTTGTGCGCTTACATTGCAAGCGGAGTGAAATCCGATCATGAATGCACAACTCCGGAGGAAGCCATAGAAAGAATCCGGCTTGGAATGTACGTCATGATTAGAGAAGGCACGGCTGCTAAGGATTTGGACGCGCTTATTCCGGTTCTTAAAAACTGCAATACAAGAAAATGCATTTTTGTAACGGATGACAGACATCCTGCAGATTTAAAAGAACATATTAACGGTATGGTAAGACGCGCGGTTGAAGCGGGAGTAGATCCGATAAAAGCGGTTCAGGTCGCAAGCTTGAATACAGCAGAGTATTTTGGGCTGAACAATCTCGGTGCAATTGCTCCGGGGTATAAAGCGGATATGCTTATTTTGCCGGATTTGAAGAGTTTTAAACCGGATGTTGTAATAAAAAACGGCAATATAGTTGCACAAAACGGCAAACTGACGGCTCCGCTCAGGGAAAACGAAGAGCTTTCCATGAGAAACTCGGTTAATGTAAGATGGATTACTCCGGAGGACTTCAAAATCGAGGCGGGAGTTGAGAGCGGAAATATAAAAGTCCGTACAATAGAAGTCATTCCTCATCAATTGATTACTAAGTCGGTTGAGTCGGAAGTCAGAGTCGTAAACGGCAACGCTGTAAGCAATTTAGACAACGATACTTTGAAAATTTGTGTTATTGAAAGACATAGGGCAACCGGAAATATCGGCAAAGGCTTTGTTAAAGGGTTTAATCTCAAATGCGGTGCTATAGCCTCAACCGTTGCTCACGATTCACATAACATGATTGTTATAGGTACAAATGATGCAGACATGTACGAGGCTGCAGTTGCTTTAATCAAATGTCAGGGCGGCAAGGTTGTAGTTAATAACGGAGAAATCTTATCGCAGCTTTCGCTTCCGATTGCAGGCTTGATGTCGGATAAAGAGTTTGATTATGTTGTAGATAAGTGCGAAGAGCTAAATAGGGCTGCTTCCTCAATCGGATGTACATTAAACGATCCGTTTATGACAATGGGATTTTTGTCTCTGCCTGTAATTCCTGAACTGAAAGTCACGGATAAAGGGGTTTTTGATACGAATAAATTCGGGTTTGTTAATACAATTTTACACCCGGCTAAGGTCTGATTTTTTCACTTGCTTCATTACATTTTTTAGCAATGCTGTCGTTCATAATTCCGATTTTGTCAAAAACTTTCTCTAAGCCCGGTCGACAGGTTATTGGATTAACAATAAGCCGGACAGTAAATTGACACTTGAATTGATTATTTTTGACAGGTATGCCCAACCGACAGTTTACAGCTTATATACAAATCGGACATTAAAATACACGGGGCTTTAAAATACAGCTTAACAGGACACTAAAAAAGAGCCTAAAAGGCTCTTTTTATAAAATTTGGGCCCGGAGGGATTCGAACCCACGACCAAAGGATTATGAGTCCTCTGCGCTACCGCTGCGCCACAGGCCCGTGACGACTTAGATATTTAAATTTCAATCTCGGGCTTGCGTTAGCGCTGACTCCGCATTCGCTCCGTGTGCGCTCCCTACCTCTCGCAAAACTTGACATTTAGTCAACTTTTGCTCGGCAGAGTGCCACAGGCCCGTGACGACTTAGATATTTAAATTTCAATCTCGGGCTTGCGTTAGCGCTGACTCCGCTTCCGCTCCGTGTGCGCTCCCTACCTCTCGCAAAACTTGACGTTTAGTCAACTTTTGCTCGGCAGAGTGCCACAGGCCCGCGACGACTTAGATATTTGATTTTCAATCTCGGGCTTGCGGTAGCGCTGACTACGCTTCCGCTCCGTGTGCGCTTCCTACCTCTCACAAAACTTGACATTTAGTCAACTTTTGCTCGGCAGAGTGCCACAGACCCGTGACGACTTTAATATTTGTTTTTCAACAAGGCTTCCTCTTCACTTTTACTCAGAGCCTGCCTCCGCTAACAAAATTTATATTATCAACTAAATACTAAAAAATCAAGCCAGTTATAGGCAGCCGATTTTTTTACGCATTCATGCTAAAATACAGCTATGACTTCTGAACTTCTTTTTGAATTTGATAAAAATTTTAACAAGCCGATAATAGGTACTGACGAAGCCGGCAGAGGACCGGCAGCAGGCGGGGTTTTTGCTGCCGCTGTAGAGTTTGAAGATATTACCGCCGGGTTAATAAAAGATTTAAGTATTCTCAATGATTCAAAAAAACTTACTCCAAAAAAGCGCGAATCTATCTATGGCATAATCAAAAATAACACCAGAAACAAGATTGTCTGCGTAGAAGTTGATGAAATTGAAAAAATTAATATACTTAACTCCTCGCTTAAAGCAATGAATATTGCCTGCTCTGCAGTAATTACCCGACCGGATTCTCTTGTTCTGGTTGACGGAAATAAATTAATCAAAAACTTTCAATATGACCAGCAGTTTATTATAAAAGGGGATTCAAAGTCTGCCTCTATTGCAGCCGCAAGTGTTCTTGCAAAAGTCAGCCGCGACAGATATATGACAAAGCTCCATGAAGAATTTCCGATGTACAATTGGGCGAAAAATGCCGGATATTTAACAAAAGAACATTTAGACGCAATTGATAAGTACGGGCTTTGTAAATACCACCGCCCGTCTTTCCTGAAAAAACATTTTGCGAAGCTGCAAACCGTATAAATTCCGGCTATTTTTTCCGGATTCTGAACCAGTTTACAAACTTATTTACCAGATTGTCTTTAGGAATTTCTTCTTCCTTAAGTTCGGTTTCAAACTCAATCTCATTCGGGTCTTTATCGTCACTGCGTTCAAACATGTCGTCATCTTCTTCACCTTTGCGCTTACCGCGCTGGCGAAAATACATTCCGCCGCCGCCCATACCGCTGCCGTCTTTATACGCTGATTGAGCTTTGTTGATCGGGTTGATATTACTAAAATCAAAAGACATAATTATGTCCTAAATTATACATTGCATGTACATTATAAACTATTTTTGAAAAAAGTATAGTATTTTTATGCTAAAATCATTTTGTTGAGGTAGGAATGAAAAGACTTTTAAGTTTATTTTTAACATTTTTATTTTTTGTATCAGCAGTTCAGGCAAAGGATTTAAGGTTTGCACAAATAAGCGATGCAAGATTTTCTGACGCTTCGGAAAATACTGCGCTAAAAGAAGCTGTCAAAGATATTAACAAACAAAAAGATGTGGAGTTTGTTGTATTTACCGGCGATAATATTTCCAAGCCCTCGGAAGAGCTTCTGAAATCTTTTCTGGAGGAAGCAAAAAAGCTCAAGTGTCCTTTTTATATAGTGCTTGGAGACAAAGATGTTAATAAACTTAAACACTTAAGCAAAGTTGATTATATTAGAACCATAAAGAAAAATGTAAGAAAATATAAACCTGAAAAGCCTAATTATACTTTTGAAAAACACGGAGTTGTATTTATTGTTGCTGACGGTTCAAAAGAAGTCATACCTGGCACAAACGGGTATTACAAAGATGACGTGCTGGCTTGGCTTGACGGAGAACTTGCAAAATATCCCGAAAACCATGTGATAATATTCCAGCATTTTCCGCTGATTCCTCCTGAGGCAAAAGAAACATATTACACATTTAAACCGGAGAATTACATGGCTGTTCTTGCAAAGCACAAAAATGTAAAAGCAATAATTTCAGGACATTTTGGCGTTAACAGTGAAAAAAATCTTAACGGAATAACGCATATAACAACTGCAGGGCTTCCGCAATACAGGATTATTGATTTAATGGACTATGATACTGAAAATCCTTCAATCTGGGCTCAGTTAAAAGAGGTTCAGTAAAGCAAGTTTACTTGTTACAAGCATAAACCCTTTTAAGTTCATATATTTTGAATTCTTTTCTTCATTAATTTTTTGGAAGTTTAAATCTTCGCCGTAGTTGTATCTTTCAAGAACATTTTTAAACCCGTCGACATTCTGCAGCATTTTGCAGGTTCTGTAATGTTCTCTTAATGAGCGTTTCTTTTCCGGCTTAAATTCCGGCGAAGATGCAATGTTATCACATAACATACTTCTGAGATTCATTGTCTTTCCGCTTTCCGGATGGTGCGCTGAATGAGTCCGGTGAAATTTTGAGACAAAAGATTTTGGAAAACCAAGAAGGTACAATATCATCTTATCTAAATCATGTGTAACACTGTCAATCGTGTTTCCGCCAAAAAGTTCTCTTTCTACAAGGGCAAAAACAACTTTATGCTCATAAGTATGTTTGATATTTTTAACATAGTTTTTTGCGTAGTTTCCAATTTTTTGTAAGACAGATGTTTTCGGTTTAATCACAACCGGCTTAATGTCCGGAAGACCGGCAGCGCGTTCTGCGTCAGCCGGTCTTCTCACAAAAATATCCACACTTTTCCTTAAATCCCTCGGAGGTAATTTGTATGCTCCCTGAAATACTGTCCCTTCACTTTGCGGGGGATAATAATATTTGTTAAAATAATAAGGGTTAGTATTACACTTTATGTCCATAATTAATTATTGCATAAAACTTTTTTCATGCAAGCATTTGTTACAAAGATTAATAATAGACAATATTTTACTTCTAAGAAAGCCGTGCATTCTTTCTTACAACAGTAACTCCGCCTTCTGATACATAGAAGCCCCTCCGGATATCATCTTCCCGGTCTATGCCGATTTTTGTATACGGAGGTATAATAACATTTTTATCAATGATTGCTTTTCTGATTTCAGAATACCTGCCGACATTAACATTTTCCATCAGGATGCTGTCATATACCTGAGAATAGCTGTTAATTTTAACTTCCGGCGAGAGAACACATCTTGAGAGCATGCCTCCTGATACAATACACCCTTCAGAAACCATTGAGTTTGTTGCCATCCCGACTCTGTCACCCTGCTGCCAGATGAATTTTGCAGGGGGATAGTTGTAATTGAATGTTCTAATAGGCCATTCTTTTGAGTATAAATTTAATTCCGGCTCATAGTCGAGCAAATCCATGTTTGCCTGCCAGTAAGCATCAATTCCGCCTACATCACGCCAGTAGCCTTTTTCTTTTTCTGTCATTCCCGGAAAATAATTTTCATTAAAATTGTATATAAAAATTCTCTTTTCCTGCTTCAAAAGCATAGGAATGACGTTTTTACCAAAGTCATGGTTTGAGGTTTCAATCCTTGCATCTTCTTCAAGCGCTCCAAGCAGAATATCTTTATTAAAAATATAATTTCCCATAGAGGCAAGACACATATTAGGATTATTAGGCATTGCTTTTGGAGGAGTTGCAGGTTTTTCTACAAATCCGGTAAGTCTCCAATCCTCGTCAACTTCTATAATCCCGAATTCATGGGCTTCTTCAATCGGAATAGGTATTGCGGATATTGTTAAATCTGACTGATTCCTTTTATGAAATTTGAGCATCTGGGAAACATCCATTTTGTAAACGTGGTCTCCGCCAAAAACACATACATAATCAGGGTCTTCGTCATGAATATGAAACGCATTCTGATAAACAGCATCCGCCGTTCCCTGATACCAGGTTCCGCCGGTTCTCATCTGGGCGGGAACAAGGTCAACATACTGGTTTAAAAACGGAGAAAGCGCCCAGCCCTTTGAAATATGTTTGTTTAATGAATCTGATTTATACTGGGTTAAAACTTTTATTTTATAGAAACCGGAATTTATAAAATTATTTAAAACAAAGTCAATTATTCTATATCTGCCGCCAAACGGTACTGCGGGTTTTGCCCTGTCCTGCGTCAGCGGGAAAAGACGTTTTCCTTCTCCGCCGGCTAAAATCATAACCAATGCGTCATCTATAGACATATAACCTCCTGTTCCTTCTCTTTCGTTTAACATTATTTTATCAAATTTGAATAAAAATTGCACTCATCCTTAAGTATGGTTGATAATCCGGGATACTCTTTTTATATGATTTAACAATACGGAAAAAATATTGTATAATAGATAAAAAGTTATAATTGAGCAGAGGATATTTTATGAAAAGAGAAAAATTTATATTAGTTATGCTGGTTCTAATCGTATGCGCATTTATTTTCTTTATAGTACAAGTTTGTAATAACGGCATTATTAAGAAAAGTCTTCGTATTAACGGAGTCGGCGGTGTTAAATATTCAACAAGTGCTATTCCGAAAAATGTACTCGGGTACTTAAAATCCCAGAAGGATATTTCCGACTCATACGGCGAGAAGAAAATTGCCATTTACTATACAGGCAAAGAATGCCCTTTTGCCGAAGTGTTAGCAAACACAATTGAGCCGCTCAATGAAAAGCAGGAATATACTTCCGCATATTTCTTCCATCCTGAAGCAGCTGCAGTAACAAAAGCTTTTCCTACACAGCAGGGAGTAATCGCTTACATTGATTTCAGAGATATGTGCGGTGACTTCTGTATTGTTAATCCAAAGAAAAATCAGATTCTGACAATCAAAAACATGGATCAAAAGAAAGCTGAAAAAGTGACTGCAATACTGTCTCAATTTAAGGATTGGTAAATTAAATCTTTAATTATGCTATAATTGTCTTATGAGCAGAATCAGAAAGCTTTATTATTTTGATAAGAAAAACATGCAGGAAATGATTTCGTTTCTGAATAACAGAGACGCTTTCATAAGCAATATTATGTTTAATCCGCTTCTTCCCCTGCATCATCTGCTTCCTCTGAAATTCAAGTTTCTGCCGGAATCTTATGTTTTAAAGGATAAAAAAGAGATAAAAGGGCTTATTACTGTTGCGCCGTCTAAGTGTCCCGTAAAACGGCTTGAAATTCTGCGTTTGTTTTTTGAAGAAAATTGTTATGAGGATGCGTATGAACTTATTCAATACGCTGTTTCAAAATACAAAGCTCTCGGCGCCATATCTTTTATTGTGAGGGTAGATGATACACTCCCTGATTTATTGAGAGTTTTTGTTTCCAAATGCGGATTCAGCCAGCTTTCGTATGAGCGTTTATGGAAAATTCCGGTACCGGAAAAATTGGAGTTTGATAAAAAAGATTTCAGAGAATTTAGAAACTCTGACGCTTCAACAATTTCATCTCTCTATAATGAATCCCTGCTTCCGCATTTCAGACCGCTCTTAAGCAGCGATACAGGAGAGTTTAGAGAAGCGGCGTTCAGAGGTCTGTCATTCTTCAGCGAATACAAATTTGTTATTGAGGATAGAAAATCAAAAAATATTTCAGGCTATATTTCAATTAAAACCTCTGATAATGAAAACTATATTTTTGATATTATCCAGTCCTCGTGGATGGATATTGATATAAGTGCGGTAATAAATTTTGGAATAAAACAGGTTCAAAAGCGGCAGAAAACATTTAATATTTTTGTGAAAACAAAAAAATACACCCAGCTTGGTGAAAAATACGAACAATTATTTATGGAACACCGGTTTGAATGTGTTCAGAACCAGATTGTTTTAACAAATTCTTCCGCACGGATAATCAAAGATCAAGTTCGTACCGGCAGATTTACAATTCTTGACCAATTCTGCGACGGCAGTGTTAATGTTCCCGGCTAAAGACCGGAGTGAAATCCGGCGTTTCAGATTTTATACAATCTTGAAAAATTTATATTCTTGTTTTTTGTTTACCTAATTTTGCACGTTTCTTACGGCGCATTAAATCAACAAACGCTTCAAGACGGGTTATATATCCGGCTTTACCGGTCTGCTCGTCCATAATAAGAGTCAAAATAGGTATCTCATGCTCTTCTCTCATTGTAGGGAAAATATTTTGAGACATAATCTCCGGCATGCAGGTGAACGGAGAAATATGGATAATTCCGTCCTTGCCTTTTTCATCTGCAAAAACTACATCAGAGACACATTCCAATGCATCACCGCCTATATCACGCATCAGGTAAGGTTTAGCCATTCTCTCTGCTCTCTGGAGGTGAGTTTCCGGCGGTCTGAAAGCTTTAGGGATAATTGCGTCTTTAAGGAAGCTTCCGACAGTCAGGCTTCTTCTTGTCTGAACTCCCATTCTGCCGAGTTCGCGTTCTATATTCTGGTTAGAAAACTCGTCGTTTACAAGGAAAATTTCACCTGTAATATCAACGTTCAAAACTTCCCTGTTCGGATCGATTTCCGTTTTTTCAATTTCTTTTAATGCTCTTTCATACGCTTTTTTAAGATCATGTGTCGAATCAGCTTTGTCAATAAGTTTAAGCGCCTTTTTATAATTCTTTTCAGCCTCGCCGAATCTTACTTCACGGGCTCTGTAGTATGAAAGCGCCGTATCCAGATCATCAATTGCAAAGATTTTGCGCATAGTAATATTTATTGCACGCAGAATCAAAATCGGATCATTCTTGCCTGAAATTTCTTTTAAGAATTTATACAAGCCTTTTATTCCGTCGTAAAGAGAGAGTTCAATGTAGTTTGCATTGTACCCTAAATCTTTAAGCGTAGTGTGGATATTTGTTCCGTATTCTCCGAGACGGCAAATCCCCGGTGAGGTAATCATTGCAACATAATCCGCCCCGCCCTGGATAGCTTCTATAAAGTTACCCAAAATAAGTTTATAAGGCAGGCATATAGCCTCCGGAGAATTTTTTGTACCGTAAGACAGGGTCTTTTTGCTTGTATAAGGCGGAACGTAAGGCTCTACTCCGATTTTCCTGAGCCCTGCAGACCACGCTATTGATATTGTCCCCATATGCGGAAATGCTACTTTGATTTTTTTATTCTTTGCCATTTATTTATCCCTCTTTTGAGTTGAGAAGTTTAGTAGAAGTTCCAAAAGTCAGCCGGTGCTTATTTATAATTGTCTTCTCAACTCCTAAACTTCTCACCTATATCATCATACCACAATTAAAAGATTTTGGAGTATAATAAAATTTATGGGGAGAATCGTTCAGCTTTCAAAACATTTAATAAACCAGATAGCAGCGGGAGAAGTTATTGAACGCCCGTATTCCGTTGTTAAAGAACTTGTTGAAAATTCTGTTGATGCAGGAGCTTCCAGAATCAGCATTGAAATTTCAAACGAGTGCAGAAATATTCGTATTGCGGATAACGGATCCGGAATTCATCCTGATGATATTTTACTTGCGTTTTCAAAGCATGCCACAAGCAAAATCTCTACAAGCGAGGATTTGTATTCCGTTAAAACAATGGGATTCAGGGGTGAGGCGCTTGCGAGTATAATTTCTATTTCTAAGCTTACCTGTATTACAAGAACGAAAGATTTTGACTGCGGAACAAAAGTAGAATGCGAAAACTCGGAAGTGAAACAGGCAAAAACCGGCTGCGCGGTCGGTACAATTATGGAAGTCAGAGATTTATTTTACAATATTCCGGCAAGACTCAAATTCCTAAAATCAGCTAAAACAGAATTTGCATATATAAGTGAACTTGTTCAATCTCTGACACTTGTTCATCCGGATATTGCGTTTGAACTCAAAAATAACGGCAAAATTGTTATTAAAACTACAGGGCAGGGCGATACATTACAAACATTAAAAGAAGTTTTTGCAGAAGATATTTCAAAAAATTTGAGAAAAGTTCTAAAAACAGATAAAATGTCCGGGCTTAAACTTTCGGGCTATGTGAGCACGCCGGATTATATGAGAGCAAGTAAAAAAGATTATTATACATATGTAAATTCACGGATTGTAAAATGTCCTGTTTTCCAAAAAGCGATTGATATGGTGTACAAAAACCTAATAGGCTCCCGCTATCCGTTTATTATTCTTAACCTTGAAATCCCGCCTGAGGATGTGGATGTTAATGTTCACCCGTCCAAAAAAGAAGTGAGGTACAAAAACCCTAATCAGGTATTTAATTTTATTTATTCAGCAGTTGATATGGCGCTTTCAGGAATTGTGGAAAAAGAAAAAAAAGAGGAAGCGGAAATTCCTGATACTGCTTATGTGAGCGGAAGCATTGATTTGAACCGGATTTTTAACAAACCGCGGGAAGAAGCAGAAAAACAAGAGAAAGAGGATAAAGAAAAAATTATATCTTTTCCGGTGCAAAATACTGCTAAGCTTAAGCCTGAAAAAAGTCCTGAGACTGCTAAGTCTGAACAAAAAACTTTTGAACAGACAAAGTTTATAGAAGAAAAGCACGTAGAACAGGAAGAGATTATAATCGGACAGTACAGAAAAACATATATTCTTATTGAAAGAGAAGAGGGGCTTGAGATTGTAGACCAGCACATTGCAGAAGAAAGGTATATTTACGAAAAACTAAAAAAATCAAAAAATATTGACTGCCAGCTTCTTTTTATCTCGGATGTTCTGCCGGTCTCACCGAGTGACAAAGAGCTTTTGGAGGTAAACAAAGATAAGCTTGAAAAATTCGGATACGAGATAGATTTTCTTTCAGACACAGAAGCTATTTTCCGAAAAGTTCCGCAGCTTATATCCAAAGTTTCGCCAAAAGAAATACTCGCAGATATTTTGGAAAACATATCAGGAAATATTGATAATATAGAAGAAAGCATTCTTATAACAACTTCCTGCAAAGCTGCTGTTAAAGCTAATACATATCTAAACCGGTTCCAGATGCAGGAGATTATCAAAAACTGGCGTACTTGCGAAAAACCGTTCACCTGTCCGCACGGACGCCCGATATCCAAAATTATTGAGCACAAAGATATTGCAAAATTCTTTCAACGCAACGCATAAACTTAATATAATTTAACATTTTTCTTTACAAATTTGCGCTATTTTGGATTTTATGATAAATTTTCATTATAACTAATGTGGTGAGGATTTATGAAGAGTACAACGCTGAGAAGATCGAATATTACAAGAGAAAAAGTTGCTATGATGGAGGCTCTGAACCGTTATAACAGAACCCATCAGGATGAAGATTATTACAGAGCACAAAGCAAGAACAGAGAACTTGATGCTCTATGGCAGCAATTTGGCGTAAAACCGCAAAAGAGTGAAAAAGCTCCTCAGGTTTATTTTGTTACAGGTTTGATTGCGGGAGTTATCATAACATTACTTATCACCACATTTGTAAGTTTACTCATTAATTTTTCAACTCCGAAAGATGACGGTGCAATACCGGCTTCTAAGCCTGTAGCAGAATCTTCGGGAAGATTTTCATTTATCCCTGCCGACAATACTTCTTCTAAAAAAATTACCGCACCTGTATCTTTGAACGAAGAATATACAGTTAAAGAAGGCGATACTTTAGAAAGTATTGTAATAAGATTTTACGGTTCTTTTGATATGAATAAAGTTAATTTAATTCAGGAAGCCAACAAAATGGCTAATCCGAACGCTTTGTCAATCGGTCAAAAGTTAATCATCCCTATGAATCAATAGTTTATGGCTAAAGTCAAATCAAAATATGTATGTCAGAGCTGCGGATATGAAACAGCGGGTTATCTTGGCAAATGTCCGGAATGCGGAAGCTGGGGAACATTTGTTGAAGAGTTAGATACTCCGGTCAAAAAGGCTGCACAAACCGAGCTTCCGGATGATTTACCGCCGATGAGACTTGACGAGATTGAAATGAATTCTGAAATCAGGATGAGTACTAATATTTCAGAATTTGACAGAGTCTTAGGCGGGGGTAAATGTATTAGGGCGGCTGACGAGGCTACAGATGTGGCGTTATCAAACGGGGGTAAATGTATTAAAAATACCTTCGGCAGTGAGTCTTCCCTCGCCCCTTCGGGGAGAGGGTTAGGGAAAGGGGCTGAATCTAAATCACAAGGGATTGTTAAAGGCTCGCTCGTCTTACTTGCAGGAGATCCGGGAATCGGTAAGTCAACACTTTTATTGCAAACCGCCGGCGAATTATGCAAAAGCGGGAAAAAAGTTCTCTATATTTCAGCGGAAGAATCAGCAGGTCAGATTAAATTAAGGGCTGAAAGGCTGGAGGTAAAATCTGATAATCTTTACATTTACCCCCAGACAAATCTTGAATTAATAAAAAAGCATATTGAAGAGATGATGCCTGATTTAGTTATTGTGGACAGTATTCAGGCTATTTATACTTCACAAATCCAGAGTTCAGCCGGAAGCGTTTCTCAAATCAGGGAATGCTGCAATATGCTTATGCAAATTGCAAAAACCAAAAATATTTCAATAATTGTAATCGGGCATGTTACAAAGGAAGGAAATATTGCGGGACCGAAGGTTCTTGAACACATGGTTGATACGGTTATTCAGTTTGAAGGGGATAAATATAAATCCTACAGGATTTTGCGTTCGATTAAAAACCGTTTCGGAAATACCTCCGAAGTCGGGATTTTTGAGATGGAAACTAAAGGCTTGAGAGAAGTTATTAATCCGAGTGAACTTTTCTTAAAAGAATACAACCAGACCCAGACTCCGGGGAGTACGATTATTGTAACAAGCGAAGGAACCAGACCTCTTTTAGTAGAAATTCAGGCGCTTGTCGGAACAACTCCGTATCCGGCGCCGAGAAGGATTGCAAACGGAGTTGATACGGGAAGAGTCTTGCAGATTCTTGCGGTTCTTGAAAAAAGAATCGGGCTAAATTTATCAAAGCAGGATGTTTATGTAAACGTTATCGGCGGAATTGATGTTAATGAGCCGGCTGCAGATCTGGGAATTGCGCTTGCAATCGTCACCTGTGTAAGAGACGTTGTTTTTGATTCCCACACGGCAATAGTGGGAGAAATCGGACTTTCAGGTGAAATACGGGCTGTTAATCATATTGAAAGGAGAATAACGGAAGCCCAAAAACTCGGATTTAAGCGGATAATTATCCCGGCAGCGAATGAATTGCAGGAAGAGATTAAAGGAATTGAGGTTGTAAAAGTGCGAAAAATTCTTGAAGCAATCACAAGAGGGGTAAAGGGGTAAAGGGGTAAAGTAAAAATGATGCGGTAAATCTTTGATTTACCGCATCAAATTATCTGAAGGGGTAGCTGATGTGGTGGCGAAAAAATCAGCAGGATGTATAATTAAATAATAACAGGAGATAAACATGATAATTGATGCACATACACATATCGGAAATTCTTTCTGGGGGCAGTTTTCGCCTGAATATCTTCTTGATATTACCGGAGATGATGTTGATATTTTAATTTGTTCCAACCTTGAAGGAATCGACAGTTATACCGGCAAGGACGAGATTGAATGCAATCTTGATATGCTTAAGGCTTCTAAAAAATATCCGAAAATTAAATCGCTTGCAGTTTGTGAAGTTGATAGAACTGAAAACGCGGATAAAATCAGACAGCTTCTTTCAGAACATCCGGAATTTATAGGACTTAAGTTTCATCCGGAGTTTACAAAGCTGGCGGCAGACTCAGACAAATATGATGATTATTTGAAAGCCGCGCGTGAGTTTAAAAAGCCCTGCCTGTATCATTCAGGTCATATAAAATCCGGATTTTCTTCTCCGGAATTAATTTATAAAAAAGCAAAGCAGTTTCCGGAGGTTCCTGTTATTCTCGGGCATTTGTCCACAACAACAAGAGAATGCCACGAAAGAGCAATAGAAATTATGGTTGAGTCTATAGAAAATGAAACCGCAACTTTGTACGCCGATGTTTCCTGGGTAGGGGTGGAAGATTCAATTATGCTTATTGAAAAATTAAAAAATACAAAACGCGGAGATTTCACTAATCGTATTCTCTGGGCTTCTGATGTTCCGGTGGGTGAGTTTAACCAGAAAAGAGAATTGTATTTGAAAAATTTAGCAGAATTTCAAACCGGTATATACGAACATTTCAGGGATAAAGAATTATTAGATAATTTAATGTACGGTAATGCTGCAAAACTTTTCGGGCTGGGTGAAAAGTGTGAAACGAATCAATGACAACATACAGGAAAGTATTGTTGGTCAGGTGAAATCCGGCAATAACTGAATAGGGTGCCGGAATGCTTACTTTTCACCCGTAAATTAAACCAGAGCAGTTTCTACCTCGGAAGTATATCTGTCTACATTTCTTGCCCAGAAAGAGTTTACATTATCTCTATCTGTCGGGTCAGAACTAGGGCAGTATTTTGCATTTATTTGATACAATTTTGTAAGCGGACGCCCGTTATTGTTTACATAACCGGATTTTAAAAATCTTGCCATATCACTTATACATTCTGCAACAGAAGAATACGTTTTAAATGTTGTAGACCCCGGAATACGTACACCGCCTACGTTGTTCTTTTCTCTTGCATTTTTACTTTTGCCGCCGCCGGATTCATTCATTGCAATACCAACCAGTACAGAAGCGCTTATGCCGTATTTTTTCTGCGCATCTATAAATGCCTGTCCCTGACCTTCAAGAACGCCTTTGCCTTTAAGATATTTATTTAAATCCTCTGCCGTGCCATTATAAGGCTTAGTAATATCTCTTGTATAATCGCCGTAAACCTGTCTCATCTCAGAATCTGTCATCTCTGTCCAGTGTTTGCCTTTTAATGCTGCAAGAGACGATGAACTTACCGATGAGCTTCGTGTTGTTGAAGAAGTATGACGTGTTGCAGGAGCTGATGAGACAGCAGGTGCAACAGACGGAGCAGACGCAACAGATGGAGCCGACGGAGCAGACGGAGTCTGTCCGATAAAACTAAAATTATAATTTGAATTCGGAATTGATGTAATCGGATTAGATGTCGTTGAACTTACAAATGTATCTCCCATACTAAAGTCTGAGTATGTCGGAGCAGTCCATTTATCCGGCGGGAAAAGTTCATTAATATCAATCTTCACATCCGGAAATTGAGGCATAGGGATACTTGGCATCAAAGGGAAAATACTTACAGGTGACATTACATTCGGATAAGTATACATCATTGCAGGGAAAGGTGCAAAGCAGCTGTTGAAGGGATTACACCAGCTGTTGAAGGACCAGCCCCAGTTCATACAACCAAAAAACGGATTATTGTTAAATACTCCGTGCATAAAACCGTGTGTGAAATTGTTCCAGAAATTATGTGCGCTCATAAATATCCCTGTAATAATCCTTATATATATAAAGTTTCTATCAGTGAAAAAATTGACCTTTTGTAAACAAAAAGTTACATTTGCTCCCGATTTACCATATACCCTTTTTTTGTTATAATGAAATAACAGTAGAGAAGGAGAACTATGAACAAAAATCAATCAATCGGGATGTATGTAATCCTTGGTATTATGGTCTTAGCGTTTATTTCAATGCTTTTTTCCGGACCGACTTCCAGCACACAGGAATTGTCTTACACAAACTTTATACAAAAAGTTGAAAATAAAGAGATTAAAAGTGTTGATATAGGAAGAGATTCTTTAATTGCTCTTCCCGTAAAACAGCCGGAGGCAAAAAAGTCTAATACAAATCCTTTGTATGGAGAAGTAAAGCCGCCAAAATTACAGTACAAAGTTCTTCTTCCGGAAAACTCTGATGTACTTGCAAAACTTGAAGAAAACAATGTTGAGATTAATGCTAAGCGTTCAAGCGATTCAAGTTCGGCTTTTTCAATGGGGTCATCTCTTATAACGATACTTCTTGTTCTGGGTTTTATTATGCTCATAATAAAATCCATTCAGGCAGGCGGCGCGCAGGCAATGTCCTTCGGAAAAAGCCGAGCAAAAATGCTTATGGATAACAAAGTTAAGACAACATTTGCCGATGTTGCGGGGATTGATGAAGAGAGAAAAGAACTTGAAGAGATTGTTGATTTCTTAAAACATTCAGACAAATACGTAAAACTCGGCGCAAAAATTCCAAAAGGTGTTCTCCTTGTGGGCGCTCCGGGTACGGGTAAAACACTTATGGCAAAAGCAGTTGCAGGAGAAGCCGGCGTTCCGTTCTTTTCAATAAGCGGTTCTGATTTCGTTGAAATGTTCGTTGGTGTAGGTGCTTCCCGTGTTCGAGACTTATTTGAGCAGGCAAAAAAGCACCAGCCTTGTATTGTATTTATTGATGAAATTGATGCCGTAGGACGCCAGAGAGGTGCAGGATTAGGCGGCGGTCACGATGAAAGAGAACAGACCCTTAACCAGCTCCTTGTTGAAATGGATGGTTTTGATGAAAATACGAATATAATTATTCTCGCTGCAACTAACAGACCGGATATCTTAGATAACGCTCTTTTAAGACCGGGAAGATTCGACAGGCAAATCGTTATCAATAAACCTGACGTTCTCGGAAGAGAGCAGATTCTTAATGTTCATGCTAAAAACAAACCGCTTGCAAAAGAAGTGGATTTAAAAACTCTTGCAAAGCGTACACCGGGATTTACCGGTGCAGATTTACAAAACCTTCTTAATGAAGCGGCTTTGCTTGCGGCAAGACATGATAAGTCTGAAATAGAAATGCCTGACTTGGAAGAAGCTATTGATAAAGTTATGGCAGGACCTGAAAAGAAAAGCAGAATTATTTCAGACGAAGAAAAAGAAAACACAGCTTACCACGAAGTTGGGCATGCTCTTCTTGCAAAACTTCTTAAAAATTGCGATCCTTTACACAAAGTTTCCATTATTCCAAGAGGAATGGCACTCGGTATCACGCTTACGCTTCCTGAAAAAGATCATCTTACAATGCGCAAGAACCAGCTTCTTGACAGAATTACAATGATTCTCGGCGGACGTGTTGCAGAAGAACTTATCTACGGAAAAGATAATGTTACAACAGGCGCATCAAATGACTTGGAAAAAGTTTCCGCGCTTGCAAGAAGCATGGTTACAACCTATGGTATGAGCGAAAAAATGGGCAACTTAGCTTACGGAAAAGAGCAGGAACATATCTTTATGGGCAGAAATTTCGGTAACACAAGAGACTTTTCGGAAGAAATTGCTGCTGATATTGATAAAGAAGTCAAGAAGATTGTTGATAAACAATACGAAGAAGCTAAGCAGCTTTTGAACGACAACAGAGATATGCTTGAATATATTTCTAAAAACCTGCTTGAAAAAGAAACTCTTGACGAAAAAGAATTTGAAGATTTGATGAATGAAGTCAGGAACAAGCGCAATTCTGAAACTGAGCAAGAGGGGTAAAGGAGGGGTCTTTTATTAGTGACCGAGTGATTAAGTGACTAAGTGACTGAGAAAGGAATAAATTAATGTCGGATAGGTAAGTAAGACTACAAATTTGGCGTCATTGCGGGGGTAAATGAATTAGGTTGGTAAGTGTGACTACAAGCTTAGCGTCATTGCGGGGGTAAATGAATTAGGTTGGTAAGTGTGACTACAAGCTTAGCGTCATTGCGAGGGTAAATGATTTCAGTCAGGAAGTAAGCCTACAAGTCGGGCGTCATTGCGAGGGGACAGCCATTCAGCCCGAAGCAATCTATAACAAATTTGACAATTGAATAAAAATGGATTGCCACGACGCTCACGCGTCTCGCAATGACAGCACTCTGGCAGGTTCGGCATTACTTGACAGAATTGATAAGCAGGTCGGGCTTTAGCCCGACAATAACTAAATATAGGAGATTATAAATGGACAGAGAAGAGCTGATATTTCAAGAATACAAGACATATTGCGAACAAAAAGAAAATTTTATTGACAGAAATTTTAATACTAATAAATTCTATATGGCAGCAATTTTTGTGATAATAATTGCCATGATATATACAGGAAACGTAGTTTTCATAAATTTAATCACCGCAACTCTGGTTTTTGCGCTTTTAGGTGTTTCAATAAGCGCTTTGTGGTGGATGAATGTTGATTCTTACAACACACTTATTAAAATCAAGTATGCAAATGTAATAGAAAAAATTGAAGAAAAATTTCCTGTAAAACCATTCACCGACGAATATCAGGGAATTGACGAATACAGAGGCAAAAAAGTTTTTATGTTTTCTGATATTCAAAAACTTATTGCGGCAATTTCAGCTTTATTTTTCTTTGCAATTTGTGTAAGCGAGATATCACCGCTTGTTATGGCAGGGGTTAATAAGTTTCTGGATCTTGCAGTGAAAGTCAGAGGGGGAATTTAGCGGAGTTTAGAAGAGGATAAGTTTAGAAGTTTAGAAGAAGTTTACTGATAGTTTATAAGTGAATACAAAATCTTCTCAACTCCTAAACTGATAGCAGCTTGCCGCCCAAAATAATAAGGAGAAATAATGAGCCGACAGAAGGAATACGGAGCAGCATTGAACTGGAATTATGTAATAGTCTCTATTGTAGTATTTGTAATACTAACAATACTTGTGCTTTATATGCCGGGATTGACAAAATTCGATTCAAATGTTCTGCACTCCATAAGGCTTGCGCTCTCGCCTTATCCTGTCTATATTGCAACTTTTATAACGGAGTTTGGACGTTCTTACCACATGATCTGGCCTCAAATTGCTGCAGGAAGCGTGTTAATCTCTGAAAAGAGATATATGAAAGCTTTTCTTTTGATATTTTTTACTCAGGCAACTTATGTTCTTACGGATGTTATAAAGAATTTTGTATGTCGCGAACGCCCTTGTATTGATTCAAGTTTCAGTTTTCCGTCAGGACACTCTTCAACTACAATGTGTTTTTACGGAATTTTAATTTATCTTGTTCTGCATTATGCAAAATCCGATTTCTGGAGATATTTTTTAACAACTCTGTTCGGCGTATGGATTCTGCTCGTGGGAATTTCACGCCTCTGGCTCGGAGTTCATTATCCTGTTGATGTTATTGCAGGAATGTTTCTCGGATTTATGATGGTTAATTTATTTATTATTGTATCAAAAGCCCTGAGCAAATAGAATAAACGGCTTGCCTCCTTCCCGGCGTGAGCTGTAATTTAAGATGACTTAAAGAAACTTTTGATTTTATTAATCCCTGCAATTCCTGCAGCTGCAAGCGCAACACCTCCGAAAATTTTGAAATACAAAGAGCGGTTAAATTCTTTTTTCTTCTTCTCGTTTACAGTTCCTGTATAAATATCGTTGTTTATGGAATTTATTTTTTGTTCTGCTTCTTCATTAGAAAACAACTTGTGTTTGGGTAAAACCGCAGGCGCCTGGGCAACCGCTCTTTTTGAGGGTTTAACTTTTGTTTGTGTTGAATAATGACTATCTAAAATATTGTTTCCGATTTCACTCATTTAGAATAATTCTCCGTATCTCAAAAGTTTATGCAGACGGCTTTTAGGTAAATACATCATTCCTACCTGAGCCGGAATATCCGGTATTTTTTTGACTATACATTCCTCCATACGCTCGTTAGCCTCCGGACTTGTAAACCTGAACCCGAGTTTGTAAAAGAATAACGCGGGTGATGACTCTTTTACAAGCGGCGCTGAAAAAGTCACAATCCTCCCTTCGGCTTTCGGATCAAACATGGCTTTTTCAGCCAGATTTTTTACAGCCTCGGTTCCCAGTCCGCATCGTTGTTTCGGAGATTGAATATAGTCTATAATATAACAATTTTTCAAATACTTCATCTTCCGTTTAAACACGGGCTGGATAATATCCTGCGACGCAAAAAAGTTCCCGCCGCTATTGTTGGAAATAGTTTCTTCAACAATATCAACATAATCATCATCTATATCCCCGGGGACAATTAAATTATCTCCCCTTTTAATTTTTTTAATCCTTATCTGCGCCTTCTCCTTTAAAGGAATTGACTTAAACCCCAATATCGGAGGCATTGTAAAGCCCGAAACAGACGGTGTCGGCTTTGCAACCGCCATCTGCGGACGCACGTCCATAGTAGTCGTAATATTATTAATCATACCAACCTAACCTATATTTATCTAACCTTACTTATATAAAGTCTTCGTTTCAATAAAAATTGCCTTTTTAAGGAAAATATAAGGGGCTTTGTTACAAAAGTTTACATGATATATAAGGTTATTAGAATTATTTCAATTTTCTTTGCGAAAAGAGCGTGTTTGGTATGCCGGTTGATTTTATAGTATAATAAGTTCTATGGTTAGAATATTAGACGGAAAAAATACAGAAATAATATCAAAGCTGGTATTTAGAATTTTAAAAACCCAGGAGCTTTTTACAAGAATAATAGAGGTAGGTAATCCTAACATAAAACCTTGTGTTTATGCAATGTGGCATTGTCATCAATTTTGTATACACGGGCTTCCGGAGAGGGCAAATACAAATGTTTTGATAAGCCGCTCAAAAGACGGGGATGTTATAGCAGATGTTGTGGAAAGATGGGGATTTAAGACAATCCGCGGATCCAAAGGTAAAAAGGGTGCGGTGGAAGCCAGCATGCAGATGATTGAAGCACTTAAGCGCGGCGAGAATTGTGCAATGATGGTTGACGGTCCGCGAGGTCCCGCAAGAGTTGCTAAAGACGGAGCCATTAAAATTGCAAAACTTGCCGGAGTTCCGGTTGTTCCTGTTTTCTGGTATTCTAAGAATTTTACCTGGGCAAAATTTAATTCGTGGGATAATATGCGAAGCCCTATTTTTGCAACCAACTTGATTAATATTTACGGTGAGCCGATTTATATTTCTCCTGACGGGGATGAAGAAGAAGCGCGCCTGAAGTTACAAAAAAGTCTCGAAGAACTTGAACAAAAAGCTCCGAAAGCGTTTGATGAGGTATACAAATTCGGAATATGGAGAAGAAAAAAATAAAACTTCTTGCAATTCAAATGGAATCTGCAATCGGTAATTTGGATTTGAATATTGAAACAGTCCGGAATTTACTCAGGGCAAATCTTGAGAAATACGGGAATGTTGATTTTGTATTCTTGCCGGAATTGTGGACTGTTGGCTGGGACTGCCCGTCGTTTCCGGAGAGTGCGGAAACTCTTGAAGATTCGCGCGCGGTAAAAATGCTTATGGAAATTGCAAAAGAATACAGAGTTAATATTTTAGGCGGAAGTTTTGTGAGAAAAGAGGGAGATAAACTCTTCAATACCTGTCCCGTAATCAACAGGGACGGTGAGGTTGTTTGTATATATAACAAAAACCATCTGTATTCATATAACGGAGATACGGAAAACAGCTATATAACAGCAGGCTCCAACCCTGTAATGGTTGAAATTGAAGGGGTTAAACTCGGAATTTCAATATGCTATGATATTCGTTTCCCTGAAATATACAGAGCGTACAGAAAAGCCGGCGCTGATATTCTGGTTAATATGGCAGCATGGCCTAAGTCAAGAAAAGTTCACTGGGATACGCTTGCTCTTGCAAGAGCGATTGAAAATCAGACATATATGACAGCGCTTACCCAGACAGGATTGCTGGCAGACGGGGCGGAGAATCTCGGGCATTCAATGATTATTGATTATAACGGGAAAATCTTAGATGAAATAGAGGAAAATGAAGGCGGAATTTATGCGGAAATAGATTTAGAGGATATGTATAAATTCAGAGCCAACTGTAATATTTTGAATGATGTAAAGGAGTCTTACGAGGTAATAAAAAAATGAAGAAAATTTTTGCGGCAATTCTGGTATTTTTTATGGCGTTATCCGTCCAAGCCCGCGGTGCTAAACCACAAAAGGCTGATTTTGCGTCTGTAATAAATGATTCGGGAGTCGAAAAAAATTCTGTTGCAATTTCTGTCAAGGATGTGAATACAGGAAAGCCCGTATATGAATTAAACGAAAAAATTCTTATGCATCCGGCGTCTGTACAAAAAGTTTTGACTCTTCTTCCGGCAGTAGAGGCTCTGGGGGAGGATTATGAATTTACAACAACAATATATAAACGAGGGGATGACAGTTATGTCATAAAACTCGGCGCTGACCCGTATTTAACCTCTTCGGATTTAAAGAGCCTTGTAAACAATATTGACCGCGAAACTGTTAAGAAGATTTATGTAGATGACAGTATTCTGGAAAAGAAAAGCTGGGGCGAGGGCTGGCAGTGGGATGATGATATGAATGTTCTTATGCCGCGATTCAATTCATACAACCTTGACGGGAATCTGATAAAACTAACTTTAATGCCTGCAGGGAAAGGCGAGCCGGCTTTGATTATAAATCCGAGCAAGTATCCGTTTGTATTTTTGAATAATGTTATAACCGGAGACAAAAACGAGGTTACTGTATCACGTGACAATTCGATTTCCGCAAACACGCTTTCTTTAAGCGGAACTGTAAATAAACCGTATATTGTAAGAATTCCGGCTAATAATTTAAAAAGATATTTTGACATAAGATTTACGAATACCATTCACGATAAAAATATTTATCTGAAACAAAATCTTATTGCGGATAAAGTTACAGAAGATGATACAGAGCTTGATAAAATTACCCATCCAATATCTCAGGCAGTGGAGGATATTCTGAAAAACAGCAGCAATCTCGCCTCCGAAACCCTATCAAAGCTTGCAGGCGGAAAAGTTTATGAGGACAGGGGAACGGATATCAACGGAATAAAAGTTTTTAATAACTACTGCAAAAAATTAGGGCTTGATACTTCGAGAATCCGTATTGTTGACGCAAGCGGAGTTTCTAAAAACAATTTAATAAACGCTGATTTTATCTCGGAATTTCTGGTTAAGACCAAAGACAATCCGCTTATGCAAAACCTTCCGGCAGCGGGAGAAGGAACGCTCACACAGAGAATGCTTCCGCTTAAGGATAATTTGAAAGCTAAAACCGGAACTCACGGGGATTTAAGCTCTATTGCCGGATATTTAACCACAAAAAAGGGGAATAAATACGCTTTCTGCATTATAATAAACGACACAACCGCAACAATTTCCGACATGAAATCTCTTGAAGATTATTTTATTCGTGAAGCTTATTTGAGATTATAATTATGTATCAGATAATTGCTCAATATTTAGAATATCTCGAACTTGAAAAAGGTCTTTCGCAAAACACGATAGACGCGTACAGGCGCGACCTTTCGGAATTTTCCCGCGGGATTGATGATATTCAAAAAATTGACAGAATGACAATAAATTCTTTTATAAGAAAACTCAGGGAAGAGAAACTTGCATCTACAAGTATAATAAGAAAAATAGCTTCTTTGCGCGGATTTTTCAAATGGGCGGCGTCAGCCGGAATCATTACAAGAAATCCCGCTTCAACTCTTGAGCAGCCGAAAGTTCCTCAGAGGCTTCCGAAAGTTGTTTCTATAAAAGAGATTGAAGAGATGCTTCATAACAATCTCACCCCCTTAGAACATGTCATTATGGAACTTCTTTACAGCTGCGGATTAAGAGTCTCGGAACTTGTTAATTTAAAACTAAATGACATTGACCTTAATTCCAAATACGTACGCTGCTTTGGAAAAGGCTCAAAAGAACGGATTATTCCGATGGGTGAAACTGCAAAAAATGTTATAAAAGAGTATTTACCGCAAAGGGAATTGTTAACAAAAAAATATAACCTGAATACAAAATCCCTGCTTATTTGTCCAAACGGCAGGCAGACTACAAGGCAGGATGTTTATACATTTATTCACGAACAGGGAAAATTAATCCACAAAAATATTTCTCCGCATACATTAAGACATAGTTTTGCAACCCATCTTCTTGAAAACGGGGCGGATTTGAGAGTTGTTCAGGAACTTCTCGGACACAGTGATGTTGCTACAACCCAGCTTTATACGCATATAAGCAAAAAAAGATTAAAGGATGTGTATTTTTCCGTAAACAAAGAATAAGGGTAAATTGGTAAAGTTGTTTTGCTGTAAATCTTAAATGAAAACTGCTCAAATTTAAAATATTAATTTTTTGTTTATTTTTTAAAGATTGATAAAAAAGAGTGGTTTAATGATATTAGTGAATAGTGACTAGTGATTAGTGACCGGCAAAATACTTCTATTCACTACTCACTATTCACTGTTCACTAATAATAAATAAGAAAACAAAAGGAGATAGTAATATGGCAAAAACAATAGGTATTGACTTAGGTACAACAAACTCAGTCGTAGCGGTTATGGAAGGCGGAAAGCCGACAGTTATAGCAAACGCAGAAGGTATGAGAACAACTCCTTCAATCGTTGGTTTTACCAAAAACGGCGAAAGATTAGTAGGTCAGCTTGCAAAAAGACAGGCTATTTTGAACCCTGACAGAACAATTGCTTCTATTAAGAGACACATGGGTGAAGATTATAAGAAAAATATAGACGGAAAAGATTACACTCCGCAAGAAATCTCTGCAATGATTTTGAGAAAATTGGCAGATGATGCAAGCGCATATCTCGGAGAAAAAGTTACATCAGCCGTAATCACGGTTCCTGCATATTTTAACGATGCTCAAAGACAGGCAACAAAAGACGCCGGTAAGATTGCAGGCTTGGATGTTCTTCGTATCGTTAACGAACCGACTGCAGCAGCTTTAGCTTACGGTCTTGAAAAAGATAAATCGGAAAAAGTTCTTGTATTCGACTTAGGCGGCGGTACTTTCGATGTATCAATCCTTGAAATCGGCGACGGTGTTCACGAAGTTCTTTCAACTTCCGGTGATACCCACTTGGGCGGTGATGATTTTGATAAAAAGATTATCGACTGGATTTGCGACGAATTCAAGAAACAGGAAGGTATCGACCTTACAGGCGATAAGCAGGCAATGCAGCGTATTAAAGAAGCTGCTGAAAAAGCTAAATGTGAATTGTCATCAGTATTTGAAACTTCTATTAACTTACCTTACATTACTGCTGACGCTAACGGTCCTAAACACTTAGAATTATCTTTAACAAGAGCTAAGTTTGAAGAACTTTCTCACGATTTGTTAGAAAGATGCAAAAAACCTGTAGAGCAGGCTTTATCTGATGCAGGCTTGAGCAAGAATGATATCAATGAAGTTGTATTAGTAGGCGGTTCAACACGTATCCCTGCAGTTCAACAGTTGGTAAAAGCTTATACAGGTAAAGACCCTAACCAGTCAGTTAACCCTGATGAAGTTGTTGCAGTCGGTGCTGCAATTCAGGCAGGTGTACTGGCAGGTGAAGTTAAAGATATCGTTCTTCTTGATGTAACACCTTTGACACTTGGTATTGAAACATTAGGCGGCGTTATGACTCCTCTTGTTCCTCGTAACACTACAATCCCTGTAAGTAAGTCTCAAGTTTTCTCAACTGCAGAAAATAACCAGACAGCTGTAGATATCAATGTACTTCAAGGTGAAAGACCGATGGCTTCTGATAACAAGTCATTAGGTATGTTTAGACTTGAAGGTATTGCACCTGCTATGAGAGGCGTTCCGCAAATCGAAGTTACATTCGATATCGATGCTAACGGTATTGTTAATGTTTCTGCTAAAGATAAAGCTACAGGCAAAGAACAGAAGATTACAATTACAAACTCTTCTAACCTTTCAGAGGCTGATATCGATAAAATGGTTAAAGAAGCAGAAGCTAATGCAACAGAAGATAAGCGCAAAAAGGAAGAAGCTGAAATTAAGAACAATGCTAATTCATTAATTGCATCTTCTGAAAGAATCGTAAAAGATTTTGAAGGTAAAATCTCTGATGATGATTTGAAGAAATTGACAGAACACAGAGAAGCATTACAAAAAGCTTTAGATGAAAACAAACCTGTTGACGAATTGAAGAAATTGTCAGAAGAATTGCAGCAGACAATGTTTGCAATTTCACAAAAAGCTTATGAAGCTGTACAAAAAGACGGCGGAGCTGCAAACAGTGAAGCAAATTCTGCAGGCAGTGAAAACGCTTCATCAGATAAAAAAGACGACGATGTAATTGATGCGGAATTTACTAAAGAGTAATCACTTTCTCCGGAAAAGACCATTCGAAAGGCGGCGGGGTGAAACCCCGCCGCCTTTTTATATCTTTAAATCATAAAAAGGGGCGGATAATTTATCCGCCCCTTTTTGTTTTAATAAATCAATTCTATTATGCGGCGTGTTTGCCTGCTTTAGCCATAGCGCAGGCAATTGCCAGAGCTACTTCTTCATCATCGGAAGTCTGAGCCGTTCTTCTTGCCGGTTTTGCTTCCTGCGGAAGTTCTTCCGGCCAGATTTTATTTACAAACTGCAAAACTTTTCCGTTAAAATCCATTGCCCATATCATAACTGTCAGGAATACAAAAACAGTTCCCATACCTATTACCATTACAAATAAGGCATCTTTCCATAAAGACATGTCCATAATATTTTCTCCTTCTTTTTTATATGTACCAATTTTATTAATAAAAAAGAAAGTATTCTAAGGAGCTCTGATTGCCGGATTTTGTTTTAAACGTGTTGTGAGATTATAAAGGTCATATTGTTTGCTTTTCAGGCAAATGCAATTATTATTCCGGTTAAAAACATTATTAGAAAGTGTTCCGTACTTTTCACTATTTGAAACGGTTTGTTCATTTTTGATATTACTTATTGCAATTTCTGTATCTTTTATCTGATTAGAGGTTAATACAGTATTTGAACTTCCGGTTTGAATATAATTTTGGGGGATAAAAGTCCGGCAGGTCACATTTTGGTTATAAGCTCCCTGCAAAAATATGAAACAAATAAATATAAATAATATTCTTAAAATTATATTCACATTTTGTATTTTACTACAAAAATTTTTAAAATTTCTATACCCCTCAATAGTCCGTTATTACTAAACCTCTGACGCTTGAAAAAATTAATGTTAATAGTACAATTAAAATAAGGATATTATAAGTAGAGAAAGGTCGGGGAATGCTTAAATTAAACATTAGAAACACTGACTCTCAAATTATCGGAGAGGCTGACGGGTTAAACCTGAAAGAGGAATTTGAAAATTACAAAGACAAAATTTCCGACATTATCAAGAGTTTAAACCAGAGGAAAGATAAACCGGGACAGTGGCTTCAATGGATGAATTTAGGCTACAATGAAGAAACGGTCTGGTATGTTAAAGAATTTGCTTCAATGGTGGAAGGCAGGTTTGATAACATTCTGGTTCTCGGAATCGGCGGCTCGGCTCTCGGCGGACTTGCCGTAACAGAGGCTCTTTTGAAACCTTACTGGAATCTTCTTTCGCCGGAGCAGAGAAAAGGACTCCCGAGGATTTTCTTTCTTGACAATATCGACCCTGATTCGATGAACGGACTTTTGGACATTCTTGACCTTAAAAAAACCCTTGTAAATGTTATAACAAAATCCGGCTCTACGGCTGAGACTATGTCCCAGTATATGATAATTAAAGACCGCCTGGAGCGAGAACTCGGCGACAATTACAGACGCAATATTGTTGCAACTACAGATAAAAAAGTCGGTGTTTTAAGACAGCTTGCCGATCAGGAGGGATACAAAACTTTTGTTGTTCCGGATGATGTCGGCGGAAGATTTTCGGTATTTTCTGCAGTAGGGCTTGTTCCGTTTGCGCTTGTCGGGCTTGATATTGACCGGATTATGAACGGAATCAAGGACATGGACCTGGCTCTTAAAAACACTGATATTCACCAGAATATTGCGGCTCAAGGGGCTCTGGTACAATATCTTCTTGATACCAAAAAAGGGAAGAATCTTTCTGTTATGATGCCGTATTCAAGCAGGCTCAAATATGTTTCCGATTGGTTTGTGCAATTGTGGGCAGAGTCTCTGGGCAAAGAATACAATAATAACGGCGAAAAGGTTAATATAGGTCCTACTCCTATTAAGGCTCTCGGAGCAACAGACCAGCACTCGCAAATCCAGCTTTATAACGAAGGACCTAATAACAAAGTTATTACATTTATCCGTGTTGAAAACTTTGATACAACGCTTGAGATTCCTAAAATTTTTGATTATACAGGCATAGGGTATCTGGGCGGCAAAACAATTAATGATTTGATTAATGCGGAAGCGGATTCTACAAGAGTTGCGCTTGCCGATTATTCACGTCCTACAATGACAATTTCTCTTGAAAGAATTGATGAATATAATATAGCCCAGCTTCTTTATATGCTGGAGGTTCAGACAGCTATAGCCGGAGAATTGTATAACATTGATACATTCAGCCAGCCGGGAGTTGAGCAGGCAAAGAATTATACATACGCGCTTATGGGAAGAGCGGGTTATGAAGAGTCTGCGCATACTCTTCAGGAAAAAATGGCAACTGTTTAGGAGAAGAGGGTGAATAATTTAGTTCCAGTATTCAGGTGTCTGAATAATTTCAGAATGCATTCAAATTCTTATAAATACCTGTCCTGCGCGGCTCTAATGTTTCTAATCTGGCAGGTAACTTTTAATATTCTTGTAAAAGTTCTGGGCGGAGATATTGTAAACAATAATATTTTGATAACTTTTGCTTTTATTGTATTTATTACGGGCGCAATTATTCTTTTTAAAGGATTGTGGGATTTTTATCAGGTTGTAATTCTGAACAAATTTTCTCCTGACAAGTTAAATAAACCTGTCCGGCTTTATGACAGCTTTTTTGTTTTATATATTTTAACCTGTATTATTCTTTCTTTCTGGCAATAAAAAGTTTGCTTTATTTTGCAGCCCTTATTTTATATTCGGGAACGCATAAATGGTTCCGTCGTCACCGCGCCATCTCAGGTAGCCCATTTTCGGGGTTTTATCTAAATCAACTACGGAGACAAGCGCCCAGTTGCCGCGGATTGCAGTCACACGGATTTGTTTAACATATCTCAAAGTTGATACGGTTTGGGATAAATCTTCGCTTTTAGCTTTCAGAATCTCGAGTTCGTCCGGAGAGTCTTTCATAAATCTAAGCCCGTATTTCCGCCCGTACATGTTATAAAAATTGAGCCACGGAAGGAATTGGAGCCTGTCTTCTGTCAGGACCCAGCCTTTTGCGCCTGTCGCTCTGTCGTAAATCACTTCTACCCAGCCGTCGTCACCGATATCTGAAACATAGAGAAAGCCGAGTTTTTTTTCGTTGATTAAAACTGCAAACACGTTATCCGGCATGGTTTCCGGGTTATATGAGAAATCGATTTTTTTAACCACCTTAGAATTAGCTTCCGGATGGGAGAAAATTGTAATATTTTCTCCGGTCTGGTACATTCCGATAACGCTTTTAGGAATGCTGTCCACATAAAAAGGCATTGTATCTGCAAAAACCGGAAGTGTAAGAAACAAGCATATAAATATTAAGAAAAATCTTTTCATAAAAAGCCCTCAACTTATCAGTATTTTAGCACTTAATAGCCGGTTATGCAAAACTGTCTGCAGATAAATATGTAACGATTTGTAAAATTTCTCTCAAAATAATTAAAGTTTTTGAAAAATCTGCCGATATACCAGATATAAGATGTAAGAATTTGATAAAGGAGTTTTTGTATGGCAGGACTGAATGTTACGTTAGGCGACGGAACCGTTGTTACTATTAAAGCCGGAGAAAAGATTGAGGATATTAAAACCCGTCTGGGCGGTAATGTTGACAATATTTTTGAAGGTTTGGACAGCAATACCAATGGTGTATTGGATGAAAATGAGCTTGCCGGACTTAAGACAAAGCTTGCCGAGAATAATTATACGGTAGAACTTGCGCCGGACGGAAAGACTCCGAAGAAGGCTTTTAATGATGCAATGCAGAATATGAGGAGAAGGTATGATGAGGCAACTTTGAAAGGTTATTATATGTCAGGTGAGGCTGATGTTTGGGAAATCAAATACGGCGACACCTTGTATGATATTGCAAAAGAAACTTTGGAGCAAGAAGGTCTGCCGACTGATTTTAAATCAATCAATGACAGAATTGCGCAGTTAGCAAATTTGAATGGTATTAATGATGTTAACAATATCAGAGTAGGAACAAAGATAATTTATAAACTTACAGAAGAAGGTGTTCAGAAGGTAAAGGAGGCTGGAAATAACTCTGCAGCGGCTTTTGGCGGCACGGCTCCGGTAAATCACGGAGGCGGCGGGAGTAATCCTGTTGGCGGCGAGGGCGGAAACAACCCATCTGGCGGTGTTAAGCCGGAAGGCGGAGAAGAAGTTCCTCCTGTACTCGAAGGCAAAGAATCTACAATCACCGTTACTCCTAACGGTTTGAATATGGGCGCAGGTCAATATATTGACAAAGACGGCAATGTTCTTCCGGACTTGAATGGTGATAATCTGCAAAAATATAAAGATGGCGGTAGTATAATGAAATACACTTCCGGCGATAAGGTTATGTATCAGACTGTTTGGAAGGAAGATGCAGGAAAACTATCAAGCGGTGTAAAACTAACTGCCGAGACTCCGGAAGCTTTAAGGGAGTTGAAAACTAAATTTCTTGAAACTATAAATAAAGTCAAAGAAGCACCTGCTGATGAGACTGAAGAGGCGGCAGCTGCAAGAAAGGCTGAAAACCTTGCAGTCCTCAAGGAACTCGTAACAATTTCAGGCGGCAATATTCAGGTAATCAAAAATGTTGCGGAAAAACTACGAGACGATAATTATGTAGACAGAAAATCAGACGCTTATAAAGCTTTTGTTCAGGATATTTTGCTTACCAAAAACGCTGATGCGCTAAGAGCGCTATTGTATGACGCAGAAGATAATCAAAATTCAAGGGTTTTGACAAATGACAAAACCGCACATGAGATAGTTGCCGGCATGTATCAGGAGATAAGAAGTAAAGAAAAAGCGGGAGAAATGCTTTCACCTGAAGAAATTGCCCTGAAAGAGGTTGTTGCGGATTACAAACGCAAAGGCGGCTATGAAATAGAAGCAGATGAAGAAAACGGTATCTACGAAAAATACATGTCATATGATAATCTGGACGGAACTCCAATGTATCAAGTTGACATTGATGGAAACTGGTATTATGCTAAAGATCCTGCCTTGCTGGATGAATTTTTGACAAAACTCCAAGCAGCTGATACCGACGAAAAGAAGGCTGCTTTGTTCAAAGAATACGCTAATACAACTGATACTGAACTCGCAAAATGTCTTGCAGAAAATGCCAAAACCCTGTGTGCTGCGGATGAAGATGTTATATCACTCATTAATGCTAACGGCATGGTAGTCTTAAATAAACTGCCACGCCCGGATGATGATATAGAATACTCAAAAGCAGTTGTTGACGCAGTTGTCTCAAGAATGAAAGAAATCTATACAACAGACAAAGGCAATCTTGAAAATGCTGTATTTTTAAATAACCTTGAGTGGGTAGATAAGACAGATATGTCTTACGAAGATAAGGATAAGGCTAAAGTTGAAATCCTTGAAACATATTTTGAAGTCACAACAGATGAGCAGGGTAATAAAACATACGCCTTTAATCCGTCAAGACGCCCTACGTATGAAGAGATGGATGGGTTGTCGCAATACACAACATCTAACATGGATCTAGCTCTTCTTAAATATCTTAAATTGGAAGATATGGGTAAAGGTCAGTATTCAGAAGCTATAGAGAATAGAGTAAACAATTATGATATAAGAGAACGATATGCTGAATTTGTAGATGGAATGCAAACAAAAGAAGAAGTTATTGATTTTATTGACAACAAGTGTTCTGTATCGAAAAATTACAACCTTCCGTTTGATAAAATCCTTGAAAATTTCCCTGATGATGAGGATATCAAAAAGCGGCTGTTCAAAGAAGTTGATAGTGGTAGTACTATTTCCGATGCTAACAGAATTGTACTCGCTAAGCTCTGCATGAAAGATGACGGCAAAGGCAATGTAACATTTGATAAAACCAAACTGCCGGAAGGTACTGATATTAGGCACTTTATAGAATATGTTCTGCCTGGAAATTGCCAAAAAGGCGACGCTAAAAAGTACTTTGAAGCAGCTATAAAAGTATTCGGGAAAGATGACTTAGAGAGAATTGCCGGATATAAAGATAAAAACCCTGACTCTGTAAAAGCAAGAATCGGTGAGCTTGTAAAAGAGAACACTTCCGATAATGAATTTATCCAAAATGTTATGAAGCTTGATAAATCTGTTATTCCGTTCGATGTACTTACCGGAATTGATGCCGTGCAGGCAAAATGGGATGACAAAACCAAAGCCGCAGTGTTTGAAGGTACATTTGATAACAGAGTATTATACAAAGACAGAGCAAAATATTTTGAAACGGCTTACCAGAAACACTGGATTACAAAAGTCAGAAACGATTTGTATTTAATCGGCGATAATTTATATGCGACGAATTGGTATTATAAAGGAGCAGATGGTGAATTTGAAACAGCAGATGATACAGTGTCGCTTAAAAAGCTCTCAAAAACAGGATATCTTAACGGTATAGCGATGTTTAACGAGTTGGACGGCGCAGGTTCCGGTGATATTGCCAAAATGCTCAGAGGCAAAAAAGATGAAGGCTACGAAAACTATGTTACTCCTGATAATATAACCGGTATCCTTGTCGGATTTAACCAGATGTCACCGGATGAAGGCATTATGGAATATATTGCCAACGAATACGGCTGGTCATCCGGCGTAAAACCGGGACAGGCGCTCTGTAACCGTATCCCGAAAGCTTTGATGAGAAAAGCTGCAGCATTAGGTTTGCAAGATACAGAAGCATATAAGGCTTTGGCAGATTTCTTTAAGCCGGATGAAAAATTTAACTTCAAACAGAATGATGAAGCCGGTGAAAAATATGATTCGGATACGGCAAAACAGCTCGACGGATTAATCGCAGCGCTGCTTAACGAAGTTTTGAAAAAGTCAGGCGTGTAAATAATTGGCTCAAAGGTTTTGAGTCCGCAGGGTTTATAAACCCTGCGGACTTTTGGTTTAGTTGAATGCGGTAAATCGAAGATTTACCGCAGCACTAATTGGGCGACACAAGCGCGTCCCCTCTCCAACGGGGAGGGTTAGGGAGGGGGTAAATGTTTGGGTTAGTAGGTCAAACGACAAGCTTACCGTCATTCAGAACCCGACAACAATTCAGGGGCGAAGAATCTCCTTAACAGGTGAATTGTGAATAGAAAATTTTACAAAAGTTACAGAGATTCTTCGGGCTTACGCCCTCTGAATGACGGCACTTTGGAAAGTAAACCTACAAATTTGCCGTCATTCTGAACCCGACAACAATTCAGGGGTGAAGAATCTCTTTAACTTTTCACAAGATATCTTCATATAAATCCCGCCATTCAGGATTAAATGTATTAATAAGGTTTTCTTTATACGCTCTGCTCTTTCCCTTTATCTGCTTTTCCCGTTCGATTGCGGATTCTATAGAAGGAGCTATTTCATAATATACAAGCTTTATCAGGTTATATTGTTTAGTAAAACCACCAACAAACTTATTTTTATGTTCATAAATTCTTTTACTTAAATTAGATGTAACGCCCGTATATAATACCGTGTTAATTTTATTTGTCATTATATAAACATAACCAACTTTCATATAATAATTTTATTATAAAAAAGTTAAAGGGATTCATCGGGCTTACGCCCTCTGAATGACGGCACTTTGGAAAGTAAACCTACAAGCTTGCCGTCATTTTCAGGCGTAAATATATCGGGCTGGCAGGTCAAACACCAAGTATGCCGTCATTCTGAACCCAACAGCAATTCAGGGATGAAGAATCTCTTTAACTGGTGAATTGTGAATAGAAGATTTTTCCAAAGTTAAAGGGATTCATCGGGCTGACGCCCTCTGAATGACGGCACTTTGGAAAGTAAACCTACAAATTTGCCGTCATTCTGAACCCGAAACAATTCAGGGGTGAAGAATCTCTTTAACATTAAAAAAGTATACCTTACTCCAATTGAACATCAGCGCGCGTTCCCTCTCCAACGGGGAGGGTTAGGGAGGGGGTAAGCTTCGGGTTACAGCCAGCCTTTTCACCCGTCACTCTTTAATATTTACCCCAAAACCGCCTTCTTCAAAACTTCCGGCGCTTCGTACAATGTTTCGCCCGTTTTTGTCGAAACGGCTATTTGCATTGTATGAGCCGACAGAATCTTTTCTCCGGATTCCGTCATGATTTCATATTTTATAATAATTGCCGGCTCAAGTTCCTTTAGGATACAGCGGATAATCAGGTTATCGTTAAATTTTGCAGACTTGATGAACTTAAAATCCATCTTCGCAATCGGATACATTACCCCGTCCGCATGCATTTGCATATAGTTGTATCCGAGTTTGTCAAAAAAATCACACCGTGCCTGCTCTAAATATTTTACATAATTCCCATGCCAGACAATATTCATCGGGTCTAAATCGTAAAACGGTACTTTTATTTTTAATTCTGTTACTATTTTTTTCATAATTTATTCCTGCAAAAAACTCTTTACCGGCAAAATTCCTGTTGAAAAAGTTTTCTCTTCATTATAATACTTAAAACTCACGCCCGACTCAGTTTTTTTAAGCTCCAATTCTACAACATCAAGCGGTTTAATGATATTCGAAAATTTAATCCTTCTGATTTGCCCGAGTGCGCAATCAAGCCCGAAAGCTCTTCCGGTAAACCAGTTTGCAAAAAATAGCTGCACAACTCCCGGCAAAATCGGCATATTTTCAAAATGACCTTTGAAAAAATTGCTATTGGGAATAAACGTTAGTTTAAATTTTGTCACCCCTTCAGTAACTTCGCGGTTTAGAATAAGCGGAAGAGAAAGATTAAGGCTAAAGAGTTCTTTTATAAACTCTCTGTCAATCTTTCCGGTCTGTTTCCTTGGTATTTCATCAAAGAATTTCCATCTCTGGGGTATAATTTCAAACTTATTTTTGAGTTCGGATTTAAGCTTTTTAACAAGCGTTAGTTTGTCATTATTTTGTAAAAATTCTTTGCCTTTGTCGTTTAAAACGCATAAAGCAGCAAGCTTTCCGCCGTATTCAAGGCAGTATGATTCGTTTACGAATTCCAGTTTGTTAATCTCTTCTTCAACATCAGATGACATAATCCGCTTTTCCTGAACTTTTAAAACTCTTCCTCTGCGTTCCAGAAACTCAATCTCGCCGTTATCATAAACTTTAATTCTGTCTTCAAGAATTACAGGGTTGCAGGAAGAGTATTCAGAATAAATTTTTGTACAATCTTCCCCTATTTCAAGGACTTTCATCCCTCTGAAAAGCTTCATTCTGTCCCTGTAATCCTCTCTCCACGCAATACTTCCGCTCTCGGAGCTTCCGTAAATCTCTATTACTCTGTCTGTAATACTCTTTGCAAACTCAAAAGTCTTATCCTCCAATTTTGCCCCTGCTGACATTATGACTTTCGGTTTAACTTTCGGCAAATCTCCGTATTTTCTCATTGCCTCCAGAAATGAAGGTGTAGTTACAAGAACCGCGTTTTCAACATTAATATCTTCCGGATAATTCACTCTTTTTTCAAGAATCTTTCCGCCGGTAAGTGCCGGATACAGAATTTGAAACGTAAAGCCCCAGCGGTGTTTTGGAGTTGTGGTTGAAATATAGTTGTAACCGCCGTCCAGTTTAAGCTGGTCTTTCATATCCTGCATTTCAATGCGCATTTTATCAAGATGAGCCTTTACAAACTTGCCGTCGGAAACTGTTCCGCCGGTCTGAAAAGAGATTTCTCCCGTTGTTAAAAATTTGTCTAAAAGCTCCTTAAAATTATCCATACTTCCTCATAAAATTTATTCTTACTATATATTCTATAATAAAAATTATTCCGACGAGAAGATAAGAAATAAATCCGTTATACAAAGCCCAAATTTTTTCTGACATAAAGACTGTTCCGACAGATACGAGAAAGTTTAAAAACGTAAACGCTGCCCAGATATACGTGAGATTTCTTGTATATTTCATAACCGCTTCATTGGAATCCGGATCAGATGCCAGCGCAATTTTTTGTATAACCGTTCTTTCCTGAAAAAGCGATGAAAAAAATATCATAAAAAGACAAAAATTCATTACAGGCGGATAATATTTAAGCAGAATAAAGTCCGTAAAATGGAAAATTCCGATTACCGCAAACATTCCGATAAAAGGCGCCAGAGCTTTTGTTATTTTCCGGAACTTACCCGAGGAGTGCATAAACAGCTTCCACTACGTCATTAATTGTTTGAATCTTCTTAAACTCTGCAGGAGAAAGCTTTTTGTCCGTAAATTTTTGCATACGTACGGCAATATCAACCGCATCAATGCTGTCCAGGTCTAAATCCTGAAATAAATTTGCTTCAGGCTTAATATCATTTTCATCGATTTCCAGCTCTTCTGTCAGAATTTTTTTCAACTCATCAAGAATCTGCTCTTTTGTGAACTTCTCAGCCATTGATTTTCGACTCCACAAATTCGCTCAAAGTATTCACTGAATAAAAATGCTTTTTATTTACATCTTTATCCTCTTCCATTGAAATGTTGTATTTACGCTTGATAGCCATACCGAGTTCAAGCGCGTCAATAGAATCAAGCCCTAAACCCTCGTTAAACAAAGGCTCGTCATCCTTAATATCCTCGGGTGTAATCTCTTCCAGCGCTAACGACTCAATAATTAATTTTTTAATTTCTTCTTTTCTGTTCATAGTGATATTATATCATAAACTATACAAATATTCTTCAAGTTGTTTATCAAAAGATTGAAAAATCCGCAAAATAGGTTATAATAAAAATATCGGGGCGGCAGCTGCTACTGCCGTAACCTGTTTAAGAAATCGAAGTGGCACTTATCTTTTCGGGTAAGTGCTACTTTTTATTATGAATAAAATCAATAAAATCAACGCTAACGTTAAATTGATATTCTCCATAATGACCTCCTTTCTTTCGGAACTATCGACCGAAATCGAAGTATATCTGTTGTGCCGAAGTTCTTTAGAAATACAGGTTTGCCCCTTGATATTTTATTTTGAATGTTCAATTCTTATTTTATTGAAATTAAAAGTTTAAATCAATTAAGTTACTTATTGCGGTTGAAAAATCCGCAAAATAGGTTATAATAAAAATATCGGGGCGGCAGCTGCTACTGCCGTAACCTGTAAATGGCTAAAGTGACATCTATCTTAATTGATGGGTGTCATTTTTTATTATGAATAAAATCAAAAATAAAATCATAAGACATAAATTGATATTTTCCATAATCTGCCCTCCTTTCCTTGAAACTATCAGCCTATGGCTAAAGTATTTTGTTGTGCTGACGTTTCTTAAAAAGATACAGGTTTGCCCCTTGATATTTTATTTTAAATGTTCAATTATATAATTCTGCTTCAAGTTGTTTTGTAATTTTGTGTTTTGCAGATATTTCCGTATCATTTGAATAATCATTTATATTAATTTCAGGCATTTGTTCGAGTTCAAAAGTTATACACCTGCTATTTACCGCATAAAAAGGTTCGTGGATATACAAAAAATCTCCGTCATTAGTAATCTTAACCGGAACAATGTTCTTACCGGCATTCAGAGCAATTAAAGCGG
Organism: uncultured bacterium; assembly: GCA_949296355.1. GTDB lineage: Bacteria > Cyanobacteriota > Vampirovibrionia > Gastranaerophilales > Gastranaerophilaceae > CAG-196. The sequence goes on along the minus strand of CASFPS010000002.1, from coordinate 18,926 downwards.
CGCCTTTTTTCATCTTCAAATGCTCATCTTTTCTATGTCTTCTTCCTGCCGGAAATACAACAAAATTAAACCCTTTATCAAGCATCTTTTTAGAATCTGCTTTCAAAACCTCAATATCAACGTCATTTGTGATAAAAATGCTTCCGATAATGTGTTTCAAAATCGGATTATGCGCAAGCGCCTCTTTTACAACGCAGGTTGTTCTCGGAATAAGCCCGATTAAAATTACTATATCAATAAAACTCGGGTGGGTTGCTGCAATAATTTTATTTTCAATTTTTCCGAGATTTTTGATATCAAGTCTGAAAAGTCCAAAAAACATCATCAGATACAGAAAAAATTTCCAGACTACATGAATAATATCCGAACACAACTCTTTATTATTTTTAATAAAAGGAAACAGGAGAAAGTTTAGAATAATTGAACCTGTGCCAAATATTCCAAAACAAAATACAGCAATTAATGACCTGAGATATTTCATACCAGAATTATACAATATAATTACAGGTATAAAAACATATTTTTTAATTGATATATTTTCCGTTTTATATTAAGATAAAAAAGAATACGGGCTAAAAATTTTGATTATTTAAAACGCTAATTTTCGCTAAAGAAAGGAGGTTTTATGATAGTCAAAATTAGCGAAAAAGAACTATTATTAATGCTAATAATAGTTCTTACCCTAAAAGTCCTTTAGTTAGGACATGGGCTCGGGCACTAACGCTGCCCTTGCCTGTATTCTTATTTTAACCTATTTTTTTTATTTTTCAAGCGTTCACATAATTACTTTTTATTATATAATTAACCTATGAACAGCCGGGATTATTTAAATAACAAATTTGATATTATCGTCGTAGGTGCGGGACACGCAGGGTGCGAAGCCGCATTGAGCGCTGCTAAATTAGGCTCCAATGTTCTTTTGTGCACTTTAAATGTTGATAATATTGCTCTTCAGCCGTGTAACCCTGCAATCGGAGGTCCTGCAAAATCTACTCTTGTTAGAGAAATTGACGCTCTCGGGGGAGTTATGGGCGAAGTTGCGGACGCTACTTATATCCAGATGAAAACTCTTAATTCTTCAAAGGGTCCGGCAGTCAGAGCATTGAGAGCGCAATCGGATAAAAAAGAATACACAAATTATATGCGTCATATTCTGGAAAGTACAGACAATATCTGGATAAAGCAGACCTGTATTACAGATATTAAAGTCAAGGACGGAAAAATAACCGGCGCAATTGATGAGTATGGGCTTGAATATTCCTGCCGTGCAATAATTCTGACGACGGGAACTTCTCTTGAAGGAAAAATGTATGTAGGTTTGCAGGCTTATTCCGGCGGAAGGCTCGGAGAAAGAGCCGCAATCGGGCTTTCGCAGTCTTTAAGAGACCACGGTATTATAACCAAAAAGCTTAAAACAGGTACTCCGGCTCGTGTTGATAAAAGAACAATTGATTATTCGAAAATGGAGGTTCAGCCGGGGGATGAAAAGTTAAGTTTTTATTCTTTTAAGCCGAACCGCCCTGTCCGCCCGCAGGTTCCTTGCTATCTTACAAGAACAAATGAGGAAACACATTCAATAATCCGCGCAAATCTGGACAAGTCGCCGATGTATCGGGGGTTGATTCAAGGCGTTGGACCGAGGTATTGCCCTTCTATAGAGGATAAAATAGTAAGGTTTGCTTCAAATCCTTCCCATCATATCTTTATTGAGCCGGAAGGGTTAAATACTTATGAAGTTTATATTCAGGGATTTTCTACAAGCCTTCCTGCTTGCGTTCAGGTAGAAATGCTCCGCTCGCTTCCGGGATTAGAAAATGCCCACATTATTAAACCGGCTTATGCCGTAGAATACGACTACGTTCCGGCAGTTCAGACAAAGCATTCTTTGATGTCAAAAGATATTGAAGGACTATTTTTTGCAGGACAAATTAACGGTACAAGCGGATACGAAGAAGCCGCGGCGCAGGGATTGATTGCGGGCATAAATTCCGTTAATTATCTGAATAATTCAGAGCCTCTGGAACTTTCAAGGGCTTCATCATATATCGGAACTTTGATTGACGATTTGGTTACAAAAGATATTCAGGAGCCTTATAGAATGTTGACTTCCCGCTCTGAATACAGGCTGCTTTTGAGACAGGATAATGCTGATGAGAGATTAACAGAAATCGGACATAAAATAGGTTTGATTGATGAAGCTCAATATCAAAGATTTTTGAATAAGCAGGAGAGCATTCAAAAAGAAATCGAAAGACTTAAAGAAACAAAACTTCCGGCAACAGAGGAAGTCAATCAGGTTCTTGCAAAGTACGGCGAGCATATTGACAGGGGAATGCGCCTTGCTGAACTTCTAAAGCGCCCTAATATTACATACAAAATTTTTAAAGAATGCGACGAAGAAACAAGAAATTTGAACTTGAGTGACGACATCTCTGAGGAAGCGGAAGTTTTGATTAAATATGACGGTTATATTAAGCGTCAGGAACAGCAGGTTGAGACAAGTGAAAAGCTTGAAAAATACAGGATTCCGGCAAATATAGATTATTCACAAATTAAGCACATATCAACCGAAACCAGAGAGAAGCTTGAAAAAATCAGACCGCAGAATCTTGCGCAGGCGTCCCGTATCGGGGGTGTTAAGCCGGCTGATATTTCCGTATTAATGGTTATGCTCGGGAAATAAGAATGAAGAAGTTAAAACAAAAAATTAAAAAATATATAATGAAATGTTTAAATATTGAAAATCCGGCAGTTTTAAAAGAACGGATTGCGGATTTAGAACAAATGACTTCAAAACAGCGGAAGAGTATTCAGGATATGATGTTATATCAAATCCATTGTCAGGAGGATAGCCCTGCAGTCTTCCCGAACGCAATGAATAAAGAAGAACTGGGGGTTTTAAAGAAATATTTAAACAATGCTGAATATTATCTGGAATTCGGATCCGGAGGCTCGACTTTTACAGCTCTTACCATCTCTAATATCAAAAAGATTTTTTCTGTTGAATCAGACTTAACCTGGATACAATATTTATCATCCTGGAAGATAATTAAAAATGCACTGAATACAAGCAGGCTTTCTTTTATTCATATTGATATCGGAAAAACCGGCGCATGGGGATTTCCGGTTGATGATACAGGGATTGATAATTATTACAAATACTCTGGTGAAGTATTTAAAGACCATCCGTCATACTTTGATACAATTCTTGTTGACGGAAGATTCCGTGTTGCCTGCGTATTAAAATCACTTCTTGAATCAAAAGGCAATATAACAATACTGTTTCACGATTATCCGGAAAGAGAACATTATCATATAATCGAAAAATATCTGGATATCATTGAAAAACAGGACAGGCTTGTTGTTTTTCGTCCCAAAACAAATCTTGATTATGGAGAGTTGAGGCAGTGCTACGAAGAGTATAAAAATGATTGCAGATAAATATGCGGCGGAGCCATTCTGGCTCCGCCGCATCTCTTTTGTTCTACACTCCGGCAAGTTTCTGCAAATGAATAAAATATGTAATAAATATAATCGCCAAAATTATACATATACCTATGCCGGTAACTGCTTCTTTTGTTTTGTATTTTTTTATAATTGCAATAATATACGGTACTAATGCTACAACAATCGGTTGAATACATATTTCTATATATTCAACGAGTGAAAACATTAAATCACCGTCTTTATCTTTCATTGTCAGAAGCTGCTCACAATGTCCGAGTATGATAAACCCGATTAAATTTGCAGCAGCCCATAGTATACTTAACCCCAACCCCATAGGGAGGAGAAGGGATTTATAATTATTGCTTGCGAGTTTGGTTGTGCAAAACGGACATACTTTGTCTGTATCTTCAATTTCCTGCCTGCAATAAGGACATAAAATTTTACTCATGATGCTGCCCCCGGAATTATGACAGCAAGAAATATGCAAAATACAAGTAACAGAATTAATCCGATAGGAATAAGACTTATTACAAATACAGTTATGCCGATATTTGGACTATAGTCTTTAAAATATCTTCCTTTGCCGTCTTTGAACTTATTAAAGCATATCAAGATAAGGTCAATATATGACCAGATTCCGCATCCGCCGAGTGTAAGGAGTTGAGCCACACCTATAGGAATATTTCCCGTGTAGAACCGATGTACACCGAAACATCCGAGAAACCAGGCAAAAAGAAGTGTTGCCAGAAATTCCGGAGGATTATCTACAGGAGTGTTATTTATATTTTGAATCCATTCTTTACAATTATAGCAGCGCGTAGCCTCTTCGGGAATTTCCGCACCGCAATTGGGACATTTTTTCATAGCCATATTATATTATCCTTTCAAACCTGTTATAATTGCTGATGAGTAAGTCAGAATGGTAAGAACAAAAAGTGCTAACCAGATAAAGAAGAAAACTTTGCCTAACGTTTCACTATAACCGCCTAAATCTTCACCGTTAGCGTCTTGATATTTGTTAAAGCAAATACTGATAAAATCAATCAGTGTCCAGATACCGCAGCCGCCGCCGGTTAAAAGCTGTAAAATACCGATTCCTATGTAGCCGGTGTAGAATCTATGAATCCCAAAACCGCCTAAAAAGAATGATAACAATAGTGTTGCAGTGTAGCTTTTTGGTTGTTGCATAATAAACCTCTTTCTTTTCTTGCGCCGAAAATCGGCTCTCTTCCATTAACTGTTTTTATATTTTATTTCTCTTACTAAGGTTGCTATCCATATATAGATTAATAGCGGAGCAACAATAATTATTCTGGGGTTAAGTTCAAAAGCTCGATGGAGCTTTAATTGAAAAAGTGCACTGAACGCTCTTGTCATACCGCAGCCCGGGCAGTTATGACCGGTTATCAGTTTAAAAATACAAATTGAATGTGTATTATAGTGAACCAAAAATTCTATTCCCAGATAAAATAGTACGGGAAGAATAATCAGGATACAGATGTTGACATTTACTTTTTGAAATATTTTATACATTTCACATAAAAAACGTAAATAAATATAAAAACTTTAACAAATATGAATAAAATCGTACATTTGCTTGATTTTGAAAAATCAACATTCTATAATCATTTATCACAAATCAAAGAGAGAGTAGGAGTATAATATATGAAAATATTGTTTGCGTCGGCAGAAGTTGCGCCTTTTTCCAAAGCCGGAGGGCTTTCTGATGTGGTGGGCAGTTTACCTAAAGCGTTGGAAAAAGATGCTGAAATTGCAATCTTTACCCCGCTTCACGGATGTATTGATTATAACAGGTGGGGATTAAAAGAATTAGAAAACTCTGAAATGTGGATAACTTTCGGCTATTCTCCGCAAAAATTTAAACTCCATATTGCAAAACTTCCGGGAACAAATATTAACGTATTTTTTGTCCAAAATGACTGGTATTTTTCCTGCTTTCAGGAAGTTTATCCTAAATGGCTTGACCCGCGCTATGAACACGAAAGATATATTGCCTTCTCTCTTGCAACGCTAGAATACGCAAAGCAATTGAATTTTAGGGCTGATATAATTCACTCTAACGACTGGCACACTGCAATGATACCTTTGTATATAAAAGCAAATTATAAGTTTGACGAATTCTGGTCAAAGACTAAAAACGTGTTTGAAATTCATAATCTTGCTTATCAAGGAGTCTGGTTTGAAGATATTCTTGATTTTGCAAATATGAGAAAAGATATTGTCTTTAATGAATGGGGCTGCGAGCACTACGGACGTGTTAACTGGATGAAAGGCGCAATCAATTATGCTGACAGAATTGTTGCGGTTTCTCCTAATTATGCAAGAGAAATTCTGACCGGAGAATACGGTGAAGGTATGGATTATACCTTAAGAGGGCATACTGATAAGCTTGTAGGAATTGTGAACGGTATTGATTATGATGTTTTTAATCCTAAAACCGACAAATCAATTGTAAAAAATTATGATGTAAATTCTATTGAAAATAAAGAAGAAAACAAAAAGAAAATTCTTGAATACTTCGGACTTAAATATAACCCTGAAAGACCGCTTATTGCCCTAATTTCAAGACTCGTAGAACAAAAAGGACTTGATTTAATCCGCTCTGTTGAAAATGATTTAAGAAATCTAGAAGCCGATTTTATTTTCCTCGGCTCCGGTGATAAAACGTATGAAAACCTGTTTATCTGGCTTTCCAACAACACTCCGAACATAAGAACTTATGTAGGATACAGAGGAGATTTAGCAAACCGGATTTATGCCGGCTCTGATTTCTTCCTGATGCCTTCAAAATTTGAACCTTGCGGACTTTCGCAATTAATTGCAATGCACTATGGCTCACTTCCAATCGTCCGCGCAACCGGAGGGCTTGAAGATACCGTAACAGGCTACCCGCTTGACAATTCAACCGGCTTCAAATTCTGGGGTTATGACGGTTGGGCAATGAAAGACGCTATCCTTACCGCAATGTATGTTTACAAAGACAAATATACACTGAATGCCATGAGAAAATCTGCTATGGAAGCAGACTTTAGCTGGAGAGAAAGTGCTAAAAAATACTTAGAAATGTATAAATCTTTAATCTGATTATTTACAGAAAAATTTTAAATACTTAAGCATATTAGTCAATTTTTTGCACTCATCAGGATGACCGTACATATATTTCAGTCGGGTTACTCCTCTTTCATCAAAAACTTTTTGAAAAGCGTACTCTTCATTCAGTTTATGAACTTTTGCAAGGTAGCAGGCTGACATAATTCCGGTTCTGTCATGTCCCATATGACAATGAACGTAAACATTTCCCTTTGCATTATCAATTGTGCCGAAAAAACTCTTAATCTCCTCCGGCTTTGGAGCAATAGCACCATCGAGCTGCAGGTTAAGATAATTCATTCCTGCCCGTTTGGCAGCTCCGGCTTCCTTGCGGATTTCCGTCCCTTCAATTTTTTCAGCACGTAAATCAATCAGTGTATCAACACCATAATTATTTTTTAAAAACTGCAAATCTCTGTCTAAAATATTATTATCAATTTTATACTGATGATACTCATACCTGCAATTTCCCGGAGCCCTGCCTATTACAACTTTTGAATCTAATTTTGTAATATCTGATGATTTCAAACTATTATCACCATTACTCCTGAATACCGGTCTTACAACTCCGGTTCTATATCCCTTAATCGGTTGAATTAACATTGATATGTACTCCTTAAGACTTTGTTTAATCTTAGCAAAGCCGGAAATATTTTTCAAGCAGGAGGTTTCTAAAAGTTTTCCGGAAAAAATCGGCGGATGAAGTTTCATCCGCCGATTTTAAATATTTATCTAGGCATTAGCCTTTGCTCGCTCCCGCTGTCTTGGTCGCTCGCGTTATACGGCACAGCTTTTTGCAGAAATAAATCTGTTATCTCTGCAAAAAGGCATTAGCCTTTGCTCGCTCCCGCTGTCTTGGTCGTTCGCGTTATACGGCACAGCTTTTTGCAGAAATAAATCTGTTATCTCTGCAAAAAGGCATTAGCCTTTGCTCGCTCCCGCTTTTTCGATAATTTCTTTTTCGATGTTAGCAGGAACCTGTTCGTATTTCTGGAATTCCATAGAGAAAGTTCCGCGTCCCTGAGTATTAGATCTCAAGTCAGTTGCGTAACCGAACATGTTAGCAAGAGGTACAACCGCTCTTACTATAACGTTTCCGGTATTGCCCTGCGGTTCCTGACCTTCTACACGTCCTCTTCTTCTTGAAATATCACCGATGATTGTACCTGTAAATTCATCAGGAATTTCAATTTCAACCTTCATCATAGGTTCCAAAATGCAAGGCTGCGCTTTTTTAGCACCGTCTTTGATTGCCATAGAACCGGCAATCTTGAACGCCATTTCAGAAGAGTCGACTTCGTGGTAAGAACCATCATAAAGTTCAACCTTAACGTCAATCATAGGATAGCCGGCTAAGATACCGCCTTCAAGAGCTTCTTCCATACCTTTTCTTGCAGGCTCAATGTATTCCTTAGGAATAGCACCGCCGACGATTTTGTTTTCAAATACAAATCCTGCATTTTCTTCTGCCGGAGATATTTTGATTTTAACGTGACCGTACTGACCTTTACCGCCTGACTGACGAACGAATTTAGAATCCTGATCGGCAGTTCCTCTGATTGTTTCTCTGTAAGCAACCTGAGGTTTACCGATGTTAGCTTCAACTTTGAATTCTCTGAGCATTCTGTCTACGATAATATCAAGGTGAAGTTCGCCCATACCTGAGATAATTGTCTGACCTGTTTCTGTATCAGATTTAACTCTGAATGACGGATCTTCTTCAGCAAGTTTCTGAAGAGCAATACCCATCTTATCCTGGTCAGCTTTTGTTTTAGGCTCAATAGCAACAGAGATAACCGGTTCAGGGAATGACATTCTCTCCAAGATAATAGGAGCTTTTTCATCACATAATGTATCACCTGTTGTTGTATCCTTCAAGCCAACTGCAGCGCAGATGTCGCCGGCGTAAACTTCGTTTTCTTCAAGTCTCTGGTCAGCGTACATACGAACCAATCTTGATATACGTTCTTTTTTGCCGTTAGTTGCGTTAAGAACGTAAGAACCGGATGTAATTACGCCTGAATAAACTCTTAAGAATGTTAAACGACCTACAAACGGGTCAGTCATAACTTTGAATGCAAGAGCTGAGAACGGTTCAGTATCTGAAGAATGTCTTTCTGTTTTTGTTCCGTCTTCTAATTCACCTTCAATAGCTTTAACATCTACAGGAGAAGGCATTAATTCAACGATTGAATCAAGAAGGAGCTGTACACCTTTGTTTTTGAATGCAGTACCGCAGGTTACAGGTACAATTTTGTTTTCGCATACAGCTTTTCTCAAACCTCTTTTCAATTCATCAACTGTAATTGAAGCAGGGTCTTCAAAATATTTTTCCATCAGGTCATCGTTTTCGCCTGCAATAGCTTCAACGAGTTCGTCTCTGTATTTTTGAGCCATTTCAAGCATATCGGCAGGAACATCTTCTTCTCTGATATCTGTACCCAAATCGTTTGTATAAATTTCAGCCTTCATAGTGAAAAGGTCAATCAAACCTCTGAATTGATCTTCTGCACCTATAGGAAGTCTGATAGGGAATGCATTTGCACCGAGTCTGTTTTTAATCTGGTCAACTACTCTGTAGAAATCAGCACCTGTTCTGTCCATTTTGTTAACAAATACCATTCTTGGGACTTCGTATCTGTTAGCCTGTCTCCAAACAGTTTCAGATTGTGATTGAACACCGCCTACTGCACAGAATACAGCAACAACACCGTCTAATACACGGAGTGAACGTTCAACTTCGATTGTAAAGTCAACGTGACCCGGGGTGTCAATAATGTTAATCTGGTGTCCTTTCCATTCAGCAGTAACAGCGGCTGATTGAATAGTGATACCTCTTTCTCTTTCCTGTTCCATAAAGTCGGTTACAGCAGCACCGTCGTGAACTTCACCGAGTTTATGGGTTTTACCTGTATAAAACAGGATACGTTCAGTTGTAGTGGTTTTGCCGGCGTCAATGTGAGCAGCAATACCAATATTTCTGATCTTTTCTAATGGAGTTTTTCTAGCCATTTTCTTAGTTTCCTTTATATTTTACTACTACGATTTACTGTGATTACCAGTTATATTAATTTTCACATAAACAAAAATCTTACACAAGTATGGCTGGAAGCATTCCCTTAATATTTGTAACAAAGCAAATCTTGCCTGATAAGACTTGAACGATAGCGTTTGTTCCCGGGGCGAGGGGTAGCCGTTAATAACGGAGCTTGCTCCACAAAAATTGTGTATAAAAAGAAAAAGGATGCCAAAAGCATCCTGAAAATCCAACTATCACAAATCAATATATTAAATTAAATTTTGCCGTTTAGAAGTAAAGTTTTTTCTAAACTTATCAACTTATCTCCTTCTAAACTTCCCTTAGAGCGGCTTATTCCAGAGTGATTCTGCAAACTTGCTCTGTAAAGCGCCGTTTTCTACTGACAGAGAAACATTGCTCGGAGTAAAGATAAATACCATATCGCTAATCTTTTGTGCAGTTCCGTCAAGTGCATGAGCAGCACCGCAGATAAAATCGATTGTTCTCTGGGATTGTTCTTTATCCAAAAGGTCAAGGTGTAAAATAACTGTTTTCTTGTCGATAAGTTTTTTTACAATTTGAGCGGATTCTGAGAAAGAACGAGGTTCAATAACAGTAACTTCACCAGACTTGTATGAATTAGGGTGAGAAACAACTTTTGATTCTCTCTCAAATGAACGTTCCGGTTTGTTGTGAACTCTAGGAGCGTACATCGTGTCAAGTGCTAATGTTCCGTCTGTATCATAATCGCCGTCACGGTCTACTAAGTCCATGAATGCGTCGTCATCGTTTTCTCCATTAAAACTTTTTGTGAAAAAGTTTACAAATCCTTTTAAGCCTTCTGATAATGCCATTTCTCCTCCAATTTATAACTTATGTAAATAACTTTCTGCCTATTCTGATAATTGTTGCACCCTCCCTGAGTGCAATTTTGTAATCATTACTCATCCCCATTGACAGTTCCGGTAGAGTAACGTTAAACTCTTTTTCCAGTTCGTTTCTGAACTCCCTGATATCGCCAAACAGCCTTGCAAGTTCATCTTCATCAGCGTCCAGAGGCGCCATATTCATCAGCCCCGAAACTTCTATTCCTTCTAATGAAATAATGTCCTTAAATTCTGCTCTCAACTCTTCTTTGCTGTATCCGGACTTTTGTTCTTCGCCCGCATTATTTACCTGTAATAAAACTTTCTCTTTCTTATTTAAACGGCAGGCTGCTTCTGAAATCTTCTTTGCTAATTTGAGGGAATCTACAGATTCAATAACATCAAAATGCTCTACAACTTTTTCAGCTTTATTGCTCTGTAAATGTCCTATGAAATGAAACGTAGAATTTTTTCTAATGTCATCCGGGAGTTTTTCAATTTTTTCAATTGCTTCTAATGCCCTTGACTCTCCAAAATTCCTTATTCCTGCTTCATATCCCGCAAGTATTGCATCCAATCCGAAATACTTGGTTACAGCAACGATTTTTACTTTAGAATGTGCGATATCTTTTTGAATTTCCCTTAGGTTAGATTTTACCAGTTCCCGATTGATTTTAACTTCCTGCCCCCATTGACTTGCAGGAATAAACTCATTTTCGTGTGATAATTCCGGATGTTGTCCGGAGTTTCCTCCCTTAACAGTCAGGTCAGCGTCCTCGCTTTGTGATGGTTTTAACATTTCCCCAACCCTCTATTGTATTATATATCAGAAATCATGCGCTGTACAAGAGTGTATTTGTAACAACTTTTGCCTTTTTTTAAATCATGCCCAAACCCATGATTCACATGCATTTCAACCATGTCTAATTTATTAAGTTTTGTAAAGTTAGCCCTCTTTTGTTAAGAATTTGACAAGATTTTTTGTGATTTTTGTTAAAAAAGGCATGCCTTTTTGAGAGTGACTCGTGAATCGTGAATAGTGAATAGTGAATGGAAAACTCTATTCACTACTCACTAGTCACTAATCACTACTGCCCCAGATATGCAAGTGTTTCCATTACACTGCTTGCTGTTGAGAACACGCGGGAATTCATTTGTATCATTCTCTGTGCCGTAATCATGTTTGTGAGCTCCTGCGCAATATCAACGTTAGAGCCTTCGTATCCGCCGGATTCAATTGAACCGAAAGAGACTTCTCCTGCCATACCGTAGTAAACATCACCAACATCAGCTCCCCATTCCCAGAGGTTGTTGTTAATTGAAACCAGCCCTTCTTCGTTAACCATAGTTGCAAGCTCAATTACAAAGTTTGAGTTTTCGATTGTAGCGCCGGAGGCTTGAACGTCATTGCCGGTAATGGTAACACCCTCCGGTGTAATGTATTTCCAGTGTACCGAATACGTATCATCTACAAACTGGGTTAAAATTGAGCCGTCGCTGTAGGTTGCTGCAATGATTCCGTTTTCATCTACTGTTGTTGATTTTAATGTAATTGCATTTTCGTCATTGTAGTTTACCATTTCCTGTAAAACGGCAACTTGATTGAGCGGTTCTGATGTATTTCCGTTCCCGAGCCCTGTTTCTCCGACAAAGTTGCTTGTTGCAGAGATGAAATCTATATCAGCGCCGTCTGTATACGATATGCAGCCGTTTGCAACCGTAAATGATACATCGTCTATGCCGGCATCACGCAGGGCATCGTTAAATGACGTGAGAATTTCATTAATAGTAGGATCACCTTCCGGAACTTCCAGAACAACATCAGTTCCGTTAACTTTAGCATTAATTGTACCGGAGGTAATACTTGCGTTGTTAAGCTGGCTGATTGATTTGTTGCCGAGATCCGGATCACCGGTTGTTGTTGCGCTCAGGTTTTTAGGAACTCTGACTGTTTCGCCGGAGCTTGAATTTGAGTATGGAGATTTTGCGGCAACAACTTTCATTCCGGATTGGGTTACAATGTTGCCTTCAGAATCGGTTGAAAATACACCGTCACGTGTGTAGTAGAGTTTACCTTCTCCGTCTTGAACTACAAAGAAGCCGTTTCCGGAAATCATTAAGTCCATATCTCTTCCGGTGCTGACAAAATCACCTGAGCCGAAGTTTCTTGTAATACCTCCGATTTTTACACCGAGACCGATTTGTTTAGGGTTTGTACCGCCCCCTTCTTTTGTTGCGGCACTTCCGTAAGAAAGCGTATTGGAGTATAAGGTTTCAAACGTCATATTTGCAGCTTTAAATGCTGTCGTATTGATGTTTGCAACGTTGTTTGCAACAACGTTAATTTGCTGCTGTCCGGCGTTAATACCGGTGCTAGCGGTGTGTAGAGCCTGTGTCATTATTTCCTCCCGATTGTCTGTTGTTGATTACTAAGCCTTAGAGCCGCCTGCGCCTGCCTGCGTCTTTGAGACTGTATTTGCTGATTTTGTACTTGTATTTGAGCCTGATGAAGAAGTTGAAGAACTGCTCTCCGGTGCAGGTTCGCCTTCTTCTCTTATAGATGTAATATAAGCGATAGAATAGTATTCGCCGTTAACTTTAATCTTACCTGTTCCGTCTTTGAAGTTTGCTTCCGTAACAGTTCCCGAAACTTCCGTAAACTTGGTTTCATCTTTCTCATCCGGAATTTGAAGAGTTACGTCTTTTCCTATCATAGAAAGTGTCTGGGTAATTTCGGAATTGTAAGCCATATCTGCATACATTGCGGAAATGTATTCAACACAATTTTCCAGACCTTCATTCATTTGTGTCATCTGTTCAAGTGATGAATACTGCGCTAATTGTGCAAGCCATTCCGTATTATCCGTAGGCTGCGTCGGATCCTGATTCTGTAGCTGCTGGAGCATAAGAGTTAAAAACATATTCGGATCCGAAGTGTCCGTAGATGCCGTTCTGTTTTTCATCTCTTCTGCTTTTTGCATTGCAGTCATATTCTGCATTGATGTAAGTTCTGATGTTATAACACTCATTTTTCTCCACCCCTTTTATACCTTACCATTTTCATTTTCAATAAAGGACATCATCTTCTCGAACTGTTCTTTATCTCTTTGTTCTCTTTGAGGATTTTGTTCTTTATTTCCGCCTCTTGAGCCCTCCTGCTCAGTCCAGTCGGCGTTGTACTCACTCTCCTGCGTGTCGTTAAGTTTTACAGTAACATTATCTACACTTACCCCGTGTGACATCAATGTGTCCTTTAAGCCGTCAAGTCCTTTCATAATAAGATTTTTTGCCTCTTGAGTCGCAACCGTAAACTGGGCTGACAAGCCTTCTTTTGTATTAATAAGCTGGACGGAAACTTTGCCTAATGATTCCGGATTCAAAACGATATTTACTTTTGAATTTCCGATTCCTTCCATTTGCTTTGTAATCTGTTCAATAATTCTGCTTGGTGAAATTTCTGCTGTAACTGCTTTAGCATTTGTATTTTGAGCCGTCTGAGTCTGCATGGCGGGCTTTATTTCCGCCGAAAAATCCGCTTCACCCTGAATCATTGCTTTGACTCCCTGCTCTTCTGCGCTCTGGTGCTGCATAAGGTCAGCATCTCCGCTATTTGAGCCTGAAGTTTTAGCTTCAACTGATTCTATATTTAATTCTTTAAGCTCTTCTTCGCTAATTATATCTTCAAGATTAACTTCCGAGTTTTCGCCGCTCACTTTCTCGCCGCTTGCTTCCTTAGGAGCGGTTTGTGTTTCTATAGTTGTCTCAACTTCTTCCGGTGTTATTTCAAAATCCTGCAAAAAACTGTCTAACTTGTCGTAAGTTATTGTATTTTCAACCTCATCAGTCTGTATACTTTTCTGCTCTGCTGATTCTGATTCACCTGTTTTTGCTTCTTTTTTCTCCTCTTCTTCCTTATCATCTTCTATATGAAGAAGATTTTTTGTGATTTTTTCAGCGTCTAATTCCTCTGTTCCGCTGCTTTCTGCAGTATCGGAAATCCCGTCAAGACCTTCTATATCATTAATACTTTCGGTATCTTCCGTATCTTCGTTAGAATCACTGTCGTCTTTAGAAGCTGATTTGACAAATTCAATCAATTGTTTGAAATCAAAGGCAATACTTCCGGCAAAAGTATCTTTTTCAGTGACAGTTTGTGAATCTTTATCCTCTATAACTGTATCATCCTTTTCTTCAGTTTCATCAGTGCGAACACGTTCAGCGTCTCCAAGGCGTGTACCTTGTGATTTATCATTAGAAAAATCTGTTTTCTGCCTGTCAAACAGTTTCTGAAAATCGGTTTTCGCCGCAGTATCATCGGCAAATTTAGATGATATTTTTGACGGCGTTGTTTCCGGCTTTATAATATTTAGATTATTTAATAAACTTTGAACCATTCTAACCTATCTTAAATCTTGCGGATGTAATATCGTCAATCTCTTTCATCTCCAGATGCAGAAATTCCTGATAATACTGCTTTTCCTGTTTTTCTTTCAATTTTTTCAGAACTTCTACCTTCTGGTGTGCCTCTTTTACTTCCTGCTGCTTTCTTGCAAGTATTGCTTTTGTGTTGGATATTATTCTTTCCTGATTCTTCGCATCCTGCGTAAGCTTAATTCCAAAAGCCCGATATTCTTCAAGTTTCATTACCTGAATATTATCCGAGGTTGAAAGCTCCTCCTGCTCTCTGGTATTGTCCTCCTGACGGTTTAAGATATTTTGAAGCTTAACCTGCTGCTCGTTTAGAGCCGTTAAAATTCTGGACATTTCCATCTGCCGCTCTTCAAGCTCTTTTTCACGCATGTCAAGCACGACTTGCAGCCGAAACTTGAATTTCTTCAACTTACCTTACCTCGTCTCATGTCTGATTTGAGTACTATTTGTACCTCTTATACTTTACATCATGTTGGCATGACTACCATCGTTTATATGGTGTAATTATTTAAAATTGTATTAGGATGCAAGCCTCTTAAACCTTTGAAGCCTTTTTGCGGGGTATATTGCCAGCTGTAGCTGTTATATAGAGGCTCAATAAATTCTTTTATACAGCTCCAGATTTTGTCTGTACTATATTCTTCTCCCTGTTTTTTTAAGTATTCAAGTAAAAGTTCCGTCTGTACATTACCTGCCCCGCGCCCGATTCCGCAGAGAGAAGAGTCAACAATTATATCTCTTTCAGATTTAAGTTTATTAATAAACTGTATTGCAAGGGCAAAAGACAACTGAATATTATTATGCGAATGAAACCCTATCTCAATATTTTTATTAACAAGTTCATTATATGCATCAGCAATTCTGTCTAAATCCTCCGGAAACATTGAGCCGAAAGAATCGACAATATAAACGGAGTCAGCGCCGATAAAATTTGCTCTTTTGCACAATTTTTCCAGTTCTTTGTCGTTGTAATCTATAGTATTGGAAGTCTGCAAAAAAACTTTGTACCCTTTTGTTTTAATTTTTTCGGCAGCAAAAGAAATTTTATCCAGATTTTCTTTGTAAAAAGCTATTCTTATTATTCCGACATTGCTTTTTAAATCAAGGTTATCAAGGTTATATTTGCCATAATCAAGCATTAAGGCAAAGCTTGAACTATCTTCTTTTAAGTCCTTAGGACTGTTATAAAAAACTCTTCCGGCTTTATAAGGTTCGCTTTTTAGCCATCCGCATTCAATAATATCAACGGCGGCAGCTTTAAGCGAGTGTATTATTCCGCTTATACACTCATTTCCAAAATTTCCGTCCACAACATAAGCGCCGTCACGCAGCGTGCAGTCTAAAACCTTTATTCCCATTCTTAAACCTCTTCACATATCGTAACAAAAAAAGGAAATTCAGGCAATTTTTCTTTTGTTGTAGACTTTATATAAATATATTAGTGTGTAAAAGAAGGTAAAATAACTATGACAAATCCGATGTTTAATCCGCAGCCGAACTATTCCGGCGTAACGATACAGATAGCTAACCCGTCAGTATACGCAGGCGGTGGCGGTATGAATGCAGGAAGGAATAATATGAATCCGGAACAGGGCTTGATTTATAATCCTTACGGATATGTCCCTTACTACCCGAAAGCTGAGGTGCGGGCAATAAACGGTATGACAAATCCCGCATTGCCTGAAAATTATCAAACTCCTCAGCCTGCAATACAAAGCTACCAGCAGCCTGCTGCATATCCGCCCCAGTATTATCTGAATAATTATAACTATCAGAACTTTCCGATGTCATCAGAAGACGGGAAAAATGACGAAGGAGTAAAAGCCGGTGTAAATACGAATTCTAAACCTGCACTGCCGTCGCCTGATGAACAAAAAAACGTTGGGGTAAATGACGGGGTAAATGACAGGGCAGATTTAAAGAATCCTGAAAATGCAGAAATTGGTGAGGAGAAAGCTTTGAAGGATGAACCGGTTAATCCTTCAAATGTACAAACTCCTGAAACTTTAGGCTTGCAAAATAAGGACGGAGTAAATACGGAAAATCCGATACAGTCAGAAGAAAACAAAGCAAAAGCATTAGATAATACGAATAATAAAGCTGCACAAGAAAAAGATATGACTAAATCAACTGATATAATTAATGATTTAGACAATAGAGCTGCCGAGGCTGAAGCGGAGAAGAAAAATAAAACCAAAGAAGGTATTGTACCGCTTACGGATGAATACATAAAATCGCTTGAAAATTATTTAGACAATCCGAACGATGAAATTCGTCTGATGGCAGCAAAAGAGATTTTGACAAGGCTGGATGAAGACAAGGACAGATACGACGATGCGGCTTTAAATGCACTTTTGAACAAAATGCTTCAAGACCCTTCTAAATTAATAAGAATCGCGTCCTTAAGCGCATACGCCTCAGGACTTGCTAGCGGAAACGATTATACTGTAACTCTTCTGCATAACATCCAGCAGAACCCGAATGCAGACAAAGAAGATGTATTGCAGGCAGCGGATATCTTACTTAGAATGTCAGCCGGAGAAGAAGTGAAAGATATTCCAAACCCTTCAGTAAAAGAAACTCCGCAGGAAAATAAAGGAAAATAAAAATGGGAATGATGGCTAACATAGTTTGTAAAACAGCAGGAATTGCCGGCATGAGCGCCGTCCTTTATGATGCGTATTCAGTCGGGAAACTTAATTCCAGACGTGTTTCTGAGGATATGGAAGCCGATCATTATTTAAAAATTCATGCAGATACAAGAACCCTTACCAACGAGAGCGAAGTTGACAAAGCCATACAGAAAAGAGTTAAAGATTTCAGGATGAATACACCTTTTATATCGACAATCGGAAGCGTAAAAGGCTTTACTGGCGGCTTTTTGGATTCTCTCGGGGAAAATATTATACCGGCAGCCTGCGCGTCAGTTGCACTTGCAGCAAAAGGTGCAGCCGCAAAAATCGGCGCATGGGGACTTGCGGCATACGGTTTATACGTAGTCGCAAAAGAAGGTTTCGGATTTACTAAAAAGTCACCGCTGGATTAACGCAGTTTTTTTATTGTGCTTTTTGAGTAATTGCTGATTTTATTAGTGTTAATATCCAGCAGTTTTTTTGATGAATCAGCGCCCTTTTCACTCTGGGAAGTATATATTCCGGCTTTATACAAGAGTTTCGGACAAATAAACATCATTGTAATTAAGCCGCCGCCCAAGCCGAACAGAGCAGCGTTTTTCCATGTTGCGGTATAACTCCTTGCAATAACCGAAGTTAAAGCTCCGGCAACGGTCGAGATTCCGGCAGCATTAGCGACAGCAAGATTTCTCTCTGTTCTCTTGCCCTCCGGAGAAACATTATTGCGCCCCTTGAAAAATACCTTAGGGGCTAAGGCATTGACAGGTTGGATCATAATAACACACACTTTCTTTATATCTCTATTTATATTTTAAAATGTCTCGTAAAGGTTTTACATAGTTCTTAAGAGTTATTTTTTTGTTAAACCCTGCTTTCTATAATTTTGGCGTCATTGCGGGGGTAAATGATTGGTTTGGTAGGTGAAACTACAAACTTGGAGTCGGGGGACGGGGGTAAATGAATTAGGTTAGTAAGTGAGACTACAAATCGGGCGTTATTGCTAGGAGTAAATGATTTTAGTTGTGAAGTAAGCCGACAAGTCGGTCGTCATTGTGAGGCGCGTGAGCGACGTGGCAATCCATTTAGCCGGAAGGCGAATGGATGCGGGCAAGGTGTTAATCCTCGTTCTGGATTGCTTCGGGCTGAATGGCTGTCCCCTCGCAATGACGACCAAACTCGTAGTTTTACCTACCAGCCCAAACATTTACCCCCGCAATGACGGGATTTTTAGAGGACGAAGGGGTAACTTTTTGTTATTTAAACCCCACCCGCATTTGTAGCTCACTGACGTTCGCACAACTGCAACCTCCCCAACTTGGCAGGTAGGCGCGATTATTTGGCGAGGGGAATGCGTTAGTTGGACGCCGCGGGCGCATTCCTTCCCCAGTTGGGGAAGGTTAGGATGGGGAGTAGCAAATA
>CASFPS010000001.1 GCA_949296355.1 uncultured bacterium | reverse complement strand
TATGTTGATCCGCAAAGACGTGATAAGCGCATGAGTCAGATGCGCGCTGAACTGGAAAGTTTGGGTGTGCGTGTCATGCAAGCCGGACACGACCGCTTAAACGGTATGGTTTCCGGAGACATTCCCCATCAGGGTATCGTGGCCATGGCCAAACCTTTGGAAGTGAGCCTGACATTTGATGAATTGATGGATGAGATTCGTCCGGACTCTCTCTTTTTAATTTTGGATGGCATTACGGATCCGAGAAATTTCGGAGCTTGTTTGCGCTCTGCGGATGCGGCCGGCGTTCATGCCGTGATTATTCCGAAAGACCGCTCGGCAACCGTAACTCCTGCGGCGGCGAAGGCCGCGGCAGGCGCTGCCGAAACGGTTCCCGTTGTGACTGTGACGAATTTGGCCAGTGCCATTGTTGAATTGCGTGATGCCGGTGTGACGGTGGTGGGCGCAGCAGGCGAAGCCACAAAGACAATTTATGACTTTGATCAGACCGGCGCTTTCGCTTGGGTGATGGGTGCCGAAGGCCCGGGCTTGCGTCAGTTAACCCGCAAACGCTGTGACGATTTGGCCAAGATTCCTTTAACGGGTTCAGTGGAAAGTCTGAATGTCTCCGTTGCCACGGGTATCTGTCTTTTTGAAAGCGTGCGTCAACGATATTTGAAAAACGGTCGATAATTTTTCCGTTTTCAGTGAGAGGGCAAGTTCTGGTTGAGGAGCTTGCCTTTTTATTTGCCTAAAGTGTAGAGATATTCTCGATAAGCTCTAGAGCGCTTTTTGTTGAAGAGAGCATTTTCTGAACTCGAGCACGGTCACCAGCCGCAATTTGAGGTTCAAGCGTTTGTAAAAGCGCCGCGGCATTTGGGTTTTCAGTGCCTGAAAGATAAGAGGCAATTGCGTAAGCCGCTGTGATGTTGGCAGCAGTGCCGGCACCAAAACGGTAGAGGCTGGCTAAAAGCAAGAGAGCTTTTTCTTCGCCTTGAGCGGCTGCGCGTCTTGCCCAGGTGAAAGCTTCTTCATAAGAGGCGAGGGTTCCCTCGCCTGCCTGATAAAACAGCGCAAGTTGGTACTGAGCGGGCGCGAAGCCTGCAATGGCAGAAAGTCTGATCCAGCGAAAAGCTTCTTCTTCGTTTCGCTTAGGATAGTCCGGATGAATAAATAAGAGTCCGAATTCGTACTGCCCTTTGGGATCACCGTTGACCGCCGCTTTTCTAAGCCATGTGGCCGCCTGCTGCAGATCAATTTCGCATCCGGCGCCGTGAGCGAGCGCATAGCCCACTCGGTATTGACTTTTAACATGCCCCTGGGCTCCTGCGAGCCTAAACCAGCGTAAAGCCTGGTAGTCATCTTTTTCGCCGGCAATGCCATCCATTAAGGCGCATCCGAGGTCGTATTCGGCTTCTGCGTTACCGGAAATAGCCGCTTGACGAAAAAGTTCCAATGCGCGCTGGGCATCTCGCGTGACGCCTTGGCCTTTTAAGTACATAACGCCCAAAAGATGTTGACTGGCCGCATGGTCTTTTTCAACGGCTTTTTTGAGCCACTTTAAGGCCGCACGATTGTTGGTTGAGAGCGTTTGCCCCTCCACCAGTAATTTGGCGAGTTGGTACTGAGCGTCAGGATTGCCTTCAGCGGCAGCGCGAGCGTAGTACTGCATGGCTTCTTTGGAAGCCTGAGGCGGGGAGAGCGCGACGCCGCCCAAAAGCCCGAGCACATAGTTGGCTCTGGCGTTTCGGTTGACTTCGGCTTTTTTCGCTCGTGCAGCCATGGTGATGTCGGATTCTAAATAGCAGTGCCTAAAAGATGCAGGCCGATAACGTAAGTAATGGCCAAGGCATAGTAGGCCACCCAGCCGCCTACACCCCAGGTGATGCATTTGGCCCAGAATTTATGTTCGTAATCTTCGCCGTAGGTGTCGTTGACGTAGCGTAATTGTTTGAGTCCGTCCATGAAGGTCCAAACCAACCACAGTCCGACCATCAGAGCAAGCAGGACGTACTGGGTGTAGGGGATGCCGCGAAGCATCGGTTCGGCGAAAATATAGAGAACCATAATGAAAATCGTCGAACGCATAAAGCTAAATGAGCGCACACTCATTTCTTCTTTGCCCATTGCGCGCCAATTCATCCCGCAGACGATGCCGCCAAAGACCGGCGTGAAGATAAAACTCAGCAAAATGGCCCACATCGGGTTCCAAAGAGCAGGCGCGGGAGAAGGGGTATTTTTTTCAGACATCTTTTTTGCACACAGTTCTCAATTGAATTTCCGCATTGTATGACCGATAGATTAATTTTTCCTTACAGATCGATGACTAAGTGTCTAACTCTATTGTTTTTTCTCGGATGACTAGTACAATCAGGGCAGATATTTAAGGTAGCCATCATGCGTTTGTCTTTGTTGTCCGCGGCCTGTATGGGCGCAGCTCTTCTGACTCTTTCAGGTTGTGCGGGAACGCCCGCTTCTGATGATTGGCACGGAGCCGGTCAGAAAAATCTTTGCTTAGTGGACAATCCTTCCGTGCGTCCTCAAGCTTTTTTGACTTTGAGACGAGCCTTGATGGATAAGGGGTTAAAAGTTACTCGTGTAAAAAGCGATGACACGAAAACGCTTCTATCTTGTCCTCAAACGCTTCGCTACGAAGCTGTCTACGGCTCATCCTGGAGTCATTCATCTCTTCGTTATGCCAAGTTGGAATTAACTGAAGTCGGCCGCCACAATAATGTCTATACCGTTCAATGGGACGAACGTAGTGGGAAACCAACGCTTTTAGATAAGGTTGACGACGCGTCGGTTGAATTTCGTGAGCTCGTGGATCGCTTATTCCCCGGTGATATACCCTGGCGGTAATATTCTTTCGCTAGAAAATCAGTTTGTTATTTAATCTATTGCTTTTAATGCCTCTTTAGGGGTAAGGAAAGTCCTAGTTCTCATTGTCATGAAAAAGGATGACAATAAAGGCGTGAGGATCGGAACGGAATTGTGGTTTTGATGCTCACCGAGCGCTTGGTTCTTCGCTTACGGGTGCTCGAGCCGGGTGAAACGAGGGGGATGCGCTGGTCGCATCCGTTTCATCGGGTGGACGGAATCGTTTGAGGGAGATCGGTTTCGTTCGGGGAAAGCGCAGGCGACGAGCCTAGCTACCTTTCCAATTTAACTGCCCACTGTGATCTGATCGTCGCAGTGGGCTTTTTTTGGGGGATGGGGAATGGAGTGGTCCGGAAAGCCTAATTTTGAATAGGTTATTCCGATTTAATCCCTTGCTGATAGAAGGTTTTTAATGTCATGGGGTTGGAAAGTCCTTCCATCCAATACTGTAGGCTTCTCACATCATCTTGTTCAGCGGCTCTTTCAAGATTCATCGGAACCATGGTGTAGAAACTGTATTGGTTAATTTCCGTTCCGTCTTTCCATCTTAAAACATATCCGCTGCGCGAGCCGTTCGGTTTAATAATTTCTTCTTTGTCCGGGTTGACGTTAAACCTGACGTATAAGGTAGCGTCTTTTAATTGAGTCCAATTGATATTTTTCAGGTTAGCTAAATTTTTCTTTTCAGGAGATGCTTCAGTTGATATTTATCGTTCAACGGGGATTGTTTTAGGGCTTCTTATAATTCCTGTTTCTTTTATTTATTATATAGCTGATAAAATTGAAGCATCTTTAATAAATAGAGAAAATAGAATTCAAGAAATACTTGAAAATAATAGAAAAAAACAAGAACATATTAATAGTTTAATGCAATATGAAGTTATTGATAATTATTCAATATGTCTTTCTTTGGATTATGAATCTAAAAAAACTAAGAGAAGTTGACGCGGAAGTCGCACAATGTATTGATGAAGAGTTGAAAAGACAGCAGACTACAATTGAACTTATTGCAAGTGAGAATTTTACCTCTCCTGCGGTTATGGAAGCCTGCGGAAGCGTTTTGACCAACAAATATGCGGAAGGCAAGCCGCACAAACGCTATTATAACGGTTGCGAAGTTATTGATAAAGTCGAAGAACTTGCGCAAAAGCGGGCATGTGAACTTTTCCGTATGGATCATGCAAATGTTCAGCCGCATTCAGGCGCTCAGGCTAATATGGCTGTATTTGCGGCTTTCTTAAAAAGCGGAGACCATGTTTTAGGTATGGATTTGTCAAACGGCGGACACTTAAGCCACGGCTCACCGGTTAATTTTTCCGGCTTGTTCTTTAATGTGAAGAGTTACGGCGTTGATGAAAACGGAAATATAGATTATGACGATGTCAGAAGAATGGCGCTTGAACATAAGCCAAAATTAATTATTTGCGGAGCAAGCAACTATTCAAAAATAATAGATTTCAAAAAATTCAGAGAAATTGCAGACGAAGCCGGAGCAATATTACTTGCGGATATTGCACACATTGCAGGGCTTGTTGCCGGCGGTGTTCACCCGTCTCCTGCCGGTTACGCGCAAATCGTAACAACTACAACACATAAAACCTTGAGAGGTCCCAGAGGCGGTATTATTATGTGTGACGAAGAGTATGCTGCAGCTATTGATAAAGCAGTATTCCCGGGAATTCAGGGCGGACCTCTGGAACATATTATTGCAGGCAAGGCGGTTGCATTAAAAGAAGCTCTTTCTCCGGAATTTAAGGAATACGCAAAACAAATTGTCAAAAACGCTAAAGCTATGGCTCAAGGGCTTCTTGATAACGGAATGGACATTGTAGGCGGTATGACAGAAAACCATCTTATGACGTTGGATCTAAGAAAAACCGGCAAAACCGGAAAAGACATGGCAAATGTTCTTGAAAGGGTCGGAATTACCGCTAACAAAAACACCGTTCCGAACGACCCGCAGAGTCCTTTTGTTACAAGCGGCATAAGACTCGGGGCTGCAGCTATGACAACAAGAGGATTTAAAGAAGATGACATGAGAGAAGTCGCAAGAATTATCTCAGAAGCAATTAAAAATTCGGATAATGAAGAAATTCTTGCAAAGTTGAGAGAGGATTCTCTTAAGCTTTGTGAGAAATATCCATTGTACTAAAGTGACTAAGTGATTAGGTGATTGAGTGACTAAGAATTCCTCTCTGTTCATCGAATAAAAGGACAAAAATGATAATCAAACTTACACAAGCACATATAATAGGCGCATTTATTTCATATCTTATAGGGGTATTTATTGTACCTCTGGTTATTGAATTTTCCCAGAAAGAAGGACTCGTTGATCTTCCAAACGAAAGAAAAATTCATAAACTTCCGATTTCAAGACTCGGAGGAGTTGCAATCTGGTCAAGCGCTATGCTAACCTTCCTGTTTCTTGTTCTATTGAGCTATTATCCTTATGGAAGTTTACTGTCAGGGATTCTTTTGGGCGGTTCTTTAATGTTCCTTTTAGGGCTTGTGGATGACATTTATAATCTTGATGCTAAATTCAAACTTGTCATACAGTTATCTATTGCAACAATAGTCTATCTTTTAGGCGTCCAAATAGATACCATTTTTAACCCGATGGGCGGAGTTATTCACCTTGGAATTTTCTCTTATCCGATAACTTTGTTGTGGATTGTTGGGATTTCCAACGCCGTTAACTTTATTGACGGTGTAGACGGGCTTGCCGGCTCTGTAATTACCGTAAGTTCAATTACTTTAGCCCTTATTGCGGTAGCCGTAACTCCGGCACAGCCGATAACGGCACTTATAGCTTTTATCCTGGCGGGGTCAATGCTTGCGTTTCTTACATTCAATTTTAATCCGGCAAAAATCTTTATGGGGGATTCCGGCGCACTGTTTTCAGGATTTCTCCTTGCAACACTTTCTATTGCAGGAGTAATGAAAGGGGCTGCAATAGCAGTGCTGCTGCCGTTTCTTGTGCTTGCCGTTCCGATTATGGATATTACATACTCAAGTCTCAGAAGGATTATGAAAGGTAAATCTCCGTTTGTGGCTGATGCTGAACACATTCACCATAAACTTTTAAAAGCCGGTTTTTCTCAAAAAATCACCGTTGCAATACTGACTTCCGTTGCAATTGTGGGAGGGGCGCTCGCAACTTATTTTACCGGAGCATTAGAAAACTATTTTATTTATATAGCAGTTTTAATCCTTATTATGGTAGTTTTAAGCATAATAAGTGTTATGACAAAGCCGCAGCCGATTGAACCGCACGATATTAAAAGAGAGGAATAATTACAGCCCGCCCTGAAGTCTGGACAGGGGTTCTTTGCTCTCAGGCGGAAGATACATTTTGTTAGGGTTATGTATTCTTAACTTTTGCCCCGGAATTGGCGGATGTTCCTGACGCATGCCTATAATATTCTTGTACCAGTTCATGGATTCATTTTTAGAAATAAGCTTTATATTACCCTGACACTGTGCTTCGTCACTTCTCCTCTGGGCTATTTGAAGAAGTCTTGTTCCTATATCTTTAAAGTATTCCAACTCCGGATTATGATAAGGTGTACCCGGTTTTGAAAAATTTCTCAAATCATCAACAAAAACATGACTTGAATCCATTCCGTCCCATGGGTTTACAGGAACTTTAATTATCATAATGTTAACGTTGCCTATAACATTATTTTTATCATCTTTAATTGTATAATTTTCGACTTTTTCACCGAGATATTTTTTAATAAGCTTCGCCCTTGTCTTTTCTGACCCTGATTTTACCGATATAACCCTCCAGACAGCTTCCGATATTTGTATGCGTAAGCGTTGGAATATTACCTTTGAATGAAATATTTTTATTAGGGGTGAAAGCCCGGGGTGTGTATGTTATGTAAGAAATATTATTTATCATATTCTATCTAAACCCCGTAAAAATTTTTTTTGCGCAAAAAATAAGGCGCACAAAACAAAGTTTTGTGCGCCCGCTCTTCTTACCTGTTTTTTCCTAACTGTTCTCTTCGTCGTCGAGATAACGGTAATCTAACATACTTCCTTCATACTCCTGACTGTCATCGCCGTAAAATAATGACATATTGTTAACTATCCGGTTTCGGTCCTCGATCTTTTGTTTTTCAATCTCGGAATTAACTCCGTAAGCGTTAATTTCCTGATTAGTAACTTTGCCGTCTTTGTTTGCATCAATATCGTCAAAATGGGCGAGAACAGTTTCCTGCAAAGATGTACTCATACCCGAAGATGCCCCGAGAGACATTATTTGCTCTCTTGTTAACCCCTGAGTTGCCATATTGCTCATTAACCGCTGAATTTCATCGGCTGAAATTGTTCCGTCAGAGTTTGCGTCAACACTGTTGAAATTATTTGTCAAATATGATGCAAACGTTGTACCGTATACAGTATTTGTAATATTTGTATTTGTAAGAGAGTTGGTCAGGTTCTCTAATGTTAATCCGTCCTCATACTGGCTGGATAGTAAAGCAAAAGAATTTGTTAATCCGGCATTAATGCCGCTGAAGAGTGATGAACCGTCTAAACGTTTTCCCATAGACTGTCTCCTTATTTAATTATACCTATACACCATTAGTTTAAGGTTTTTATTTTAAAAGTCAATTATACAAAAATATGCGAAATATTGAGTTTTTTTACAACTAAAGTTGTAGATTAAAAATTTTTTGTGATATAATTCAATCAAGAGGGTATAAAATGTTCAAACGTAAATGTAAAATAACATTTGTCTCACACGGTGCAACGGTTCATTCTATGGACGGTATCATTTGTGATACGGAAAAATACCCTAAATTAAACGAATTTGGCGAAGAAGAAATTGAAAAAGTTTGTGAATATCTTGAAAAAAGAGGGGTTGCGTATGATAAAATTTACACCAGCGCTTCAGCAAGATGCACACAATCTGCTCAAATAATAGCTAAATTGTTTAAAAAAGAAATTACAACAATAGATTTGAAAGCCAGAAATCACGGGGATTGGAGCGGAAGGCTTTATTCTGATGTTTATGACGAATACGGACCTAATGCAATTATTCAAAAGCCGGAAGGCGGCGAATCCCTTGAAGTATTCAACAAGCGTGTATCTAAAATGATTGATAAACTTGTAGAAGAAAATAAAGGTAACCGTATTATTCTGGTTACAACTCAGGATGTTATCCAGTCGGCTATAGCAAAAACGCTTAATCTTGATCCTGTAAGCCAGTTTAAAAACCTGATAAAAACAGGTACTTTAACCCAGATAAGTTATTTTGAAGATGATTGGTCGAGTATAATCTATTCCGATTATGCTCCTATATAATAAAGCGGTATCGTCTAGTGGTTAGGACGGGAGATTCTCATTCTCCAAACAGGGGTTCAATTCCCCTTACCGCCGTTTATTTTTTAGAGCATCTCCCATTTATCCATGTCCACTCTGTGTCCATATTAAAATTTGAATTAAATCCTAATTATATGAATTAAGAACTGATATAGCTTCTTTTATCGAATTGTCCTGTAAATGAACATATTTCATTGTGGTTCTTATATCACTATGTGCTAATACAGCTTGAGCAACATTTATAGGCACGCCTGCCTTAATTAAACGTGTTGCGACCGTATGTCTTATTCCATGAAAACCAATATGTTTTAATTTGCATTTCTTACATATCTTGCTTAATATTCGATTAGGTGTAAGATAAACATTATTACATTCCGGATTAATAAAAACATATCCAGACCTTTTCTCGTTTTTTGATAGAACTTCTAAAAGCCTATCAGAAATATAAAGACGGATTAATTTCCTTCCCTTATTATCTTGGGGCTGAATTTCTATAATTCTGTCCTTTAAATTTATCTGTTCCCAGCGCATATACTGAATATTTGATACTCGTAATCCTGTTTGAAAAGCACAGGTTACAAAGCCTAAAAAGTCAGGTCGGTATTTCATGACAGTTGTTAACAAAGTTTCCTCTTCTTCAAGTGTATAAAACTTTATAGTTTCTTTAGGCTCTTTTAAAAACTTTATTCTACTACAAGGATTAGCCTCTATTATATTATTATCAATTGCTAAATTATAAGCCTTGCTTAAACAGCTTATATATCTATTTATAGTTGAATTGGACAGTTTTTTATTATCCATTAACCACATTCGTAAATCTTCAATATCCTTAGCTTTTATTTTATTAATATTTATTGATTCGCCAAAAAACTCATAAAAAGCTTTAGTTTTTTCTTTAGGTTCTCTTTGTTTGTTATTGGCTTTGTTATAGTCTATATAAAGAAGCATAAGTTTTTTTAAAGAGATTCCTTTTATATTTTCTTCCCTTGGAATTACTCCGTTCTGCTGTTGCATTAATTTATACTTAAAAGCATTCTCCATCTTTTCAGCTTCAGCCTTATTTGTAGCACCATTGCATAAATAATGGTGTCGTTCACCATTAATCTGAAACCTGCAATAATATTTTCCATTACGTTTAGTGATAGTCATATTATCTATTTACCACCTCATGCACCCAGGTCAAGCCACTTTTTAAACTCTTCAACCTTCACAAACACCGTCCCGCCTATCTCCTTAAAACAAGAGAGAGGAATATCCCCTCTCCGTTTCCATGTTCTTATCGTGCTTTCAGGTGTTTTTAATTCTTGTGCAAGGTCTTTAATTTTCATTAAACCAAACATAAAAATTGTTACCTTTCTTCATGAAGTTTTCTTAACATAGTTTGTATAGCTAAACCCCTCAGACTTCTCTGTTGCTTTAGCCATCATTAATCTACAAAGTGCGTGATTAATATGGTCATCTTGGGTATCCCCTGCTAAATGAGCTATTATATGAATTAAAGCATGGTTAATATGCTCTTCTTCAGGAATCAATCTCCAATTATTAGGCTCATATCTATCAGCACCATATTGTAAAACCTTAGCTATAGCAATAATTTGTTGAAGTGTATCATCACATAAACTATCCATAGCCAATGTTAAATTCCAATCTATACCTGTTCTCATATATATGGCTATGTTTTCTATTGCAACACAACAACTATATTTATCAATATTTTTTTCATCTACAACAGTAGAATCACCTTCATCTAAATATTCCATTTTTTCCGCCATATCTTTAAACATTAGCTCTAAATAGTTAGGGTCAACTAAATACATTGCCATTGGAGCTTTTGATTGTTTTCCACCTGCTGCATTTGTTATTATTTCAGCATCTTTGCCTACACCATCAATAACTTTAGTATTTTCAGCCATATAATCCTTTCCTGTTTCAATTAATCCAAACTTATCATCCCATTGCATATCTGCACCATCACCATAAAGACAGTTAGACCTGTCTTTACACTCTGCAATAAAACCTACTTCATACGGTTCACATTTGCAGCATTTATTTGCCAATTCACCCATTAAGCAACTCTCCTAAAATATTCAGTTTTTGTTGTACGAGCAATTATATTATTAATATTTTTAATATTAGAAAATTCGACAGAATCTTTAGCTGCATCTTCAATGACATCCTGAGCATAAGCCTTTATAAATGTACCAAAATCTTCTTTCTGATAATTATCCTTACTGAAAACAGAATCAAATCTATTATCATTTATATAAGGTTTAACAGCTTCACAATCTTTAGAATAATCTATAAATCTATCCGGTTTTGGTTCTTTAGATGCCTTCTGCTTTTCTAAAAACTCTTCATTTTTCTTTTTGATAATAACCCTTGAGCCTAAAGGTGTTTTAAACTCTTGATATAAAGGTTTTATTACAACACCTTCGCATAAATTATTTTCTAGTTCCGCATATTCACCTTCAGAAATCGTTGAATTAAATCTTGTATTAACACTTTTAACTACATCAAAAATATTTCCATTAAATGTACTTAAAATAGGTATATATGGAATATTCCACATTTTAAAAACTTCTGATGCAAAAGCATAAGGATAATATTCATCTTGAATTTTTATATCAAAAAACCTTATCCTTTTATTTTTAGAATATTTTACACCTTTTTGAATACCATCCCCATAGACCTCACCATAAAGTATTATTGGAACTTTACCAAAAGCTTTTATCATTAACAAAAGTTTTGGCTTGATTTCTTCAATAATATTCTGAAGATTGTTAAAATTTTCATTTGTGTTAATAAACCTATTGCGACTTCCTAATAAGAAGTGTTCGCCATCATAGTAAACCTGAAAATTAGCTCCGTGTATTTTTTCTGTAATACACCAATCTATATTTTCTTGAGGACATTTGAATAGAAAGCCTTCTTGATAATGATTTTCTATACTGGAATATTTTTTAAATTTATCACTATTACTCATTTTCTTCCTCTACATCTATCGTTATGCTCTTAATTTTTACTACTTGAAGCACATCATATTTATTTGTTGAAATATGGTACTTACCTGCACAAATAGCATGTCCTCTTTTTTCGTAAACTGTTGGAAAAACATCATTCCACCCATCTATTTTATGCCAGTATTTTCCAGTATCATTTCGCTTAATTGCCCATCCTATAAATTCCACAACTTAACCTCTTTTTTCTTAAAATCATAATCTTCAACTCTTAAAATTCTTGCCATGCGTGCGTTTCTTAAAGCATCTTCTTCTGTATAGCCTTTTGATTTATATGTATCTATAACATTCTGCCACATTACATATAAAGGTTGCTCTCCTATTTCTCCAAGTATTTTTCTTGCTGTCTTATCTCCTATCCCTTTACAACCATCATAACCATCAACTTTATCTCCAATAAGAGTTTGATACATAAACCACCAATCAGCCATCTGAGGTGTTATAACTTCGCTTTTGTCTTTACCAGTAATAGCTGCTCTATGAAATTTACAAGGAATAGTTTTGAAATCTTTGTCTAAAGACCATACAACTTTATCTCCTTTAATAATTTTTTCACTGGTAGCTAAAATCCCAATAACATCATCTGCTTCAAGATTAGGTCTTTCATAAACCTTATAACCTGTTTCATTCATATAATTTCTTAGAAATTCATATAAAATAGGCTTAATAGTTTTTCTGTTACCTTTATAATTAGGATTTATTGTTTTTCTGAAGTTTGACTTCATATCTGATAAGGCAATACAAACTGAATCAGCCTTACAATCTTTACAAATTTTATCTATCATTTTTTCTAAACAATCTATAGCAGCTTCTTTGCTTGCCCAGCCAATATTTCGATAAATAAAATCATCATCCTCAGTGGTTGAAATTTCATAACTATCAGCAACAGCTTCAGCAACTTTGTAAACAACCACATCACCATCTATAATTACGGTTCTTGGCATCCTATCTCCATTCCATAATATTGTTGATATTCACTTGCTGAAGTATGCGGTGCTGTATTAATAGCTTGTGCTAGTTTCTGTAAAGCATTTCTTGTTTTTGAAAGCTCAGATTGATATAATCTTTCTCTTAGTGCTAATTTGTCATTTGTGTTTTGTAACTCGATAACCTTAACCTTTAAATCCTCTCTTTCTTGAATTAAATCTTGAATGGATTTTGTTAGTGGGTCTAATTTAACAATTTGATTTAAGTTAATTTCTTTTTCTTCCATTATTACTTTTCCTCTAAATATTCTGCTGCTTTTCTTAAATTAACCGGATTATCTTTGAAATTTCCCAAACCTAAATTACAATCTCTGCATAATAATCCTCTAATTTCTCCTGATTCTTTATTATGGTCTATATGTAAATATTCTCCATCAGGTAATTCTTTACCGCATATTTGACATTTACCGTTTTGTTTTTGCCATAATTCATAATATTGTTCAGGGCTTATACCATACTTATACTGCCAGTCATAATCCCTTCTACAAATTTTGCAATGCCTTGTATTTGGAGCAAACATACTTGCAGGAAGAATACGACCGCACTTAGGACATTTCTTCAACACTCTTATTATCCTCACAGTTAAAAAACGCACAGGCATACCACCAGCCCTCATTCTTACAAGTTTCTTCTATTTTCGGTGTTAACCTCCTTGGGCATTCTTTTGTGCATTTTTTATTAGCACAAAATGTCATATCTTTATATGTGAACATCTATACTCTTCATCCTCTTTAGAAATTCATTTTTCGTTATTTTTCCTTCAATATAAGCCCTTGTGATTTCTTCTTTTGTTTCTATTGGCTTAAATACTTCAAAAATCGTATTTAATATGTCATCATTAGTGTGTGTCATAACTACCTCTTTCCTCTAAATATTCTGTTGCTTTTCTTAAAATATTAGGGTTATCTTTAAACAAACCTAAAGCTCTATTACAAGCAGTACACAATAAACCTCTTACTTCTCCTGTCTTGTGATTATGGTCAACACAAAATTCTCTATTAAATTCTTCTTTGTAGGCAGTATAATCACAGCCACAAATCAAACATTTATAATTTTGTATTTTTAATAAGTTTAAATAATCTTGATAAGTTATTTTAAACCTATTTTTAAGTTTCCAATTCTTTTTATTAGTTGTTCCTCTATATTGCCTATTCCTAGCATTTTCACAATCTTTACAATAATAGTTCTTCCCATCCTTTGTTCTTGAAGAATTATGAAAATCTGTTATAGGTTTTTCTTGACCACACCTGTTGCAAGTTTTAGTGTGTCTCATACCAAGACTGACCTACCTTAGCTTCGCCTGTTAGAGGACACCTGAATCCAAAATATTCTCCGGCTCTTTTTATTGCTTCTACCGCCATTACTTTGTATTCTTCAACAAGCTCAGGCTTTACTTCTGCCTGATATTCATCATGTACATTTAGAACAAAAGCTATATCTTCATTGATTTTCCAACCTTTTGCTTTTATATCATCAACTAATATACATAACGCTTTTTTCATAACTATTGCCCCTGCGGATTGTAAAAGGACATTTAAACCCTTATACTGTTCTCTTACCTTTAAGATTCTGCCGTCAATACCTTTTAAATAGCCTCTGGTTTTAATTTTATGTTTTACCCCATCAGTGAGCTTTTTAAGTTTTGGTAAAGATTTAAGAAATCTTTCTTTAATTGCCTTGCCTTCCTTTGCACCTTTACCGGTAATTGAGCCAATCTTGGCATCCCCTGCCCCATACAAAAACCCATATATGAATGTCTTAGCATTATTCCTTGTTGGCAGTCCTGCTGCAAGCTGGTTTTTGGTGTGAATATCTCCATTAAGTATTTCATGTGTGTATTCCTCATCATTCATATAATGAGCTAAGCATCTAAGCTCAAGACCTGAAGCATCAGTACCAACTAACTTATAGCCTTCTCTTGCTCTAAAGAGTTCTCTGCATTCCTTACCCATAAACCCGCCTACAGCCGGCACCTGTGCCAGATTAGGCGAATTATGGGTACACCTGCCTGTTACAGCACCTATAGTATCAACCCGACCGTGGATAGCCCCATCCGGCGCAATTAGCTTTAACCAAGCGTTTTTACCGTCTGAAAGCTGTCCTAAAGTCTTTATTACTAAGAAATATTCTTTTAATAAAGGTGCTTCTTCAAAGTTTAGTTCTTCCAAAACTTCTTCATCAATTACAGGGAGTCCTGTCGGAGAGAGTTTCTTTGGTTTCCAATTGTACTTTTTAATCAGCCTGTCTGCTATCATTTGTCTTGAGGCAGGATTAAACTCTATTTCAATCTTCTTAACAAAAGGCTTTCCTTTGATATATCCTCTCTTTGAATTATTAACTTTTGGAATAAAAGTTTCCTCCTTAATTTCGTTTGGAAAGGTTTCTTTAAGTTTATGCTCAAGTTTGATTTTTTCTTCTGTCAATTGTGCTGCAAGTTCTACAGCTTTAACTTTATCAAAATAAACCCCTCTTTGTTCTTGATTGAATATTATTTGTGCAAACTGATGCTCAAGTTTTATGGCTTCTTCTGATATGTTCTTGCTTCTGAGCAGGTCAAATAATTTCTTAGTAACCATAACGTCCTGCTCACAATACCTCTGCATATCAATCGACCATTCAGCCCAACAATCTTCCTGTTCACAATATTCTCCTTTCAGTTCTCCCAGCCTGTAACCCCAGGCTTTTAGGGAGTATTTACCTCTTAGTTTTTTAGGAAACCTGCCTTTTCTAATATTTCTATCATCTATCTCACCTATATCAGGATAAACGAGTTTGGACATCAGCAATGTATCAAAGATTTTCCCTTTAGGATTAAATTTTGGGTATACTTTCTGTATTGCAGGAATATCAAATTTTACAATGTTATGTCCTGATATCTCGTCTGCATCCTGAAGCATTGATATACCGGCTTCGATTGATAAATATTCACCGTCAGTCAGACTGTTTTTCATATTTTTACAATTAAAAACCTGTCCTGTTTCAGTATCCAGTATTACCATACAGTGAATAGCGGTTAGAGAATCCAGAAGGGCATCCGTCTCTATATCAAATATCAAGGTCATTCTTCATAATATCCTTCCATTTCATCTGCACCTTCATCATCTTTAGACCAGCCGCAGTTATAACAAACCTCTAATCCCATCTCTAAAACGATAGGATAATCGCATACAGGACAGTTCTCACCAGTTAGTTCTTCATCCTCATCAATCATAGTAGACACAAACTGTTCCTTTGTATGTTCCGTTTTCTGTTTGTCTAAAGTCATCAATTCTTCCTCCATAGTTTCCGCTGCCACCATCACAGTAATTTACCAATTCTTCTACAGTCCAATCCCCTGCCCACTCCAGCCTGTATTTTGAAGTGCCCCACCCGTGTTCAATCCTTCCACTGTTACTAATTATTCTTTTTTCTGTCATTAAAAATCATCCTCCGTAATATCTTGATACTCTCCTTCACTTTCAATTAATCTTCCGGTATCTTTGTTATATTTAATCTGTATTGTCTGCCCTGCTGCTAACCCGGTATACCTGTCTTTAAGGCATCTAAGCGTTGTTGTATGTCGTATTTCTTCATCCACAGCCTGCTGGTTACGTTCCAATCCAAATACATAGCTAGCCCATTGCTTAAGAGCAGCAGCCCCGTATAAATCATCAAGATGAACCCTTCCGCCTTCTTCATGAGGCTTTTTGCCTTCAGATTTTCGTAAATGTGAAATTGTAAATAATGTAAAATCCAACTCTCTTGTGAGATTTGCAAGCTCTGAGACAACACGGCGCATATATTGATTAACATTGTTACCATCTTCAAGCCCATCACCAAGAGCAGTGATATGGTCGAGAAATACATATTTGCAATCTTTGCCTTTAACCATGTACCTAATGGTATTCTTGATTGTTTCAAGGTCACATGTTCCAAAGCTGTCATATATAAAAACTCGGTTTGTTCCAATTGTTTCATCAAAAGCTTTCCTTTTCTGTTCTTCTGTATACTCTGCTGATGGTAAATGAAACTTTATAGAACTATGTTTACTCATAAGCCCTAATATTGTTTCTCGTGTTTGTTCCTCAAGATGGATAATACCTATTTTCTGTTTATGTTCTAACAGAAGATGTGCTTCAATCTCCTTAAAAAACTCTGTCTTTCCCATACCTGTGCCTGCTCCGAAAACAATTAATTCAGAAGTTCTGATACCATAAGTTAACTCGGTTAGTTTCTTCCAAGGGTAGCTAAGTCCATAACATACAGGCTTATCTATCTCTTCCCAAAGCTCCGAACCGGAAACTATTCCATCAGGTCTGTATTCTGCACCATTCCAGGTTGCTTTATAAAGCTCTTCAATCTTTCCTGCCTTGAGCATTTCATTAGGGTCTTTTAAAGGTAAAGACATTACTTTGACCTTCCCTATGGAAAATAAAGGTGCACATTCTTTTACTGCTTTCCTTCCGGCTTCATCCATATCAAAACAAAGCACAACCTCTTCAAAACGCTCTAACCATTCAAGATTTTCTTTTATAGCTGCTTTTGCATTATTTGCACCGTTTGGAATAGAAACAACCGGATAACCGTTTATGACCTGAGAAACACTTAAACAATCGATTTCTCCTTCAGTAATAATCAGTTTTTTATTGTTTCCTTTAAACAGGTGAGCTCCATATAATAAAGGCTTAAACTTACCTATAATCATAAACTGCTTATCTTCCACAAAGCGTATCTTCTGAAAGACAGGATTGCCGTCTAAGTCTCTGTATGTAGCAATTTGAACCTCTTTGCCTTTATAAGTGCCTGTATTGTATTTATATTTTTTACAGGTTTCCTGGTTTAAACATCTTTGAGGAATAGCTCTTGCAACACCTTTTAAGAACTCTTCAGGTGTGTTTTCCTTCTGTGGAGAAACACTAGGTGTGAACTCTCCACAAGAAAAACACTTGGTAGAACCATCATCATTTATCAACAGGGCATCACTTGAACCGCATTTAGGACAAGGTTGGTGTGCCTGTGACATTATTTATTTAATAACCCCTTCAACTTCTCCAATACATCTTTAAGATTCAGAACATATTTTTCAAATATATTGATTACATTTCTTACTTCCTCTATAAGAGTTTTTGCCTGTTCTTTTAAATCATCTTGCTGTTTTAGAAATTTAACAGCTCTACCTAACGTATTTAAACCGCTAATAATGTCTTTTAATCCCATTTATTTCTCCTTTAATATTTCTTCAATCCACTCTTGCGGAACTATTTTATCCGCATACTTAAACCCATTCTTCTCACACCATCTGCCATAAGTTGTATTAGAAACTTTTGATATTTTTGCATTAGAATTACTGAATATAAATCTGAACTCATATTCAGGGTGCTGTTTTTGAACCAACAGCATTTTCATTCTGTCTGCTGTTTGAAATCTTCCTTTGGTTTCAATGATTATATGTTTACCAACAGGAAAATCCGGTGTATATGTACAATTCTTTTCTACCCTGTATGGCAGCTTTAGTGTTTCAAATTTTGGGTCAATTCCGGCTTCTTTAAGCTGCTTGGCAATCTTTTCTTCTAAACCAGACCTGAAACCTTGTATCAGTCCGACCTGTTTTGAGGTTAAGTTTTTAGCTTTAGCCAATTTATTTACTCCTAGAAATCAGCTTCTTCATCCTCTTCTTCTTCTTCTGAACCATCTTCAGTAACTATCGGAGAATCATCGAACTCTTCTCCAACCCCGTCAAAGCCTTCTTCCTCATCGAACATATCAGTAGAGAAGCCTCCTCCTATATATTCCACAAGGTCTATAATCTGAACCATACCAAGCTTTACTGAAACCCCTGTTTTTCCGGCTACAGAATACCCCGAAAGAGTAACACCCAGTCTTGCTATTGTTCCTTCGCCTATTGATATATTCTTAACAGGCTGTTTTTTTGCGTTGATAATTTGCGGTCTATAGCCTATTTTACCATTTTCAATATAAGCATTAGCCTTAGCTGTCAGGATATAACGTCCTTTTGGGTCTGGTGTTGCTTCGCCTGTTTCTTCATTAACTATCTCATAAGGATTACATTGTAATTCTGCAACTTTTGTTCCTTTGCCATATTTCTTAAATTGCTCTGTTCTTACTTCTTTCATTTTATTAACAAGGGCTTCACCATCTTTTTTATCAAGTAAAATATAGGTTGAAAAAATACCTTGCTTATTAAACTTTGTTGAAGGCTTTGTTAGTGCTATAAACCCCGTTAGCTCGCCTTTACCTGTTACATATTTTTCTGTAATATGTTCTTTGTTATTCGCCATTAAATCTCCCATTCATTTTTCATAAAACTTTGTATTGCTTTAAAATCAGGTTTCATATTGTTATTCTCACCTGAGTAAACCATGTTATCTGCTATTCCCAGTACATCTATATGGTTAAGTCCATATTGATGAAGCATACATATTAATGCTGCTGCAAGTCCTAGCATCTGGTTACAAACCTTTTCCCCTTGTATTGAATCCATAACCCTTAATGAAGCCTGAGAAACCTCTTTACAGGTTGTTCTCAGCATCTGGTCATAGATTATTTCTGCTGTTTTGTTTTTGTACATTCTTTTCCTTTTTGCTGTCTTAATTTATTGAAATAAACATCTAGCTGTTTCTTTAGCCAGCTAATCGACCTGTGATGTTTACTTGCTTCCATTATTGCTCTTCCTAAACTACCTATCTTAGGCTGATATGTCTTATACCCAAGCTTTTCAAAAAGTTCTTCATTTGTCTGGTAGTCGTTAAATGGTTTATATTTCCTCATTTCCTATCCTTTTTCTTTATAAAATTGAATAAACCTATAGCTAAAATACTGGATTTAGGTTTCCAGTTTAGCTTTATAATCTTTCTATCTGGAATATTTTTATTCATTAATAACCTCGGATATACTTGATTAAGTCGTCTTCACCTATTAATTCAATGGCTTTATTTAAAAATTCTGTGCTAGAGCAATATATTGTTCCACAATTCTTAAAAGGTAGATAAATCTCTTGTAACTTTAAACTTTCATTTATCACGTCATAAACAATATAATAATTACACGCACAATCCGGTTGGTTTAATGCTTCAGCCAGCTTCTTTAACATTCTTGTTATACGTTCTTCAAAAACTGCTCTTTGGGCGTCTGCTGCTGTTCGATACCAATTGAAATTCTTAGAAGAAAATGTACTAAAGGTATAATCTACAGTTCCTCCACTAGAGACATAATAAAACATGTTACCTATACTAGGTTTCCATAGCTGTACTTTATTTTCTTTTTTTACCTTTTGTTCCAGTTCTTTTGCTTTAGCCAACATTTCCTGTGCTTTTTCTCTTAATTCTGTTGCTTGTTCTAAAATACTTGTTGTCATTTTGCTCTCCTAATTAAAAAAATAATCACTCTTCAAAACTTCTTCTATATCTAAAC
Organism: uncultured bacterium; assembly: GCA_949296355.1. GTDB lineage: Bacteria > Cyanobacteriota > Vampirovibrionia > Gastranaerophilales > Gastranaerophilaceae > CAG-196. The sequence goes on along the minus strand of CASFPS010000001.1, from coordinate 142,693 downwards.
TTCCAACAGGTGGCAGCGGTATGTCTTCTACACCAATATCCTGAGTGAAGTTTTCTAGTATTGGCTGCCTGTATACTTCAACAAAAGCTTCTCTTAACAATCTTGCTGATTCTTCTGTATCTGCTGCGTGTACTCCGTAGCAGTCGTGTACCGTCATAAAACTTGTTATTCCTGCCTTCTTGCACTTGACCAGATAAAGCATTAAACAAGCTGCATCAAGACTATGTATAAAGTTTGGACAAATACCATTTACCTGCCTCTGATTATCTAAATCATTATTATCAATATTTACTGTTGTTCTTAAAATACTTCCATAAAGCTCTGTCTTTATCTCTTTCCTTTTCCTTGAACAGTAAGCCTGTCTTACTAATAGTCCTGTCGGAGTTAACCATTCTAAGTACCTACCCTGTTTATTCGCAGCCCTTGCAATTTTCTTTAGATAATCCATTCCCACAATTGCAGCCTGTAAAGTCTCTTGTATAGCTTCCCAAAGGTGTTTGGATAACCATACTGCTGCTTTAAATGTGCAATCTGTCGGGTTATCACCTACACCAAACTGTGACCATATAAAATTAGGTGAATAATTATCCGTTAAATACTCTGCAATATACTCCCTGCAACTTAAAAGAGTTCCTCCATAAGGCAATACCATTACAGGACGTTTGGTTAGTTTTCTGTTTATACCAAGCCCCAGCCAATGTGAAGCAAAGCTCCTGTCAGTATCATTCCAACAGCCCAAGCTGCTATGCTGAGTGCTGATAATATGCTTGCTATTATTGGTACTGCTCTTAATTTCATTTAATTTTTTCTCCAATCTTTCTGCTACTACTGAATAAATATCATTTGGTTTTTCTGAATTTATGAGATTAACAGCTCTCCCTCCGGTATAATCTCTAAGGAGGGCGGAGTAGTGCTGGAGTCCATTGCATGTTCCATCGAGCTGGATTGGAAGCCTTGATTTAAAAGTATCAGGATTGCTAGTCCAATCACTATATTCAAAGCACCAAGCCAGAAATTGAAAAGGCTTATCCGCTTCAGCCCACCCTCGATATTGCAAAGGGTCTTGTGCATATTGTTTAATCTCCACTGAGTGAAGGTCAACCCATTCTGTTCTTTTCTTGTAACATTCTTTGTCGTATCCATAAACATTTGCTCCTTGAATCTTAAACCATTCTATTGCTTTCTCATTGTTCAGAGGCTTACCCCTGCTAAAATACAGAAGCCCTTTTGCTAAGTCACTTCCTTGAGGCTGTAATAAAACAGGAATCGGATATAATCTGCCTCTAAAATCCATCTGGTAAGGAAAATATATTGTCTCATATTTATTAAACTGTTCAGCTATCCTTATAATTTGACTAACTAAAAATCTAACTGACCGTTTCTGAACATTAGATTTATGTATCTCATAAGTTTCCCTTTTCCATTTCTTAATTACTTCTATCTGTTCTTCTGTTTTACTATCCTCTTTTGTAAGTTCGGGATATGGGTAAGGGATTGGCTGAGTATCTTCCCTATCGGGTAATTCAGCTATAGCCTTACCCTCTTCCCATAAAGCTTTTACAACCTCCAACACTCTTTTATTTATAGCCCATCCAGTTGCTTGTAAGTGATTTATAGCCTCGTAAACTATCGGCATTGAAGCTGTTTCCAATTGTTTTAAATATTCTCTTGAATTATTCTTAACCAGTTTGTTTTTCTTCAGGTAAGGGCTTATATATCCGCCCTCAAATATTCCTGTCCAGTCTTTAGGAGGACAAACCATTGGTAAAAATATAGGCTGCATAACCTCAAGCTTTTCATTTATATCTTCAAACCATTCTACAAGCTCTTTTGTCGGCACTATTGCTTTATAGTGTTTTTTCTTTCTGTAAAAATCCTCATATTCTACAAGACCAGTTGATGTTACAAAGAGATTTGTTAAAACTAAGCCTGTCTGAAACTTCTCTGTTACTGTCCACCTGTCAAGATGAAACTCCAATCTTTTATTAAATACAGCAGATGTAACATATTTCTTCCTGTTCGCCTTAGCACCTCTCTTGTTTAAATCTGCCTGTATTGTCTGATAATAATGCTTATTCTCTGCTTTATATTTTCTCATCTTAAACTCATCTTCAATAGCCTGTCCTATTGCTTTATACATAGCAGTGGTTGAAACCGTTGTATCCCAGATTGAGTTCAATATTGTCTTTGCAGTTATATAAGCTATTGTCTCAACATCACCAAGCTTTGTTATAAACTCGGCTGTTAATGTCGACCTTACGGCTTTACCTTTACTATAGTCCTCAAGATACTGCTTGATAGCTCCCACATAGTCATCAAGGATTCTTGATAAAAGTTTAGTTGCGGGTTTAGTACAGCCATAAGTTCCTGTTTGTTTGGCTTTTTCTAACTCTCTTCTGTACCGGTCTATAGAACATTGGGTTATCTTTTTTTCTAACTCAATTTGTTCTTCTAACATTTTCTACCTATTCAGTTTCTCCGGCTATTGAAAACCCTATCCAGAAGAAGATTATTGCAACAACTATAAGTTTAATCATTCTTCCCCCTTTGCTTTGTTGATAATATTGAGTATATCTTTATGCTCACACCAGATACCGCAAGACTTACAATCGTCTAGGGCATCTGCGACACAAGGCTCGTTTGCAATCTCCTCAATCTCCTCAAGAGCCTTGCGGTAGCAGGCTGCTTCCGTTGTTGCTCCGGCTACTTGTTGGTATCTGTTTTGCAAGGTTACATTTTTTATTTCCAGCTCCCCGCGTTCCTGTTTTAATCTTTTATTTTTCGGCATCAATAGCGCAAAACCCGCCGCCTTTTTAAGTTTAATTTCCTCTGCTGTTTTCATTTCTGCACCTCAATTCCTGTAATCTCTTTAAAAATTTCTTTATCAAAATTAGGAAGTTTTTTGATTTTATTTCTTTCGCTTTTATCAAAACTATTCCACATTTGCTGACAAACGTCCTTATAATTATTTCTTTTCAAATAACCTTCTTGCACTTTGTATTCAGGATGGGCTTCTTTTTCCTCATTTGTCATTTGCCATTCAGGAATCCATTCTGTTAATTTAAAGTTAGAATATTTAAGTAAGTTATAAGCTTCAGGATATTTTTCTTGAAACTCTTCAAATGTAAGTTTTGTAGGTTTATTGAACATATAAATCTTTGGAGATTTAGAATTGAATAGTCCGTTAGCGTAGTTGCAGGCATTGAACATTCCGCTGTTCCTGTTACCTGAGTTCCAGTCACCTGAGTTCCTGTTACCTGAGTTCCTGTTACCTGAGTTGCAGTTACCTGAGTTGCAGTTACCTGAGTTCCTGTTACCTGAGTTGCAGTTACCTGAGTTGCAGTTACCTGAGTTCCAGTCACCTGAGTTGCAGTTACCTGAGTTCCAGTCACCTGAGTTGCAGTCACCTGAGTTGCAGAAACCAGTATTACTAATTCCTGTATTCACAAGATTCAATACATCATTCCAGCTAATCTCTCGCACAATTTCTATATTATTTGTTACGCATTTATCATTACCTTTAATTATTTCTCCTGTCGCAATAACTTCTGCGACTTTATTCTCAGGGTTAAAGGAATAATAATTGAAGCAATTAGCTAATTTTTCACAAAAATGAAAACCTTCTCTGCATAATTCTATAGAACCGTTATGATGATATGTATTACCTACTTCATATTGAAAATCGTTACACGTCCAATCAGGATTAAATACTTTATATCCTTTAATCTTATCCATAATTTCTCCTTTAGTTACTCTGTTGCATCCAGTCTAATATTTTTGCTAATTCTTCTAATCTTTCCTTATGTTTCAAAGAATCCTCAGACCTATATAAATATCTCATTCGTGCTTTTATCTTATTGATTAGATTATCCATAGCTCTTGTCTCAGCCGAATGCTGTTTATTACGCTCTTTTTCTAATTCTTTTAATTCTTCTTTTTTCTTCTCTTTTGTTTCCTGAAGCTCTTTATAAACTTCATCTAAAAGTATTGCTATCTCTGTAAATTTTCTTTTTGTATAACCAATTCTTTGACAGAGTTTTTTCATTTAGGCTGTCCTTTTCAGTTCTTCTTCATTGACCTTCTCTGCTAAATTTGCAGGAGCTTGATATTTAGTTGCTACAGTATGGTAGAATGTATGGTTAAAACATTTATTAAACTTAGGTTCAACCCTCCGATTGAAAAATGAACACCACTTATTACTACATTTTGTACAACTGCTGCAAGTGTATTTTGGAATATCTTTATCAAGTTTTTCCTTCAACACACTATCAGGAGCTGTTGTTAATCCGTAGTAATTTTTTCTTTTCTGTTCTAATCTCTGCATCTTCAAATCTCCTTCAAATTTAAACATAACGAGCCAGGGTGCTGAATTTCACAGCACGCATTAATGCTCCTTAAACTAATAAAGACCTGGCAAAAACAAGGTCGGTCAATAAAAACGAGAGAGAAAGGTGAAACTACATAGTGTGTAAGCAAACCGACCTAGATAATTTATAAGTAAATATTTATTTCATATTAAACTCTTTAAAATCCTTCATAATATTTGAATATCTCTTCTTTGCCTTATAGCAAAATTATGTTATAATATTAACAAAAGTTGTAATCAAAATGCTGTGTTGTGCTATTTTGTTTTAACTTTTTGTACTCTTTGAAACTTTTAAATAAAACAGTGAAGCTAAGACCTACTATTTCTTTTTAGAAAGGTGGTGATGTTCTTGAACATAGCTGTTATGGTTTTTACCTTGAAACCTGTGTACTCCATAGTTTTCCTGGTAGCTTTAGCAGGATTCTTAGCTTTTAGGAGGTAATTTTACTTCCCGCTGTTTTATTTAATTTTCAACTCTTCATAATTTTATTATACAACAATTTGTTTTATATGTCAAGAATTTGTTTTTAATAATACAACAAAAGAGGTAATTATGACAGAAAAAAATTTTAATAATGCCCAATTTAAACAACTAAGAAATTTTATGGGATACACTCAAGCAGAATTTGCAGAAAAACTAGAAACATATCAGCAGGTTATTGCTATGGTTGAAAACAACAAAAGAGATGTACCTAAGAGTGTAAGAGCTACTTTTTATAAAGCTTTTGGTGTTAGTTATGAGAGAGCTATTGAATGCAATACCAAAGAAGAGTTGAATGTTTTATTAAACTCTCAAACTATCACAAATAATAATAAGAATAATATTATAGCTATCCCTATTCACGATATATCGGCATCTGCTGGGGTTGGTACATGGCTTAGTGATGAACCGGAAGTTGATAAAATGTTCTTTGATAAACGATTCTTAAAACAGATATTAAAATCAGATGATTATTCTCATTTGCATTTAATACACGCTCAAGGTGATTCTATGGATAGCGGCTGGAATCAGCCCAATGATATTAAAGATGGTGATTTACTGTTGGTTGATTGCTCTCAGACCACAGGTAATAATCAGATATTTGTTATCCGTGTAAACAATTCTGTACTTAGGGTTAAAAGACTGTTCAAACGTGGAGATGTTCTTTACATTTCCTCAAACAATCCTAAGTATAAAGATGAGGTTTATTATCCCGATAATACAGATGTTATGATAGAAGTTATCGGTCGTGTTGTATGGAATGGAAGTAAGGAGAATGTGTAAAATTGGTGGCTGATTCTGAAAATTTAAACAAACAAAACACGGGATGGTTGTTAATATTTAGCTGTATCTTTGGGTTTTTAGTAGGATATAATTATAAAATCATCACAATAAAAGAAGCGTATAATTACATTATAGACCATCCGGAAGAATATAAAGCATATATTTTAGATTCCTATTTGGATTCTAAAGAAAAATTAGCAGAATGCCTGGATAATAACACTTGTGAGTTGATTGAAAGGGAATTAAAGTTTGATAAAAATTATTTTAAATCAAAAAAGTTGACCAAATATGAAATAAGTGCTATTAGGGAAGACAAAAGAGATAGGTTGCAGCATCTATACAAGGAGCATTATACACAACTGGATATATCTGGTTTTTTCATTGATAATATTACAGGTTTAAATGATAATGAATTTTGAAGAATGGTATAAAGATACTAGAACACAGATAATTTTAAGCCTTTTAGTTATAATAGGCTTTATATTGTTTGGCTCTATTATATTTAATGTTAACTTCTACCTTGAAAACAAAGAACTTCAAAGAAAAATACCCCATCTTACAGGTATTGGAGGAGATTTAGTAGAAAAATCAAATATGATTTTGAATCCACAAACCGAAAAGGATTTTGTTAATAATTATTGCTATGGATTTACAGAATATACTCTCCCTGATAATACCAGGGTTGATTGTATTCATAACGGTTATGCCATAGAATTTGATTTTGCTAAAAAATGGGCTGAAGCAATCGGGCAATCATTATATTACGCTAAAGTAACAGGCTTTAAGCCTGCGATAGCGATTATAATGAAATCTCCTGATGATGAAAAGTATATTGAAAGAATCCAATGGGTTGATAAAGATATTACTATATTTAGAATTAAGGCTTATGATGAAGCTAAACCCTAGTAGGGAATATAAACTACAATCTTATCAATATACCTCAAACCCAGGCAGGTTAACTTATACAGCTTTTTAAAAATTAAAAACAGGTTCAAAGCTAATAACAGAGAGGATAACAGACCAATTTTAACAAGTTCCTTATTATATATATATATATAATAAACATGTTTATATTTGTTTATACATGTTTAAATATGTTTATATCTGTTTATAATTAACAACAATAAATAAAATATGTTTAAACATGTTTAGGATATAACTATCTATAGTATACATAAGAAAAGCTAGGATATTATATAATATCCTAGCAGTCATTAGATATTGTTACACCAGCATAAAGTGAGGTGTATAAATATATTTTAACATACTTTATCCCAGTTAATATATGCTAAAATATATTTATAGATTGTTAATTGCTAATTCTAATTGCTTATTTTTTATGTGTGTATATATTTGTGTTGTTGTTATGTTTTTATGTCCTGCTAATAGCTGTACAACCCTTATGTCTGTACCTGTTTCAATTAATCTTGAGCAAAAGGTGTGTCTTAATGAATGTAAGGTTATACTTGAATCAAGATTTAATTCTTTTTTAGCCTTGTTAAATAAATATCTTGCTTGTTGGTATTTTATTGTAAATGGTTTAAAGTTTTTATTTAAGATTGTCTGTAGTCTCTTTTTGATTGGTATTGAATAAGGGTTATCAGATTTATTTTTCCATATCCTCAAATATCCATTATTAATCTGTTTAGACTGGATAGATAAAATATTATCAATCCTTAAGCCGGTATAAAAGCCTATAAGGATTATAAATCTTAAGTCTTGTTGTTTATTGTTTTTACACCATTTCAATAATTGTAATACTGTTTTTTTATCTGTAATTGTTTTTTCTTTGTTCTTCTTTTTAGATAATTTTACATAAGGTATAGCATCAATTAGTTTGTTGTGATAAGCATAAGTTAACAGGCTTTTAAGATAATACCACTTAGGGTATATGGTTGTTAATTGATTACCTTTGCTTATAAGGTGTTGGATGTAGTTGTTACAAAGCTTTGAATCAATCTTTTTTATATCTGTATGAGGTGAAATAAAACTTAATAATTCATGTTTTTTACTCTCATTTACTCTATATTGCTGGATTGTTTCAAAGGTCAATGTTTTTTCTATTTCATTTATGAGCTCCATTAATTGCATTTTTATTAGTTCCTTGCTATGTGGTTTATAAATTTTAAACCTCTAGGCTGTTTTATTATTACTTGCCTGCTGTCTTTTGTGAATATTATTTCTACATTCTCAGTTGGTATTGCTTTTAAATCTGCAATAATTTCTTTTTTGTTTATAAGCCGTGTTATTTGTATTTGGTCTGTTTGGTTTAATAGGTCTTTGTAGTTCATTCTGTTACCTCTTTTAAAAATCCGGTTGATAATACTTTGTAAACTTCACCATTTAGAAATCTAATTCTTTTTACACCTAAACGATAAACATTTTTTAATAGTTTTAAAAGCTCAGATTGGGTGTAAGTTTTTGTATTTTTACAGACTTCCAACATAAAATATGTTACTAGCTTGTCTTTTTCTTCTTTATTCAATTGTTGTATATCTGCTTTAGATAGTAAAATAGTTTTGTTTTTCATATAGCCCCTTATTAAAATGGAATTTCAATATTTGTATTGTTATCAATTTGTGTTAATAATTTCTTTATTGTAACGGCTGTTTCAAGCTCGTTAGCTGTAACTAAATCTTCTGCATCTAATTCATCTTTTAATAAAATATCTGTTGCAAGTCTTATAATTATTGTTAAATCCTTCTTTAATAATGTTGTGTTAGTCATTTTTAAATCCTTATTAAAATTTATATGTTGCCATAAAATCCTTATATGCTATTTGTAGTTTTTTAGTGTTTATTTTCTTTATAACTTCTATTTCATAGCCTATGTTTTTTAATTCATTGTATAGGCTTTTGTATTCCTCTTGTGTTGCTGGTTTACAACGTAAATAATAATTATAATTTGTTGTTGAATGTTGCCCAATATGAGCGTAACAAGTGAAATCACCTTGCCAATTGCAAATATCATAAGGCATAAAAGCTATTATTTCATTGTTGTTTGTTGTATCCTTTTTAAATATTACTTTCATTGATTTATTCTCCCACTGCTTCTAATATGTCCAGCTGTTCTTCCGGTATTAACTCAAGATTACATATTTCTTGATTTAGTTTTTCTTCCGGTTGTGGTATTTGTGGAATATATGGAAGTGTCAAGAAAATATTCCAGATAAGAAGAAAAATATTTTATACCCTTTAAAATTAAAACCATTGTAAAATAATACCAATTACATCATCTTTATAATTAGTACATTCAATTACAGTAGTTCTATCTTGCACCCATTTTTTAAAATCATCTTGATTAGTTTTTTCCCAAGCTTCAGCTTCTCTATTATAAGAATAGCTATAATTTTGATAAATCTCTTCCCAATTGCTGTATTCTGTAAAATCACAGCATAAGGCTATTACATCAACTTTAAAATCCTCTCCGACAGCCTCTGAATAGTCATACAAGTAATCATATAAAGCGTTGTATCCTTCATAACTAAAATGATTACCTCTTCCATATTCAGTAAATAGCTGTTCAAGTTGATAACCATTGAGAATCTCTAACGTTACTGCCATTTTTTACCTCACTTTCTTTTGTTTTTGTAAGCATAGCCAAGCCAGCCCTACTGAGCTTGTAGTCTTGTGTTATGCTATTTTGTAACAATACCGTTTAATACTTTTGTAAGTTACTAACGCTTTAGACTCTGTTTTTTATTCTGGTGTCTGTCCAGTCCGTTTTCTGCTTACAGTTATATTATATAACAAATTGTTTTATTCGTCAAGTGTTTTTGTTTTAATATTATAACAATTTGTTTTAAAAAAATATATAGGGTGGAACGTGAGTATATTATATAAATTTATATTCTTTATTTGGGCGAACCTTATTTTATAAAATATTATGTTTTATTGAAAGCTAATCTTTATTTGATTTTTTGGTCTTTCCTATTGATTTTAAGACTATCCGCTGGGGGAAATCGAACGACGCGTTAATAACGTATACCCTCTCTAAAATTTCTGGCAAATTTTATTCCGCCATAATTTTTCCGAGTAAATTTAAGCAAAGTCTGTATCCCTTGCTATTACTGGGCTATAGGTAAATACCCCTCAATTCCAGTGTATGCAAGCATTACAGCCATATTTTTTATTACCACAACTCGCAGGAAGTCATTTAACATGCCTAAAATTTCAAGGTAATACAAATATACCTCCTCAAAATTTAACCCGCCTTAAATCGCCTTTAAATGGCGGATAATATCTTAGCTATTAAGGGAAAATAGCCCCAAAATAGCTAAAATACTATCTTTTGCTTGGTTGTCTATCAGTTTCTTTAATCAATATCAAACCAACTTTTTGGTGAATTATTAACAGAAAGTCCAAAATCATCAAAGAAATTCTCTATTTGCTCTTCAAATTCCTGTTCAAGTCTCAATCTAATCTCTTCATCCGTATCAACCTGGAGCATTTCTAAGCAATCAGCAACAGCCATAGCTAAACAATCAAGCCTATCATCATGATTTAAGCTTCCTTTATCTCTTGTTATTCTTGTCATTTGATAAAACAATGAATATTGTTGTTGTTTTTCAAGAGGATATTTTTTTATACTCTCAGCATCTTCTTTAATAACATTCTTATCTACAATTAACCTGTGCTGGTTCATTACAGGTTCTAGGGTATCTATAATTCTTTTCTCTTTTTGTGTATTATGTCTAACTTCCTCAATACCGCAGGGGTAAACTTTTCTTAAGATTGGTGATAGTAGTGTGGTGAACATACCATCTCCGAAGTTAGATTCAATTTTAACCTTATTAACCTTATATTCTTTAGCTAACCTTGCTAATTCATTAAGGTTTTCATCACTATATCCACCCTGTAAGCCACCTTGTTTAAGCAAAAACAAGCTAATTCATCTTTACCACGTCCTGATGGGTCTATTGCCATCATTTTATAGCTGTAGGGAAGCCATTTTATATCCGGTAAAGGAATTGGAGCATAGTATTTATCTGTTCCTATACCATTACAAGGAATATCTTTCAGTATTTGACTAGGAGCAGAACCATAAGCAACCTTTTCAGGGGCAATTTCCTTATCACAGTCCATAACAATTAAGTCAGAACATTTAAGAGGATATCTCTCAATATCTGATAAGGTTGTATCCAGCATCTGTTGCATTGCAAATTTACTTCTTCCTTCAGCTTCTAATTTAAGGATTTCTTCTTCACCAAATCTGATAGGGTCAGTAGAAGTACCAATCAAGGTAGGGTCTTGTTGTACTTTGTTTGCAATATATGGAGCTAATTTGTCTCCATATTTTTCCTGTTGTTCAGGTGTTGGAAACTTAATGGGGAATATTCTTGTAGGTATGCCTTTTTCGTGGAGTTTATTGTAGATTGAGATTTCTGTATGTGGTGTGCCTAAGAATAATAACTTCCCCTTGAGAGGTGAAACAACCTGCCTGAATTCTGTTACAGCAGATTCAATATGCTCTCTCTTAATTTGGGTATCACAGTTTTCAGAGGTTTCGATATCATCAGCTATTATATCGGTAGCTCTGTTTCCTGTGATATTACCAAATATACCAACAGCCTTGCAGGAGGGTTGTATTCTCACCTCAGCAGGAGCAACATCAAAAGATAAAGCATTATCTTTCTGTCCTCTTTTAACATCAGGGATAAGAAAATTGAGAAATGGAACTATTTCAAGAAGCCCTCTTGTAAACTTCATAAACTTTTTAGCTTCTTCCTGATTAGCTCCTACATAGATAATTTGTGTATTAACAGGGTCTTTGAATAATAACCAGGCAACATAAATACCTGTAATTGTAGATTTAGCTACTCCCCTAAAACCATTGAGGATTAAATCAGATTCCTTATATTGCAGCTCATCAGCAATTGCATATTGAATTTCAGTTGGGGAAGGAAGGTTGATATATTGAAAAACCACATATAGAAAGTTTTTGAAATTCTTTTTGCATTTTTCAATCAGAGCTGCATCTATATGAATATCTATTTAATCCTCCTAATCTGAGGAAGTTCATCATCTTCATCATCAAAAGGTAATAGGGTTTTAGTTTTGTTTGTCAATTCATTAACACCTTTGTGTTTTGAGGAGGCTTGAATATTGTTATATTTGAGGAAATTTAAAACAACAGATAAATCTTGAGCTGTTGGTTCATTATCTAACTTATCATTAAGAACTTCCACAAACTTGTCGTATAGCTGTTGTTCGTTCTCTAACATTTATATCTCCTTAATTTTGTTGTAATACCATTGAATTTTATTTCTTAAGTAATCTCCGCACTCTTTAACCCCTTGTACCTTCGCTGAAGGAATCCAATTGATATCAATTTTTCCATAGCTTGAGGTTTTAGGATGTGCCTGTCCAAATTCAGCGTGAGTTATGCAATCCTTTGGCTGTAAGCCGTATATTGTGCATAATTGCGCTGCAAGGTTACACATTGCTTCTACCTGGATTTTAGTTGGCGGTATTTTGGTGGATTTACGGCAGCATAGTGAAACGCCTATCCTGCCGGTATTACCGCCGCCACAGTGGGCTGCATATTTACCATCTGTACACTTTAGATTGTCATTAGGTTCATATTTCCCGGTATGGATTTTTCCATCACCATCAACCAAATAATGATAATGTTCTAAATCAGTTGCAGAGGGTAAATAATTGCCAGCAGTCCAATGCAAGACAATATTTTTAAACATTCATTACCTTCTATTGAACTTGTTTTTGTATAACTACCTGCTTAATAAATTTAATATCTTCTAGGATTATGTCTGTTTTTGTATCATTCTTTGAAAGCTGCTGTTTAATTTCACTGACCTCTGCTTCAAGTTTGGTTACTCTGTTAGGAATCCCGTTCATTGTTGCAAGCCAGAATATACCTGTCATTACAATACAAATAATGGTGACAATGCTTTCAAAGTGACGTGTTAAAAAGTTTTGCATTATTTCTTTTTACTCCAATCACAAAATAATATTTGATAAGCTTCTACAGCCAGATACATAAGCTGTGCAAGAATTTTATTAACCCCACACTCAACAAGACACTCTTTAAAGATTAAATCTGCCTGTTTTCTGTTATAGTTAATAACAGCCTTGTTATCACACATAATGTCATGGAATAAAGCAGGGATAAGCAGCTTCATATCTCCTTTGCCTATTCCAAAAGGAATAGTAGCTCCATCAAATTTGTAACCTTTGGGGGCTGTAATTGTTATTTCTGAATTATCTGTGTATTTGACTGTTAATACAGTCTCTTTACAAGTTATAAACTGTTTTTTATTTTTATCTTCTATGATTTCTTCTTGCTCATTAAATAAAACTGTACGAGTGTGTATGTGTGGAGGGTTACTCAGAATTACTTTTTTAATTTCTTTTTCCATAATCTATTCCACCATCTTTTAAATTCACTTATAGTAGGGATTTTATAAGTAAATTTAAATTCTTTTCTAAAACCCACATCATAATACCAAGCTGAGAAATTACTCTTCTTTTGCACAGTGTTCCTCAAAAATTTGATTTAGTTGTTCCGTTGTTAATGATGGAATAACTGTTAATATATAATTATTGAGCTGTTCATTACCCCTATAAACGTGATTACAAAGATTCCAAGCAGCTTTTAAATCTTCATTTCCTGAAACAATAGTTTCTAGCTGAGAATAAGTAATTCCATAAGGTTTACAAACATAAGTAAAAAAGTCTAACTTGGTCATGTGCAACATTGCAATTCTTTTAGCTTCTTTAATTGCAAGCTCTTGTGCTTCAATTTCAGCTTTATCTTTTAAAACGACTTCATTATTAATGACATAAGCGATTTTGTCTGTTTGATTTGCAATATTATTAACTTCCTGAGTAGTTAAAACTATATACGGATTAGGTACAAGCATTGTATCAGGATAAGCTTTACCTAACCTTCCTGTTTCACTGTTGTATCTAACTTTCATTTAATAACTCCTCTACTTCATTAACTGTAAATCCTATTCTAAATAGTTTTGCAGTCGAATCTTCAATATATTCTTGGTAATAAAATTCATCATCTTCAGAACCAATGATTCTATGTGTATCATCAATAACTAAACCTGCGGTATCAGCAGATTCTAAGACTTGAGTATTTGTCCAAGAAAACCGTGATTGGAGTAAAATCTGTAGTTCTTTTTTACCTTCTTGAGGATTCATTGCTAAACAATTCAAATAGTCTTGTTTTGTTTGTAGCATTGTTTTTTAGTCTCCTTAGAATAAGCTAATGCTCTCATTTCTGATAGCTTTAACTTTAATTGAAAATTATAAGTATTAGCCCATTTTACCCAGCCATAAGTGGATTCGATACAAGACCTAAATTTTTCCTGTGTTATTTTACCTTCTTTATATTTTCTTAAAATAACCGGTAATCTTTTCTTTACTCTTTTGGCGGTTCTTTTTCTTAATAATTTATAATTTTTAAAATGTCTGTACCCAAGAAAATCGACACCTTGAGTAGTTCTGAATAAATCACATTTACTCATTTTTAGCTTTTCTGTTACAAATCTATCAAAGGGTGTCATATAAAAATTACCGAACCATTGTGAGGGTAAATTACCAATAGGAACATTTGTTTCTCCTTCAATAGAATAAATAATTTCATGCAATAGCCATAAAATTTCTTTTTCTTTAAATTTTCGCTCACACATTTGATATAAAATATCGTGATTAATTGAAGGATAAAATTTTCTAATATCGCATTTTAAGCAATACTTATACTTTTTTACATATTTTGTTGTTAATATTGAACCTTTATGTAATCCCCTATCCTTAATACAAGCAAAAGTATTTTTAATAAACATTTTAGTAAATATTGGAATTAGAATATTCATTAATGCGTGATGAACAATTCTATCGGGATTTAAAGAAAGTACATATATTATTCTCTCTTTAGGTTCATAAATAGTTCGTTGATTATATGGAGATGTTTTATAAGTTTGATTTACTAAACTATCTCTAACTCTTTTTAAATTACCTTCTATATCTTGTTCAAATCTTTTTACTGAAGAATAATTTCGTTTACCTTTTATTGCCTTTTTATAAGCTAAAGCTATATTTTCCTCAGTAATTACATCTTTCCATAAATTTTTGTATCTTTTTACCAAAAGAAAACCTCTCACTTTCAATTTCTTTACTAATAAGATTTTGTATAAATTTTTGTGTTTTGCCTTTACGACAAGGTTATAGATTCAGCCAAATAACTCTAATGAATACTTGCTAGGTATTCGCTGAGTATCCGTATCACACCACGACAGCCATTGTTAGCATTGACATTAGAACGGACATTATTACAATTACGAGACCAAGAACCACAAGAAGAAGAATTACTCCAATTACCACCTGCATGAAGAACTCTTTTTGTAGTTTGAAAAATTGCTAACATTCTTCGTGTAACAGACAACCTACAACCTAATAAAATTAATAGTTTTAAGCCATTTTGCCAATTAGCAAAGGACGGCTCACACCACGACAGCCACTGCGAGCATTGACATCAGAACGGACATAAAGACAATCACGAGACCAAGAACCACAAGAAGAAGAATGACCCCAATTACCACCCGCACGAAGAACATAAGGCATTCCGTAAGTCTGTCCTCTTGAAGTTGCTCCTGTGCCATAGCTTGTCCAATTTCCTTGACCGTTAAATCCGATTTCGTCTAGCCATTGCCATAAGAAGCCACAACAATCTTCTATGAAATAACAAGAAATCATTCTTTTTCCAGCTGTATCTAAGTGACCGCCTGTTGTAACTGCATCAGCAGCACCAGCAATAGCTGTAAGCTGGTTAGAACCTTCTGCAAAAGCCATAAATTCATTATCTGTTGCCATTGTTTTAAAAACACAAAGCATATCAAACTGATGAAGAATTGGCTGTCTTGAATCTGTTGTTGATGCTCCATATACTGAAGCTGTTGCTTTAAATGTACCTGATTGTAAATAAATATCTACCCATTTATTTATTAAATCTACATAAACCATACCATCAGGGTCAGAAACCGGTCTATGAGTTAAACACCAAATTGAATTTGGAATTATGTCACCAGCATTATAACCTATTGCAGGATGTGCAGTAAAAAAGCTATCAGAAGGCAAAGTAGGAGCATTTGAAGATGTAACACCTACACATAAAGTATGAAAACCGCCTATCTTATATGCAGTATCTGCTGTATATCCTGTTGGATATGTGCTATTTAATGAAACGACAAAATCATATCCTGTAGAAATAGGTACAATATATACTGAATAATCCTTTCCATTCTGAAGAGAATCACCACTATCTAATTTTGATACAGCATTAAAACTTATTCCAGTTTCTGTTTTAAAGAAATAAGTCGTAGTTCCAAGTTTAAATTGAATAGCTGTGTTAGGTAATATTTGTAAATCAGTGTGGCTTGTTCCTGCTTTAAGAAAGTTTAAATAGTCACAATATACTTTGTTACTAATAAACATTAAGTCATTAATTTGTGCTTGAAGAGCTGTTTCTATTTCATCAAGTTCATTTTCAATTTCTGTATCTGCTGCTTCTCTATCAGAAATTTCCTGTGTAAGGGCAGAAGCAGTTGAATTTAACAAATTTAATGAATCTGTTAGTTCATTGGCTTTATTAATCGCTTTTGTTGCTTCTTGAGCTGCTAAAATAGCGGAACTTTCTGCATCTTCTGCGGAAGTTGTTGCCGTTTCAACGGCTTCTTCTAATTCATTTATTTTTTCCGCAGCTTCGGTTACTTCTTCTAATGTAGCGTTAATAGCTGCTTCAAAGCTTGCAATTTGATTATCAGTATCTTGTTTATTTGTTTTAACAATTTGATTATCAGTATCTTGTTTATTTGTTTTAATTTGAGTATCAATATCATCTTTAAAATCTGCAATTTGATTATCAGTATCTTGTTTATTTGTTTCAATTTGAGTATCAATATCATCTTTAAAATCTGCAATTTGATTATCAGTATCTTGTTTATTGTCCGTTAAAATATCATACATCTCTTGGACAACATTAAATACTTGGTCTTGTGCAAGGTTTTGGGTATTTTCATCTAATATAGAAGTATCCGTAAAAACAACCATCTTTTCATCAATTGGAGTTTCTCTGCGGATTGATATTTCATCTCCAGCCTGTAAAACAGGAAAAGTTATTTCTATTTGGCTTTCATTCAAAAGTAAAACGCCTGAAGTTTTAACATCATTAACATACACAGATATGTGTTTAGTATCTATATAAGAAAAAGGGATACTGAAAACAGCATCCCCTGAACTATACACATAATCTGTACGTGCATAATATTCTGTCATTTATATTTCCTTTATTCCTTTAAAAACTAGCTAATTGATTTGCTATATTGTGGTCTAAGCCTTGGTTTACAGAAGAGTTTATCTTTTCTAAATTAACCTCTTCTACAGCTTCATTAATTGTTCTGTGTTTCTTATCTACAAACTCATCACCATAATCTCTGATTACATTTTGAAGAGCTTCATTATTGTATTCAACAAAGATATCTCTGATGGCATTCAGTCTTGTTTCTTCTGAACGAGAAAACTTATAGCCATTAAGATTTACACCAATAGGAAGCATTTGATATTCTTCACTGGTTACTAAATCCCTAACAGCTTCCTGAAGAGTTTTACCATCAATAGTCATTATTGATAATTCTTCTTGCATAGTGTCATATATACTTCTTCCTGTAACAACACTTTTAAAATCTCTATATTTTAAAGTTGTACCGGTTATTGTTTGAGTAATCTCTGAAGGATTAAAACCATATTGTGCTAAGTATTCTAACTCGGCATATTCAGGTAAATCAGAATTATCTTTACCAGCATTTGTAACTATCAAGCCATAATTATCCTGCCTGTTGCCAAACACATCTCGTCTATAGTCACCTAAACCACGGTTAAAATAATTACTAAAAATTCTCTCATAACCTTGTGGTACAGTTACAGCTCTTTCTCCAACGGAAGAAATGTTTCTTATCAATGCAGCATCCGGTAAGAACCCTTGAGCTGTCTGCTGCATTGCTTTCGCAAAATCAGCATAATTCTCATCAGGGCTTGTTAAAAACGCTAATTGCTTTATCCCTGTTCTAAAAGCAGCTTTATCTAAGAAGTTGTTCATAACAGTAGATAATATTCTCTGACTAAACTTCTGCCATTTAGCATCATCTTCAGAATTAACAATATTTCCATAAATGTTGACACTATCAGCAGCAAAACCTAAGATTGTTTGTATTGGTTCATACCCTTGATATGAATAGAATTTACCACCTACCCTTATAGAATAAGGTTTCCAGCCTGTAGCAAACAAGGCTTTTCTCTCATTAGGGTCTGATGGAGCTGAGCCTGTAATTCTACCTGACATAGCAAGAGAGGCTGCTCCCATAAATGAAAACATTCCAAAAGCAGCTTGAGAGCGTGCTAAAGCCCCTTCTCTTGTGTTAGATAAAAGCAGTTTTCTCTGTGAGTTAGAAAGTAGCCCATAAATACCGTTGTGCTCTAAGTTCTGCTGCAATATATTGATTCCGGTTTTTACAAAAGGGAACATTATTTTTAAGAAGAAATTAGAATTTGCAGCATTATTTATTGCTTGCCCTGCTTTAGTTGCCCAGGTTTCGGGTCTAACCTGCTTCATTTCTCCTGTAGCTCTATCAAAGATTTGACCGTTTAGGGGTAATTGATATAGAATATCCTTAGCTTCAGCTAAGACCTCTGTATCCATAGGTCTGCCGGCACTATCAAAAGCTTCTCTAAAGATTCTGTCTGAAATAGCATCTTTAATAGTTTCATCTTCTATTCCATATTGTTTTGCCAGCTCGTTAGCTTGTTCTATAGCTCTTGCTCTTTTAATGCTTCTATAGTTGAGCTGAGACATAAATTCATCTGAAGCCCCCATAGCTCTTGTCATAACAGAGTGGAAGTTTTGGATAGCGTGCCATATTCCTTCAGGAGTATCAAAATCAAAATTCCATTCCCTAAAACCTTCCAGCACTTCATCTTCAGACATATTCATGGTGTCTCTCATTACAGAAAGCTTACCATCACCCTTAAGGAAAGCTTGTTTACAAAGATTCCAGGATTCAGCCCAATTAGCAGTAAGCTGCTTATAGGTATTAATACCTTCTCTAACCATACTGTCACCACCACCCATATAACCAGCTACAATCTTTTTAGCGGGGAAATATAAGGTATTAAGGCTTCCTGAAATTAAGTTTTTGGCTAAAGTACCAACACCGGATAATAAGTTATGGACATAATAAGAAGTTAATCCGCCTTGACTGTCTATCCAGTTTTTTAAAACCTTAAATTTATTTTCTTTATTATCAGTTAGCTGTGTTGCATTATATACCCTTTTATAATCGACTTCCGTAACAGCTTTTACAAGTTCAGAATTTAAATTTATATTTCCGTTATTTTTAATAGCTTTAGTTAGGATATCATCAAACTTGGCAGCTATTTCTGTATCGTTGATTAGCATTTGTACAAAAGGTGAATCAGTATTTTGCAGCCATTTACCCATTAGTTCAGATTTCATTTGCTGCGGGGTTAATTTTGTGCCTCTTGTAAAGTTTAAATCACAGATATTTTTAATATCAACAGAAAGAATGTCTGATAAAGATTCAATACCTTCTTTAGTAAGCTGTGACAATCTCAAAGAACCAAAGGTTTGAACACCTTTATTTATAAGTTTTCTTGCCTGCAAGCTTCTGCCGGAGGCTGAACCTGTTTCTTTTGTGTACCTTCCAATCTGGTCTATTAAATCAATAATAGCTGACATTTGTTCAAAAGGAGGATTTTCTCCTAAAGAATCAAGCTTATCCGTAAGATGTGAGCTTAATTTTTGAACAGCAAGAACAGTTCTTGTTATACTATCCATTTTAGCTACATCATTCATTGAAATAGCTTCAACTAAATCATTAGTTAATCCTAATTCTTCAGCCTGAATCATCAGGTTTGCTTGGGCTTCACTATCCTTTGTGATAGCTTCCCAAGTTGTGCCTGAGATTTCAGGTGAAAGCTCTATTGTTTTGTTGATTGTTTTATCTATATCTTCAACAGAATTTACAACTAAAGAACCATCAGTCAATGATTCCATAGAAACTGCTGAATTGATTTTATTATCAAAGTCTAGTTTGAGTTGTTCTGCGTACGGGCTTTGTCCAACTGTTCCTTGTATATCGGTTGAAGTGTTTCCCACGCCTTCTGGAGAGCTGCTTCCTTGTCTAAGCCCTCTGTTTCCATCAGGTGCTTCCGCATTCCCTTCATGTGAGAATCGAACTTCATTGTTATCAGGGCTTCCTCCAGTGAGGGTGGTTGTTTGTTGTCTGTCATAATACTCCTTTTTCTTGTTTTTTAGAAAATCCCTATTTAAATCTGCCTTTACTTCATATTTGCTATTTTTATAAGCTTCCACGTCACCACTGCTAACAGCATTCATAACTTCCTGAATATCCTGATAGGCTGTCATTCTTTCTTCTAATGAAGCATTAGGATTCAAATATGCGGTTTTTATATCTCTGGCGTGTTGAAGCTCATGATATAGGTTTTCTTCAACCAGTTCTTTAGATAGGTTACTATTAGTATAAATTACTGGTTCACCATTTTCAATAGTTACATAACCGCCCAAAGTATGAGTATCGTTAAGTGGCGTATCCATTGGAAGGTTATCACTATTTGTATGTTTAACTTTTATATCAGCAACATCATCAAGCAATCCTTCACTTTTAAAAGCCTCGTCATTGATTAAATCACCAATCGTTGATTCAGCTTGTTTGTTTTCATACCAACTATCAAATGTATTTTTAGGTTGATTTAATATATTACTCCTGCCTACTGATTTCTTATAAGTATAATCAACAGCAGCTTCTCCCTCATTAAGTCCTGAATACCTTGAGAAATGCTGTATATTCTGGTCTGGAATTTCACCTTTAGCAATATCTCTTGCGTGTTCAAGCTCTGCCCTTAATGTAGCATAAGGGTTTCTGGCATTCTTATCTATTTGAATTGTAATATTGGGTAAAGTACCTTTTTTACTTTTCTTTCCTAAGAATGTTGTTGCGTTAGTATTGCCTTCAACAGCCTCTCCTTTAAGGGTTAAGCCATCAACAAACTCAACTTTGATATTATTATCAATCTGCCATTTATCTTTATAATTTTTGGCTATTTTATTTGAAATTTTAGGTGTGAGTTCTTCATTCTCACCAATCCAGCCTCTGTTTGTCCAAGTTGTTCTGATAGCATCATCCTGCTGAGTAATTGCTGTATCTCCAGCAAATTCAGCATTATTTGCTATATCTTGAGCTGAGAGTTGTTTCCCATATTCATCTTTAGAAACTTTATAAGCATCTTCCCAATTAGAAACTTTAATATCAAAAGTGCCATCAGAATGAATAAAGATATCTTCTCCTTCATCAATGATGTTTAACATTCTTTGGGCATTTTCTATATCTTGAGGGTTTAATCTATCCACAAGCATTTGAGAAGCATCATCACCAGCTTCCAAAGCTTCTTCTCTAATTGCTTTTACAGTATCTGCTAGCTCTGAAGTATCTGCTATCTTTTGTAATTTCACCTGGTTTTGAGTTATATCATCAACAATATTAGCTGTTTCTTCCGGAGTAATATCCGGTTTCCTTAAATTCTTGGCATTTTTAAATACCCTTCCGAGAATTGGTGCTGCTGCTTCAAAAGCCCCATTTAAACCAACACTTAAAACAGCACCTTCAACAATATTTTTTAGCTTATCTTCAGCTACAGAATCATTTTCATCAGTTTGCAGCCAATCAATAAACTTATTGTTAGTATCTCCAAGCATATCAGCTAATCTGCCTTCATAATCTTCAGGGATATAGCTGTCAAGGATTGCCCCTTGGAGAACACCTTGAGTTCCTATATTAAGGGCTTTAACACCAAAAGCCTTAGCTCCTCCTTGAGAGGTTTTAAAGAACTTATTTCCTTTTAGGATTTTTTCTACTCCACCTGCTGCTTTTGCTGCTGAAGTTAAGTTTTTACTTTGAGCAAGTAGTTTTAAACCTCCTGCAACTTCTCCGCCATAAAGCAAGCCTGTTATACCAAGAGCAACTCTTGTACCTTTCTTCATAAACTCCCCAGCTTTAGTGCGTGGAGTATAATTTAGTTCTTTGCTTTTCGGTAAGAAAAATCTTGAAGCTTCAGTTCCAATAGCTAACCATTCATCACCAACAGTCTGCCAATAATCTAAATCTTCATATTCTCTTTCTGTATTCAAAGGTGCTGAAGGTTGTTCGTTGTTTGGTGTTTCTTCTGTCTGCTGAGCCTGTGGGGAGGCTTGCATTATTCCAAGCTCTTCTAATTGTTCATTAGAGGCTGCTTGAGGATTTGCAAGTTCCTCCCACTCATCAGCAGTAAGCCCATCAATTCTTATATCTTCCATTATTTATTAATTACCTCATTAAGCTTTGAAATCTTTCAACGCCAATTAATTGTCTATTTCTATCCCAGAAATCAACGTGTAGATGAGTTCCTGTAGAAAAACCTGTACTGCCTGCATTACCTAAATACATGCCGGCAGGTATTGTCTTACCTTGTAAATGCTTTGTACTGGTTGAGAAATGACCTGCTCTCATATATGTACCGTTGTCATATTTAATAACAACATAGTTTCCAAAGCCATTAGGCTCATAACCGGCATAAATACAAGTTCCCTTCATATTAACAGAGTGAACTCTTGTATCATTTGTTGCAGCTAAATCATAACCTTTATGTGGTGCTGATTTACCCCTAACAACTCTGTTATCATTAGGTGCAGAGGTTATTTGAGGCTGTATCTTTTGTCCTACCCTGCCTCTTTCTAAGCCTAAACGTTTAAAAGCATTTATAGCTGTATCTGCCTTATACATAGGTGCTGACTGGCTTCGTATATAATTAGCATTCAACAAGAAAGAATCATTTACAGCCTTATTTTGTTTCATTCTTGCTTTAGCTTGAGTAATTCTCTCTAATTGCTGCAAACCAAGCCTTACTTCTTCCGGTGTCTTTGTTCCGTTGTTTAAATCTATAATTAATTGGTTTGCTTGGTCGTTTATCTTCTTAATATCGGCAGAATTAGCACCGAGCTGCTGCCCATAAATACCTGTTTTACCAAGTTTTGAATGAAACTCATTATATGTTTGTTTTGCTCCGGTCATTTCAGCTTTAGCTTCTCTATTGATTCTGTCTGTAAAAGTTAAAGCATCTTTCCAATTTAATTGACCATTTCTGACAGCTGCTGAAACCTCTTCTCCTGTTAATTCTCCAAGAGCAGCTTTAGCACCTAACTCTTGCAGCAAGGAGCTATCTGATTGAACATTTTGAAACTCTTCTAAAGTTGCTTTATCTTTCGCAACCTGACCTATAAAATCAAAGCCATTTTCTTCTAAATCATATTTATTAATTAGCTCTTGCACTTGCTGGAGTGTTTGTGCATTATTTGCATTAGGATTCTGTTGTACCCAATTATAAAGCTCTTTTGAAGCTTCCTGGGCTGAGATTTGTAAATCAAGATTGTGGTCTTGGAAAGCTAGTCTCTTATCCTCGTAGATAGCAGTTACAGCATTTCTGTAAGCCATATCTACCTGAGCATCAAAATTAGGGATAATTTCATCAGCTCTTTTGCCTTCTATCATAATATTTTTAACAGCAGCTTTAAATTCAGCCCCAGTAATGCTATCAGCATTTTTAGCTAAAAAACCCTGCATACCGGCTAAGACAACATTTAATTGTGTCTCTTCCGCCATACCTAAATCTGAAAGTTCTTGTAATTTAAGATTTATGGTATCTTGTAAGGCAAGGCTTTTATCTAAGCCTGTATTTGTATATAAAGCCTCTCCAGCACGTAAGCTCAAGTCTGAGGCTTGCTTTGTTTGTAATTGTTTATATGTATGTTCTTTATGCCTGATAATCCAATTCTGTTCAAGAGTTTTCATATTTTCATCCCATTGAACCAAGGTATTACCATAATCACGTGGAGATAAGCCCGTCTCTTTAAATCCTTCTATCATTTTCTTGCTTGTATCTCCCACAAGCTGATAGAATTTATCTTCACTTAATTTATCTAAATCCGGTGTTGTTATAAGCTCTAAATAAGCTGCTCTATAAATATCCTCACTTTGTAGTTTTCTATAAGCGTCATCATTATATGGATTAAATTTTGCAAAGCCTTTAATTTGCTTTGATACGTCTCTCCATTCTTTTTTGTTTCCTCCGGCTTGTTCTGTTTCCCAAACTGCCCTTAGGGTATTATCTTGAGATTGGATTCTAAGTAAAGTATCAACATCCATCAAACCTCTGCCTATATCTGATAAAGCTTTTGCAGTATTAACATATCCTCCTGTTTGTCCATATTGAGGCGAATATCTTAGCAGCTTATCTGTTGGTGTGGCTGCCGGTCTTAGATTCCTATTCTCAATTGCTCTGGGAACTGCCCTGCTATTATTATTCTGGTATGGCATTATTAAAATCCTCTCCTATATCCAGCACTTCGACTATTAAAATAATCCAGCCTAGAGTGGGTTTCTTTTGTTTGTGCATAGCTTGACATCATACCGCCAATACCGCTTAGCAGTGTTGTACCGGCGCTGACTCCTGTATAAGGCTGCATTGAATAAATAGAACTAAGAGCATTAATTCTATAACTATCAAGCTGATTGTTATACTCAAGCCCAAGCATTTCTAAGTTTCTGGCATGGGTATAATCACTAACAGCAGAAGCCCTATCATAACCAGCAAAAAGGTTATCTATTGTTATCCCCTCAATACCACTTGAAGCTGCTGAAGCTTGTGCTGTAGCCTTAGCCTGCATATTTTCAATATGAATCTGCTGTCTTTCTTCTGCATTTGCCTCTTGTTCTTGAGAGTCCCTAAGATTTAATTGTTTCGTTTGTTGAATATAGTTATTTAAAGCAGCTTTTGATTGTACTTGTTGATAATTTGCATAGGCTTTTTGCTGCTGGCTTGCTCCAATTGTATTAGCTACAACACCAACACCTTGAACAATAAGCCCTGCTGCCGCCAAGTTACACATTACTGTCTCCTTTTATAAAACTGTAAAAAATCATAATTATTAATTTTTATTGGTTCTAAAAACGTAAAACCTAAATGTTTTAACCAAGCTATATGTCTTGTATTTCTGGCATCAACAGTATTCCATAGCAATTCATATTTATTGAACCAATTATTAAGGAACTCTCTGCTGTCTCTAACCATTGATACTGGATGTTTTTCTGTCTCATCACTGCCGAGAAACCAAATAACCCCTACACCTTCCGGCTGATTCCAGGAGGAAACACCAAACATAGCTATGGTTTTATTATCTTTCTTGCAGGAATAACACTCATCAGAAAATACATAACTATCTAAAAGAGCGTTAAATGGGGTTAATCCTCCTGCCTCACATTCTGCAACATCCTCATCACGGAGATTATCCTTGAGCTCAAGGACATCCTCCGCATGTGAGGGAACTATTATAAAATCTTTCACTATTGTCCTCTGATATTTAAATCTCCAAGCCATTCCAGTGATAAGAAACAGCTTGGCATATAGCCGTCGTTTATAACTTCAATAGATACTTCTTCATTCTTAGCAATAACCGGAAGCAGAAAAGTACCTCCCGATACTCCGAGTTTACCCAGTGTTGCTGAAGTTGTACCTATATTTTTACCTGTATAAACAAACTCTGAAGTAATGTTGGTTGTATATTTAGGAGTAACTTTAATCCTAAAATAGCCTGTGTCAGTATAGCTTATATTAATATCTCTAAGCATTAATAAGCCTTCAACTACCTTTACTCCGTTCTGGCTTTGCTGTCTGTAATATATTGTTGGAAATACCCATTTTGATTCAAAAGGAAAGCCTATATAGATGGTTTCATTTGATAAATCGCCATCAAGCCAAATGTTTGTGCTTTTTATATTAGTTATCGCTGTTTCAATATTTCTAACTTGAGTAATAGTAAGAGGGAATCCTTTACTATCAAGTATTTTTAGGTTTTCAAAAATATTATTTTCATTATCAGCACAAACATATGGAAGATAAAAGACAGTATCTTTCCTTCCTTCAGAATAACTTCCGCCTGTAAGTTTTACCTTCCTATCTAAATAGAATAAGTAATCTAATCCTTCTTCTTTATTTTTAGGTGTAAAATTCATTCTTTCCAGATAAACACCATCAACCCTATTAATAGTTAAATAAAGCCAGTTATCGTGAAAATCCATATTTAACACTTGACCGTCAAAAGTCCACTTGCTCCAGGCTGACTGGGCTTTTTTGTCTGAAGAATAATAGTAATTATAAACATAGACATCATTTAACTGTTCACTTGACAGAAAACAAGCCAGAGAATTTGCTGTTGAATTTGCAATTTTATATATGTTTTTAGGTAAATAACTTGGAACTTGTTCTGTTACATCTCTTGCATCAATCGAATAGGTGGATGTTATATAAATCTCCATCACCCTTGAATAGTTACCGTTTTCAAAGACAAAGAACCCGGTACCACCAGCATTAACAGGTTTACAGTAACGTGAGCAAGGATATTTCATTGTTAAATCAATAGCTGCTGTAGAGTTTGAAAAAATATCTCCACCTTTGATTGAAAATGCTGATGATTCAGAGAATAACAGAAGCTCCTCATTAAAAGGCAGGCTGTGTCTTAATAAAACCATCTCACTATTAGAGCCGACATCAATCGGGTCAGTATCCAGCTCTGTCAGTGTTGTTTTCTTAAAAAATGAGAATATATCCTGTGTATCAGAATAAATGGATTTATCAACTGATAAGAAAGCTAATCTGCCTTTGTGTGTAAAAATATCTTGTATCGTATTTCCAATAAAAGATGGAGTGGGAGCTGATTCTTCATCTCCGGCGCCTCTTGGTGTCCAATCAATTGTAGTGAACTTGAAAGTACCGTCGCTTTGCCTGATAAGTGCATGAGGCATTGTAGCAGGGTCTATTTTGTATTGAATATCCGGAGCTGAACATTCCTTCCAAGAACCTGAGCCAAAATCTGAACCGTCAGAGGTTTCAAACTGTACATAATAATCATCAGCTTTATTAACGTCTTCACCAACCACTTTAAGGATAAAACCATTAGGTGCAACTACAGGTAAAACATTAATAGATTCAGCTTTTTCATACCAAGCATATAAATCATTATCAGCATTGCTGTCCTCTGATTGGATTGTAAAATCTTCACCGGCTTTATTCTGCAAACAAATAACAGAGCCCTGCCTTGTGATATTCCAATCCGTTGTACCAAGATTTGAAACTAAATCATTATATAACTCAAGTGCAACTTTATTGGTTTTAGTTGTCTCTAAATCCCCCGTTGAGGTGTAACTTGCAACTTCTGAATTATTAACCCTTATGATATGGTCTGTAGTGTAATTTCCCTGTCTTACAAAAATCAAAGCACTTTTACCATAAGGATTAGCAAATGTTTCATTTTCCAGCTTTGTTACAACAGTTTTATTTAAAATAAAAGTATAATCCCCTATGGTAGTCATATATAAATCTTTGAGCGGCTGATTAGTTTGAATATAATCAGAAGTTCCCTCATCAATAGTTACAGTTTTTTCATTGCCTTCTAAATCAAAAACCTTAACTCCCGAACCTGTTAAGATAACCTCATATTCCTCTTCTTCTTTAAATACTGTCTGAGACAAGGGGTGAACTGTGGGGCTATCCATTAACCTTGCAATATGTTCTGTCGGAGGTCTGTCTTTTAGTCCTATAGAAGGAGAAGGAAAATAGTTAATAAGCTCTTTTGATTGATTAGGATACATCAGCTTATCCGGCTGCTGGGAAACACCGCCAATAAAGTTTGTAACAGTATCTCTTACTAAACTCATATTGAATCCTTTATTCTGCCATCATACATAGCCGGTATCATTGTGTACTCTCCTATCTCCAGCTCGTGCTGTAATAATGCTATTCTTGCTTCCATTAAATCCTCCTGGGTAAACTGGCTGACTTTATCAGAGCCTAGTTCTCTTTTAGTAAACTTATACGCAGCAGACATTGTGGCATATTCTTTAAACACTTCCGGAAGGTCTTTAAATGGGAAAGACCAAACTACAGAACACTTTAGGGTTTCTTCAATTTCATAAGAGTGTTTAAATTTATCGTATAATTTGCCTTCCCTAACAACATATCTGTTTTTGTATATGGTAGGGAATTTAACCATAATCATATTGTCAGGTATATTGATATGTTTGTTTACATCAGGATGAAGTTCATAAAAATCTTCTGAATTAAAATCCCAGCCTTGTATTTGTATCTTTCTAACTTCATCATCTAATATTTTTTCGGCTGATATTGTAAAATAGCTTTTAGTTCCTTCAAGAGTATTTAAGGGGGATTGACCGATACAAGAAAGCATTGTATTAATTGCTTCTAATTTTGTTGTCATTTTATCTCCTTATAATTGTAAACTTCCCTAGCGGAATTATTTTGGGGTAGTTTCTCTTTCTTCCTATTACTTTGTCATATTCCTCTGCAAAAGGAATATCATCATATTTATCAGGTTTTCTTGAGCCCATATAATGAATAATTGCAGGATTTTCTCTGGATTTATCTCTTTCTGTATAATCGGATTCTGTATAGTCTTTATCATCACAAAGATTTGCACAGACATTCCACTTTAAATCCAGATAAGTTATTTTGTTATCAAATAAATGATTTATGATATCCTGGTCAATAAGCTCTAATTCTTGCTCTTTTTGTATTTTTATAATTCTATCGACATAATCGGACATACATTCTCTTATATTTTTGAGATTAAACAATAAAACTCCGGAATTTATATAAACACCGTTTATTTTAGTTCTTTGTTTTCTAAAATTAAATTGAGGGTCTTTGCAGCCGCCTATGAAATCAACATCAGTATCCCAAAGTTCCTTAATGTCTTGACAGGCAATAGTATCACAATCAAGATAAATTGCTTTATCTTCTTTTATAAGTAAGGGGATTAACAGCCGGTATAATGCCGCAGTCGTAAAATAATTATAGTTTTGCTTATTTTCTTCTAAGAACATTGATAAATCAGGGTTAGGATAAAATTTAAAATTACCATCCATATCAATAGAATCAATCCCGATAATATGAAACATAACAGGCTCTTTTGTGTGTAAAAGAATTGATTTAGCCGTAACTTTTAAGGCTTCTTTATATTTTTCATCAACATTAAAAACAATGTGTATCATTTTACTCCTAACGAAAAAATAAGGCAGACTAAATTGCCTGCCTTAATATTAGTTATTATTTATTAAGTTCCGCTTACTGTTGTTGCAGCTTCAGCAGAGATTTCTACCGCACATTCCGGTCTAAGAATACCATGACCTTGTAAGATTCTTGCAGTAAGCAAGTGAGATAATCTTTCAAGAATCCACTTAGGCTCTACAATCAATCCCTGTCTTGATACAGTACCGATAGCCTGTCTGTTCATTACAAGTGCTGCTGTTTTAGAGAAATCACCATAATAAACATTATTTGGTTTTGTTGCATCAGAAGTCTGTGTAATATTTTCCTGCGGCAAATGGTTTGTTTTGATAATTTTGATACCATTCAATTTACCAGTTGTACCATCAGAATAAGAACCTGTACCAATATCGTGGTTTTTGATATCTTCATATTGTGCTAACATAGCATATTGAAGAGGTCTCACAAAACAATATCTATCAGCTTCATCTACATTCTTTTCATCAAGTTCAACACCTGAAGTATAGATAGCTGCTGCCAGGACTGCTGCATCAGTTTTAGCAGTAGCACCTGCTTTAATAACAGTACCGCCGGGTCTGTCTTTTACAGTACCATTAGCTCTTGCTGCCAATACACCAACTTGTAAAAGCTGTTTATCTTCTGTATTAGCTAAGGCTCTGGACATTTCTCTTACAATTTCAGCTCTGTCATCATATTCCTGCATTTTCACATCTAATTCGTGAATAAGGATATCTGATACTAAGAATGGGTCTAGGTTGATGGTGATTTCATTGTGAGCAATAGATTGATTACCCAGTAAAGAATCACCTACACCAATGTATTTAGCATCAGTTGTACCTAATACAGGGAAAGTTGCTGATTTACCTTTTTGAATTGTTTTTGTTCTTACATAATTTTTTACAACTCTTTTAGCATCGAAAGCTGCTAAGAGTTCAGGAATAAATTGGTCTTTAAATAAAGCCAATACATCACCTGATAGATTAGCTTGACCTAATCTGGTAAAAGTTAATTCATCTGCCATTTTTCTAAAAATGTCTCCTTAAAAATTAATAAATTCCTAAATCAATTCCGGCTTCCCTACTAGCCTGAACCTTCATTTGTACATCATGTCTATATGCGGGGTCTTTGCTATATTTTGGGTCTTTGATTGCTTCAAACATTTCAGCTTGAGACCTGAACCCTGCAATCCCTGCTTTACCGCCATCCCCATCTTGATATTTAGGAATAACGCCTTCTTTTTCTTCCATACGGTTTTTCAATCCAATTAATGTATTTTTTAGCTGGTATTTATCTCTGATTGCGTTGATTGATATAATCTCTTCTTTAGGTAAATTATGAGCAGCCCAGTCTATAATAGAATCCATCTGCTCTCTGCCTCCCACAACCTCTGCAAGCTCATTTCTTTCAGCTTCCATACGGGCATTACAGCCTGCAATATAGTTATCAACTATATCTTTTGTTATACCAACCTTATTTAAATCTGCCATTGTTTTTTCTGACAGAGCACCTGTTGACATATACTCTTCAGTCAATGCTTCATAATCAAAGCCTTTTGTTTGAAGGGCTTTAGATACTTCTTCAACATTTTCCTGGTCTATATCTTCAGGTTTTATATCTTCTTTTGGGGCTTCTTCTTTAGTTTTTTCCTCTTGTTCTGAAGGCTGTGTATTTTCTTCTGTTGGCTGGTCTACTATATCTTTACCTTCTTCACTATCAATAATTATGCTATTGTTTTCTTCTTCAGCCATAACTATCTCCTGTCAATCACCATTTTAGGCATAGCATTATAAATACCTTTTTGTTTGCCTTTTTCAGGGGCTTTTTGTTTTGCCATCATCCCCATAATCATTAAGACTTTAGGGTCAATCTTTTCTTCAACAGCTTTATTTTGTTTTTCTTTTTGTTTTGCCATCTTTGTGAAATCTCCTCTACTGTTCTTGTGCTTGCTGCTGCATAACAGCATCTCCATACTTATTGACTAAGTTTGGTGCTGCTTTTTCCAGTAATGCTTGCTGCTGGGCTTGTTGTTGCTGCTGAGCTCTTTCTTCTTCCGAATAGAAAAATCCTTCAATATCCATATTTAGAGAGGCTGCTATTGTTTTTGCAATAGGTTCAACCTTACCCCCTAATTGCGCTGCAACGGGGGCAACTTTTCCCATAACATCCCAGAATGTAACAAGCTTATTAAGGTCTGAAGTTCTACCAAGTGCTTCAATACCTGTGGTTACGGTTAACTTAACATTTTTATCCCTGACTAAATCAGGTAAATATTTGCCTCTTTCTTTTTTAAGGTGAAAGAAAGTTATTTTTACATAAGCTTTCTGGAACTCTTTACACATAATGGAATAGTAGTTTCCAAGAGCTTCTTCCAAATCTGCTGCCATTGTCCTTATTTCTTCTGCTGTTACTCTTTCAGCATCTCTCTGTATAGCAGCTTTCATAACAAATATTCTGTTTAATCTTCTTTCAATCTTATCTGCTTCAGCTTGTGCTACCTGCATATCATAATACTTATTAGCCTGTAATGGCTGGACATCTTCAACCCTTCCAAGAGCAAAACCACCATTTTTGGCTTCTGCCAGGTGTTTAATCTTTGTTGTACCAGTAGGATTTACAAGCATAACAAGCTTAGAACCTGCTAAAGCAGCCTGTTTAATTGCAAGTGAGATGGTATCAAGATATGAAATATCACCAATATATTCTTCTACCAAGCCTCTGCCATAGCTTTCTCCGTCAATACGCCTGTATCTTAAGGCAATAAACGGAGCTATATCTATGGGATACTTTCCTTGAGAATCCGGTAAAATAATTCCTTCAACCTCTTGACATACTAGCCAGAATTTTCCATCTCGTTTAAATTTTGTATATAAAGTGAGTTCAAGTTCTTCAAGCCTTAAATCACCTCTATCATCTTTTATAGCTTTCTTTTCTAAAACTTTTGCTAATACTTCTTTTTGAATCTTTTCAGGTAAAGCATAATAACCGACAGTTTCTTCAGTTATTGCTTTTATAACATTCCCGCAATAATCCCTTTTTACACAATACCGGTCTAAAGGATAATATCTTAATCCTTTTTTGGGGTCATGTACAAGAAAAACATTACCTGCCACAAGCTGATGAATAACAGCCTCACCAACACAAACTCTGTCTGCAAGTTCTTCTTGATAAGCAAGTAAGTCTCTTTCAATTATTGATAAACCACGATTAACATTCTCTTCAAATTGTGTAGGCTCTTGTGCCTCCATAGCAGCCTGTTCCCTGACAGTGCTTCTGTCCATATTAAATCTAAAGAATGTTTGATTTGGTGGGAGCAGGGTCACGGCTATCTTAGCTGCTAAATTATTAACTCCATCAGCTCCTACTGATTGATTCGGGGTTTCAATAAATTTAACACTTTTACCGTCTAATCGCTTTGTTTCTCTATCTGCAATAAGGGAAGGGATTGTATATTTACAGGCTTCTTTAGCTTTATCTAAATAGGGCTGCCTGTCTTGTTTCATAGATTCATATTCAGAAGCAATAGTCCGTGTTTTTATCGTTTTATCTTCTGTTTTCTTTTTCATTATTACCTCTAAACAGGTATGTTTAATCCTGTTGCTGTACCAGTTGTATTAGCCCCGACATTTGAAGTGTTAGTGGTTTTATCAAGAGGCACTCTTAAGGAACTTACAGTTCTTTTATTAGTTTTCTTTTCTGTTGTTGTTCCGGCTACTTTTTCATTTGATAATGTTGCATTATTTTTATTTAACTGCTCGGTTATAGAAGTTGTTGTAGACGGAATTGAAGGTGTACTAAAACACATAAAATCTCCTATGCTGCAATATTTAATCCTGTCATATTTTGTGTTGATTTTACTAACTGGTTAGAATCAACACCATATACATTTTTTGTTATAGTATCAGTTGTATTCTGTTTTGGAGCCAGGGGAACCCTAAGAGAGCTGAGGGGTCTGGAAATATTATCATTATCCTGTAAATTGGTTGTAGTCTTATTAACCTCAAGCTGTCCATTAGATTGATTTAATAGTTCTGCCTGCTGCTGCATAGCTTTAGCAGAAGCTCTGGAGGATTTAATTCCACTTGCAACTCCGTAAGCAGCAGCTCCTATCCCTGCAATACCACCAGCTATCATAGTAGTACCGATAGCACCGGCAACCATAGCTGTAGTAGTGGTTGCAGCAGTCATACCCAAAGCAGAGGTAATCCCCATACCCAGTCCTACAGTCAGTCCTGTCACAATACACATAATAAACTCTCCTTAAAACAAAAAGAGCAGACAATTTGAGGGTATAGGTATAATCTACCTATCTAGCCTTGTCTGCTGCTATTTATTTTCTTGATATAATTTTTCAGTTTTTAATTTATCTATTACCTTTTGCTGTCCTAATAAAACACCAAGTTCAAAACTATCCACATAGTTAGGCGGTAATTTATTAGGAAAATCTCTTTCTAAACATTCTATTAATAAATCATTAATAGTAGGGTAATCTTTAATAATAGGTTCACCCGGGGTAGGGTTTTTCATTTTTACCTCCTTCTTCCACATACACGGAAGTGAGGTTTTTAAATGAAAATTTCATGTCCATTCTGTGTCCACTTTATATGCTAATTCATATAATTAGGATTTAATTCAATAGGGCTGAAATGGTTGATTTTACTGGGAATAAAATTTAAAATATAGGATTCTCATTCTCCAAACAGGGGTTCAATTCCCCTTACCGCCGTTTATTTTTTCTTTATTTACCAGAGTTTTTGTCAGGCTAAAGTCCGACCTATTATCTAAAGTCTACCCTGCCAGCTACAATCTTACAAGTTCTGTTTTTTCAATGTAGGTTGGGTTTACTCGACAATAACTGTTTTCATGGTGTGTTCGCTTACTCGTTACCCAACCTGCAACTAATCAGTAAAATGGTAATTTCGTCTTGCAAGCTTATGTTGTTCTAGATAACGCTTTTCATAAAGTTCATATTGCTCATACTTCTCTAAATATAAATCTTTATTTCTCGGATTTAATTTTATAGCCATTTGTAAATCTTTTTGAGCCGGATCATCCTGTCCTAAATGCCTGTATATTATAGCCCGATTGTGATAAGCTTCAGACTTATATGAAGCAGCAGGTCTGTGAGGATTGGAAGAAACCCGCGGCATAACTACTGACTGAGTGGCGTATTCCAATGCTGTCTTATAATCTCCCATCATTCGATATACACCTGACAGAGCAATATAGTCATTGTATTTTTTATAAATTTCTATAGCTTTATCATAATCTTCTGCTCTTGTATATAACATTGCGGCGAAAAGATGATACCCCTTTTGCGGCTCGGAATAACTCTTGTGATATGAAAGAGCCTTCTCATAGTTTTCAATTGCTTCTTTTCCGCACCCCATTGCCATATATCTTTTGAACTTATCCATATACAAAAGACTTTTATATTCAGGAAATATTGCGAACTTCATTGCTTTATCATAATTTGCAATTGCGACTTTGTGATTCTCTGATGTGCCTGCTTTTACCTGATAATAAAAAGGAACAGAACCAAAGACAATAAATAATGCCAGAATTAAAAACAAACCTGTAAACACACTTAGCAGAACTTTGCTTTTTCTCCAGTAAAAAAATATACATCCAAACAGAATCGGCAGAAAAAACAATAATGCTAAACCGGATAAAGTCGTCATAATAACAGAATACGAAATCGGATCATTATAAAACGTCTCAAACATAAGCGTCTCTCCTATTTCTTTTTATATACAAAATGAAGAATTTGCGGTCGGCTTTATGAAAGCCGACCTTAAAATTACTCTAATTCAGAACGCTCAATTTCCTGTTTGGTTGTAAATTTAACAATATCACCAACTTCAATATCATTAAACTTAACAAAAGAAATACCACATTCAAAGCCTTGAGCAACTTCTTTAACATCATCTTTGAAACGTTTAAGCTGATCAACTGCGCCTTTAAAGATTTCTTTTCCGTTTCTGTAAATAGCTGCAGTATCGTTTCTGTTAATTTTACCTTCCGTTACATAGCAGCCGGCAATCTTCTGAATCTTACCTATTGTAAAGATTTGTCTAATCTCAACTTTACCGGTTTCAACTTCTTTAACTTCAGGTGACAATAGAGAAATCATTGTCTTTTCAATATCTTCAAGTATCTGATAAATAATTTCATACTTCTTAATTGTAACGCCTTCACGTTCGGCAGCAGCCAGAGCATTTGCATCCTCTTTGACTGTAAATCCGAGAATTAATGCATTTGAAGCGGAAGCCAGCATTACATCGGCTTCTGAAATATCACCGACACCTACGTGGATAATTTTTGTTACAATTTCTTTTGATTCAAATTGTGCAATAGCCTGAGATACAGCCTCTGCAGCGCCATGGGTGTTTGCTTTGATAATCAAATTCAATTGAGGAATATCACCCTCTGCATCACCCGCTTCTCTTCTCATATGAGCCGGAAGCATTGCATCAAGTCTCTTGCTGCGTTCTTTTTCTTTACGCTTTTCTACAATAGATTTCATTTCTTTTTCGTTTTTAACAACTTCAAAGAAATCTCCGGCATTAGGAACTTCTGTTAAACCTAAAACCTCAACAGGTGTGGAAGGTTCAGCTTTTGTAATTCTTTCTCCTGAATCTGAAAGCAGTGCTCTCACTCTTCCGCAGGCAGTTCCAACAACAATGCAGTTTCCTGTTCTTAAAGTTCCGTTTTGAACCAGAAGCGTTGCAACAGGTCCTTTTCCTTTATCAAGATTTGCTTCTATTACAACGCCTGTTGCTTCTGCTTTAGGATTAGCTTTTAAATCCTGTATTTCCGCAACAAGGAGAATATATTCCAACAATTCATCAATACCTGTACCCTGAAGAGCTGAAACATTTACAGTAATTGTGTCACCGCCCCAAGCTTCCGGAACAAGCCCGTGTTCAGTTAATTGCTGCAAAATTCTATCCGGATCAGCGCCCGGTTTATCGATTTTGTTAACCGCCACAATAATCGGCACTTCCGCAGCTTTTGCGTGGTTAATTGCTTCAATAGTCTGAGGCATTATACCGTCATCCGCTGCAACAACAAGAATAGCAATATCCGTAGCCTTTGCGCCTCTTGCACGCATTTCCGTAAATGCTTCGTGCCCCGGAGTATCTACAAATACGATTTTCTTTTCGTGTTTGTTGTCAAGATAAACCGTATAAGCACCGATAGATTGGGTAATTCCGCCGACTTCCGTTGCAACGATTTTGTGTTTTGAAGCTCTTATGCTGTCCAGAAGAGTTGTTTTACCATGGTCAACGTGTCCCATAATACTAACAACCGGAGCCCGTTTCTTTAACAGTTTCTTATCAACTTCACTCAAAGCTTTTTGCTTTTCTTCTTTTTCCAGTTCTTCTTCAATATAAGCGTCCAAGTCTTCTTCAAGAACTTCCAGATTATATTCCGCACAAACCTTCTTAATTGTATCAACATCAATTAATTGGTTTACTGTTGCCATAATTCCTTGAAACATAAGGAATTTAACAATTTCAGCCGGTGTTTTATGAATTTTATCCGCAAGTTCGCTGATAGTCATTGCAGAATTTACAACAATCTGCTTAACCTCTTCAACAGCTTCTTCTTTATGAACTTTCTTTTTATGTTTTTGAGCGGCAGCCTTTTCAAGAGAAATCATTTCCTGATCTTCTTTTTTGGAGTTAAAATCCTTGTCTTTCTTTTTGTTGTCGCCTTTTCTCTTAGAAGCAGCCCCGCCTTTGCCCTCATAAATTTCTTGAGGAATAATTCTTCTCTCAACAAGTTTCTTTTCCTGACCGCCTTTATGAGCAGGCTTTTTAGCCTTGTCATCAGAAGCTGCGGCTGCAGGTTTTTGAGGAGCTTTTCTTACAATTTCAATTCTTGATTTAGGATACTCAACTTTTGTACGTTCAACGCGAACTACCGGTTTTTCAGTTTTTTTAGGCTCAACTTTTTCAACTGCAGCCTTCTTTTCCGGTTTTTCAACGCGTTCTATTTTCTCTGCTTTTTGAACCCTTTGCACTCTTTCAATCTTCGGGGCTGCAGCTTTTGGAGCGGCTTCTTCTTTAGGTTTTTCTTCAACCTGAGCAACCTTTGCTTTTTTCACAACAAACGCTTTAGGTTTTGAAGCAGTCTTTTGCGGAACAACTCCGAGATGCTCTTTAAGTTTGCGAATCTGAACAGGAGTCACGGTATTAGAGTGCGATTTTACCATTATATCTATCTCCGCGAACTTCTCTATAACCTCTTTGCTGGTCATACCAAGTTCTTTTGCTAATTCACTGACTCTTAAACTGTTCATCTAATATATTCCTTTCACCTTTTTCAGCATCTTTTGTAAAATCCCTGTCCTTGTTCCGCCGTCTAATTTTTACTACGATTTTGTAATATATTGCAGAACTCCGATTTATCGAAAAAGGCATTTGTTTTCAACACCTTGTTTAATTTTGATTTCTTTAATGCTGCATCAATACAACTTTGATTATAACAAAGATATGCAGATCTGCCAAATGTTTTGGAATCAGGGTTTATTACTACGTTTCCGTCTTTATAATTCTTAGTAATCTTTATTAAATTTTCCCTCGGAATTAATTCTCCGCATCCGACGCATTTTCTTAGCATCTGCCGCCTTTCTTTTGTAAAAAAAGCGGATTCAGGTTATGAATCCACTTCTGCTAATTTTTCAAGTTTCAGTTTCTGGTCATATTCAGTGAGCAGGTCGATAAGCTCATCTAAATCACCGTCAATAACCGTCCATACGTTAAGATTCTGACCGATTCTATGGTCGGTAAGCCTTCCTTGCGGGAAGTTATACGTTCTGATACGTTCGCTTCTGTCTCCGGTACCTACTTGCGAACGTCTCAGGTCGGTAATTTCTTTCATTTGCTTCTGAACTTCCATATCATAAAGTTTTGCTTTCAAGATTTGAAGCGCTCTTTCTTTGTTCTGTAGCTGTGAACGTTCTTCCGTACAGAAAATCATTATTCCTGTAGGTTTATGGAAAACTCTTGCGGCAGTTTCAACTTTGTTAACGTTTTGTCCGCCTGCACCTCCGGAACGTGCAGTTGAAATTTCAACATCATTCATATTGAGTTCGACTTCAACATCATCAACTTCAGGCATAACAGCAACCGTTGCCGTTGAAGTATGAACCCTTCCCTGGGATTCGGTTGCTGGAACTCTTTGAACTCTGTGAACACCGGATTCGTATTTGAGACGGGAATAAATGCTGTCGCCTTTCATTGAAATAATAACTTC
This sequence comes from uncultured bacterium, assembly GCA_949296355.1. Lineage (GTDB taxonomy): Bacteria > Cyanobacteriota > Vampirovibrionia > Gastranaerophilales > Gastranaerophilaceae > CAG-196. Next base: position 104,568 of record CASFPS010000001.1, on the reverse strand, counting down.
GCTTACACCGCCGGCTTCGCAATCGGTTTTGCTCAAAATTTGCGTCTGCCAGCCTTTTTTATCGGCATAGCGCATATACATTCTCATCAAATCACCCGCAAAGATGTTTGCTTCGTCTCCGCCTGCGCCGCCTCTGATTTCAAGCATAATGTCCTTATCGTCCATCGGGTCTCTCGGAAGAAGAAGAATTTTCATACGTTCTTCATACTCGGCAATCTTTTTTTCGTTTTCTTCAATATCATTTTTTAAAAACTGCCTCATTTCTTCGTCTTTTTCTTCGTGAATCATCTGTTTTGCCTCTTCTATAGCATCAGAAGCCTTTTTCCACGCATAATACAATTCAACGGTTTCTTCCATTGATTTTCTTTGCTTTGATAAGTCTCTGAATTTATTATAATCGGCTATAACATTCGGATCAGAGAGAGTTTCGCCTAACTCGACATACTTTTTCTCTATCTGAACGATTTTATCCAACATATCTTTCATTATTAAATTCCCCTTTGTCTAACTTTAGCATAACAAAAAAAGGGATATTGTAAATATATACAGACTTGGCTCTGCATGATTAAGTTTTATTACAAAAAACCGTAAACTTGATTATTTAAAATATGTGTATTATTATACCTATTAAAATAAATTAAGAGGACATAGTTGATATGAAGAAAGCTTTAATGATTGTATCCGTACTGCTTGTGGCGGTTATTTCCACTGCTTGTATAAACAATATGGCAGTACAGGAGCTTAACAATAAAGCAGCAGAATTTATGCAAAAAGGGGATTACGAATCCGCAATGAACAGATTGCAGGCAAGTCTGGATCTGGATTCTACAATGTATGAAACTTATTATAATCTGGGTGTTGCAGCAATAAATGCACAGAAATATGATAAAGCAATCGAAGCCTTAAACGGCGGAATAAAGATTAAACCGGACTTTGCAGACTTCTATTATTCACTCGGACTTGCGCAATCGGAAAAAGCTAATCAGATAATGGATGAAGCTGAACAGAAACTGAATGAGGATGCTGCAACTGCCGAAAACGTTAACGAAAGAAATGTTGTAATGGAAGCAGAAAAGAGGGTTGAAGCTTCCGAAGCCAGAAGCGACGCTGCTGAACTTAAAAAAGCTTCTGTAGAAAACCTTCAAAAATATCTAGAGATGAAACCGGACGCTGCTGAGCGGGAAACAATTGAAGCTTTAATAAGCGAATCAAATTCTTTTATAAACGGTGACAGCGAAGAAACTGCACCTGCTGAAAGTAAGGAATAAATGTTTACATCACCTTCACAAATTTTATGTACGATTTTCGGGCTTAACATATATTATTACGGAGTAATAATGGCGCTTGCCATTGCTGTGGGTGTGCTTGTTTCTGATTGGGCAGGAACAAAGTTTTTCGCTCTAAAAAAGGAAACTATTATTGATTTAGCTCCGTATTTGATAATTTTCGGAATTATCGGCGCAAGGTTATATTACTGCATTTTAAGTTATGATTTTTACCTGAGATTTCCTACTGAAATAATAGCTATAAGACACGGCGGAATTTCTATCCACGGAGCGATTTTAGGCGGGCTTATCGGTCTCTGGATTTTTGCAAAAAGGCATAAAATCAATCCGATTAAACTTTGTGATGTTTCCGCAATCGGGCTTTCACTTGCTCAGGCAATAGGAAGATGGGGAAATTTCTTTAATTCGGAAGCCTTCGGAGCTCCTACAAATCTTCCGTGGAAACTCTACATTGCACCTCAGTACAGACCGATTCCTTATCAGGAATATCAATACTTCCATCCGGCATTTTTGTATGAAAGTATTCTTGATGTTGTTATATTTATAATTCTTTTAGCACTGGTAAAAACAGGCAAATTAAAAAAAGACGGAAATCTGGCTTTAATTTATTTAATTTTATATTCGATTGTACGCATTATTGTTGAAATGTTCCGACTTGACAGCGTAAAATACATTTTTGGTATGCCGGTTGCAATATTCGTATCTATAGGTATAATTATCATATCAGTTGCACTTTTAATTATAAATTACAGGAGAGGTTAGCATGAAAAAAGTTTTAACAGTTTTAGCACTATCAGCATTAATGATGACATCTGCGGCTTTTGCGGCGGAAACAGCTCAAGCTCCTAAACAGCAAAGAATTGCGGTTGTTGATATTCAAAAAGTTGTAGCAGCATCATCACAGGTAAAAGCTTTAAAATCTTCTCAGGAAGCAAAGAATAAAGAAATTGCAGCTTTTATAAAGAAGGCTCAGGAGGATGTTAACAAACAAACTGATGCCAAGAAAAAACAATCACTTGCCGAATCTTACGAAAAGCAGCTTAAACAAAAAAGAGAAGCTAACCTCAAAGATTATACCGCTAAGTTAAAAGCTGCAGATGCTGATATAACAAAACAAATCGGCGCAAAGGCAACAGAGCTCGGTTATACAATGGTATTACCTAAATCAGCAGTTGTCTGGGGCGGAGAAGACATTACAGCAACGGTTTTGAAATCTATTAAGTAATTAAAATGAAAGCAGTATTATTTTACGGACCTCAGGATATAAGATATGAAGAGACCAGAATTAAGCCTCTCGCTAAAGGAGAGATTCTGGTTAAAATTCAGGCTGCACTGACTTGCGGAACTGATGTTAAAACCTACAGGCGCGGTCATCCCGTTTTAATCAAAAATATCCCGTCAGGTTTCGGACATGAATTTGCGGGAACTGTCGAAAAAGTTGCAGATGATGTTCGTAACGTAAAAGTCGGAGACCGTGTAGTTTGCGCAAATTCCGCTCCTTGCGGTGAATGCTTTTATTGCAGAAAAGGTGAATACAATCTTTGCGAAAACCTGGATTTACTTAACGGCGCTTATGCAGAGTATATTGTTGTTCCGGAAAGAATCGTAAGAAAAAATACTCTGATTCTTCCGCCGAGCCTTCCGTTTGAAAAAGCCGCTTTTTCAGAGCCGCTTGCTAATGTGGTTCACGGGGTTGAAAGAACCGGAATTAATCCCGGTGACAGCGTCGGAATAATAGGAATAGGACCTATCGGCTTAATGTTTGCCCGCCTTTGCAAGTTAAAAGGAGCAAGAGTTATTGTTGCAGGGAGAAATCCTATTAAATTAAAGCTTGCAGAAGAGTTTGCCCACGCTGATGAAATTGTGGATTTGAAAAAGTATTCGACTCCGGAGCGAATTTTCAAAGACTTTTCCGCTGAGAAAAAAGGGTTGGATGTCGCAATAGAATGTGTCGGCATGCCGGAAATTTGGGAACTTGTGTTCTCAACAGTACGTCCGGGGGGAACTGTTCACTTCTTCGGCGGCTGCAAATCCGGTTCAAAAGTATGTTTTGATACAACTAAAATGCACTACGGAGATATGAGACTGATGAGCGTTTTCCACCATACGCCTAAATATTTTCGTCAGGCTCTTGATTTGATTTCAACAGGTGATATTGAAGTCGAAAAATTAATAACGGAAGAACTTCCGCTTGATAAAGTAGAATACGCTATGCAGAGACATATTGAAGGAAGCGCTATTAAATTCTTAATCAGACCTTTTAATTCTTAATTTAACTATTCTTGTAGAGTCTGTTTCGGTTACGCAGTAGGTGAAATATTCATCGCTTACCTCATCATTTTCTTCTGCTATTTTACCCAGTTTCTTGGTAAAATAGCCGCCGATAGTCGTAACATCTTCATCACTTATTGCTACGTTAAAAAAGTCGCAAAACTCGTCAACTCTCATTTTTCCGCAGACTTCAAAACTTTCGTCCGGCAGTTTTTTAACATCAACCTCTTCTTCATCGTCAAACTCGTCCTGCACTTCACCTAAGATTTCTTCCATAACATCTTCGTGTGTAATAAGTCCGCTTGTTCCTCCAAACTCATCAATTACAACTGCAATCTGGGATTTGTGTTTCTTAAACTCAAGCGCAACTTTGTCTATAGGCATTGTCTCCGGAACAAAAGGAATGCTTCTTAAAAGCGCCGAAAGGTTAAAATCCGCATTTTTAACCAGAAGAGGATAAATATCCTTTATGTGGACAAAGCCTACAATATGGTCTAAATCGGTTTCATAAACCGGATATCTTGTGTACTGGTTTTCTATAATAATTTCTTTCAACTCTTCAAGTGAAATTTCAAGCGGTAAACAAACCATATCTGTTCTCGGTATCATAACCTGAGAAGCTGTAAGATCCGAAAATTTAAATACATTCTGTAATATTTCAGCCTCTTTTTCATTCAAAACTCCGCCCTTGCAGCTTGCATCAATAAGCATATTGAGTTCTTCCGTTGTATGAACGGTGTGATGAGCATTTGCAGGTTCAATTCTGCAAATTTTAAGCAGAATATTTCCAAGTCCGTTCAGGAGAAAAATCATCGGCGCAAAAAGTTTTGTTACAACAAACATCGGTTTTGCAACCCATAGAGTTGTTTTTTCCGGAAACTGAAGTGCAATAGATTTTGGCATTAATTCTCCTATTACAACATGGAGAACTGTAATCAGCGCAAACGCTAAAGAGACTGATATCGTATGTGTTGCAACAGAATCCCATTTCCCAGGAAGAAATGAAAATACCGGATGAATAACTGCAGCAATGGTGGATTCTCCGACCCAGCCTATTCCTAAACTTGCTATTGTTATACCGAGCTGGACAGCAGCTATGTATCTGTCAATGTTCTTAACCGCATCCAAAGCAAGCTTTGCGTCAAAACTTCCTTCGTTCGCAAGTTGTTGTATTCTGGTTTTTCTCACACCCACAAGGGCAAATTCAGCCGCAACAAAAAAACCGTTAAAAAATAATAATGCAGCTATTATCAATAAATTCACTATAAGCATTTTTCTATCATAATATAAATTTCAGAAAAAATCAAAATGTAAAATCTTTGCAGAAATTTATGTTAATTTCTTCTTGACTAATAAATGCTTGATATAGAAGTTGGTTTCGATTATCATAATGGTTACAGACAATAAGGTAATTAAAAGGGGATATCTAAATGAGCGGACACTCAAAATGGTCAACCATTAAACATAAAAAAGCAAAAACGGATTCATTGCGTGCTGCGGAATTTCAAAAATTTTCAAGAGAAATTATTGTAGCATCCAAACTCGGCGGACCAGATCCTGCCGGAAATTTCCGCCTGAGAACTGCTATAGAGAAAGCGAAGGCGGCAGGGCTTCCGAACGATAATATAAAAAGAGCCATCGAAAAAGGTTCAGGTTCTGGAAACAGCGAAAACTATGATGAAATGACATACGAAGGATATGCAGCAGGCGGTGTTGCTGTTGTTATTGAAGCAATGACAGATAATAAAAACCGTACGGCAGGCGATATCAGAAGTTATTTTTCAAAATTTAACGGCAACCTTGGCGAAACCGGCTGTGTTGGCTGGATGTTTGATAAAAAAGGCTGCATTACATTCAATAAAGATGACGTAAATTATGAGCAGTTGTTTGAAGCCGCAATCAATCTGGACGCTGATGATATTGTAGAAGAAGATGATGAGTATAAAGTTTATACTTCCGTACCAAACTTACAGCCGGTGGCAGAAGGCTTGGAAAAAGAAGGCTTCAAGTCAGTGACAGCAGAATTTACAAGAATACCGCAAAACACAATTGAAGTTACGGACGAGAAAACTGCAATTAACATTATGAGACTATTGGGCAGGCTTGAAGAACACGACGATGTTCAAAATGTATATGCAAATTTTGATATTGACGATGATTTGATGTCAAAGATTGAAAACCAGATATAAGACTTTGTTCTAAAAGAGGAGGAACCGGATTATGATGAACATGATGAATATGATGAAACAGGCTCAAAATATTCAGAAAAAATTAAAAGAAACACAAGAAGAACTTAATAAAATGGATATTACAGGCGAAGCTGCAAACGGCGCCGTAAAAGTTATCTGCGACGGTAAAGGTTTGTTTAAATCAATTAAGCTTTCAGCAGAAGCTATTAATCCTGATAATCCGTCATCAGTTTCAGAAGATACAATTGAAATGCTTGAAGATATTATCACTGCTGCAATTCACCAGACTTCTGATAAAGCAATAAAAGTTATGGAAGAAAAAATGAAAGCCGTAACAGGCGGAATTTCTATTCCGGGATTATTCTAGTGCTGCGCACATAGACCTTTGTTCGGGCGGTATTTTACAAAACATCAGGCTTGTGTTATAGCTCCAACTGCCCTCAAATTTACGCAGCTTTATATTCCTATTAGTCAGGCGGCATAAATGATTTATCCAAAAAGCATAGCAGCATTAATAGAACAGTTTCAAAAATTTCCGTCCGTTGGTCCGAAATCGGCACAACGGATGGCTTTTCAAATTCTTAAAATGCCTTTAAGCGAGGTTGAAAAGTTTGCGAATGCGGTTCTGGAGGCTAAAAAGAACGCTAAGACATGCGAGATTTGTTTTAATATATCGACACAAAGTCCTTGCGAGATTTGCGAATCCACAAACCGCAACCGTTCTGTAATTTGCGTTGTAGCTGAAACAAAAGATCTTATTGCAATTGAAAAAACAAACGAATACAGAGGTTTGTATCACGTATTGCAGGGGCTGATTTCTCCGATGGACGGAATCGGGGCAGAAGATATAAGAATAAAAGAGCTGCTTACAAGACTTACAAATGAAGAGGTTCAGGAGGTTATTTTAGCATTATCCCCGTCAGTTGAAGGTGAAGCTACGAGTTTATACCTGACAAAGCTAATAAAACCTTTCGGCATAAAAATTTCCAGAATAGCGTTTGGGCTTCCTGTAGGGGCGGATTTGGAATACGCAGACGAAGTTACACTTGCAAGAGCTATAGAAGGCAGAAGAGAGTTGTAATTATTACATTTTGTAACATTATTACAAAATGTAATCAATTTGCTATTTAATTTATACTTTTATAATATATGGAAGTGTGAAGGAAGGAGTGCTTTATGCCAAATTTAGGAAACAATGTTGTGAGATTAACGGTTGGGAATGCTTTTGCAAAGAATCCGCCTGCAAAAGCTACGGAAGGAGTTTTAAAGAGTCATATTCTTAAAGACGGTAACAATTCTATCTGCCGTAAAGCAGATTCTTTAAGGGATTATTACTTTGGAATTGCTAAATTGGCAGAGAAAAAAGATTCTTTTCCTAGTGCAGATCTTTTAAGAGCATATTTTATCCGCAAATAGCTAAGCAGCGTGTAGCTTGCTCCACATTACTACATTTAACCCCTCACCCGCATCTGTAGCTTTCGCCTGACGGCTCAAGCACATCTGCTCCCTCTCCCACAAGGGGCGAGGGGATTTGCGGTAACTGAACGACCTTGTGCATTCCTTCCCCGGTTGGGGAAAGTTAGGATGGAGATTTTCCTCGGCTTGTATCCCACACGCATTTGCAGTTCGCTGATGCTCGCACAACAGCAACCTGCCCATCTTGGGAGGCTGGTGCAATTATTTATTGTGATTGACTGTCACCCTGCCGTAATTCAAGGAGAGGATAAATTATAAATTATTTATATTATATGCCTGCAAGCCTAAGTATTTACCCCCGGCTCCGAGTTCTTCTTCTATTCTCAAAAGCTGGTTGTACTTTGCCATACGGTCAGTTCTTGATAGAGATCCAGTTTTTATTAAGCCGCAATTCGCTGCAACTGCAAGGTCTGCAATAAAGCTGTCCTCTGTTTCGCCAGAGCGGTGAGACACAACTGCAGTGTAATTATTCTTTTGCGCCATTAAAATTGCATCCATAGTTTCGGTTAAAGTCCCGATTTGATTTGGTTTTATAAGAATTGAATTGGCAACTTTTTTATCAATACCTTCTCTCAAACGTTTTGTATTAGTAACAAACAAATCATCACCCACAAGCTGGCATTTGCCCCCTAGCGCTTCTGTTAAATTTTGCCAGCCGAGCCAGTCGTCCTGAGCAAGCCCATCTTCTATAGAAATTATCGGATAGTCTCTTACCAGTTCTTCTAAGTATTCAATCATTTGTTCGGAGGTTAATTTCTTGCCCTCACCTCTTAATATATATTGGCTCAAAGAGCAAACCCCGCCTGAGCATTCGCCTTCTTCATAAAGTTCGGAGGCTGCAGCATCAAGGCAGATTTTTACATTATTTGTATTGTATCCGGCTTTTTCTATTGCGGAAATAATAACCTCTATTGCATCCTGAGTAGAATTAAGGTTCGGAGCGAATCCGCCTTCATCTCCTACAGTTGTTGACAGACCTTTTTCATTAAGAATAATTTTTAGGGTATTGAATATTTCTGAGCCTGCCTGTAAAGCTTCACCAAAAGAGGACATTCCGACCGGTGATATCATAAATTCCTGAAAATCAAGGTTGTTGTTAGCATGCGCCCCGCCGTTTAAAATATTCATCATCGGAGTCGGAAGAATCCTGCCGTTTATTCCGCCAAGATAACGGTAAAGAGGGATTTCCAGAGATTCGGCAGCTGCCCGTGCGCAGGCAAGCGATACCGCTAAAATGGCGTTTGCTCCGAGATTTGATTTATTAAAACTCCCGTCCATCTCCAGCATTAAGCTGTCAATAAGCTGCTGGTTAAAAGCTTCTTCGCCGAGGAGATTAGGAGTTATAACGGAATTAATATTGTCGACTGCTTTAGAAACACCTTTGCCTAAAAATTCAGCACGGTTGTTGTCTCTTAGTTCTTTTGCTTCGTAAATTCCTGTTGATGCGCCTGACGGAACTGAAGCGCGCCCTATCGAGCCGTCAATAAGTCTTACATCGGCTTCAACTGTCGGATTTCCTCTTGAATCGAGAATTTGTCTTGCTTTAATATCTTCTATTTCACACATGATAATCTCCTCTCCGTTTTTTGTATTTTGTTTTTATTTTCGCGGCAATCCACTTTTTATTTAATTGTAAAATTCGTTCCGGATTGCTTCGGTCTGAATGGCTGTTCCCTCGCAATGACTCCCGACTTGTAGTCCCACTTACTAACCTAATTCATTTACCCCCGCAATGACGTAGAGTTTTGAAGTCAGGTAGACATACCGGTAGGTGAAACTTCAAGAGTGCTGTCATTGCGAGGGGTAAATATTTGGGCTGGTAAGTGAGCTTACCGGCTGGGTGTCATTGCGAGGAGCGGAAGCGACACGGCAATCCATATTAATGTCAGCCCCTCTCCCTAACCCTCTCCCCAAAGGGGCGAGGGGATTTGCGCGCTGTCGTTCATCTGGCGTGACATGAGTTGAGCGACTTTGCGTGTTCCTTCCCTTTCGAGGGAAGGTTGGGATGGGTGATATTTGGTTGTATCGATAGCCTATCACCCTCCCCTGCCCTCCCTCTCTTAGGGAGGGAGAGCGCGTTGTCGCTCATTTGGCGTTAGCCCTACGAACGAGCGTATTATATAAAATACCCCTTTCTTCAAAAAAAATAAATTCTACAACAAGGCAATAAAAGACACGGGGGCTTGAAAAGCCCCCGTGTCTTAATTCTTCTGTCATTATCCGAGAATTTCTTTGTTTATCAGTTTTTCCATTTCGTATACTACGTTTATCAAGATAGAATCTACACCGTAGAGACCATCATTTCTGTATGTATCAGCGTTATCTTTATCGCTTGTACCATTAGTTTCACCATATCCGTATATCGGAGCACCCTGTGCACTGCTTTGATCTACTACTGAGTCAAGGTTTGCAAATGCTGTCTGTTGAGCCTGTTTGAACAATTCTATAATTCTATTAGGATCAATATACTGCTGGTAAGAGACGATGTAATCCTGCAATATACTACGCATTGCTTTATTTACAGGGTCGTTGTCGCCTGCTGTATCGGATGTTAATACTATTATTGTACCGCTTGCACCATTATAGCTGAATGCTTCCTCACCTCTACTGTCAATTCTAACCCAGTCATCTCCGCCATTCGTAGAATCATTAGTATAATATCTTGAGAAGTCAACGAAGTTCGAGTTGCCGCTACCACCAATTTGTACTTTTTTACCAAAGATCGTCGTAAATCTTGCGCCGCCGCCGTTCAATCTTGAAAGTTCTGAGCTGCCGTTAGATGTTGTTCTGCCGTTCAAGAGACTCTTAGAAGCTGATTCTTTAAGGAATGCTCTTGCATTATCATCATCTGAAATCTTTTCAAGAATCTTAGTATAATTCTTAACAAGATTTTCCATTACTATAGAAATATTGGCTTCATCATACTGGCTTCTGAGAACTGAAGGATCAGACAATGTCTGGAATAATGCTGTATTGAAGAGGTTATCCTTTTCAAGCTGAGACAACTGCAAGCCGTTGATTTCTTCTGCATAAGCATCTTCCAGTTTTCCTCTCATCTTGTTGTTTACAAGGTCATTGAGAACTGTATTAGCTGTATCATTCCAAGCGCCGGCAGCTTCACTGTAATTAACAAAGTTGATTGAACCGTCTTTATTTACATAATAAGTGAATTTAGCACGTGCGGTTGAAACATCAACGCCGTTGTATTTCAGATTTTCGTTCATATCTTTAATAAGTTCTTCTGAATCATCGTGTACATCGACTTTTTCAATTACTCCGACAACTTTGGATTTCAATTCATCAATCAATTCTGTAATCTTAGACGGTATATTGAAAGAATTGATAACTGATGTGTAGTTAGAATCACCAAAGACTTCCGCAATTACTGCCTTATGCTCTTCACCTTTGCCGGCTATTGCATCACAGTAAGCAATTGCTGCTTCTTTATAAAGTTTAAGTGATTCTTCCGGATCTGTATTCTTAAGACTTGCAGCATGTTCAATTGAATTGTCATATATTGTATTCAATTCATCTACCGTTAGGTCACTCTCTGCCCCGCTTTCTCCAAGAATATCCTGAATATTTGCGTTAATCTGCTCAACCGTCCATTCTCTCAGAAGGCTTGTATCCAATACACCGGAGCCTTCCATATCAAAATCTCCGTTAAGTGCTTTTTCTACAGCTTCATCTATAATATTTCTGTAAGCTTCAAGATAAACGCCCTCGGTTAAAAGATCTGCAGTTGTTTCGCCGAGTTCTTCCTTGATTGCATTATAGAGCAGAGAACCCTCATCACATGCAAGAGTTTTTCTTACAGTAATTTCTTTTTCAATTTCTCTAAATTCTTCCGAAGTTTGAATAACAGTAAGACTTGTTGAACACAAATTTTCAAAATTACAAACTTTTGTTTCTGATAGTGTTCTGTCTATGTATTTTTCAATTGCAGCGTCATAAAGCTCTGCATAAGCTTCATAATCAGGATCTTTCTTCAAAGGCTCCAGAGTTTTCTGCAGCGCTTTTCTTGCTACTGCTTTCTGAATGTCGTTCAAATCCTCCAAGCCGCTTGTATTATAACCATACTGCTCTAGATCAACATCATTTGCCTCTTTTAGACCGGCAGTTGCAAGATATGCATCAATTATTCCCGTAATAGCCTCCTGTATTTCATACGCATCAGCATCTTCCGGCAACTGTTTTAAATAGTTTTCAATCAATTTATTCAAATCTTTATCATCAGCACATTTGTAATCGTACTGTTTGAAGGTTTCCTGCATAGAATCCAAATATTCTGCAGAGCAATATTCTGCAGTACATTTATTCATTACGGCAGGAGATTTTTCTTCTAAATAAGTATAAAAATCCTCAACCGTTCCGCCGGTCTTTAAATAATTTTCAATAAGAAGCGACAGTTCTTCTTTTACATCTTTTTTCCAATCAGCGGCACCGGAAATAAAGGACGGACATTCCATATCAGAAGCAAAATCATTCAAAACTTCATAAAGCTCCATACGCGTTTGCATTTTTGCCATTTCATCCGCGTCTAATGCGTTCTTGTTCTTGATACGATCTGTACCCTCAATATATCCGCTTTTAATATTTGTATCAATAGTTTTCCAGAAAGAATTTATAAGGTCGTTTTTACCGGCTTCAGTTGTCTCACCGTCCCATTCAAAATTTTCTTCAAAAAAGTTTCTAAACTCTGTTTTTGTAATAGCGCCGTCACTGTTTGTGTCCGCTTTTGATACCCAATCTCCCTGATTTGATAAGAACTGGTAAACTTTTGATAAATCGTTTGACATTTTAATCTCCTTTTTCCGCTTTCTAAGAAAAGTTCCATTATTTAATATAGTTATCGGCATTTTTGTAAAAAACTTTAGGGTTTATGGGAAAATTGTTACAAAAATTTACATTTAGGAGAAATTCTCTGGTTGCATCGGCGGGTGTAAATGTATATGGCTGGTAGGTGAAACTTCCAAGAGTGCCGTCATTGCGAGGAGCGGAAGCGACGCGGCAATCCATATTAATATCAGCCCCTCTCCCTAACCCTCTCCCCAAAGGGGCGAGGGGATTTGCGCGCTGTCGCTCATTTGGCGTAACATGGATTGAGCGACTTTGTGCGTTCCTTCGCCCCTTTGGGGAGAGGGAGCAGATGTGCTTGAGCCGTTAGGCGAAAGCTACAGATGCGGGTGAGGGGCTGATATTGGCTTGTTTCCCGCCCTCATTTGTTACTTGCTAACGCTCATACTACTGAGACTTCTCCGTCCGGAAAGATAAGCGCGGATAGCTGGTTTGTCTTGGTTTACCCCCCTTCGACCTCCGGTCACTTCCCCCGCAAGGGGGGCAGATGCTACAGCGCTCATCTGGCGTAACATGGGTTGAGCGACTTTGCGCGCTCCTTCCCTTTTGAGGGAAGGTTGGGATGGGTGCTTATTGATAGCTGGCACCCTCTCCTTCTCTCCCTCTTTTAGGGAGAGAGGCGCGTTGTCGCTCATTTGGCGTAACATGGATTGAGCGACTTTGCGTGTCCCCCCGCCCTGGAAATACATCCGGTTTGTAGAATTACAAATCAAACTAATACATTTACCCCGGAGAGGGGCTGATAGTAAATTATTCCCCACCCGCATTTGTAGTTCGCTAACGCTCACACAACTGCGACCTCCCTGACCGGAGAGGCAAAGTGCAGCATTCAAGTTTAATAAGCTAGCACCCTCCCTCATAAGGGTTGGTAAATCTTACATATCGGTTAAAAGCCCATTCAATTTACCGATTTTACTCTCGCAAGATTGCCTTTTAATAATAAATTAATATAATATTATTATGAAAAAGTTTTTAATCTGTCTTATTTTATTAAACATCGCTTTGCCTTCACACGCTTTTCTCTGGTTCAAAAAAGACAAAGCACTCGAAAAAGAATTGCAGGGCAAAGGTTATGCCGGTACTCTTCCGAGTTTAGGCGATAAAATAGAAAAATCCAAAACAAAAGTTACAACCCCGATTTTTGAATCTCAGGAAAATTTTAATGACCCTGCGGATTTAAAACCTGTTCCTAAAGACAATCCTGCTTTTATCAATATCATTCAGAAAAAAGACAAAACTTCTGACTTTACAGAAGATGCCAATGAAATTATTCCGATGCTGGAAAAACTAGTTGACAGCATTGAAGATAATGAAAGTTTACAGCTTTTTATAACAAAAGCAAACCTGCTTACACTCAACATTGATAACCTTGCAGAAAAATACAAAGGCAAGCCGGAAAGTTATTATGAATCCTTTAGAAAACTGCAGGAAGTTAATAACTATGTAAAATCAATTTCAACTCTGAGGCGCGAAGCGGTTACTTATCAAAGATATCTGGCATACTCCACAACCGGCTCAATTTACAATCCGGAAAACATTGCGCAGCAGCTTGAATATCTGACGGAAGAACTTACCACGGCAATTTTACTTTTGAAAGAAGAAGGGTAAGAATAAATTTTACGCTCCCTCTTTCCAGCTTGAGCCGCAATTTATATCAACTTCAAGCGGAACCTGCAGCGGCTGGTTAAGTTCCATACATCTGAGCGCAAGTTCTTTTACTTCTTCAAGCTCTGTTTTCGGAACCTCAAACACAAGTTCATCGTGAACCTGCATAATCATTCTGGTTTTCAAATTCCTTGATTCAAGTTCCCGCTCCACATCAATCATTGCCATTTTTATCAAATCCGCCGCAGTTCCTTGAAGCGGCTGGTTTATAGCAGCTCTCTGCGCAAATTCTCTTATCTGGAAATTTGAACTCTGAAGTTCGGATGAGAGATATCTTTTACGCCCGAAAATCGTCTCAACATACCCGTGTTTGTTTACAAAATCAACTTCATAATTCATATAATCTTTTACGCCCGGATACGTTTCAAAATACTTGTCTATAAATTCCTGCGCCTCGGCAGGTGTTATGCCGAGGTTTTTCGCAAGCCCGTACTTTGACTGACCGTAAACTATACCAAAATTAACAGCTTTTGCCCGTCTGCGCATTTCTTTTGTTACTTCACTAATGCCGACTCCGAAAACCTTTGAAGCTGTCATTGTATGAATATCTTCTCCCGACGTAAAGGCGTGTATTAAATGCTTGTCGCCGGAAACATGCGCCAGAAGCCTCAATTCGATTTGCGAATAGTCAGCAGAGAGAATCAGTGAATTTTCTTTGTCCATAGCACAAAATGCAGAGCGGATTTTATTTCCTTCTTCCGTTCTTATTGGAATATTCTGCAAATTCGGATTAGAAGAAGATAAACGACCCGTTACCGTTAGCGCCTGATTATAAGTTGTGTGTATTCTGCCGTCGCGCTTGCTGATAAGTGTCGGCAAAACATCCGTATAAGTCGATTTTAGTTTGGAAAACTTTCTATGCTGCAGGATATAATCACAAATCTCATATTCCTGCGCAAGCTCCTCAAGAACTTCTGCACTCGTTGAACGGGATTTTTTCTTCTTTGTTTTTAATCCCAGTTTATCAAAAAGAACTTCCGCAACCTGCTTAGGTGAATTTATATTAAATGCCCCGCCTGCAAGCTGGTATATCAAATCTTCAAGTTCAGCAAGCTTTTCCGTCATATAGGAAGAAAGTTCTTTTAAATAATCGACATCAATTGCAACCCCGGTGTGTTCCATTTTTGCAAGAACTTTTGTCAAAGGGATTTCTATATCATTGACAAGCTTCTGTTCTTTTTCATCAAGATGCTTTTGCCAGTAATCGTATAATCTGTAAATCGTATACGCTTCATCACAATATCGTTTTACGCCTTCATCTTCATCCGCCATTATATGTTTTAAAAAATCCAGCGCCTGAGCTTCCAGAATATGTTTCCTGTTTGGATCTTTTACATAACTTGCTAAAAGCACATCATACTCTAATCCGGCAGGAGAAAATCCGTTATTCAAGAGCAGGTGATAATCAGATTTTGCATCATAACCCACTTTTTTAATTTCAGGATTTTCAACTACTTCTCTTAACTGCTGAATAAATTCCTGAGAAAAATAGTAATTATTTCCGTTTGAGACAGAACAGCCTGTTATAATTTCATTATTTGAATACCATTTTATTGCAATTCTTTTAGAATTCTTTATATCTTCAATAATATTTGAAACATTATTTGAATCTACTGTTTTGTACTCAAAAGTTTTATCTTCAACAGTCTCTTTTATTGCCTGAGAGAATAAATTTTGCTGAACATTTTCCCCTGTACCTGCCGCAAACAAATTCAAATTAACCGCTTCCGGCTGAGTATCTGAATTAAAAGAGGACAAAATTTTATCAATATTTTTAATAAACGTATAAAACTGCATTTTTCTTAAAAAAGCTGAAACATTCTCCATTTTAGGAAGCGTAACAGAAGCTTTATCAATATCAAAATCTATATCCACATCCCTTATAATGGTGGCAAGGTCTTTTGAAAGAATAGCAATTTCTTTTCCGTCGCAAATTTTTTGTTTTACAGCCCTTTCCGGAATATTTTCGCAATCTGCAAGAACTTCCTCCAGATGCGGATATCTGTTCAAAAGCTTCTGCGCTGTCTTTTCTCCTATACCCTTAATTCCCGGAATATTATCGGAAGTATCCCCTCTTAAGCCTTTATAATCAGTAATCTGGTTTGGATAAACTCCTAATTTCTCATAAACTTTGTTCCAGTCATATTCAACAAGTTCACCCTTAGACGGAATCAATACTTTTACAGTACCTTCCGTATCAATCAGTTGGAAGCTGTCCTGATCACCGGTCAGGATAAGAGTATTATGTCCTTTTTCGGAAGCAAGTTTTGAAATTGTTCCGATAATGTCATCCGCTTCAAAACCTTCTTTTGTGATAATCGGAATATCAAAAGCATTAAGCCCGTCACAAATTACACCAATCTGGCTTCTTAATGTATCAGGCATAGCTTCCCTGTTTGCTTTATATTCTTCAAACTTTTCGGTTCTAAAGGTTCTTCTTCCCACATCAAAAGCAACTGCAATAAAATCCGGATGAATTTTTGAAAGCAAATCAAATACAGCTTTAAAAAAACCATAAACTGCCCAGGTAGGCTGATTTTCGGAATTCTTCATGCCGGTTCTTTCCAGTGCAAAAAATTGTCTGTAAGCTAATGCGTGACCGTCTATTAATATCAGTGTTTTTGACATATAATACTCCCATCTGTTAAATATCATTATATCATAATGAAAGGCGGTTTGTATGCAGGTTAATAGAAATTCTGAAATCCTGACAGAAATGATAGAACATTATAAAAAGCTTAAAGAGGTTGACTCAATTGGCTTAGGCGGCTCCTCAACCGCGCAGACTGCAGACAATAAATCCGATTATGACATTTATATTTACGGAAAATCAGAACCTCCGGTTGAAGAAAGGCGCAAAATTGCAGAAAAATTTGCTGACAAACCGGAAATTGATAACCATTATTTTGAAACAGGAGACACTTTCAGACTCCGTGAGACAGGAAAACCAATTGATATTATGTACAGACACCCTGATTTTATAGAGAATAATATAAAATGGGTTTGGGAAGGACATAACGCATCTTTAGGGTACACAACCTGCTTTATTGATAATATTAATAAAACAGAAATTTTATATGACAAAAACGGCTGGTTAAAAGGTGTGAAAGAAAGGGTTAATACTCCATATCCGGAAAAATTGGCAGAAAACATTATCAAAAAGAATTTTGCGTACCTTAAAGACGCAATGTTTTCATACCGTGACCAGATAGCATCAGCAGTTGAGCGCCTTGATTTTGTAAGCATAAACCATAGATGTGCAGCATTCCTTGCAAGTTATTTTGATACAATTTTTGCAAAAAACCGTATTCTGAATCCGGGAGAGAAGAAACTTATACCTTTTGCACTCAAAAATTGCAAGATTTTGCCTGAGAATTTTGAACAGGATGTAAAAACGCTTGCTGTTGGAGAGATTGAAAAGCGTTTGCCTGCAGCAGACAGAATGGTTGAGAATTTGAGGAAAATATTGTAGACAGTAATCAAGTGATCAGATGTTCAAGAAAAATAAATAGAATTGCCATCTTGTAGAGATTTGCACAAAATTATTATAATATCATCAAATTTACAAACTCTATTTGAACAATGTAGGTTGGGTTTACTAACCCAACAATAACTTTTTAGATTGCTTCGGGCTGTCTTAATTGTTCCCTCGCAATGACGTTTTCCTGACGCTCAGGGGGGGGGTAAATGTGTTACGACCAAAGGTTTACGTGCGTAGCACCAAAAAAAAGAGCCGTTTTGTGGCTCTTGGAATTAAGAATAGCTGGAAGTATGAAAAAGATTTAATAATTATATTAAATCAGTTTTTCTATAAAAAAACTATCAGCAAGGTGGGGAATATTTTTTGTAAAAAGTACACTTAATCATGCCAGGGTTAAGGAATGTTAAGCAAAACTGTTGCAAATAAAGCATGCCCGTGCTACGATTAACTTGTCGGACTGCTAAAAGACGCTTTTTATGAGCAAGAATTAATTTAGCAAGCGACGAGCAGAATGGATCCCGTGCGGAAAAGGATAAAGTACGGCAGCGTTAAAATAGTGAAGCATAGCTGTATAAAAAAGATACGCAGCGCGCGAACTTAAATCCAAAACCGTGGGAGTCCGCAAGAGAAAAGGAAAAAAGATGAACACAGATCCTATAGCAGATATGCTAACAAGAATCAGAAACGCTAACGTCGTTTCTCATCCGTCAGTTGAAATGCCTTCTTCAAAATTAAAAGTAGCTTTAGCTAAGCTTTTAAAATCAGAAGGGTTTATCAACGGCTATTCTGAAAGAGCAGAAGGACACTTCAAATACTTAACAATCGAATTGAAGTATGACGAAGCAAATAAACCGGTTATTACAAACTTAAAAAGAGTTTCAAAACCCGGTTTGAGAAGCTATTGCAAAGCTAAAAACTTACCGCAGGTACTCGGCGGTATGGGTATTGCAATCGTTTCTACCAGCAAAGGTTTATTGACTGACCGTAAGGCAAGAAAAGAAAACCTCGGCGGTGAAATCCTCTGCTACGTCTGGTAGTGCTACGCACGTAGAATTTGGTCGGTTGACAGAGGTAAATATAACAAGCAGGTCTTGAAACTACCGGTCAACCTCAAAGCAAAACTACAAGTCGTAAGGTGAGATTTACCCCCGCACGTAGACATTTGGTCGGAACAAATAAAAAAATAGTAAAAGTAGTCTATTCACGATTCACTTTTCACTATTCACTAGAACAAAGCGGGTTCAATTGACAGAAAAGCCCGCAAACAAAAAAAGGAGAAATTAATATGTCAAGAATAGGTAAAAAACCAATCGAAATTCCTTCAGGTGTTGAAGTTAAAATTGAAGGAAACGTTATTACAGTTAAAGGTTCTAAAGGTACAGAATCAGTAACTTTCAGAGATGAAGTTAAAGTTTCTGTTGCTGACAATCATATTATTGTAGAACCAAACTCAGATGACAGAAAAACAAACGCTCTTCACGGTTTATTCAGAACTCTGATTGCAAACGCTGTTCACGGTGTTTCTGAAGGGTTTGAAAAGAAACTTGAAATCGTTGGTGTAGGTTATCGTGCAAACATGGAAGGTACTAAGCTTAACATGGCACTCGGTTACTCTCACCCTGTTATCATTGAACCGCCTGCAGGTATTACATTATCTGTTGAAGCTAACACTAAAATCAGCGTTAAAGGTTCAAACAAACAAACCGTTGGTGATGTTGCTGCATTCATAAGAAGCAAACGTCCGCCTGAAGTTTACAAAGGAAAAGGCGTTAAGTATGAAGGCGAACACATCAGACGTAAAGCTGGTAAAGCCGGCAAGAAGTAGTGCTACGCACGTAGACCTTTGGTCGGAACACATAAGCAGAATAACAAGTTAAAAATAAAATCTACAGGTGTTCCTCTAAGTAAATCTACAAGGGTAAAGTATTTACCCCCGCACGTAGACCTTTGGTCGGTTGACATTGGTAAATATGCCAAATTAGTATTAGAACTACTGGTCAACCTCAAAGTAAAACTACAAGTCGGTGGGTGTATTTACCCCCCGCACGTAGATAATTGGTCGGAACACATAAGCAGAATAACAAGTTGGAAATAAATCTACAGGTGTTCCTCTAAGTAAATCTACAAGGGTAAAGTATTTACCCCCGCACGTAGACCTTATTTAAAACGTCATTGCGAGGGAACAGCCAAGACAGCCCGAAGCAATCTATAACAAGGGACAACCCCTCACCAGAATTTCTAAGTTCGCTATTCGCTCACTAAGAAATTCTTCCCTCTCCCACAAGGGGCGAGGTGAACAAAAGTTATTGTCGGATTAGTAAACCCAACAATGACAAAAAGTAAATAGCCGCAGCAATATATTCTATTCACTGCTCACTATTCACTAAAACAATGTAGGTTGGGCATACCTGCCCAACAATAACAAAAGCCCAGATGAATTCGTGATTAACCATCAAGAGAATTCGGGTAAATAAAAGAAAGGTTAAAAAAATGATTAAACAGGAAATTAGAAAACCAAAAGTACAAAAAAGACATCAGGCTATCAGGGTTAAAATTTCAGGAACTTCTGAATTCCCTAGACTAGCTGTTTACAGAAGCACAAAGCACATTTATGCTCAGTTAATTGATGATGAAAAACATGTAACAATTTGCTCAGCTTCATCAGTTGACAAAGACCTTAAAGAAAAATTGGCTCACGGCGGTAACATCGAAGCTGCAAAAGTTGTAGGTGAAGCTATTGCTAAGAAAGCTAAAAAAGCAGGCATTGAATGTGTTGTATTCGACAGGGGCGGCTTCCTCTACCACGGCAGAGTTGCTGCTTTGGCAGATGCTGCAAGAGAAGCAGGCTTGATGTTCTAGAAACGGGTAAATTCTCAGAGAGGAAACTCACCGGATTATTATCCGTAAAACTGTAAAATAAAAGAAAAACGGAAATGGTTTTAAATAATCATTTCCGTTTTTTATAAACAATTAACATTTATTTACATTTATCCAGCTAATTAACAAAATCCCTCTTTTTTTGCTAAAATATTTATCGAGGGCTTATGTTATGAATAATAAAAAATTTTTTATATCTATTTTTGCAGCAGTTACAGCAATTTCTATGCTTCAGGCTGAAGCTAAGATGACTAAAGAAGCGCATGCACTTTACCAGCAGGCTTGTAATTATGAATACAGAAGTGATTACAATTCTGCAATAAGCACTATCCAAAAAGCACTTGTTATAAACGGCGACGATGCCATGCTTTATACAAAAATTGCAGGGCTTTATTCTGATATAGGACGATATCAAGATGCTCTCGGGGCTTACAAAAAGGCTATCAAACTCCGCCCTAATGACGCATTCATTTACATAAGCATCGGAAACATTCTCCAAACAATGGGTGATTATGAGAATGCATATAATTCTTACATGCAAGCCCAGCAGATTTATCCGGAATACAAATACAATTACCTGAATCTTGCGAATGTTGAATATTTCAGGAAAAATTACAAAAACGCAATTGAGTATTATAACACATTTTTGAGCGCTTATCCTGACCATCAGGAGGCAAGCGAAAACCTTGCAAACGTTTATTATGCCAACAATCAGCCGGACAAAGCCTGCGACACTTTTGCGGATGTTTACAAAAAATATCCGACAGCATTTAAAGATTATGCAAACTACGGAATGGCTCTGTATGATACAAAACAATTTCAGGCAGCTTCAGAGATGTTAGAAAAAGCTCTTGAAAACAGACCGGATGATGAAGCCTTGCTTGCAAAATTAGCGCTTTCTTACCAGAATATGGAAGAAAACGACAAGGCTCTGGCTGCATTCCAAAAACTCTTTGAAAAGAACCCGAAACTCGTTGCTTTGAAGTTTGACTATGCAAACCTTTTGGGCAATATGGATAAAAACGAAGAGGCTATTGAACAGTACAAAGAGTATTTGACGGCTTATCCGGACGACGCCGACGCATACAGAAATCTCGGACTTGTTTACAAAAAAATGGATAACAATGATTTAGCTCTTTTTAACTTTGAAAAATCCTATTCTAAAGATTCTTCTAATGTAGAGACAAAAAAAGAACTGGCGCTTTGTTATCATAAAAAACTTGATTACACAAACGCTCTTAAATATTATGATTTAGCCCTCAAATCAGAACCTGATAATTATGAATTACTGGCAAATAAGGCGCTTACGCTTCACGCAATGGATAATTATGTAGCTGCAATAGAAATTTATAAAACACTTCTTGAAAAACAGTCTAATGACAGACTTATTCAAAATCTTTCCGCTGCTTCAATAGCTTACGGTTATGATTTGTTGGACAAACAGGATTACGGACAGGCTATTTTGTATTTTGAGGACGCAATTGAGCTGAGCCCGAATGAAGCGTCTGCTTATTTTGGATTTGCTGAAGCTAATAACAAAATGGGCTGCACTGATATCGCGCTTTCAAGCTATGAAAAAGCTGTATCGTTAGCACCCGGTAATACAGAATACAATAATGCATTAAAAGATTTCAAAAACAATCATAAATTGGCTTCAGAAACACTACCGGCAGAAGAATCTGCAGTACAAACAACACCTGTTGAAATAAAAGCCACGGAAGTTAAAACAACAGGTGAAGCTCCTATTACAAAAGCTGAGACTGCAGCACCGGCTTCCGGAGCAGTAGCTGCTGCCGAAGCGGCGAAAGACACGGTTGAAAAACTGCCGCAGGTTAATGAGCAGCCAGCCACTTATGACAGTTTAATAGCACTTGGAGATGAAGCTTATAAAAAACAACAGTACAACGAAGCAATAGATTATTATACAAAAGCAGTTGTTTTTAAACCGCAGGATAAAGTTACAATGCTAAAAATAGCTAATACTTATAAGCTATTAGGCAACAACACAAAAGCTATAAGCTTCTATGATAAGCTTCTGATAATCGACCCTAAAAATACAGACGCCTATTTTAACAAGGGTCTGGTACTCGCTAATCAGAAAAATTATGACGATTGCGTAAAATGCTTTGAAAAAGTTATCGAACTTTCTCCTGACTATCCTTACGCATATTATTCGCTTGGATTGGCTTATGAACAGAAAGATGATACTCAAAAAGCTCTTGAATATTACTATTTATACGCCGGGCTTGAAAAAGACGAGAAAATGCTCAATGTAGTTAATCAAAAAATCAAATCTCTTGAACAATAGGAGAGAAAATTATTGAGACTTTTTAAAATCACCAAATTTCTGATTCTATTATTGTGTTTTGCATTTTTTCTATCTGCCTGCACATACAAAAGAGGAATAATTTTATTTAATATTGAGCCGATTACAAGAGAAAATGCACTTCAAAACCAGAAAGTTTTTGCAGAAGGTCAGAGAGTATATTACCTTTTTATAGCGCCTGAAAAGATGGACAACGAATTTATCCGGGTTCAGGTTTTCAAAATGACAGAAGATGCTCCCTGGGGAGATAATCAAGTTGTCAGAACAAAAGACTACAGGCTCATGCTTGATGAGAGGTATTACCACACAAACTACTTTACCCTTTATGAAAAAGGCAGATACGTGATGCAGGTATTTTCACATGACGATTTTCAACATCCGTTGGCTCTTTGTGATTTTTATGTGAAATAATATTAGCTGGTTGTCGGATAGACACATCTCAAAAAATATTATACAAATAGTGTAGTTGATGCATCTAATAAAACAATTTACTAAAAAAGAATGGAGCTTTAAAATGAATCGTCTTACAGAGAGAGAAATTGAAGTTATGAATCTTGTCACATCCGGATATGATAATCAGGAAATAGCAAAGAAACTTCGAATCTCGAGAAATGCAACAGAGGCTTGTGTATCGAATATTTATAGAAAATTAGACGAAAAGAATAAGAATTCGCAAAAAAATAAAACCTAGATATATAATATTCCTGCATAAAAAAAGAGAAACCAATGTTTCTCTTTTTTTATTTATTAAAGTTTTATTAATCAATACCCAAGCCCATCCCGCTTGAAAGATATATTAAACTGATAGGAATACTTTTGCTTAGCCTTTAACCCCTTTATCAGAAAGTGTCCGGAGCTGTATCCCTCACAATATTCTAATAAATATCGTTTTACTTTGAGGAACACCTGTAGCATTTATTTCAACTCTTAGTTTCGCCTAATGTGTTCCGACCGAAGGTCTACGTGCGGGGAGGGTAAATATCCTGCAACTAACTTGTAGTTACAACTATTTACCTTAGACTAGTCGTCTTACTTTGAGGAACTTCTGTAGCATTTATTTCAACTCTTAGTTTCACCTAATGTGTTCCGACCGAAGGTCTATGTGCGTAGCACACCTACCAGCTTGCTTTGGTAACACCAGGTAAGAGCCCCTGATGAGCCATTTTTCTTAAACAAATTCTGCAAAGACCGAAGTCTCTGTGGAAACCGTGAGGTCTGCCGCAGATGCTGCATCTGTTGTGTAATCTTACTGACGGGTATTTGCCCTTTGCAGCTAATGCTTCACGTCTTAGTTCTTTGTTTATCATCGCTTTTTTAGCCATGATTTTCTCCTTTATTACAAATTTAATTCTAATTACATCCTAACACAATCGGGATAATTAAATCCATCTGTGTTTTTATTACTACTTAGCCATACCTTTGAACGGCATACCAAGCAATCTCAACAATTCTCTAGCCTCATCATCAGTATGAGCAGTTGTGATAACAGATACGTTCATACCTTTTACCAGATCAACTTCTTCATAAGTGATTTCAGGGAAAAGAGATTGTTCCTTCAAGCCGAGGGTATAGTTGCCTCTGCCGTCAAAACTCTTAGCAGAAATACCTCTAAAGTCACGAATACGAGGAAGTACAACGCAGATTAACTTTTGAAGAAAATCATACATTCTCTCACCGCGTAAAGTAACCATAGCACCAACCGGCATACCTTCTCTTAATTTATAAGAAGCGATTGATTTTTTAGCTTTGGTAACAACTGCACGCTGCCCGGCAATCTTAGTTAATTGAGCCTGAATGGCATCAGCAATTTTTGAGTTGTGAGAAGCTTCACCAACACCCATATTCAAAACAATCTTATGAAGTCTGGGAATCATCATGTCATTTTTATAACCGAATTTTTCCTTAAGTGCTGCTTTAACTTCTTCATTGTATTTTAATCTTAAGCTTTTAGTTCTAGTCATTTTTCTATTCCTTCTTTTCATACGTTAGGAGAAACACAACTTTTAAGCTGCTTACTCCGCGTATATTCTAAGCTATTACTATACGTCTAACTGTTCGCCACATTTTTTGCATACACGAACTTTTTTACCGTCCACTACTGCATGCTTAATACGGGTAGGCTTTTCGCAGCTCGGACATACAATCATCACGTTAGAAGAATCAACAGGAGCTTCCTTCTTGATTAATCCGCCCTGAATACCGTATGCAGGATTTGCTTTTGTAGCCTTGGTTATCATATTAATACCTTCAACAACGACCTTTGATTCAGCCGGAATTGATTTCTTAATATTACCCATTTTTCCTTTATCCTTGCCTGCAGTGATGACAACTCTGTCACCGGTTTTTACATGCAAGCTTTTTTTCTTACTATCTGTCATTTTTATTATTCTCCGTTTACATTTTGGATTAATTATATAACCTCAGGTGCAAGAGAAACAATCTTCATAAAGTTCTTGTCTCTGAGTTCTCTTGCTACAGGTCCAAATACACGGGTACCGCGAGGGTTTCCGTCTTTGTTGATAATTACAGCCGCATTTTCATCAAATCTGATTACAGAACCGTCAGCACGTTTGATATCGTGTTTTGTTCTTACGATAACTGCTTTTACAACTTCAGATTTTTTGACTGTCATATTTGGAGTTGCATCCTTTACAGTTGCAACAACAACATCACCTACAGCCGCAAATTTCTTATTGGAGCTTCCCATAACACGAATAACTAATAATTCTTTAGCACCTGTATTATCTGCTACTACCAATCTTGTTTCTTGTTGTATCATTTTTCTTTTCCTTTTATCTTATTGCCCCGGGCTTGTACCCTGAGCCTACATTCTTTTACAGCGCATTATTTATTAAATAATGATGTCTGCGTGATTTCTGTGTAAGTAACAAATTGTCCTCGGTCACTTAATCACTTCGTCACTTTCCAAACTACTTAGCTTTTTCAACGATAGATTCTACAACCCATCTTTTGCTTCCTGAAATAGGTTTTGATTCAATAATTCTGACTATATCACCAATTCCGCATTCATTCTTTTCATCATGAGCTTTGTAGTTTTTGTTTGATTCGATAATTTTCTTATATTTAGGGTGTGGATCATATGACGCAACTTTTACGACAACAGTCTTATCCATTTTGTCACTTATAACTACACCTTGTTTTTCTTTCTTAGGCATTTGCCACCTCTTTTTCTTTTATTACAGTCTTTGCTTGAGCAATTAAACGTTTTGTTTTAGAAATCTCTGCAGTATTTTCTAATTTATGCATAGATTTTTGTATTCTAAAATTAAGTAATTGTTTTTTAGAATCTTCAACAAATTGGTTTAA
This sequence comes from uncultured bacterium, assembly GCA_949296355.1. Taxonomy (GTDB): domain Bacteria; phylum Cyanobacteriota; class Vampirovibrionia; order Gastranaerophilales; family Gastranaerophilaceae; genus CAG-196. The sequence goes on along the minus strand of CASFPS010000001.1, from coordinate 78,813 downwards.
TTCTTCAACTGTCTTTTCACGCATTTCACTTAATTTCATTTTTATTTTTCCTTAATTTATTATTTTATACAGATTCTTTTTCAATTATTTTAACCTTGATAGGAAGTTTCTGTGCTGCTAATTCTAAAGCATTAATAGCAACAGATCTGTCAAAATAATCGAGTTCAAATAAAATTCTATTTGGTTTTACAACTGATACCCAGTATTCAACGTTACCTTTACCTGAACCCATACGAGTTTCAGCAGGTTTTGCAGTAATCGGTTTATCCGGGAATATTTTAATCCAAACGTTACCGCCACGTTTGATTTCACGGGTCATAGCACGTCTTGCAGCTTCTATCTGACGGCTTGTAATCCAGCCGGGTTCAAGTGCCTTAAGCGCGTAACGACCAAATTCAAACTCGGTACCTCTTGTTTCAGTACCTTTCATTCTACCTTTCATCATCTTGCGGTATTTTGTCTTTTTTGGCATTAACATTATAATTTTCTCCTGTTATTTTCTTATTTTGTTTCTACAGGTTTACGTTTACCGCGTCTGCCGCTAAAACGTTCGCCTGATGAATCTTTTGAGCTTTTTGATTTAATGTTCATGTCTGCTTTTTCACCCGGCATCAAGTTGCCTTTGAAAATCCAAACCTTAACACCAATCTTACCCATAATAGTGTCTGCTTCAGTGAAACCGTAGTCAACATCAGCTCTGAGAGTTTGAAGAGGAATTCTTCCTTCTTTTGCCCATTCGCTTCTTGCAATTTCAGCACCGCCTAAACGACCGGATACCATAATTTTGATACCTTGAGCGCCGGCTCTCATTGTTCTCTGCATAGCCTGCTTCATTGCACGTCTGAACGGAATACGTTTTTCAAGCTGTTGTGCTACTGATTCTGCTACCAATAAAGCATCGACATCAATTCTGGCTACTTCAACCACATTGATGATTACCTGTTTACCCAAATATTTTGATACTTCATTCTTTAATTCTTCAATACCTTGACCGCCTCTGCCTACTACAATACCAGGTTTTGCAGTTACAACGGTAATTGTAGTGCTCTGAGATTTTCTATCAATCAAAATATCTGCAACACCTGCTGCATATAGTTTTTTCTTAATAAATTTTCTAATCTTAGCATCTTCTGCTACAAATTCAGCATAATCTTTAATCTTAGCGTACCAAGTACTTGACCAAGGTCTGATTATACCTACTCTAAATCCGGTTGGATGTGTTTTTTGTCCCATTTCCTTATTTCCTCTATTTTACTGCGTCACTAACTTTAATTGTGAGGTGAGATGTACGTTTGAGTCTTCTGTATATACGACCTTGTGCTCTTGGTTTACCTCTTTTGTATGTTACGCTCTCATCCGCAAAGATTTCAGAAACTTTGAGGGCGTCAGCTTTTACGCCGGCTTTTTCAAAAGCGTTTGCAGCAGCTGCCTTCAAGTTCTTTTCAACAACTCTGGCTGCAAAATACGGCATAAAACGTAACATATCAAGAGCGTCATTAACAGCCTTACCTCTTACTTCGTTGATTACTCTGCGAAGTTTTCTTGCTGTCATTTTTATGTTTGTTTGTCTTGCTTTAGCTTCCATTTTTATTTTCCTTATATTTTTTAATTAATTCTTAATCAAAAATTCGTACAGACTATTTTCTTTTTGCTGTCTTATCAGAACCTGCGTGCCCTCTGTACATTCTTGTAGGCGCAAATTCACCCAACTTGTGTCCAATCATTTGTTCTGTTACGTATACAGGAACATGTGTTTTGCCGTTGTGTACCGCAATTGTATGTCCCAACATATCAGGAATAATCATGGATGCTCTTGACCAAGTCTTAACAACCTTCTTTTCTGAATTTTCATTCATTTTGTTAATTTTCTTTTGAAGAGCTTCTTCTACGTATGGGCCCTTTTTTAATGAACGTGCCATTAATTTCTCCTTTTATATATTTGTATTAATGTTTGAAAATTTTTATTTTTGCTAGGGGGGGTAAATATATTTGAGTTTAATTTACCCCAACCAATTTTGCTTATAATTTTACTTTTTACGTCTTCTTACGATTAATTTGTCAGACGCTTTACCTTGTTTTCTTGTCTTATAGCCAAGAGCAGGTTTACCCCAAGGTGTCTTAGGATGTCCGCCAGGACCTGTTTTACCTTCACCACCACCGTGAGGGTGATCGCAAGGGTTCATTGTAACACCTCTTACTGTTGGTCTTACGCCCATATATCTCTTTCTGCCGGCTTTACCGATTGATAAGTTTTTGAATTCAGCATTGCCTAAAGTACCAACTGTTGCCATGCATTCTTTTCTTACCATTCTCATTTCACCTGAAGGAAGTTTAATTGTTACATAGTTTCCTTCTTTTGCCATAACCTGAGCGAAGTTGCCTGCTGAACGAACCATTTTACCGCCTCTTCCGGGTTCAAGTTCAATATTATGAACAATTGTACCTAATGGAATTAATTCTAACGGTAAAGCATTACCTGTCTGAATTGCAGCTTCCGGTCCGCTTACGATTACGTCGCCTACGTTCAAACCTTCCGGAGTTAAGATATATCTCTTTTCACCGTCTGCATAGAAAACTAATGAAATTCTTACGTTTCTGTTTGGATCGTATTCAATAGTTTTAACTGTTGCAGGGATTCCGAATTTTTCTCTTTTGAAGTCAATTATACGATAAGCTTGCTTTACGCCGCCGCCTTTGTGACGACAAGTTATTCTACCGGTATTGTTTCTGCCGGCTGTCTTGTTTAATTTCTTCAATAAAGATTTTTCAGGAGTTGATGTAGTGATTTCTTGATAATCACTCTTTGTCATACCTCTTTGTCCCGGAGATGTCGGATTAATTTTACGAATTGCCATTTTATATTTTCTCCTATAATTATCTTTTTTATATTCTGAGAGTTTAACCCCTCACCCGCATCCGTAACTTTCGCCAAGCTCAAGAACGGCTGCGCCCTCTCCCGCAAGGGGCGAGGTGATTAACTGCTATATTGCAGTTAATTCTTCGATTGGATCGCCTTCTATTGTAACAATTGCCTTCTTAGAAGAATCTGTTCTACCAAATTTAAGACCCATTCTTTTTTCGTGTGACGGCATGTAAACTGTCTGAACTTTCTTAACTTTTCTGCCAGGGAAAGCCAACTCTACAGCCTGTGCAATTTCAACTTTTGTTGCATCTTTTTGTACTTCAAAAGTATATTTACCCAAAGCTGTTGCCATCATTGATTTTTCAGTTATAATCGGTTTCTTGATTACATCGTATAACTTTTCGATATTTCTTCTTTCTTTACTCATTATTGCAACCTTTCTGTAACATCATTTACAGCTTTTTCTGTCATTACAACGAAATCAGCTTCAAGTAAGTCCTTTACGTTTAAGTTTGAAGGTAATAATAATTTTACTGAAGGAATATTACCTGCTGCCAAACTTAAATATTTATTTTCTTCTGCCATTGTATCAGCGATAACAAGAATTTTACCTGTTAAATTTAATGACTTGATAATACCTGCCATTAATTTTGTCTTAGGTTCAGTAATAGCTGAAAAGTCTTTTACAACTACCAACTGTTCTTCTCTTGCAGATAATGCTGATTTTAAAGCAAGTTTTCTTGCTTTCTGCGGCATATTAATTTCATAACTTCTGGGTTTTGGTCCAAAGATAACACCGCCGCCTGCAAAGAGAGGTGATCTTAAAGAACCTGCTCTTGCACGACCTGTACCTTTTTGTTTCCAAGGCTTTTTACCGCCGCCTGATACTTCTGCTCTTGTTTTAGCGCAAGCAGAACCCTGTCTTGCATTATTTAACTGTCTTCTTAATGCTAAATGCATAACGTGTAAATTTGGTTCTACACCGAAAACAGCTTCGTTTAATGTGATTTCACCTAATTTTTCACCGTTTGTATTTAATAATTGTTTTGACATTGTTTTATTTCCTTATTTAATTTCTGACTTCCTCTTACCCCTTTCGGTTTCCCGTTTTATATGGCAAGCCGGGATTTTTGTGACTTTTCTGTCGTGCTGTAAGGATTTGACCCCTCACCCGAATTTCTAAGTTTCGCCTCAGCTCAACTTGAAATGCGTCCCTCTCCCACATGGGGCGAGGGTAACATTAAAGTTAGTTCCATTTTGTGCGGCTTGGAACGATTGTTACCAATCTGCCTTCGCAGCCAGGAACTGAACCTTTGATTAATACTAAGCCGTTTTCTGAATCAACTTTTACTAATTTAAGCTTAGTAATTGTAACTCTTTCGTTACCCATGTTACCTGCCATTCTTTTGCCTTTGATAACACGGCTAGGAGTTGTACCTGCACCGATTGAACCAGGTTCTCTGTGGTTCTTAGAACCGTGAGCCATAGGTCCTCTGCCGAAGTTCCATCTTTTTACTGTACCCTGAAAACCTTTACCTATAGAAGTTCCGGTTACATCAACTTTCTGTACATCGTTCAAAACTGATAAATCAATTTCCTGACCTACTTTGAAATCAGCAGGATTTTCAACTCTGAATTCCTGTAAGTGTCTGTAGTTGTTTAAACCGTTTTTCTTGAAATGACCTAATTCGGCTTTTGTTAAATGTTTTTCCTTAGCCGGAATTGTACCGACCTGTATAGCATTGTAACCATCAGTTTCAACAGTTTTTACCTGAGTAACTACTATTGAGTCAACCTTGATTACTGTAACAGGAACTGCCAAACCTTCTGAATCAAAGATTTGTGTCATCCCTAACTTTTTACCTATTACACCTAATGTCATGTGTTTATTCCTTTCCGACATAAATACTCACGGAAGCTAATCCGTTTGTACTGTTATGCCTTTCATCTTGCGAGCGCTACTGCCTTTACTTTACCTTTTGGAGCTTTGTCAGATAAATTTTTATTTATCCGCTCCCACGCCTTACCTGACGCTGTAGTTCACATTATATGCATAATGCTTATTAAGTTTTCAATTTGTGGTGTTACACCTCTCCCGCAAGGAGCGAGGGCAAACTAAGCCTTACAGCTTAACTTCAATATCAACACCAGCCGGTAAGTCTAACCTGCTCAACTCTTCAGTTGTCTGTTGAGTAGGTTCGTAAATATCGATAATGCGTTTATGTGTACGTATTTCAAAATGTTCTCTTGACTTTTTGTCAACGTGCGGTGAACGCAATACACAATAGATACGTCTTTTTGTAGGTAAAGGAATAGGACCTGCTACTTTAGCGTCTGTTCTTTTTGCTGTTTCTACGATTTTTTCAGCTGATACATCAACTAATTTGTGTTCGTATGATCTCAAACAAACTCTAATTCTTTGTCTTTTAGCTGTTGTCATTTTTAATTCCTTTATGTTTTATGTATTAACAAATTCGAACTGCTTAACGTAGTAAAAACCTTTTTCTACCGCAATCCGGCTATTACATTCGACTATAGCATTTCAATATTATTTCAAACAAAATTCAGTGTCAACAGGGAATAATGGATTCCTTTTTTGAAGTTTTACAAAAATTTACATTTCTCGGATTAATATTCGACCGGCAGAATTATTGTCGGGCTAAAGCGCAATATTTTTTATTCCGGTGGGAACGCTGACGCTTTTCCCACCCTACACATGAATGTCTGTCTTTATTTCAAAATAATAGGCTGAACTTACCAGTTTGGCGTCATTGCGGGGGGGGGGGGGTAAATATTTAGACTTGTCGGTTAAACTTACTAGTTTGGCGTCATTGCAAAAACATCTTTGATTTTTGCGGCAATCCATTTAATTATTGTCGGGCTAAAGCCCGATCTATATTTCCGAGCTTAGCTTAGTAGCTTAGTAGTGTGGAGCTTGCTCCACAAGCATTGTGTAAATCTTAACCCTTTTTGTTTAAATTTTGTGGAGCAAACGCCGCACTACTGTACAACTGAACTTCTTTGCTTGTTTAAGCAAAAAACCTAAAATTTACAAATGTTTACCAATAAACTACTTGATAATTATTTTTTAGCAGCTTAGAATATTACTTGGTCGAATATTATTTATCAAGTTTGGAATCTTGAAAAACAGAAAGTAGGTTATTATGAAAGATGGTATCCATCCAGATTATAAAAAAACTGTTATCAAATGTGTTTGCGGTAACGAAATCGAAACAGGTTCTGTTGTAGACAATCTTACAGTTGAAATTTGTTCAAACTGCCACCCGTTCTATACAGGTCAGCAAAAAATTCTTGACTCTGAAGGACGTGTTGAAAGATTCAAAAAACGTTACGGCAACAAGTAATAGTTTTGTTAAGATTTTACGTAAAAAAGACCCGCAAAAGTGGGTCTTTTTTATTGACATTTTGCGTTAAATAAAGGTACAATTGAGTTATGGCAATAGTTTATTTATCATTAGGCTCAAATTTAGGCGACAGAGTTGGTTATCTCCAGCAGGCAACCAGCCTTTTAAGCGCTGTTCCGGAAATAAAAATTGTTGCCACTTCATCTTTTTACGAATCCGAACCGTGGCAGATGAATTCCGAAAACTGGTTTGTTAACGCTGTTGTACAGATTTCTACAACACTTTCTCCGGAGGAACTTCTCAGAGAGTGCAAAAGAATTGAGACGCAATTGGGAAGAGGTGAAAGAGCAGTTTCTCCGGACGGAAAAAAGATTTATAAAGACAGAACCATTGATATTGATATTTTGTTTTATGATGACAAAATTATTAACACGCCGGATTTAACAATTCCGCACAAATTTTTCCACAAGAGAGCATTTCTTATGGTACCGATGCTTGAAATTGCGCAGGACTTTATTCATCCGCTCTTCAAAAAAACAGTTACAGAACTTTATGATGAGCTTGAAAACCCTGAAATGGTTGTACTATACGGTACAAGAGGGGTAAATGTCTGGGACTGATGTATTCTCAAATAAATCACGCAGAATTGCAATAATAGGCTCCGGTGCTTCGGGGTGCATATGTGCGTATTTTTTATTAAAAGCCGGTCTTGAGGTAACTCTGTTTGATTTTTCAGCCCCTTTAAGGACACTTTTGCCGACTGGCGGCGGGAGATGCAATCTTGCGCATGCTGAATATGATTTTAAAGAACTTGCAAAAAATTACCCGAGAGGTGAAAAGTTTTTGTACTCTGTTTTTTCAAAATTTTCCACCTGTGATACAATTTCCCTGTTTGAGGAATTAGATATTCCCACATACATACAGAAAAACGGAAGGATTTTCCCTGAATCTAACAGTGCAAAAAAGGTTAGAGAAAAGATTCTGGAGAAAATTAAAAAAGCGGAATTTGTTAAAGAAAAAGTTACCGGAATTGAGGTTATTGAGGGCGGATATAGAATTACAACCGAGAACCCCTCACCCGCATCCGTAACCGTAAATTCTGTACCCCATCCCAACCTTCCCCATAAGGGGAAGGAGTGCAGCCGATGGTGGTTTCCCCAAGTAGTTGTCTCTATTGGCGGAAAATCATCTTTTAATATTCTCAAAAATTTAAATATTAATATAATTGAGCCAAAGCCTTCGCTTGTCGGGCTTAATTGCGATATAAAAATACCTTCCGGTATTGTCCTTAAAAATGTTTTATCCGGAGATATGAATATCAAAGACGACTTGCTTTTTACGCATTTCGGAATCTCCGGACCATTGGCTTATACAATTTCTTCGATAAAAGCCGGAGAAAAATTCCCTTATAAACTAAGCTTTGACCTTTATCCTCAAGAATTTAACCTGCAGGAACTTTTAAATACCTATCCCCGCAAAGATTTAAAAAATATATTAGCGGAAATCTTTCCGGCAAATTTTGCAAAAAGTTTTCTCGGGGAGCTTGCTGATATAAAAGCGTGTAAAATTGACGGTAAAACAAGAGATTATATACTGAACAAAATCCATAACTTTGAAGTTACAATAACCGGTACAAACAAAGGCGAAGAAACTGTAACTGCCGGCGGAGTCGATTTAGATGAAATTAATCCAAAAACAATGGAGGCAAAAAATTATCCAAACCTTTATTTTATAGGTGAAGTCCTGAATATCGACGGCTTCTGCGGCGGATTCAATCTCCAGAACGCCTGGTCAACGGCTTTTGTTGCGGCAGAAGGAATTATTAATTGAAGCCCGTGAGTTAATATACCTTCGTTAAGAGTTCCCCCCCCCTTTGTCACTCCGTGACATTGTCTTGGATTTGCTCCACGCTCACAAACCTCACTTTCGGAGCGAAGCTTAGAAATTCGGGTGAGGATGAATTTTTATTTTTTATTTTTTCACCCCCCTTCCCCTTTCGGGTACTTCCCCCGCAAGGGGGGCAGATGACCGCCGAGCTTTTCTCTTGCCATTTGAAAATTTTATGCAACCTTATTTAGATTCTGGGTATTATTTTTCGGAATTATCTGCGTAGTCTCTGATTTAGCATTTTTAACTGCATCGACAATACTCCAAATGCATGTTCCAATAGCTCCCAAACCACCTATTAGCGCCGTCAAAGCACCGCTTTTTGAGGGGTTAAATGTCATTTTTGACAAACTTATACTTGTTAATATTCCGGAAAAAAGATATCCGCCGAAAAATCCTGCAGCCTTGCCCCATTGACCATTAATTGCCTGACCTAACCCGGGAAGAAAATATGATGCAATACCAACCCCCCATTTTTTACCGGTAGAGGCATCTGTTTCATAAACCCTGGCTTCATAACCGTCACCTTGTGAAACTGAAACTAATCTTGTTTTTCTTTCTCCCTTAAAATTCGTATTCTGAACAGTTTGATTTGTAATTACCGGATTTATTGTTGACATACATACCTCAAAATTTCTACACTTATATTTTATAAACAAATAAACAAGTAAAAATTTGCCTCTTTGTAACAAAAATTTTACATTTATCTCACTAACAATACAAACCACGGATTGTCTTTTGTATTATCACCGAAGTGCGAAAATTGAATCATGCCGCGTTTTTTGATATTTAAAAATCCTGAAAGCGGGTACTTTTCTATCCTGGAATTTCCCGTTGAAAATCCGTAATGATAAAAGTTTCTGTCAGTATCATTTAACAAAATTATTTTAAAATTAAGTTTATCTTTTTTTACCTTGAAAGAATTTGTTGTTTCTGCAAATTCTGAAATCTTAATTATCTCATAGTCCGGAAACAACGCTTGAATCTCTTCTTCCGTTAGCTCCCTGCGGCTTAATTCTCCGTTTGAGTAAGTAAAATCATAAAACTTTAAATCCTGATTTGAATACCCGATTAAATCCCCGTTTTTTATAAATTCATACTGGCATCCGGTATTAAAAGCAAAACTTCCGTCAGAATTGTAAAACTCGGAGTAACTTCCGCTTCCGTCAGATACAAACTTTATAAAATAATCGCTGTCGCTTCTTTTAACCTTGTCTGTCCAAACGTCATTCACTATTTTTAACTTATCTTCTGCTTTAATATTCTTATATTTTATATTCGCTAAATCAGCAGCCTGCGCTACAAGCGTCAAACCGCATAAAACTAATAAACTCAAAAAAATCTTTTTCATATATAACTCTCCTGATAAATTATTATATCCGAACAGGCAAGTTACTGCAAGAAAATTGATATTAATAACAAGATTGCTGCATCAAGCTAACGCTCTCCCCGCAATGAAATTGAGTTTGTAATAACTTTATTAACTATTTACCCTTCGTGCATAGACGTTTCTTCTGCTTGTATTTAGAAATTATCACCCATCCCAACCTTCCCTCATATAGGGAAGGGGCGTCCCCAAACAGTTTTAAACTCCTCTTCACCCTTCATAAAAAACACCTCTCATTCCTGTTAACTACTAACTATTCACTATTCACTAAATACATTTTTTACAGGATGAGAAAGAGTTTCAAATAATATATTATATAGCTATGAGTTTAGTATCTAATTTCATAGGCGGAATAGGGTTTAATCCGGAGGTAAACGGAAATAAGGGCGTTACCTCCCAATTTGATTTGAACGACACTACTTTTGCCGAGCTACTGGAAAAACAATTAAGTAATAATATAAATAATCAAACTCAAACCGATAATATTATCGACGGTCTTGGAATGCCTCCGGGAATTCAGATAGAAAACATTGACGGGACTGAATTTTCAAACACTGCACAGGATCAGGCGGAAGCCGTCGGAGAAAAAATTAATACAACAGAAACAGATAATGCAGCCAACCCGTTTGATATGGACAAAAACGGAGATGTTACAACCTCGGAAGTCGTAACATTTTTCTCATCGCTTCTGGAGAACGGTACTGAAGGACAAAACGCCCGCTCTGAATTATTTGATTTTGCCAAAAGACAGGCAGCAGATTTTTATAACAAGTATTCAAAAAGCGTTGTGACCGATCTTACAGAATTTGTAGATGATATCAAGAGGGTTGTTTAAAACTTACGCATAAGTTTCTAATAGTAGTATGGAGCTTGCTCCACAAAAGTTTTTGTCGGGCTAAAGCCAGACCTATTAGAGTCATTGCGAGGAGTAAATGTATCCTTCTCTAAGACTTCCCAAAGGACTGTCATTGCGAGGGAACAACCATTTAGCCCGAAGCAATCTTAAACATATTCGACTATTGAATTAATTTGTTTTTGTTGGGTTTCACCCAACCTACATTTTAATATTCTCAGTCACTTAGTCACTTAATCACTCAGTCACCCCCAAAATACATTTTCCCCAAACATCAAACTTGTATGCACACTTACCAACCTAAACTTTTATTTGCTGCTGATATTCAGGAGAATAAATTAATTATTTTTTACAGAACAGGCAATTTTTGTTCATAAAATTACTTTATTTAATTAAGGGAATTATTGGGAGATTTTATGAACCGCATTAAGCTGGGATTATCAATAATAGATTCTGCTATTGATTATACAGGTAAAATGACCGGAAAGGGAATAAAAGCTGTATCAAAATCGTTTGAACATAATACAGTTAAACTTACTGACGATACAGGAATGGACATTATCAAAATTTCAAGACAAGCTAAATCAAAAACTATCACACCGGAAGAATTTAAAAGGGATTATTTAAAAACAACGGAGGATGATTTGCGTATTTTTCCATTTGAAAAAGATAAGGTCATCCAAATCGCACAAAGAGCAGACGGAAGTTATGACAAGGAAATTTTAGATTGCTTATTTGATATAAAAAAAATCGGCTTCAAAGATGAAAAAAGGATAGATTTTGCTGCTGATATGACTGAATTCTTGTTAAATAACGGCAGAATTGATAAAGAAATGAAACAATCACTAATTTCTTTTATTAAAAAGACTAAAGCTTATGACAATCTTGACGGTTTCTTTTATTTCTTTAACAGGTTTCCTGAAAATTACAATTTGGAAACAAGAAAAGAAATCCTTAAATTTTTCCACAGTGTTCCGGAAGTGTTGATTACAGGATATGACAGCGGCGAAACAATGGCTCTAATAATAAAAAAATACATTACATCAGACTTAAATAAACAAGATATTCAACGCAAATTTAGTAACTTAGAGAGCATGTATAAACACCTTATTTATACTGAAAACATAGATAATGCCAGCGCTTTATCAGAATTGAAGTGGGATAAAGTCTGCCAATTTATAGACTCTGGCTTAATTCCGAACTTCCAAATTTGTAAATATTTTGACAAACATACCGGTGAGGTTATTAATTCACTAAAGCCGTTACATGAAAAGGGAATTAAAATAATTGAAGTAAAAGATGCTGATACATTAAATATTTTAATTTCTGATAAAGATTCTCAAATAAAAAGAATCATTGCAGCACAGCCTGATAATCAGTACACGCATTTTTCAGCCGGAATCAGCCCCTTTGATAAAAACAAGTGTTCATTAACTCTTCACAATGACAGAGCCGGAATAAATATTTTATTAGACAAGAATACGCAGGAGATAATCTCGGCAGCAAAAAAAGAACGGACAAATACCGGATTTTCGCAAAGAGTACAATCTCTTGTAAATAAAGGATGGCAAATACAGGAATACCGCTGGAGAGAAAACACCTGTCCGCAATTAAAATATGAAAGAAATATATTACCTGATGAAGAAATATTTTATACGGAAGCAAGCGTGCCGGGTCAGGCAGATGTATTCAGAATAAAAGACGGAAAACCGGAAGTTCTCTCCAGAGGTTTCAGAGATCCTATAACCGGTGAAACTGTTATAAAACACCATTTTACTTCCAGGTCAGGAATAAAGACAAATTACCGCTATTTAAGTAAAAAAGACGGCAGTTATGAACTAAATTATGTTATTAAAGATAAAACCGGGAAAGTATTAATGCGTAGTCAAAGACGCGTCGAAACGTTTGGTGATAATCATTTTGTACATACAATAAATGGTAAAAAATATGATGTTTTAATAGAAAACAATACAATTAAAATTACTGAACAAAATGGTGAATTAAGCATTATAGATTTAAACAAGTATATTTTTGAAGGAGAAAATAACGAAAAAATTTTAGAAACACTTAAGCGGATGCCGCCGGACGAATTATTAAATTTTAAAAATATTAAAAATCCTAAATTTTCACTTTCAAAAGAAGATTCCCAATGTATTCATTCGGCTTTAGATAATTTTGAACATATCGAAATTTCTAATGAAGATGCGGATAAAATGTTTATATATCTGCATGAACTGGGACACTTAAAATGCGATATATTAGATTCGGCGGCACTGGATAACATCAGAAAAGTTTACACAAGAGAAGTTAAATTATACAAAGCCAAAATGTGCGGATATTCTATCGGTTCAATGGATTATTTAGTTGATAATACGGAACATTATCTAAATAGATACAATGACAGCCTTGGAGCACTTGAAGAAGCAATTTCAGATGTCAATGCACAGCTTAAATATCCTAATAGTGACAGGTATTTAGCAGAAAGAACCGTTAAATTTATGGAAGATTTTCCTGAAACAATTGCAGAAATTTCAAAGTATTTATAATATTATCCTTGTTTGTTATATAATAAAGTTATTGGAATTTAAATAGCTTTATTTTTGATTAATAAGGAGGTCAAATGGGCAAAATTGAAATTACGCATGAAATCGAAGAAAAATGCTGCGTACACCGCGGTGTAAAGGGTATTCCTGCCCCGATTCCGCAAGAAGGTGAATGGACAAAATGTAAAGAAATTACCGATATTTCAGGTTTAACACACGGATGCGGCTGCTGCGCTCCTCAACAGGGTACTTGCAAGCTGACTTTGAATGTTAAAAACGGTATTATTCAGGAAGCTTTAGTTGAAACATTAGGCTGCTCAGGCATGACTCACTCTGCAGCTATGGCAGGTGAAATTCTTCCGGGCAAAACTATTCTTGAAGCTTTAAACACTGACCTTGTTTGTGACGCTATTAACGTTGCAATGAGAGAATTGTTCCTCCAAATCGTTTACGGAAGAACCCAGACAGCTTTCTCTGAAAACGGACTTCCGGTAGGCGCAGGACTTGAAGATTTAGGTAAAGGTTTACGCTCACAGGTTGGTACAATCCACTCCACTAAGCAAAAAGGCGTAAGATATCTTGAACTTGCTGAAGGTTATATTCTTGAATTGGGTCTTGATAAAAATGATGAAGTTATCGGATACAAGTTCGTTAACCTCGGAAAAGTTATGGACGCAATTAAATCAGGCGTTGACCCTAAAGAAGCTTACGAAAAGAACATCGGAACTTACGGCAGATTTGCTGATGCTGTTAAGACTATCGATCCGAGAAAAGAATAATAAAAAAGTGACTGGTGAATAGTGATTAGTGAATAGAATTTTGCTAAGAGCTTTTTATTAGTCAGAAAGTATGATTATTGAACATAGTAGAAATTTAGTCTATTCACTACTCACTATTCACTAATCACAAAAAATACAACAATAAAAAGAAAAGAGGAAATTATATATGACAGTAAAATTTGAAGGACAAGACAGGCGCGAAGCTACTCTTAAGAAAGTTTTACCGGAATACGGATTCAACTCTCTTGAAGATGCTCGCGAATTATGCTTATCAAAAGGCATCGACGTAGATGCTATTGTTAAAGGTATCCAGCCGATTGCGTTCGACAACGCTTCCTGGGCTTACACTTTAGGCTGCGCTATTGCTATTAAAAAAGGTATCAAAACTGCTGCCGAAGCTGCTGAAGCTATCGGTATCGGTTTACAGGCTTTTGCAGTACCGGGCTCAGTTGGTGATACAAGAAAAGTAGGCTTGGGTCACGGAAACTTAGCAGCAATGCTTCTTAGAGAAGAAACTGACTGCTTCTGTTTCTTAGCAGGTCACGAATCTTTTGCCGCTGCTGAAGGTGCAATCGGTATTGCAAGAAACGCTAACAAAGTCAGAAAATCACCTTTGAGAGTTATCTTAAACGGTTTAGGTAAAGACGCTGCTTACCTTATTGCAAGAATCAACGGCTTTACTCACGTAGAAACAGAATACAACTACAAGACGGGCGAATTAAAAGTTGTTAAAGAAACTCCGTTCTCAGAAGGCGAAAGAGCAAAAGTTAAATGCTACGGCGCTGATGACGTTAACGAAGGTGTTGCAATTATGATTAAAGAAGGTGTTGACGTATCAATTACCGGTAACTCAACTAACCCGACAAGATTCCAACACCCTGTAGCCGGTACTTACAAGAAATGGTGCTGGGAAAACGGAAGAAAATACTTCTCAGTAGCATCCGGAGGCGGTACAGGTCGTACACTTCACCCTGATAACGTTGCAGCAGGTCCGGCATCTTACGGTATGACTGATACTATGGGCAGAATGCACGGTGACGCTCAATTTGCAGGTTCTTCTTCAGTTCCTGCTCACGTAGAAATGATGGGCGTTATCGGTATGGGCAACAACCCGATGGTCGGCGCAACCGTTGCAGTTGCTGTAGCTGTTGAAAACGCTATGAAAGGCTAATGTAATAATTATACAATTATCTATTGCTAAAGAGACGGATTTAAAAATCCGTCTCTTTGTTTAGATTTGTAAAATTTATTATATACTTATAGCAAGAAAACTTTTTATTCGTTTTAAAATAAATAAAAACAAGGAGATAAAAATGAGAGTACAAAAAATATCTATAGTAAACAATATAACACAACAAAAAAATATAACGACAAATAACATGTCCTTAAATTTCAAAGGCAAAGTAAATGGAAAAGAATATGAAGATTGGATCATAAAAGAAGCAAAAGAAGCATTAGATAATCCTAAATGGAGAAATGAATTTTTAAAACAAAAACAAACAGTGTCAGAAGCTATATCTAATTGGCATGAAACATTAGACACTGAAGCTCCAAAAACAACAAGAGTTCTGATGGGGATTTTTTCTTTAGGAGTAACAGAGGTCGGTTACGGGTTATTAAATATAGCAGAAACTAGACAAGAAAATAAACAAATTGACAAAAAAATAGAACATATAGAAGATTGTATGATTGATTTACAAAAAGAAAAATCAAAGAACAAAAATAAAGATAAATAAAATATGCTAATATCACCAGTTTTACAACTCAAAAAAAATAATCAATTGAATATCACTTTCGGAAAACAAAAACAACAAAACCAAGAAACCAAGAGTGATAAAATATTATTGTACTCTCTTGCCGGTTTTACCGGTATAATGAGTCTTATATTATTTGATAGAACATCAAAAACACGCTTGCAAAAATTTTTTGTAAAGGAAACAGAAACGCAAACAAAAAATCTTAAACAAACTATTCCCCAAAAGAATAGTTTAGAAATAAAATCGTTTAAGGATAATGATGCAATTAAATCTATTGATGAATTAGCCGGCTTAGAGGAATTAAAAGCTTTTATCAATAAGTATAAAACATTATTAGATAATAATCAGGCTATGAAAGAACATAATATAGAATCATTTACCTCAATATTACTATGGGGACTTCCAGGAACAGGAAAAACTTCTGCTGCCATGGGTATTGCCAAAAAACTTGATGCAGATTTTATACCGTTAAATAAGGAACTTTTTGATTCTGAATATGTCTCAGAAGGTCCCAGACATTTTTCTGGTTTGATAAATCAGATTGAACAACATGCTCAAAAACATCCGGAAAAGAAAATAGTTGTTTTTATGGATGAAATAGACGGCACAATGTCTATAGATAAAGGAAACAATTTAAGACATTCAGAAGATTTAACCAATGTTTTAAAAAAATCTATTACAGATTTACAAGAAAAATGCGATAATATAATTTTTATCGGAGCAACTAACAAAGACCCTAATGGCATAAAAAGTGATAATACTGCCGTTAGATTAAATACAGCAATTTTAAGCAGGTTTAATTATCAGTTTGAGCTCGCTCTTCCACAACCTAGGTTCATAAAAGAATCCTGGAGTAAACTTGTTCAAACTCAAAGCGGTAAAGAAAAATTTACAGAAAAACAAAACGAAATTATTGCACAAAAATTCTATGAGTTAGGAATGTCTTACAGGGATGTAAAAAATATTTCTAACAAAATGAATATAGAAGATGCTGTCGAATTTTGTAAAAATGGCAGTTACAATTCCAAAAAAAATTTAATAAAAGTACTAAGAGAAGATGAAAAAATCGGCTACGATGCGGTAAAAAAACAAGGTATGGAGCAGAAGAGAAAAGAAAGCATTATCAAAGAACTTGAAGAATCTCTTTCAAAACAGAATTAAAAAACAAAAAGCTCCGGATAATCCGGAGCTTTTTGTTTTTATACAGAATTTTTATGCTATGACAGAAAAACCTCTGTTCAAGCAGCCTTCTTCGGCTTTTTGATTTGCAATAAGATTATTTAAAATATTGTCTTTAAATTCTCTTGCTTTTTGCATTTTCTTGTAATCAAAACTTGATGTTATTGTGCCGGAATTAACAAGGACACGGTCGCCTTTTTGAGCAATTTTAACATTTCTTCCGAATTGTTTAGCTACATTATTGATTTCCGCATTGGCACTATTTAACATAGCTTCTACATAGCCGTTAACTTTTCCTACAGTATTTACTCTGCTTAAAGAATTTACGTTCATAATACATTCTCCTTTTTGCTTGTATTAAAACTTGTAAATATTATTTTTGCTAGTTAACTTTTTTATTAATTTAAAAATTTTGAAATTCTTCAAAAGTATTCTTAATTACTTCATAACCTTTAATAATTGTTTTGTAATCTACTTTTTCAGCGGCAGAGTGCATATTATAAACATCTGCAAGCCCCAGAAGTACAGGCATAAAGGTCTCGCCGGCTGCGTTTTTGTTATGGCAGTATATATGAGTTTCTGCTCCTGCGTGGAAAGAGGAAATATCGTTTTTGATTCCGGCTTTTTCGCATGCTTTAGTGTGAACTTTTTCTATTCTGTCGTCTTTTGCTCTCTCAAACGGAAGAAGATGAACTTCAAATTCAATCTCAGCTTCTGCTAAACCTTTATGTTTTTCGTTAAATTTATCAACAATAGACTGCATAAGATTTTTTAATTCATTTTCTTTTTCAACGCTTGCGCTTCTTATAGAATAAGAAGCCATCCCAAGAGTATTTATAATATTTGTAGAAGTTTTTTTCATAATCTCTGAGATATAATCGTTTGTTTTAATTCCTTTTTCTACGATTGCCGCAACAGAGTTTTGGATTCCGCCGGCAACAATTGCGCCCAGATTGCAAGAGGTTATAACACCTGTTTCGTCGGAATAATAAGCGCCCTGAGGAAATTCTGCAAGTAATTCCGCTATCATTTTTGCGGCATTTAATCTTGTTTCGTCCCCGATATCAATTCCCGAGTGCCCGCCTTTTAAACCTCTGACGGTAATTTTAGCATTAGTGTAGCTTGCGCCTGAAATTTGCAATTGACCTAATTTATCCGCGTCGCATACAAGAATATGCTTTGATTTAATTTTGTTAAACTCGACATGCTCAACACCTGACATGCCGGATTCTTCATCACGGGTAAAAGTGATTTCAAGCCCGCCATGTTTTAGCGGGACGCCTTGAGGTGTCAACCCGCCATGAGGATTCACTCCCTCCCCTGCGGGGAGGGGCGGGGTTAACTCTTTAGCCAGCATCAAAGCGCAAGCAACACCAACCTTATCATCCGCTCCCAGAGTTCTGCCTTCTGCCTTTATAAAATCACCGTCAAGATAAATATTAACCGGACTGTCATCCCCCACAACATCCATATGGGAGGATAACATCAAAGGTTCTTTAGAAGAATCTGTCGCAGGAACATTTATATAAACATTTCCGTAGTCGTCACATCTTCCTTCGATGCCGTTTTTCTTACAAAAATCAAGAATCCATTCAATAACCTTTTCTTCCTTTAATGAAGGAGACGGTATTGAAACCAGATTACAAAAAATATCCAAAACCTCGTTTTCTGCTCTTAATTCACTTAAATTCATACGCCCCTCTTATCTTTTTTTATTTTATTTCTAATATTAATCATAGTATAAAATCAAAAATATACAAAAAAAAGTTGCAGAAATTACTATATCGCTCATACTTATGCTGTGACGAGATATTAAAAAGTTATAGTTATTGTCGGGCTGAAGCCTGACCTATAAATCTAACAATAACAATATGGATTGCCACGAAAATCAAAGATTTTCTCGCAATGACAACAAACTAGTAGTAAGATGCGGTAAGTCTTCGATTTACCACATCCTAATGCTAAACTCCGGAAAGTGAATTTACCGGCTGGGTGTCATTGCGAGGCGCCAGAGCGCCGTGGCAATCCATTTTCATTTAATTGTCATATTTGTTCCGGATTGCTTCGGGCTAAATGGTTGTTCCCTCGCAATGACGTCGGGCTGGTAGGTTCACCTACCAAACCAAACATTTACCCCCGCAATGACGTGGCTTTTAGAGGATGAGGGATATGCGCTAATTGAGCGACAACGCGCGTTCCCTCTCCGGCGGGGAGGGTTAGGGAGGGGGAGTACTTTACGTTATTTAATCCCCACCCGCATTTGTAGCTCACTGACGTTCGCACAACTGCGACCTCCCCAATTTGGGAGGTGAGCGCGGTTATTTAGCATGGAGAAGACATTAATCGAACGACGGCAGCGCGTTCCTTCCCTATATGAGGGAAGGTTAGGAAGGGTGATGGTCTTAAAAACCTATCTCCTGTAAAGTTTTTGCCGGGTTTCACCCGACCTTCAACTTCCCTCATTCCCCTCTAAAGAATCTTCTGCTTGTACCGTCTCCGCCGATTTTGACATTAACAGGACGCAGACACTTCGGGCATCTGCCTACATAAGCCGTTCCTTCACGGTTTTTATACAATCTGCCGTATGTGTGGCAGCAGTCAAACCAGATGCCGAGAAACTTTCTTTTATCATTTTTGTCGTTATCATCTTCCACGCTTTACATCCTTATTCTGAACAGGAATTTCTCCCTGAGACGGTATAACTACTTCTTTTCTGCCTCTGAATATGCTTTCCGTAAGCGTGATTACATAATTATCCGTAAGGTGTGCATAATCAAATATAATTATTCCGCTCAGAGCATACTTTCTTGCAGCATGAATTTGCTTAATTAAATCTGTTGCAGCTCCGTTCATAAATGTTACAAACAATCCGGCGTATAGTTTTGTACTTGACGATTTGTTTCTCAAAACTTCATCCATCAAACCCATAGCGGTTTTATCATCACAGGTAAGAAAAAGCGGTGTAAATCCGTCTACAAAATTATTCATAGACCATGTCCGCCAGTCTTGCATTTTTGTATCAAGAGCCATTCTGCGGTTAGGGAAAATAACTGCAGTTATGGCAATTTTATTATACCTGCAAAGATGACTTACTCTCCGGACAAAGCTTGTAACTTTATTGCACCGGTAAAATTTCCACTGGTACCACAACGGATCGCTTGTTTTCAACAGAACGGGATCAACTCCGTACATGTTCTTGAATTCAGTTCTTGCGTATTTTGTATATCCCCAGTTGGATAAATCATAAGTAGAATAAGCCGGATCAAGTGCCTGCGGATATCTGATATAGTCAAGATTAATCCCGTCAGGACGATATTTTGTAATTATTTCACTCAAAAGTTCATACAGGAAGTTCTGTACCTCCGGATTTGCCGGATCTACAAAGTATCCGTTGTGTTCTGAAACAGAATAATCTAGCTGGGTTGAATTTGCCATTTTCTTTCTGCAATTCGCCCAATCAGGACGTTTTGCAAGTATATATTCCGCGTTAGTCTCCGGCGGTCTGTTTCCTGCGTAAAATGTTTCAAACCAGATATGAACTTTTATTCCGCGTTTGTGTGCTTCACGAATCCATATTTTTAAAGGGTCAAATCCTACAAAGTCTTCATTCTGGCGGATAAACCCGTATTTTGTCATTGTCTGGGACGGGAATATTGTTTTTCCGTGATAATATGTTTCAAGAAATATATTATTTATCCCTACATTTGCAAGATTTTCCACATTTTTTACAATATCTCTTTCATTATAATAAGCAGGTCTTATCCAGACACCTTTGAGTTCGGAAGGCTCATAAGGGATAACTGTCGACATTGCAAGGTTTGCATAATCTATGGCTCTTGAAGCATATTTTTGTGAATCCTCTGTATTCTTCTGGGCTTTTTCAATCAAATCGTTAGCTTTTTCAATATTTTGCTGGGTTCTTTTCGGGTTGTAATTAGAAGCACTTTGTATGTAATAGAGCATCATATTCTGAACTTCTTTTATTCTCTCACGGGCTGTAAAAAGAAAAGTATCAGAGGTTATATATGATGTTATTATTTTTTTATTATAGTCAATAGAAATTTTTGCCCCGACCATAACATTTTCATTAATCCATTTTCTTGCCTGACCGTGTCCGCTTATTACAAGTCCGTTTGCAGGGATTAATGAATCCGCACCGCTTAGAGAAGTAACGGTATCTCCGGTTACAATAGCTTCCGTTCCGTATTCGTTTGTACCGGTTCTGTAACCGAAAGACGGAGTATAAATTATAAGCTGGTTAGCGCCTCTTAGCCCCGGATAATTTATACCTTTCCAGTTAGTGTTAGCCTTAGGGTCGATTACATCAATTTTATACATTGACTGATTGAAAATAATCTCGTTATTTTTCGGAACATACGGAGAATAAACATCTAAAGCAAATGCTTTAGTACATATTAAAAACATAGATAATAAAAATACCCAAAATTTGCTCTTCATCCCCTCTTGTCCTTTATTTACAATTATAGAACCATAATAGAAGAAATACAAGAATATTTATTTAATCTTTATCTTAAATAAGTATGCGGATTTTAAAGCGTATTCATCCGCTATTTCCGCATTTAGATTAAACCATTCTTTTGCAGCTTCAATATCTTTATCAAAAGTCCAGGTTCCTTTGACAAATAATAGATAATACACACCCTTCGGAAGCCGGCTTAAATCCGAGAGCATATATTTTTCCGAAACCTTTTCATCTTTTGGATAAGTTCCGCCGATTGCAGCTGGAAGGGGGTAAAGTTTTGAATAATATGAGTAAGCCGTCAAAGAGCCGTAATAAAGATAAATATTTTCACTCTCCTTCTTTTGTAAAACAATTCCGAGAAGCGGTTTTACGTCCTGCCTTAAATAGCTTACATTTCCTCTTACAAATTCTTTTGCAAAATTAAAATACCCGAACCCGAAAAAAATCAATGCCGCAAACAGGATTAATTTTGATTTGATATTATCTTTCAAATTATCAAGGGGGTAAATTATTATAAGTATTAAGACCGGAAGCAAAAATAAACACAACCGTCTTTCAAAGGGGTAAATTTTTAGAATAGCAGCGAGTAGAGTTAGTCCTATAGAAAAGGATAAGTTCCGGAAATAAAATCTGTTATATTTATACAAATAACAAAAACCAATTATTAACAGAATCAAAAACAAAATCGGAAAAGAATAGTATTGAAACAAAAAGTCAAAATTTAGTTTATAAATCCCAGGTGAAAATATTTCAAAACCCTTTTGCCAGTAATCTGAAAGATACGCCGAAGCGCCGACTTTTGAGAGATTAAAAATATAATAAAATACACTGAACAATGCCGGAATTATAAGAGAAAACAGAATTTTCAGATTCTTTTTAGTAATAATATATGCAATAAAAAACGCCGCTATCATTATGTATGCGGGAAAAGAAAGCATTATACAAATCAGCCAGACAAACCCCAGAGCAAAAGTTTTGAGCGAAGATAGTTCTGTTTTAAAAAGTTTTGATGATAGAAGCAAGATAACAATTGCTGCAAGAACATCTGACGAATACTGTTTAAAAGCCTGAGAGTAAAAAAGAAGCTGGTATGAAATTGCAAAAGTAAACAAACCGAGGGTTTTGACAGCAAAATTCTTAAAATATTCTTTTAATAGTAAGTAAAACAAAAATACCGAAACAAGACTTGAAATAAGAGGAAACCACCTGAAACAAAGCTCGTTTATTCCGAGAGTTGAAGAAATGAATTTTGAAATTACAAGAAATAAATACGGAGCGGATTGAAAATAATTCAAAGGCAAAAACAAGCCGGAATAATTCCTTTCAAAAATATTCTGCGCCAGTAAAATTTCATCCGTAAAAAAAGAATTATTGATTAAATACGCATCCAGCCTTAAATAGATAGCAATTGTAAAAACAAGTATTAAGATAATATTTTTAGTATTAAAATTTTTCAAAATTTACCCTCTTGATCACCTGATCACTTGGTCACTTGATCACTGACAAGATATTCTATCCCTCCCGCTGGTAAGCCCAGGCAGAGTGGTTATGGATGCTTTCTAAGGATTCACACTCGACTTCAAAAGAATCAATTATATCATTGTTTCTCAGCAATAACACAACATCACGAAGAACATCTTCCACAAATTTTGGATTATTGTACGCGCGTTCTGTTACGAACTTTTCGTCCTCGCGTTTTAAGAGAGGATACAATTCGCATGAGGCACATTTTTCGATATCTTTGACTAAGTCTTCTAGCCAGATGTGCTCATCTTCAGGATAAGTAACTTTAACCGAAACTATAGCCCTCTGATTATGCGCGCCGTATTCGGAAATCTCTTTTGAGCAAGGGCAGAGCGTCGTTACCGGAACTTTCACACCGAGGAAAAATCTGTATTCCTCATCTTCTTCACCGTAATTATCAAGAACGCCTTCAAAAGTACAATCATAACACATCGGGGCGGAAATTCCCGTTACAGGCGCTTTTTTGTCTATAAAATATTTAAAATCAAGCTTCAAATACCCGCTCTTTGCGTTCAGTTTCTGAATAATCGCTTCAACACACCCTTTTATATCAACCCCGAGAGTCTTTTTGCTCCGCCATTTATTCAGAACCTCTACAAATCTTGACATGTGAGTACCTTTATAATGCGCCGGTAAGGATACGCCGGCGGTTGCAGAAGAATATATAACAATATCCTCCTTATCCTTCCTCTGAATAGTAAGAGGAAGCTCAAACCCTTTAATACCTACCTTTTGAATCTCTACACCGCGTGTATCAGATTGATTCTGAACATCTTTCATTTATTATATTTCTACTCCCTCAAAGCTTTTCTGTTCAAGCGCGATAAGAAGTTTTAATGCGGCAACTCTCTGAACCTTAGGCGGAGCGTTACGCAGCAGCTCTACTGCTTTTAACATCATCGGATCATTATCATACCAGCGGTTTCCCTTACCCTGATAAGTGTTTATAATATCGTAAACATGTTCTATAACTTCGCCTGCTACCTGCTCTTGAAGCTGGAGCATAAATTCTGCCGCTTCTGTTTTGGTATCATCCGGTGAAAGTCTTAATAATTCTAAAGCTTCTTTTAAAATCGGATCTCTGTCATACCAGCGTTTGTTAATCATTTTTTCCTCGCATTCTTATCAAGATTATTGTATTATAAAATATGTAATATTAAAAGTCAGGGGTTTATTTTATGAAAATTTTACTTATCAACGGCGCGAATCTGAATATGCTTGGCTCACGGGAGCCTGAAAAATATGGTCATACAACTCTCTCGGATATCGAAAAAGCTGTTATCGAAAAGGGAAATTCTCTTGGTGCGGAAATTGATACCTTGCAGAGCAATCACGAGGGTGAGATTGTTGATAAAATTCAGTCCGCAAAAGGAATTTACGACGGGATTTTGATTAACGCCGGCGGTTACACGCATACCAGCGTAGTTATACGTGATGCAATATCTTCCGTTCAAATTCCGACAGTAGAAATCCATATGACAAATATTCACGCCCGTGAAGAGTTTCGTCATACATCACTGCTTTCAGCTGTCTGCATTGCGCAGGTTGTAGGTTTCAAGGAACTAAGTTACACGCTTGCCGTAGAAGGACTTGTTGATTACTTAAAGAAGATGTCGTAAAAAAAAGCTTCCCGAGAAGGGAAGTTATTTTTCAATTTCTCTTTTTCTCTCTCTTATGTCTAACACTTGTTAATGTCTTATGTATATATAAAGTATTTCTTTTGCTAATAATTTCAGGTGAAGAATTTTTCGTTACATAAGTTTACAAAACAACACAGCCTACTAGTTGAATTTCTTTAAACAAAGAGCCGGGGTTTTAATAACACCGGCTCTTATTGCGTTTTGATTATCTTAATCTAATATATCACCATAAGATATAATATCTTCACAGGCATCATTATATATGCCTGCTATACGATCATTGATTACTTCCGCATCTTCTTCATCATTTGGCGTTTCTATAATAAATAGATTATCTTTGTCTCCGCTTGCAACATAGAAACCTTCCGGCATATTCTGAAGATTGATATAAGCTTTTAAGAGCTGTTCGAAAGTTACCATATAGTTCACACCATCTGTTGTTATACCGCCAATGGATTTAAAATATTCATTTATACGATCACGGAATTCTCCTGTAGAACCACAGTAATAATCAGTTTGGCAAACTGCATATAAGAAATTCGCAAACAATGTCTTATCAGGAAACACCGAGCTATGAGTACCACCCAAACCATTCGGAGTATAGCTATTTTCATACCAGTATTTATATGCGCTTTCTGCAGTAAAATATCTTTCTCCATCTTGTTCTACTATTGGTAAAGATTCACTAACTTTTCCGTCGATATCAGCCCAGCCGCTAAATTCCTCTACTTCACCGACATTAACCAAGGTAGAATCATTACCTATATAATAATATGGAGTTCCGTCTTCAAAATATCTAATCTCTGGCGTATAAGCACTTGTCTCCAAATTATTATTTCCATATCCGTAATTTTTTGGATTATTCAATCCAAAGTATGCTACCAACCAATCAATTGCAGCATCTGATTTAAATATATCATTAGCATTCTCTACCGGAGAGATTATCTTAGGCTGCTCAGCCAGCTCCTTTATATCATTTACAAACTCTTGAAATTCTTTTTCATCCTCTACAACCACGAATTTATTAGAAGGTCTGACCGGAGAATTAATTTCAATTTCGTGTGACAGATTTACGTTATCTTTACCGTAATATAAATCAAGGCTTGTTCTGTCCGTTAAGCCAATTCCGCTTAATCCGTGATCATCCAGCTCAATTATACTCATCTGGGACTTTCCGGTAAGAGCAAGATATAGCTGGGTAAAAGCTTCTGTCTGTATCTCCCGTGACAAACCATCACTTGTTATTAATGATTCAATACACTCATTTATAAGTTCATTCACAGGTTCATCTTTATCAACTTTTTTAATATTAACACCGTCAAAATAATATAAAACATCATTAGGTGGATTACCCCAAACCCCGGGACGAAGTTCAGGAGTTCGTTGGAATGTTATAATGTCAAAATTTGCTCCCCACCAATTAGAATGCTCTATATAATGATTGTAGGTTTGTTTAACTTTTTCTATATACTCAGGGCTTACATCCCCGTCAGAATGGTAAATTGCTGCATTTCTTTCTCCAGAGACACCCTCTTGATCAAAGCTCAGTTTTTCTGCTTTAAATAAACCGTCACGTATATATGTATCAATAGCATTTTTTAAATAATCAGACTTATCCACTAAATCATAGTATTTGTCTGCACGTAAATATGTCATCTCACCACCAACAATGGTTCCGGCTTTAGTAGTATTCCCAGAATGATCAGTAATGTCCACATTAAGTACCTCGTAATTCATGACGTGATGAAGTTCTTTTGTAGTTGGATCATATACCATCAAACAATAATTAGTTGCTTGATTTTCCGATTGATCATAATAAATTTGAAACAGTCCGGGAGCTATCTGATTTATATTATTCCTTCCCCCTTGTACATAATGAAAACCCGTAGCACACCAGGCTTTTGCCTCGGCTACAGAAAACTTTCCGGTCTTAGCATCTGTAAATTTAGAAACATTTTCTGCTCCGACTATAATTTTCCACATATCCTCGTCATTAGGATCAACCAACCCTTCAACAGGAACTTCTTCCGGAGGTGTAGTTACCGGCTCATCAGGTACTACAGTAGGCTGTTCTATAACAGAATCTGCTGTCGGAGAAGAATTATCAGGTTCTGGAATAGCGGCATCTGGTTCTTCCGGAGTCTTCTCTGGAAGTGTTATCGGAGCAGAATCTGGCAATTGAGCTGTATTTGTTGAATCTTGAGTTGCATCCGGAATATTTTGATTTGATTCAGACGGCGCAAAATATGTTACTGTGTAATTTACACGACCATATGTATATTGAACTTTGTATCCGTTTTCCATCTCAGCGACTATTGCTGGAATACCTTTTGCTTCCAGTTCTTGAATTGCTGTTTTATCACCAGAACCCAGTCTCTGATTTATTCCATCAACAAAATTTGTTTCTTGCGTTTCTGTACTATTAGAAGCGCCACTGCGACTGTTGTTTTGCTCCATTTGCACCATATACTCGTATGGTAAATTGTTCACATTAACATTTGTCATAAAAATTCAACTCCTTATTCTATTTATTTACATATTATTTGTTGTAATAATACAGCTTTACTTCGTTGTTACATTCAAGTTTTATTTGTAAAAATTTTTCAAATTCCGTAACACTTAAAAAGCAGTTTCGCCACAATGTAAATTTACTCACATTGCCTTTGATACCGTATTTTTCAAGCAGATATTTTCTAACATCTGGCAAAGTCTTATACAAGTCAAAATTATCGACCTTAGCAAGAATATGTATCGTATCTTCTGTATTTTTGTTTTCTGACTGCGCAATAGCAGAATATATCTCGTAATTCATCAAATATCCTTTCTTATTTTTGTCTATATTTGGATAACAATTTTATACAAAATGTTATGCTTGTTATATGTTTTTAGTTAGTATATATATATAGTTAGTATATATATATAAACATTTTTTAAAGCTATAATTTTCAACGAGTGCTAAAATTGATACAAAACTTTACATATGACATAATAACTTGTATCAAACACTTATTATGCTCCTGTCATTTTCCATGCCTGACGCGGACAAACTGCAGCACAAATTCCGCAGCCGATGCATTTTTCAGACTCGGAAATATATTTTGTTAAATCTTTTTTTATGGCATTTTGCGGGCAATTTTTAAGACATAAATCACACGCTACACACAAATCTTTGTCCCATTCCGGCTTTCTGAGCCTTGCGTCTCCGGTTTCTGCAAGACCGTAAACTTTGCCGTCATCTTCAACAAGATCACCAAACAATCCTTCTTTAAACCATTCGTTTTTAATAAAATCTTTTACCGGCTGCTTCTTTTCTTTCAATTCTTTTGGAAGCGGCAGAATTTTTGCCCATTTTGAAAAATCGAGCAATTCTTCTTCCAGTTCAGGTTTTCCGATTTCTTTTAAAAATTCCGGCATTCCGGATTTTAGAAAATCTTTATCAAGCTTGTCGAGCGGAAGTTTTTCAACACAATTTGCAAGCCCTTCGACATTTCCTCTCACATAAACAACTCCGCCCACCATACCGACACAGGAGCGGTTAGAGAGAACCGAAGTTAAATTATCACAATCATATCCGCATATAACGGCAATACCGCCGCCCATAAATTCAAAGCTGAATGAGCCGGTATTTTTTAGAACCCAGAATTGAGGCGGCTCAAAGCGCGGGTCATGTTTCATTAATGCCCCCGAGCGTGTTCCGACTCTTCCGCCTATAAAAACCTTGCCGCCTGCCGCACAATGCGCGGCGGTATCACCGGCATCACCTTTTACAACGATTTCCGCTCCGGAATTCAGCCAGCCGACATCTGCAGGCGCTGAGCCTTCAACAACAATTTTAACCCCGTCCATAGCCATAGCGCCGACTCTCTGCCCCGGATTGGTTATTTTAAACAAAAGAGTCTTATCATCACTCTTTGCCTTAACCGCCCCGCCGATATCATGCTGCCCGCAGGCTTCAATTTCAAACTCACTCTGACCTTCGTCGATTTTCTTATAAATCGTCTGTAAAAGTTCCTGAGTCGACATTCGGTTATTGTTTTTTAACGTTTTTATTTTACAAACTGCCATTTTTATATCCTTTTCCGGAACCTTATTTATCCGGTTCTAATTAATTAATTTTGTATAAGTCCTTTTCAATAATTTGCAAAAACTTGTTATCGAGTCCTCTAATATCAACTATATCAACTTTGTAAGGAAAAGTTGAATCGTGAAAAATTGCTTTCAGACGTATTAGTTTTTCTATAGGAATTTCTTCTCTACATTTTAAAGCAATGTCGACATCAGAATACTTTTGCGCCTTTCTTTGAACCCGGGAACCGTAGACAAAAATTTCCACATCCTCTAAAATACTTTCAATTGTAGTTTTTATGAATTCTTTATACTTATTTTCAAGATTTAGTATTGTCACTTTTTCACTGCTTCCTTTAGTCTGTTCAAGAGGAACAACATTTCATTGTAAAAATCAGGAATAATCTCTACAACCTTTTTTGCAATATTTTCGTCGTAAGTATGTGAAGTCATATTTCTCATTTTTCTATAGTCCGACCATTTTTCCAAATCCGAAACAAGCAAATTTTGTTGATTTGCAGTTCTAATCATATCGTTAAATGACATTTGACTTACATCTTCCGTTATAAAAGCAAGTTCTGCAAAATACTTTTTTAATGTTGTAAGTGCTAATGAGTATGTAAATTCAAACCTCTGTATAACAGCATCTCTTATAGCTTCATCATTTTTATTTAACCCGTATCTTTCAAGAATTTCACCGAGTTTGCTAACCGCTCTTTCAAATATTGAGATATCTAATGTTCCGTCTACCATAGTCTTTGTTCCTTTTTGTGCAAAATATAAATGAAGCTGTAATATACCCTTCACGCTTCAGCGTTAACTCACTAACACGCGTATTGAATATCCAGTCTTGTTGAAATATGCTTATCTACTGTTATCAACGCGTCTGAACGTCCGATAGGAAGCGAAGAACAGCCAATCGGCGCCATAAGTTTTTTGAGTTCTATATCAGTTGCGAGAATATAGTTTACAAGGTTTTGCGCAACTTTATCAACATCAAGTCTTTTTACGAGATTGTCATTCTGCGCGGCAATTCCTGCCGGACAAAGTCCCGTATTGCAGGCGTTGCATTTTCCGGTGTCACTTCCGACACAACCTGCTATTTCCAGAAGCATTCTTCCTGTAAATACGCCGTTTGCACCGAGACAAATAAGCTTAAACGCATCAGCCGCAAAACTTCCTGTCTGCCCTAATCCGCCCCCTGCAAAAAGCGGGATTTCACCCTGCCTGCCCTGTTTTACCGCCGTAAGATAGCAGTCTCTGAGTTTTGAAGTAATAGGATGACCGGTATGGTTCAGAGAAATTTCATGCGCGGCTCCCGTACCGGCTGCTAAACCATCCAAAAAGAAGCCGCCTACGATATTATACGGATCACGTAACAAGTTATTGTATACCGGAACACTCGTTACAGAAGCTGCAACCTTTATTGCAACAGGAACTTTAAACTTAAAAGCTGCATTCATAGAGAGAAACATCTTCTGAACACTCTCTTCTATTGAATACAAACCCTGATGGGTAGGTGGAGAAAGCAAATCTGCTCTGGGAACGCCCCTTATTTCCTGAACGTATCTTGCGACTTTACTTGCAAGAAGAAGTCCGCCGTCGCCGGGTTTTGCGCCCTGTCCTATTTTTATCAAAATCCCTGCAGGATCTTCCGTCATATCAGGCATGGCTTTTATAATCCTGTTCCATCCAAAATGACCGGAGGCTATTTGGAGAATCATGTACTTAACATATCTGGACTTCAAAAGCTTGGTAGGAATTCCGCCCTCTCCGGTACACATACGGATAGGAATTCCCATAACTTCGTTTAAGTATGCGGTTGCAATAGCCATAGCTTCCCACATTCTCCACGAAACAGCGCCAATAGACATATCACCAAAAATTATCGGATAAATCCATCTGTTCGGCGGAAGCTGGGTTGTCTCCACTATTTTTCCGTCTTTTACATCAAAGTTTAATTTGTCGGCTTTTAAAACTCTTCCGAACGGCGTTCTAAGTTCAAACGTATGTCTCTGCGCATCAAGAGACGGGTCAGTCATCTGGGATATTCTTCCGATTTTAATTTTATCCAGAGTTCTTCCTTCTGTATTCAAGTTCGAGCGTCCGCCTTTTTTGAATGAATCAGCTTTATTTGCCCTGTATGCAACAGAATACTTGTCATCTTTATTTCTTATAAGCCTTATTGCGCCGTTCGGGCACACATTGGCGCACATTCCGCATCCGCGGCAATAATTGTCGAGTGAAATATTCTGCTTTATTACAAGAACTCTTTCTGTTTTATTTTTTTCAGTGATTGAATTTGATTTCTTTCTTATTTCAACTGCCGGTTTTATTGCATTAAAAGAACATACAGCAGTACATTTGCCGCATTGAATACACTTGGATTCATCATACTCAAGAATCCACGGCAAGTCGCTTTTATGAAGTTCGTTTATTTTTACTGCTGCCATCTTTCCACCGTCAAATCATCTTTTATCACAACTGTTTCCCGCTCATTGGGATAAATATCCTCTTCCGTGTTTCTATCCGGCATCAAATCATTTATCCCTGCAACTTCAGAGGTCATAATAACTGTATCATTATGTTTTCCGATTACAACCGGACGGAGTTTTTTTGAATCACATACACAAATAAGTTCCTTATCCGGAGTTACGCCGAGAAATGTATTAGGTCCGTTAACCTCAAGATGTTCAAGCGAAGCTTTTATCCTGAGTAAAATATCGCTGTCCTCTCTTTTGATTATCTCGTCATAACTCAGCGGAGTTATTGTATGTTTAAAATATTGAAGCGGCCATTTTAAAATCTTACGGATATAATGAAGCGTGTATAAAAGGCACTGGGAGTCTGATTCAAACCCTAAATACCCTTTGTACAAGCGTTCCTGATAAGATTTGTTCTTCTCATAAAAAGTGTTCTCGCCGTTTACCAGCCCTGTATATCCCTCTAAAAAGAACGGATGGGCAGCGTACCTTACAATATCATAATTTGTATTCTGCCTGCATTGCGCGGTTATTATACTTGAAGTTAAATCTTTATTTTCTTCCCATAAATTAAAGTAAGTACCGATATCTTTAGGACTTCCGATTTCTTTGAGAGTCAACGTGTCGGGCCAGAAGGAATAAATATACCCTGAATTTGTTTCCTCGAGCGCCTTTCTTAATCTTATTGAAGTATCAATAAGTAACTCTTCTTTTTCTTCTTTTGTGGCATGCTTGTAGCTTTTAGGGTATTGCAAAGCTTCAAACATATATATAGGAAGCGCCTCTATTTTCAAGCCCTTTTTATTGTTAATATCCGGAGACCATTGCATTACCCGCGTAAACCCGATATCTCTTAAGATATCTTCCGCAAGACGGGCACCTTCAACAGTTCCTGCCATAGACATAAGAGGAAGTTCTTTGTAGTTCTCAAAAATTCCCCCCATATCCTGCATTACAAAGGCAAACCCTGAATCGTCATGACCTTCCTGCTGGCTCCGCATTAACTTTAAAGCTATCGACGGGTGCAGCTTCTGTTTTGATTTAATCGCACCTATTCTACACATAAGATTGATTTTACAGCTTATTAAAATTAGCGTCAAGTAAAAAATAATATTGTTATCTGATTTTTTATGTGCTATTCTATATATGGATATATGAAAGGTAATTTATGCGATACAATATTTTGAGAGACCCTTTAGCTAATAATATTTTTATTTCATATAAAGATCACGAGATTAAACGTGTTATAGAAGTTTTATTCCGTTTTATGGATACAAAGCAGGCATATTTCTCAGCGCCGCGAGATAAAGTTTTTGCAAAGCCTAAGAAAAAAACTGATGCGCTTGTTAAAGTTTACAGCATTGACGGTGTATATCAGGCTAATGTTCAAATCAATGACAGTCAGTACGCTATGGATGAAGTTTTGTTTGAAGTAAGTCTGCCTAAATTATGGAATTTTGATAACCTGAGAAGCAGCGCAAGAAACAGAGTTTCATTAGAGGCTACCATAAAATATAATGACGGATTTGAAATCAATACCCATACATACGATTTGGCACTCGGAGGTATTGCATTCTACTCAAAACAGAAATTTTCAGAAATATACCACAAAAGCCCTGCAATACTAACCTTAAAATTTCCTAAAGAAATGTGGCTTCAAAATCCTGACGGTCAGTTAGTTGTAGAAACAAATTTTGTGAGAATGCGTCAGGAAGAGAATGATGAAAAACATTACGGAGAGTATTTGTATTGTTATAAATTCGTCAATTTGCCGAAAGATGACGAAGATTTACTCAGAGGTTTTCTCATTCAAAAAATTGATTAAAAAATTTGACTTTGTTTAAAATCAGACTAATAATATTATATACAAAGGTGAAGGTATTTAGATGAAATTAATAAACAGGCTCAAAATTTTTGAACAGAAATACGTTTTTTTAAGATGGGCAACCGGAGCTGAATACGGCAAAATCACGTATGTCGGAGAAGATTATATTGAGTTTAATATTATTGATGTAGATACTATGGAATATAGAGAAACAGTCATTATCAATTCTGCATTAATACTGGAAGCAATCTTCGGAGGTCCTGATATTGCAAGAATAGTTGCAGAAATCTCATCAATGCTTCCTGACTCTTAATTTTTTTACCCGTTTTGTAATATAATATTTATATGGTTACAAAAGCTATTACTGCAACAACCTTTGGAATTAATTCCTGCAAAATAGAAGTGGAAGTCGATGTAACAAACTCTCTTCCGGGTGTCAGTATTGTCGGGCTGCCTGATAGTTCCGTTAACGAGGCAAGAGAGAGGGTTCATTCTGCTATAAAGAATTCAGGATTTTCTTTCCCGACAGGCAAGGTGATTGTTAATCTTGCGCCTGCTGATATAAGGAAAGAAGGTACAAACTTTGATCTTCCGATTGCAGTCGGAATTTTAAAAGAACAGGGGATTGATATTCCGGATGACAATACTACTGCTTTTCTGGGCGAACTCTCGCTTGACGGTTCGGTAAGAAAAGTTAACGGAATTCTTCCGCTTGTGAGCGGATTAAAAGAGTGCGGAATAAAAACGGTATTTGTGCCGGAAGAAAACGCCAGAGAAGCAGCGCTTGTACAGGATATAAAAGTTTTCGGGGCAAAACATTTAGGAGATATTGTCAATCATTTTGCAGAAACTCCGATAGCACCCACGGTTGTTGATATACATCAATATCTTAAAGACAATGCCGATAAAGACTATATTTATGATTTTAAGGATGTAAAAGGACAGCAAAAAGCAAAAAAAGCTCTGGAAATTGCAGCAGCAGGCGGACATAATATCCTTATGTCAGGTTCTCCCGGGTCGGGAAAAACGATGATGGCAAAATGTCTGGCGTCAATTCTTCCGCCGCTTCAATTAAAAGAAGCTTTTGAACTTACTAAAATTTACAGCATTTGCGGTTTATTATCAAAAGACAATCCGCTTATGGTACATAGACCTTTTAGAGCAGTACACCATACGGCTTCACCGAACGGCATAATAGGAGGAGGTACGAATCCGAAACCCGGAGAGATTACACTGGCTCATCGGGGAGTGTTGTTTCTGGATGAAATGGTTGAATTTCCGCGGCAGGTATTAGAAGTCTTAAGGCAGCCGCTTGAAGATGGAGAAGTTGTTATATCAAGGGCAAAAACCTCTATAAAATATCCCGCAAGATTTATTCTGGTCGGGGCAATGAATCCTTGTCCTTGCGGATATCTCGGAGACAAAGAAAAACAATGCACCTGCTCTGAATTCCAGATACAGAGATACCGTTCAAAATTATCCGGACCGCTTCTGGATAGAATTGATTTGATAATTGATGTTCCGAGACTGACAACGGATGAGCTTATTAATACAAAAGCCGAAGGCGAGCCTTCTTCAAAAATAAGAGAGCGGGTAATCAGAGCAAGAGAAATTCAGGCTGAACGCTACAAAAACGAGGGAATTTTTACAAATTCCGAGTTAAATGCCGCTCAGATTAAAATCTTTTGTAAAACTGATGAAAAAACTACGGAATTTTTGAAACTTGCGGCGCAAAAATTCCAGCTATCAGGCAGAAAGTATTCAAGAATATTAAAACTTGCAAGAACAATTGCTGATTTAGATGGAAAAGAAAATATTTCTATTGAGCATGTAACCCAGGCTTTGCAATATCGCAGCAATGAAAGCTCTAAGGGGTAAATGGATTTTGACTGGCAGGTAAGTCTACAGTTTTTGGGGGTAAATGTATCGGGCTTTGAGGAAAGTCTACCGGATTTGCGTTATTGCGGGGGTAAATGTATCGGGTTAGTAGGTAAGTCTACCAGCTTGGTGTCATTACGAGGGTAAATGTATCGGGTTAGTAGGTAAGTCTACCAGCTTGATGTCATTACGAGGGTAAATGTATCGGGTTAGTAGGTAAGTCTACCAGCTTGATGTCATTACTAGGGTAAATGTATCGGGTTAGTAGGTAAGTCTACCAGCTTGGTGTCATTACGAGGGTAAATGTATCGGGTTAGTATTAAGACTTACCGGATTGCCGTCATTCAGAGGGCGTGAGCCCGAAGAATCTCTTTAACTTTTGTTAAAATTTTCTATTCACTATTCACTCCTCACTATTCACTGGTTAAAGAGATTCTTCGCCCCTAAATTGCTGTCTGGCTCAGAATAACGACAATCCTGTTTAACGCTAATTGAGCGCGGCTGCTTCTGCCCCCCTTGCGGGGGAAGTACCCGAAGGGGGTAGGGGGGTACTTTACGTTGTTTGAACCCCGCCCGCATTTGTAGCTCACTGGCGTTCGCACAACTGCGACCTCCCCAACTTGGGAGGTAAGCGCGTTTATCTGGCGCAGAGAACGCGTTAATCGGACGACAAAGCGTGTTCCCTCGCCCCTTTGGGGAGAGGGTTAGGGAGAGGGGCTGGAATAATTGAACGACAGTGTGCATTCTCTCTCTCTGCAAAAACCTCCTGCTTGTAGTATCACATACCAAGATATTTACCCCCGGGAAGGGTTAGGGAGGGGGGGGACGTTGTTTGAACCCCACCCGCATTTGTAGCTCACTGGCGTTCGCACAACTGCGACCTCCCCAACTTGGGAGGTAAACGCGTTTATCGGGCGCAGAGAACGCGTTAATCGGACGACAGCTGCGCGTTCAACTCCTATCTCTTTTCAAATTGTAAACTTTAATTAAATTAATACTAAAGAGTGTTCACAAAAAGGGTTGAAATGTGTATTATAGATAATATGTTTATAAACTTAGAGGATTTATATTCGGAAGTACCGCCGACAAAGTTAAGGAATATTGACGAGAAGTTCCGTCCGGCGCAAACTTCACCGTTCTGGTTGTGGGTAGCTGACAGATTTTTCTACGGAATGCTGGAAAACCGATTCTATGCGTTCAGGTACAAAGGGGCTGAAAATTTTTATTTAAGAGATATGAATACTCCTATAATTTTATTTGCTCCTCACAGCAACTGGTGGGACGGAATTGTCGGGTATAATATCTGTAACAGAATTTTCAAAAAAGAAATCCGCTTGATGGTGGAAGAGCTTAACCGGTTTCCGCTTTTAAGAAGAGGCGGAGCATTTAATGTTAACAAAAAATCCCCTCAGGCTTCTATGGAGGCTATAAAATATTCTGTTAATGTTCTGGGAGATTTAAATAACATTCTTTACCTGTTTCCGCAGGGAATAATTAAACCGCCTAATTACAGACCTATTGAGCTTCAATCAGGCTTAACTTATATAGCGGAAAAAGCCGCTAAAAAATACGGAAAAGTTCATCTCATGCCGGTTGCGGTTAATTATATGTTCCTCAGAGACAACAGACCGGAGGTTCTTGTTGAGATGGGTAAAGTAATAGAGCTTACAAGCGACAAGCCTGACAGAAAAGAATATACGCATTTTCTCGGCAAAACGCTTGAAGAATTATGCGACAAACAGTTCTATGATATAAGTCATGCTAATTTTAAAGGGTACGAAACTCTTTTCCAGAGAAAATTAAAATGGTACAGAAGAATTGAACAGCGTTTGAAAAAGATTGAAGTCAAAGGTTCAGGGGTTTAGATTTTATAATCAATTCCGTGATTTTCAAACAAATCATTAAACCTGTCTTTTTGCTGTAAAATATCATTTTTATTAAGCTTCATATCAAACCCTTCTTTAAACAGAAACATTTTCTGCTCCTGAATTTGCAGATTTTTAACTTTTTGCAGATATTCATCAGCAAGTTTTGAGGTAAGCCGGCAAAGGTTCCGCAGCTCTTCTCCGCGGGTACTTGATTTGACTTTATCAATCAGAAATTTTGCTTTTTGTGAAAGCTCTTCAAACCTTATGTCTTCTGAGATTGTTTTAAGTGTCATATCTCTGTGCAGAAACCTTTTTATGTCAGGACGAAAGCCGTATTTTGCATGAAAATTGATAGCGGTTTCACGTGAATATAATTCCATAAATTCAAGATTATTTTCAAACATTTCCATAATGCTTATAAGACGCATAAGTTCGCCCAAACGGAATTTCCCTCTGAAAAACGGCAGCGTTGTTATATCAAAATCAAACATTCGCTTTTCCTCCGGATACATACCAAAACTATCCGTTCCGAGAGTTTTTCCGTCTTTAGCGGCGAGTGTTGTTAAATAATAATTATCACGCCTATGGGAAACATTGGCGCTTATTTCACCCAGCCCCTGTTTATTAAGCGAAAAAGAGCAGAGCTTCACATCAGAAAAATTTTTCCATACAGGTTTTGATAAGAAATTCATTTTTACCATACAAAATAAAAACCCTGTAAATTTTGTTTTTTGTTAGTTTAAACCCCTTAGATTTTCAACTATTTCATTAATTTCTTTTTCCCACGAGATACAATCCTGCTGCTTAAAGATTTCAACACTTCTGTACCATGGGGTTGTTTTTGTATCTCTGAACCATCTCCAATCAGCGGCATAAGGAAGCATCAGATAAGTTTTAACGCCTAAAGCACCTGCAAGATGCGCAACTGAAGTGTCAACAGTCACTACAACATCCATTGCCTTAAGAGCAGATGCCGTATCGGAAAAATTCTTAAAATCTTTTGCCAGATTAATCATCTGCGGATATCTGCCGTTGCCGTCAAGTGTGTCATCTACCTGAAAAGAATAAACTTGTATGTTTTCCAGATTCAGCATTTTTTCAAAGAATTTTATATTGATTGTCCGGTTAATCATTGTTCTAATGCCGGCGCTTCCTGCTTCCCAGCAGAATCCGACTTTGGGTTTGGAATTTTCAATTGCAGCTTTTTCCGCATTCAAATACCCTTCCGCAAACGGAATATTATCAAAATCCATATTGAGAGCGTACGCAAGGTCTGTTATAAAAAGCGTTTGATTATCCGGATTCAACTCTTCATGGGGAATAAAATCCGCTTCTGCATAATTTTTAGAAAAAAGTTCTCTCAAACTCTCACGGCAGCCTACAGTAATTTTTTTATCTTTCAAAAACGGTAAGTATCTTACAAACATAATATGATCGCCGTATCCCTGGTCGCATATTATGTTGATTTCATCATCAATTTTATCTCCGGGTTTCCAGAAATTGTTTGATAAATCTTTAAACTTAGATTTATCCCGCCTGAAAAACAGGTCATATCCTTCTTTAAACTTTTTTTGAGTCAAATAGCACATGCCGAGTGAAGTTATTGTATTGATATCATTAGGAAATCTTTCAAGCATAATTTTATAATGTTTTTCCGCCTCTTCATACTCACCGAGTTTCTGGGCGCTCACCGCAATATTATAATCAGCCTCCGGATTTCCAAGGTCAGAGGCAATTTGATAACATTCTTTTGCCTGCTTATCGTTACAATAGATAAGTTCCTTTAAGAATCCGAGATGAAACCATAAGGATGCGGCTTGGTTATTCTTTTTTAGAGTCTCAACACAAAGCTTTTCCGCTTCGATAAGTTTCCCTGTCCGGGTCAAAGCCTTGACTTTGTTTGCAACTGCTCTCACATCGTCCGGATACAGTTCATACATTTTATCCGCATACTCAACTGCCTTCTTGTAACTTCTGATTTCAAAAAGACTCATTACAAGTTTGTTGTAAATATCCGGATTTTCGCCTAAACTAATAGCTTTTTCCAGAATTTGCGCTGCTTCAAGATAATTTCCCCGTTCAAATTCCGCAAACCCGAGGGCTGATATAGTCCCGAAAGTTTCATTAATTTCACACGCCCGTCTCAAGAGTTCGCACGCTTTATCATAATCCCCGATATTTACATAAAAAAGCCCGTAGACAGATAATAAATTTCCGTCATCGGGATTTTTTTTAAGTAAATCTTCATAAATTTCTTTTGCTTCCTGAACTTTCCCGCTCTGAGTTAAAGCTATAGCCTTTTGTATAAGCTCAATATCTATCATAAGCCTAACCCTTGCAAGAATCCGCAAATAACTCCCTGAAGAACCATTAATAAAATTATTGCTAAAATCGGAGAGATATCAAGCATTCCGATTGGCGGAATCACATTTCTGAAAATATTCAAAAACGGATCAGTAATTGAGCGCAAACCATAAAACGGCTGCTGGTTCCAGTCAATATTCGGAAGCCAGGTTAAGAAAATTCTTATAATCAACAGCAAATAATAGAAATAAAATAATTTTGCCACTATAAACGATATCATTTTGTCTCCTTAGTCTCGTTTCCTATCCTTACAAAAGAGGGTTCGGGTGCGGTCTTAATATTTGAAATTACAGCTGCGAATGTTTTCTTGTCTGAGCGCACTCGCAATTGTTATTTTCTGCAGGAATCTTTTCTATCATAGTAAATAAAAGCTTTTTCAAATTATCCAGATTGTTATTAAATACCTGAATAACTTCGTGATGAGAAACCGGAGGAACATCTCCTACAAGACCTGCATCATAATCAGTTATAAGAGAAATATTCAACGGGCACATATCCATTTCTTTAACAAGATAAGCTTCCGGAAACGCTGTCATGTTAATAACTTCCCACCCTTGCGATGTAAAGAACTTTGATTCAGCCTTTGTTGAAAATCTCGGACCGTTTATTACAACAACAGTACCTGTTTCGTGAACTTTTATACCTAAATCTTTTGCAGTATCAATTGCTAATTTTCTAAGTTCAGGACAGTAAGTCTCGGCAGCGGACGGGTGAGTTACAATCGGACCTTCAAAGAAAGTTGTCTTTCTGCCGTCTGTCCAGTCTACAAACTGATCACAGATTACAAAATGCCCCGGCTCAACATGTTTCTGCAAACTTCCTGCAGCACATGGAGAAATAACTCTCTTGCAGCCAACTTCTTTCATTGCCCAAACATTTGCTCTGTAGTTAATTAAATGTGGAAGTATTGTGTGGCTTCTTCCATGACGCGGCATAAACGCTACATTGTGTGAGCCGATTTTTCCGATAAACAAGCTGTCAGACGGCATGCCATAAGGAGTTTCAACTTTTACTTCTTTTATATCCTCCAAAAATTTATAAAACCCCGAGCCGCCAAATACGCCAATATCTGCTAATTTTTCCATCATTTAATTCCTTTCATTTATCCCTTATGTTGCATATTTCTTATTTTAGCATGAATATTTTTTAACAAAACTATATATTTTATTACCTCTTAAACAGTGTTTGTACTATAATTTAAATGTGGTTTTTAAAAACAAGAAAGGAAGAGACTAATGAACGTTTTAGACAAAATCATGAAACCAAAATCAATTGCGGTTATTGGTGCTTCTACCAAAGAACACACAATTGGTTCAGATATTATGAAAAGATTACAGGAATACAATTTTAACGGTAAAATTTATCCTGTTAACCCAAAAGGGGGTATAATTGAAGGCTTACAGGCTTACACTTCTGTACTGGAAGTTCCAGGAGAAGTTGATCTGGCAATCATTGTTGTTAATGCAAAATTTGTACTTTCAACAATTGATCAATGCCACGAAAAAGGTATCAAAGGCTTATGCATAATTACAGCCGGTTTTAAAGAAACAGGTGCAGAAGGTGCTGAACTTGAAAAACAATTGTTGGCAAAAGTCCGTGAATACGGTATGAGATGTGTTGGTCCTAACTGCTTAGGTGTTGTAAACACTCACCCTGATATCAGAATGGACGGATGCTTTGCTGAATCTCTGCCTGAGAGAGGAAACATCGGTTTCGTATCCCAATCAGGTGCTTTAGGCGGCGGTATTTTAAACATCTTAAAAGACCTCAACCTCGGTTTTGCACAATTTATTTCAATCGGTAATCAGGCTGATGTTAATGCTGAAACCGCTCTTGAATACTGGGAAAATGATTCTGACGTTGAACAAATTCTTCTCTATATGGAATCAATTCAAAACCCTGCAAACTTTAGAAAATTAGCTACCAGAATTTCTAAGAAAAAACCTATTCTTGCACTTAAAGCAGGACGTTCTGCAGCCGGTGCAAGTGCAGCATCTTCTCACACCGGCTCTTTAGCAGGTGCTGATAAGGCTGCTAATGCATTATTGGCTCAATCAGGTGTAATCAGAGAATACTCACTTAAAGACCTGTTTGCAACCGCTAAAGTTTTTGCAAACTGCCCTATTCCTAAAGGAAACAGAGTTGCTATTATTACAAACTCAGGCGGTCCTGGAATTATGGCAACAGATGCTGTTTGCGAACACGGTATGCAGATGGCTAAATTAACAGACGCTACAAAAGAAAAGTTAAGAAGCTTCTTACCGGCTGCAGCTTCTGTTAAAAACCCTGTAGATATGATTGCTTCAGCTCCAATCGAACACTACAAGCAAACATTAGAAACAGTTATTGCCGATGAAAATGTTGATATGATTATTACAATCTATCTCCCATTCTTGGGCTTAAAAGATATCGATGTTGCTCAGGCTCTTATGGAAATCAAGGCTAAGAATCCGCAAAAACCTGTTATCGGTGTATTTATGACTAAGAGCGAATTCTTCAACAAGATTTCTGATATGGATGTTAATATGCCGTTCTTTATGTACGCAGAAGAAGCTGCTGACGGCTTAAACAGACTTAACCAGCAGAGATTATGGATGGAAAGAGCTGAAGGCAAAATTCCTACATTTGATGTTGATTACAAAAAAGCTCAGGAAATCATTGCTAAATCTGTTAATGAAGGCAGAGATCAGTTAACAACACGTGAATCAATTGATGTACTTGACGCTTACGGAATCAGAGTTTGTAAATCAGGTTTTGCAAAATCCGAAGACGAAGCTGTATCAATAGCTGATTCTATCGGCTATCCGGTTGTTATGAAAATGACCTCTAAAACAACTTCCCACAAAACAGATGTTGGCGGTGTTAGAGTTAACATTCAATCTGCTGAACAACTTAGAGCTGAATATAAAGACTTGATTTCTAAGCTCGAAGCAAAAGGACTTCTTGAAGGTCTTGAAGGCGTTATCATTCAGGAAATGGTAAAAGGCAACAGAGAAATGGTTTGCGGTATTGCAACCGACCCTCAATACGGACCTATGATGATGTTCGGCTTAGGCGGCGTATTTATCGAAGTTATGAAGGACGTAACTTTCAGAATTGCTCCGCTGACTGACGTTGACGCTAAAGAAATGATTAAGTCAGTTAAGGCTTATAAATTGCTTGAAGGCGCAAGAGGTACTAAACCTGCTCAGATGGAACAAATCGAAGAAACTTTATTGAGATTATCTCAATTAGTTAACGACTTCAAATTCATCGACGAATTAGATATCAACCCGTTGTTGATTTCTGAAAAAACAGGTGAAGGTATCGCTGTAGACGGACGTATCAAAGTTAGAATGAGCGAAGCTCAAGAAGCTTTGAACTACTGCTGCAAAGACGGCGTTTGCGCTTGCTCTATATAAAATATGATTAATAAGAAGGCGCCGCAGCAATTGCTGCGGCGCCTTTATTTTGAATGTTTTTTTTGATGCGGTAAATCAAAGATTTACTACATCCTACAGTCTGGACATTTGATTGAAATATTTTTCATGGTTCGTAATCCCTGGATTTTATTTTAACACAAATCATTTTTAAATGAATTGAGTAATAAGCATTTTTACAAACAATTTTGTGATATTTTATATATGAAGGAGAATATTTGATGAAAATAACATTGGCAAACCTTGAAACCACAGCGTACGCATTACGAAAGAGACTTCAAGGGTATAGATTATTAAAAAATCCAAAAGGTACTTCTCCAGATGAAATTAATATGATTAAACATTCTTTTGGAATAATATACAAAGATTCTGCAGAAATGTACAGTT
This sequence comes from uncultured bacterium, assembly GCA_949296355.1. Taxonomy (GTDB): domain Bacteria; phylum Cyanobacteriota; class Vampirovibrionia; order Gastranaerophilales; family Gastranaerophilaceae; genus CAG-196. Next base: position 36,264 of record CASFPS010000001.1, on the reverse strand, counting down.
ACAGTAAAATACAACGCCAAAAAGTTGACGGAAAAACTGTTCTGAATGAAAAAATTTTGTATGCAACTTACTACATCAATCCTAAGACAAAACAAAGAACTAATCAAAAATCAGTTTTATACTTTGCAAACCAAAACGGGCTTTGGACTGCAAGCGGTGAGAAGACAATTCCGCAGGAAGAGCAGAAACAGAGGCTTGCAGAGATAAAAAGAATTCATAAAAAAATCGGTTACAATGATGACAAAGAACTGGCTTACGAAAAAGAGCGATACGAGAAGGAACAGAAGAACAGTTTTTATCAGCCGCCGGTATCTTTGCTTGCAAATATAATGACTTTCGGGTTAGCAAAATTTCTAAGAGCAGATTCCAGACCTTATGCACCGGCATTTTTTAAAACTTTGCGTGCAAATTTGAAAAATCATTAAACACCTTACACTTATGATAGAGAACCTGATAAGTGTGATGATTTGGTATTTTAAGTCTAAATCTGGAATAAAATGGAATTTAATGGTAATATAGTTAGTCTTGTAGGATGCGGTAAATCAAAGATTTACCACATCCTACATTCTACTGCTTTTTTATAATAGAAGTATATGTTATAATTAATTTATGGAAAATAAAGTTTATTCAATAGAAGAAATAAAAGAAATAATAAATTCTCATAAGGATTTTTTTGAAAATAAATACTGTGTTGAGAATTTTCTTTTATTTGGTTCTTATGCAAAAAATCAACAAACAGCTGATAGTGATATAGATTTGCTTGTAAACTTTAAACAACCGATTGATATGTTTGATTTTATTGATTTACAAGAGTATCTTTCCAAAATTTTCAGAAAAAAAATTGATTTAGGTACGATAAACAGTTTAAAAGAATTTGTGAAAGGCTCAATATTAAAAGAAGCAATAGTATTATGACTAAAAAAGATGAAATATTTTTCTTACAAGATATTCAAAATTCACTTAGTAAAATTCTTAAATACACAGAAGGTATGTGTTATGAAGATTTTGTTAAAGATGATAAAACAAAGGATGCTGTAGAAAGAAATTTTGAAATTATGGGAGAAGCTGTTAAACATTTATCAGAAGATTTTCGAAAAGAGCATTCTCATATCCCATTCAAGCAAATTGCGGGTATGCGGGATAAATTGATTCATGATTATTTTGGAATTGATTATGAAATAGTTTGGAAAACGATAACAACAAAATTACCGCAGTTTGAACTGGATATATTGGAATTAATTCGCAAAGAACTATAAACTTGTAAAGGCGCCGCAGCAACTGCTGCGGCGCCTTTATTTTGGATGTCTTTTTTGATGCGGTAAATCGGAGATTTACCGCATCCTACATTTGCGAATTGCTTTATTTTTGAAGCGGTGGTAAATCTTTGATTTACCACCGCTTCTATAGTCTATATGTTAAAAAAACATATTAAAATCTGTTTCTGAGGTATATCCATTTACTTTATCACCGGCATTAAAATTGCCAGAACATTTGCCTTGTGGTTTTGATGGACCGCCCATTAAAAACAAATCAGATGAGGTTACGGTATCAGTTCCACCACCACCACTATTTGAGTCTAAATTAACAAGATTACACCCCTCAAATATAAAGTTTTCTGATTTTTTAGTATCAATAACTTTAGCTCTCTCCAATGCTGCAAAATACAAATTATTTTCATTAACACGCACGGAAGGCATAGTATAATCAGTGTCCTGCTCAGGGAATATGAGCTTTGTTCCCTGTTTTAATGTAACAAACCATTTTTTTACAGGAGCTTCGGTCCAACTTCCATCCTTGCCAAAGTACTTCGCTGGCACTACTTTAGTTTCGTAGCTTTTTACATCTGATTTATTAAAACTTACATTACCTAATATAATAACACTGTCTGGCATAAATATCCTCCCTTTAATAAGCTATTAATATAAAGTATTTTCACAAATAATAATTGCCTTTTCTTTACAAATTTTTACATAATATAAAACTTTGTTGCCGCATTTTATCTGAACAACAAATTTTTCTTTTTAGGGTTTTTATATAGGTAAAGTTATGTAGGATGTGGTAAATCAGAAATTTACCACATCCTACAGAGTTTTGTCCACCCTTGCTTAGCGAAATTTTCTTATTTACAATAAAAATGGACAGAGACTTAGCCCACCCTAGTTTTTGCAACTTAGTTCGTAGATTGTCCTGTCCTACTGTTTTAATTGTAAAATTTGTTCAAGATTGCTTCGGGCTGAATGGATATTCTCTCGCAATGACGTGAATTTTAGAGAGCGAGGTGCAGGCTGCTTTAAGTACAAACTTTGTTAAAGTCAGATATTCTGGTCTAATTTGAAATAATCAATGAGTTGAATTATTGATAAAATTTCTTCGAACAATGCAAAGAATTGTTCTGCATCATTTGCCGGTTTAATAAGCGAGCCGATGGAGAACAAATCTTTTTTGGTATGCAGTCCGATTAGTAAATTTTTTTCAAAAAAAGCACAAGAAATTTTGTCTGCAGAAAAGCTTACCTGCATATGGTTAAGTCTTTCCATAAAAGATGGCGTTATAAGATACCTTGCTTCTGTTTCATCAGTAGTAAAAACATCAAATTTTTGGTTAAATACAGGATCTTCCATGGAAGTATGTTTTAATTGTGCATCCGGAGAAATGGGTACTGAAGTCTTCGGGAGAATAACGGTGTTGCCTTCAAACCTTTTTTTCATGTCAAATTGAATGATAACCCCGTTAAATACGGTAATGTCCAGCTTATCAATATGCATATCAAGCTTTGTTTCAATGATTGAATAGTTAATATCTTTATATTTACCGTAGAATATATCATCAAAATACTTACGATTAAATTTTGGTACAAGATTACCCAGATTGAGATATTTCTTGGGTGTTTTGGAGTATGTTAACTCACCAAAACACCGGCAGACATCATTCATTACTTTTGACTTAATATTGTCTTCAAATACATCTTTAAAGCCTTTCCAACAGCCATACGCCAGGCTTGCCATAATGGCTGTACCAAACCAAAAATTTATTTTGTCGGAAAAATCGCTTATGCTGGTCAGGCTGTAATAGAGGATATAAAGAGCACAAATCAGAAAGACACTGGAAAATATGCACGCAAGAGCCAGAAAAATTTTTCTTTTTGTTTCAAATTTATCAAGCAATGGTGATATTTTCTGGCGGAACTTTTTTGAAAATTCCTGCCTCATCTGGTTATAAGAATTATTATCCATCATATTATTTTCTCAAACTATGAACCCATAAAGCTATTTAGCTGCTGTTGATAAAAATAATTGGCAATCAAGAGGATGATACCGCCTATCACTATCAATGCTATGCATAATTTTTTTTCACCCAATCTGCTGATTAATCTTGAAATCATATAAATCTCCTTCATTTATTAATAAATCTATTATTATTATTATTCCACATCCTCTATATGAATTATTTTTTTATCAAATAGCAAATTTTATTTACCGGTTTTATCCTTAAAAAAGAAAGGATTTTTTATGCAGCAATGTAGGATTCGAATCCTACACCTACATCTGGCATAATAGAAAATATTGTAACACTTCTATCAGCCTGTTCTGCTAAACAGTTAAAACAAATTTACGATATTATTAATATTTTTTCTCTTCTTCCGGCACTTGAACCTCTTATTTCTTCAAACTGGTAAGTAAAAACTCTGCTTCCAGAGCAAAATCTTCTATTATGGAAACAACACTTTTTGCAGCTTCTTCATCATAAGTATGTGACGTGAGATTTCTCTTTTGTCTGTAATCATCCCATTTTTCCAGATTTGAACGCAAAAGCCCCATTTTATTTGCCTGACGAATCATTTCATTGAAACTCATTCCTTCGAGGTTTTCAAACACAAATGCACTCTTTGCAAGATAACGTTTTATCATTTTCAAAGAAAGCAAATATGTATATTCAAATCTCTGTATCATAGAATCTCTGGTAATGAGATTATTTTTATCAGAATTGTATACTTCATTTACTTCAAATAAACTGTTCAAAGCTTTTTCGAAAGATGTTAAATCAAGAGTTTCCATAAGTTGATAATATCATATTTAAGAGGTTTTTTACAATTATTATACATATCCGGCTGGAAATTCTCTTTGGAATATATTACTATATATTTATAATAGAGTTTGAAGAGGGGATTTTATGAGAAAATTATTAATTATACTGGCGTTATTTTTAGTAACTGTATCCTGCTATGCAGCGGATTATACAGTACAGAAACTTCCGAACGGGCAGACTGTTGTTGTTTATCCAATCAAAGATAACCCGATTGTCACTATAGATACCTGGATTAAAACAGGTTCTATTAATGAAAATGACACAAATAACGGAGTTGCTCACTTTTTGGAACATTTGTTTTTCAAAGGAACAAAAAAACACCCGACCGGTGATTTTGACAGAATCCTTGAATCAAAAGGCGCGGTTGTTAATGCTGCAACAAGCAAAGACTTTACGCACTACTATATAACAATCCCTTCTGAATATTTTGATACGGCAATGGAATTACATTCAGATATGCTTCTTAACCCGCAGATTCCGAGAAAAGAACTTGAAAAAGAAAGAAAAGTTGTGCTTGAGGAAATTGCAAAAGACGGCAATACTCCTTCTACAAAAGTTTATGACAACTTAAACGAGATGATGTATACAAAACATCCTTATAAAAGAAAAGTTATCGGTTCTGCAGATATTATCGGAACAATAAGAAGAGAAGAAATCCTTGAATATTTCAATAATTTCTATGCGCCTTCAAATATGGTAACTCTTGTTGTTGGTGATGTCGAGCCGGAAAAAGCTGTTGCAAAAGTCCAGCAGGCATTTAATCAGGAATACAGAAAACCTGTTAACAAGCACTACATAAAAGAAAGCCTTCTCCAAGGTCAAAAACGCAAAGTAGATTACACTGACACGCAATCCGGCTATATGATGATAGGCTTTAGAGGAGTAAATATTTCAGACAAAGAGACTTTTGCGCTCGATGTTCTGGCTGAAATTTTAGGCGGCGGAAAATCTTCAAGACTATATAGAGATATTAAAGAACAAAAGGGGCTTGCATACTCAATATCAGCTGCAAACGGAAGCTACAGAGATGACGGAATCTTATATATAAGCGCAAACTTTATTCCTACAAGCCTTGAAAAACTTGAAAAATCAATCTTTGAAGAAATAACCCATCTTCAGAAATACGGAATTACTGACGAAGAGTTACAAAGAGCAAAAAATGTAATTGTTCAGGATACGTATTATTCCAGAGAATCGACTTCTAATATCTCTTCCGAACTCGGCTATATAATGGCACTTACAAACAGTTCTGAATTGTATGACACTTATGTGGACGGAATAAAGCAGGTTACGGCGGATGAAGTTGTAAATGCGGCTAAAAAATACTTAGGAGTTAACAGAAGCGCGGTTTCTATAGTTTTGCCGGATTCAATGAAAGGAGCAAAGCAGGTTAAGGAAGCAAAAACCCATACTGCAGCAAAGGTTTCCGAACACAACGGAACTGCAAAATATCTGATTGATAACGGAACAACTCTGCTTGTAAATCAGAATAAAAATAACGATATTATTGCAATGAGTATTATTGCAAAAGGCGGAGAATTTTTAGAAAGCATTCCGGGTGAAGGTACTTTAGCAGCTGCAGTTATGACAAAAGGAACAATGAAATATTCCGCTCAGGAGCTTGCCCAGATTATGGACGAAAACGGGATTATAATTTCACCTTCAAGCAGCGAAGATTTCTTTGTAATAAATGTGCAGACAACCACTGCCCAGCTTGATAAAACTATTGAAATTTTAGATGAAATTATGAATAACGCAACTTTTGACGATTATGAAATAGAAAAGAAGCGTTCGGAAATCTTAAACAGAATCCGCCAGCAGAGAGATGTTCCGATGAATGTTGCTCTGGAAAACTTTAAGACAATAATATTTGAAGGAAGCGTATATTCACATTCAAATAAAATCCTGGAAAAAACACTTCCTGCTATACAGAGGGAGGATATTGTAAAGTATTATAATAAAATTCTGGATTCTAAAAACGTCATCGTTTCAATAAACGGAAATGTTGACCCGCAAAAAATGATTACAGAATTTGGTTCAATCCTTAAGGACACAAATTCGCCTGCTGTAAATTATGCAAATTACAGAGTTACAAAAGCAGCTGCGCCCAAAACAGTTTCTCAGACAATTAAAGATTTGAAAACCTCATGGCTATTTATCGGCTGGCAGACTGCAGGTGTTCAGAATAAAAAAGATTTTGTAACCCTGAAGGTTATGAATACAATTCTCGGCTCCGGCATGAGCTCAAGACTGTTCAGAAACCTCAGAGAGCAGGACGGACTTGCTTATCAGCTGGGTTCAAGCTATTCTCCGCAAATGCTTGCAGGTACATTCTTTGCCTACATCGGTACAAATCCGGATACTCTTAATTATTCAAGAGAAAAAATTCTTAAAGAAATCGAAAGATTTAAGATGGAATTTGTATCCGATACGGAGCTTCAGGACGCAAAAGACAGGCTCAAAGGAAGTTTCATAATTGCAATGGAAACAAATTCCGAAAAAGCTTCCAATATCGGGATTTTTGAGACTTACGGGTTCGGGTATGATTTCCTGAATGAATATATTAAAATGATTGATGAAGTTACGGCTTCCGATATAATGAGCGTTGCAAATAAATATTTTAATAACAATATTATTCAATCCGATGTTAAATAAAAAGTTAATGCCGGCTTGGTAAAGCCGGCATTAACTTTTTCAAAATTCACTTTGACAGAATAACAAACATAGTTTAATATAATATTAAAGTTAGAATATCCTAACTTTTTAGAAGGAGTAATTATGTTTGTTCCAAAAGTTATTATGTACCAGAGTGGAGTGAGTCCTGTTTACAGAGGGAAAAATCCTGCTTCTATGGCAGAGATTGCTGATTTAAGAGTTTTTCACCACCATATATATGAATTTAAAAAAGGAATCCGAAACCTTATTTTAACCACTGAAAAATCCAAATATAAAGAAAGCATTGAAAACAAACTAAAAAAAGAACATATTAGTTATTTAATTCACGATGTCGACCCAAAAAAAATTAACGTGTATTTTGGAACAAAGGAATGTGTTGATGTAGTAAGAACTTTTAGCCCTAAACTGAACGAACTGACTCCCGAACAGGATTTTATGCTCGGGATAATGCTCGGCTACGACAGAGTTAAGCAATGTGAAAGATATATGAAAATAAAAAACAATGAAATCAGGCTTGGAAAACAACCTCTTTAAACTCAAACGGAACGATTTTTCTTAAATCATCAGGTTTTAATTCAACCTGATACCCGATTTTTCCGGCACTGAAAATAATTGTGTCAAATGCTTGTGCAGATGAATCTATAACGGTTTTGAACAGTTTTTTCATCCCGATGGGAGAGCAGCCGCCGTGCACATATCCTGTTAATGGTAAAAGCTCTTTTAGCTTAAGCATTTCTACCGATTTTTCCCCAACGGCGCAAGCAGCTTTTTTTAAATCAAGTTCACATTCAACCGGAATCATAAATACATAATGGTTTCCGGATTTAGACGCGGTAACAAGTGTTTTAAATACCTGCTCAGGATTTTGTTTTAAAACTGCAGCGACTTCCGTCCCGCTTATTGCGTCAGTATCTGCATAAGTATAGTGTTTATAGCTAATTTTAGCTTTATCTAAAATCCGCATTACATTTGTTTTATATTCGCTCATTGCCTTTTAATCCATTCCATAATTATATCCACGATGTATTTTTGTTCTACATCAGTTAAATTTCTTCCTTTAGGAATTTTATGCCATTTTTCAAGACATCCTCTGCAGCAGGTTGCGGTTGCATGCTGTGCAATAAATACAGGATGCCCTCTCATCGGAGTTTGCTTTCCGTCATTTGAAATATCAGCCGGCGCAAGCCTTTTGGATATAAAATCCTCAGCATGAGAGCGGATTTTATCTAATCCTTTGTCCTGAATATACTGTTTTTCTTTATCTCTAAGCTTAAACCGGCTTCTAAATTTTGATTTAGCAAGCCTTTCAAAAATATCATTAAACATACGATTATTCCGCTGACTTTTCTTCGCCGTCGTTCATTTCACGCCTGAAAGAGCAGGTTTTATTTGAACAAACTTCATATAATCCGTTTTTGGTATTCTTTTTGACTAAAAGTTCGCCGCATTCCGGACAGGTATTCCCCGTAGGCTCATCCCATAATGCGTAAGAACATTCCGGATATCTGTTGCAGCCAAAGAATATTTTTCCGTATTTTGATTTCTTTTCAATAATAACGCCTTCACCGCATTTTGGACATTTGACGCCTGTTGAACGGACATATTTTTTGCGGTTTTTACACTCTTTGCACTCAAGATATTTTCCGTAAGGTCCTACTTTCAAGACCATCTCGCCGCCGCATTTCTCACACTTTTCTTCAACTGTTGCTTCTTTGTTTTCTCCGTCAACACTGTCTAATTCAACAATGTTGTTTAGAGAAATTATTGTCTTACATTCAGGATAACCGGAGCATCCTAAGAATTGTGTTCCGAAACGGCTTGTTTTTACGAGCATTACACGACCACAGTTAGGGCATTTTTTGTCGCTTTCAATAACAACTCTCTGTCCGCTTTTCATTACGGAATTAACTACTTCCATAAACGGAGTGTAGAATTCCTTCAAGACTACATTCCACACTGCTTTCTTTTCGGCAATTTTATCCAGTTTTTCTTCCATGCCGGCAGTAAATTTGTAGTCCATAATATCAGCAAACTGGCTTACAAGCTGCTTGCAGACAGTTCTGCCGAGAAGAGTCGGAACAAGAGCTTTGTCTTTTTTCTCTACATACTTTCTTGTCTGAATAACAGTAATAATTGTTGCATAAGTAGACGGACGCCCGATTCCGTGCTCCTCAAGAGCCTTTACAAGAGAGGCTTCATTGTATCTCGGAGGCGGCTGGGTAAAGTGCTGCTTAGGATTAATTTCTTTACATTTAACCTTATCACCCTGCTCTAAATCCGGAATTTTTGCATCCGCATCTTTTTCATCTTCTTCCGCGTCATTATAGAGTTTTAAGAACCCGTCAAAGAGGATTTTGCTCGTTCCGGCTTTGAGGTTATAATCTCCGGCTTTTATATCAATTGTTTTATTTGCAATCTCTGCAGGCGCCATCTGGGAAGACATGAATTTGTCCCAGATAAGCTTATACAATTTGTACTGATCAGAAGATAAGTACTGTTTTATGCTCTCCGGGGTTCTCTCAGGATAAGAAGGTCTGATAGCTTCGTGGGCGTCCTGAACATTTTGTTTGCCTTTTACGTAAACATTTGTTGTCGGAGGGTAATATTTTTCACCATAATTATTGATAATAAAATCTTTTGCCATCTGGTGAGCATCGTCAGAAATCCTGACACTGTCGGTTCTCATATAAGTAATAAGACCGACCGGAGTTCCTTCAATTTCTATACCTTCATAAAGCTTCTGCGCTACCTGCATTGTTTTTGATACACCAAAACCAAGCTTTGAACTTGCAGCACGCTGCAGGGTAGAAGTTATAAAAGGTGCCGTCGGCTTTCTTTTTGTTTCTTTTTTAGTGACCTTTTCAACAACAAATTCAGTCTCGGGATTCAGAAGATATTCTTTTATTTTATTCGCTTCTTCCTCATTATTAATCTCAAGTTTTTTATTCTTGTATTTATTAACCTCTGCCTCAAAAAGTTTACCATCTTTATCCATAATTGTATGAATAGACCAGTACTCTTTAGGAACAAAAGCTTCAATTTCTTCTTCTCTTTCGCAAATCATTCTGAGCGCAACTGATTGAACTCTTCCGGCAGATAGCCTGTAGTTTCCAAGCTGTTTCCACAAAACCGGCGAAAGTTTGTAACCTACAAGTTTATCCAGAATCTGTCTTGTCTGCTGGGCTTTAACTTTGTCCATATCAATCTGGCGAGAATGCTCTACCGCGTATTTGACAGCTTTCGGGGTAATTTCATTAAATTCAATCCTGAAAACTTTATCATCCGGCACATCCAGAAGTTCTCTGACATGCCAGGCTATAGCTTCCCCTTCCCTGTCGGGGTCGGATGCCAGATAAATTTTATCTGAATGTTTGGCTAAATCATTCAGTTTCGTAACAACTTTTTTCTTCTCCGGAATAATGACATAAGTCGGCTTAAAATCATTATTTACATCAAATCCGAGGACATTCTCCGGCAGATTTCTTACATGCCCGAAACTCGCTTCTATCTGATACCCGTCTCCTAAAATCTTTTTAATAGTTTTAGATTTTGCCGGAGACTCAACTATTACAAGCGCTTTTCCCTTTTTTGGTTTTGTTGTTTTCTTTTCAGCCGCTGCCGTTGTCATACTCTTTTGTACCTGTCACCTTCCGTTTTTTCCGCAAAGCCCTCCAGCTCCATCATTGTTAGCGCTGTTAGAAGGCTCTCCGTGTCTAATTTTGTTAAACCCTGAATCTCATCAAAACTTTTAGGTTCAACTCTTATTATATCAAAAATTAATTTTTGTACAGGGTCTTGCGGAATATTGTCTAAATTTTCACTTGCGGCTTCTCCGGCTTTCTGTGTTTTTTCCCAGTTAAGAACATTCAAAATATCGTCGCCTGAAGTTACAATACTTGCTCCGTCTTTGATTAATTTATAAACACCTTCCGTATTCACATTGTTTATAGCGCCCGGAATACACATCAACTCTCTTCCCTGCTCCAGAGTTAAATTAGCGGAAATCAAAGCGCCGCTTTTCATTGCAGCTTCTCCGACAACAGTTCCGTAAGAGAGTCCTGTTACAATTCTGTTTCTTTGCGGAAACCTGAATTTTATCGGCTGAAAAGTCGGATAGTATTCAGTAACAACTGCACCGCATCCGTTTTCTATTTGCTCATATAAGTGGCGATTGCTTGCCGGATACGTATAATCAAACCCGCTTGCTATAACTCCTATTGTTTTAAGATTATTCGCAATTGCGCTCTCGTGAGAGACGGAATCAATTCCGGATGCCAGACCGGACACTATACAAATATCTGTATTAGCAAGGTCGCTTATAATTTTTCGGACACCTTCTTTACCGTTGAAGCTTGCTTTTCTTGAGCCGACAAAAGCAACTGTCTTTTCAAGATTACACCCGAATAAATCCCCTTTATAATACAAAGTCATCGGCGGATTATAAATTTGAGACAGCATATAAGGATATTTTGTATCATCAAAAGTTACAAAATTTATTCCCCGCCTCTGAACTTCCTCCAAAGCTTTATCAGGATTAATATTTTTCTTTTTTTCAATAAAATTTTCGGCTTTTTTAACACTCAAACCCTCAATTTGCTTTAAATCATTGAGGCTTGCTTTGTATGCGGTTTCTATGTCGCCAAAGTAGTTATAAAGCCGCTGAATAAAAGTTGAATCCAACTGCTCAATTGCAGAAAAAGCTATCCAGTATTTTTTGTTCATAGGTTAATTTTAGCATAAAAAGTTAATGCCGGGGGAATTTTTTGATGCGGTAAATCTTTGATTTACCGCATCCTACATATTTTGGAGCGACAGTTCAATCACCCATCCTATCCTTCCCTCATATAGGGAAGGAACGCGCGTTGTCGCTCAATTAACACATTACCAACGCCCGATAATCGCGCTTACCTCCCAAGTTGGGGAGGTCGCAGTTGTGCGAACGCCAGTGAGCTACAAATGCGGGTGGGGTTCAGTCAAAGCTAATCCCCATCCGAACCAGCTTGAGCCGTCAGGCAAAATTTACGGATGTGGGTGCGGGGCTGAAAACCAATCCCCCCTACGACCTCCGGTCACTGTCTTGGATTTGCTCCACGCTCGCAAAATCTCACTTTCGGAGCAGAGCTCCTGTCTGTTCGCTTTGCTCGCTATCCGGACTACCTCACTAACGTTCGTGTCGTCCGTCCGCAAATCCGCTTCCCCCGCAAGGGGGGCAGAAGCAGCCGCGCTCAATTAGCGTTAAACCGGATTGCCGTCATTCTGAGCGCAATAACCATTCAGGCGCGAAGAATCTCTTTAACTAGTGAATAGTGAGGAGTGAATCGTGAATAGAAATTTTCATAAGTTATAGAGATTCTTCGAGCTAACGCCTTCTGAATGACGGCACATTGGTAAGTTTCAATACCAGCCCGAACATTTACCCCCGGGCTTTTATTCTTTCTATCAGTTTTGAGACACTCTCTTTTTCCGATTCCGGAATATCAAAATTTATATAATCCTCAAAATACTCAATTGCGTCCTCATAATCTTCTCTTGCAAGAAAGAGTATTCCGACTTTCTTATAAGCAAGGGTAAATTTATCATTAACGGCAATTGCCTTTAAATAATTAGAAATTGCTTTATCAATCTCATTATTAGCCTCATACGCCTGAGCAAGCGCGTAGTATAGAAGTTCGTTATTTTCTTTATACTCAATTACATTTTCAAAATTAGATATTGCACTCTCATAATCTCCGAGTTCAAAATACACATGCCCTAAATCATAATACGCATCATAGTTTTCAGGTTCACCATCCAGAACTCTTTCCAATTCTACAATAGCGTCTTCCCATCTTTGATCTTCAATATAAACTCTTGCAAGAAGATGCGCAATAGCAAGATTTTCCGGTAATTCATAGCTTCCGCGCTGCAAAGTTCCGAGAGCCGACGGTATATCACCGGCTTTGTAATACAAATCAGAAAGGTTTATATATGCCTGAGCTAACTCAGGATCCAGTTCGATTGCTCTTGTGTAAAACTTCTCTGCCTGTTCAAAGTTTCCGAGACAGGAATAGGCAACACCCATATTGTTATACACATCCGCATTATCAGGTTCTGTTTCCAGTACGGAGCTGAATGCGTCTATTGCTTCTTCGTACTTGCGTTCCTTAAAAAGGCTCATTGCCTTATCTATTTTTTCAGACATTTATAAATCCTCTTCGTCCTTTGTATCAATATTATGGATAATTGTTCTTACATTTCCTTCGGCAACAAAATCTTTCGGATCCATTGTCATTTTAATTTTATCCGCAATTATATCCTTATCCTGCTGAACAATCTTTGACCTTCCCGTAAAATAAACTTCATTAGGTTTTCCGGTCTCTGCATCGGGAAATACCGAAACCTTTGGTCCCTGTGCATAATAATCATCAAACCAGATTTTTACATGCCCGCTTCCTATGTATGAATTCTGGGTTTTGCTGTACTGCTGGTAATCGGAATGAATTGTAAGCTTTTTGCCGTCGTCTGAATAAGCAATTGTTTTGGTATTTCCGGAAACGCTCATTTCCTCTGTCAAAGGATTGTAGACAAAATGATGCCCCTCTGATTCATTATTTTCCTGCTTAACTTTTGCATTACCTATTAAATCAATCTTTCTTAATCCGCCTTTTTCATCCGCTATAATTACAGCTTTATCGGAAAACGTGTCTATATCTTTGTATTTTATAGTAACCCCGCCTGTGCAAACCATAACACTGCTTTTAATATCATATTCCTGAGCATCGGCGTTTATTACAACTATAGGCGTATTTCCTTCTGTTATAACAGACTGCGCTTCACCTTCCGCTCTTACAATCTTATTAATCAAAGAGACTTTCAAAATATTTGCCTTAACTTCTCTTTTCTTATTTTCATTTACTTCATAAGCGTAAGGTTTATCATAAAAAGTCGCGGTATCAAGTTTGTTGTTACGTCTAATTGTAACATCTGCCCGATCGCTCTGTACGGTCAAATTATCAAGCTTAACTTTAACCCCGCCGTCGAGTTTTATTTTCTTTTCTTTTTCAGAATAAGTCTGCGTTTTGGAATCAATAATCAAATCTGACGAAAAAACCGCCAAACTTGAAAATATTAACAATAATAAAACTAAAACCTTTTTCATTTAGCCCCTTTCTTATTATTCAGCGGAAGCGCGGATTCCGAGCTGTCATTTCCGTCTTTATCATATAATTTTGTCGTTGTTTTTCCCATTATCTTAAACTTTTCATAACCTGCACTTATAACACCTCTCTCTGCAGTTGCAACCATCTCATTATTTTTCTTAATAACAACATGCCCTTCTGCCAGAGTATCTTTATCCGACCCTGACCAGATTAATTTATCGGTGTTAAGAGAGGTTGAGTCCTCAAGCACAATATATGTATTTTCATAAAGGATAATTTCTTTTGTTTTTTCATTATAAGTTCCTTTTGAGGATTGGAAACTCATTGAAACTTTACCTTCTTTATAGAAATTTCCTATAACATTATGTAAAGTCGCAATACTGTGATCGTTGCTGTAATTCCCCGTCTCTCCGTAAATCTCAAAATACTTGCCGCCGTCTTTAGTCTCGGTTATGATAATTCCCTCTGCATCAACTTTCTGTTCGTTAGGAGTACCTTTAAGCTGCGCGCGGGTATAATTTGCAGTAATCAAAGCCGCGCTTATGAAAGCCCAGCCCATAACAAAAATCACGGCAAGACCGGCAAGAAGATAAGTCCGCTTCTTTTTGTCTATTTGTTTAAATCTCTCATAAAATCTCTTAAGAGTTTCCATAGAAACATTTTATCATATAAAAGAAGCAAATTACAAAATATAATCAGAAGTTTTCAAAGATAAAATCTTCACCACTTCATCTTTGCTTTTTGTGGAACCGAATACTATAGCAAACAAAGGATTTTCTTTAAAATTAATCCGCCTTAGTTCCAGCACATTTGAATAATTAGCAAGAAATCTTTCATATTCAAAACCCTGAATTTTTCCTCTGTCCTGACCTGATGGAACTTCTGCCATAGAAAAATAATACACCTCTTTTCCTGCATTCGTTAAAATCGTATTCCAATCCGGTCTTTGCTGGCTGAAGAAGCATTCATAAACATTGATACCCCATGCGTATTTTGCGACATCCGTTGTGCACCAGCCGGCAAATCTCATCGGGTTAATTTCTATAGGAATAATTTTATCATCTTTTGTAACCCTGAGTTCTATATGCATAGGGAAATTTTTAATATTTTTCAGATGTCCGATTTCGCGCAGAAGAAGCCCGAACTTTGCCATATATTTAATCATAATCCCGGTTGACATCAAATAAATTCTGTCACTTACATCTTTTGAATTATTAAAAGGATGCTGGAAAATATTTAAAATAACAGGTTCGCCGTCTCTGTCATAGTATGCATCTACGGCAAATTCTTCACCTTCAATCATTTCTTCTATTATAAATTTTGCAGAGCTTACAACATGAGACGGGTACATAAATGCAGCCATTCTCATCTCTTTATCAAGTTTATCTATAACCTCTTTCCATTCTTTTGCCTCCTTAACAGCGTGGACGCCAAAGCTTAAAAATCCTACTGCAGGCTTCAAAACGACAGGAAATTTTACATCCTCGGCAGACATCTTTTTTAATTCTTCCAGCTCTACTGATTTAAAATAGAAATCAGGGTACATTTCAGAGAGAGCTTCCCTGAATGCTGCTTTATCCTTGCAAAAACGTATATAATTACTTAAATTTGAATCAGGCAGATTCTGTAAAACCCATGAAATCGCATTCTCGGAATTTGCATATATAAGAGGGTATTCCTGAGTCAGATAATAGTTCTTTGCAGCCTCAGAAGGTACCAGCTCAAGCGCGCCTTCTTCTATATCAGCATCTCTTATCGCATCATTCTCCAATACTTTCCAATCATTCTGAACAACAGTATCAATTAAAAACTCCGACGCGTAAGGTTTTTCTATTATTATCATACTTAAGCCCCCTCCTTATGTGTTTATTATACTAAAAATATTCAATTTTTTACAACAGAAAAAGGCGGATTATTTAAATCCGCCTTTTCAGAGTATCTTACATCTTATGCTTATTTGCCCATCGGGAATGCTCTTACGACTGTTACCGAACCGTCAACATTCTTTCTGACTCCCGTATCGTTTTGATCATCTTCCAAATCTGCTGCGTATGCTACCGGTGTGTATACCTGATTCATATTTACTGATTGATTTTCAAAGCTTCTCAAAACTTTTACGTTTTCGTTTCCATCAGGTGTTGGAATTGGATCCGGATCAGGTTCCGGTTGCGGTTCAGGTTCTTTATCAGGACCTACAAGGTAGGTATTTTCACCTTTGATTTGTGTACCGTCGTTGTGACCGCCTTCACCGTTTGTAATCTCGTATGTAATTTCTTCATTACCGTTAATTGTTACTTCTTTGTTGTCCTTGATATTTGTGAATTTCAATTTGAAGTTTCTTCCCGGGAAGTCTACTTTAACTTTATCAGTTTCTTTGCCGACATTTATGGTATCAGCGTTTACATCACCTGTAATTTCTATGTATTTATCCGGAGCTGTAATATTTACCTTACCTGCATTTGCTCCCGTTACTTTCACATCGCCTGATGAAGCTATCTGGGTTGTTGCATTTGAAGGTGTTTCAATCTTAGTGATTGTTCCGCCGGTGATATTGATATTACCCGGAGTTCCTACGCTATCTTCGATAGGTACATATCCTTCCATAATAGCTATTACTTTTTCGTCAACGGTTGTATCGCCTGTTCCTTTCAAACCGCCGAGATAGCCGTTTGAAGAGAATTCATATTCATTAGCATCCAATACTGCTTTACCGTCTGTTAATACATTCAAGTTATCGGATTTTAAGGAAATCTTATCAGCTTTAACGTTAACTGTTGTCATAACGTGTCCGTCTGTTGCGTGTGCTGTTAACTTACCGCCGACTTCAAGACTGCCGTCTAATAATTGTTTATCTTCAATTTTGTAGTTACCGATGTGAATATTGTGTTTTGATTCAATATTTGCATTACCGCCGATTTTGTTATTGCCGACTACGTGAACAAAGTGTTTGTAACCTTGAGGGTTTTCAGATTTTGCAACTGTCTTTAAGTTCATATCTTTACCGACCTGAACATTACCGACTTCTAAGAAACCGCCGCCGTTTGTCATATTTAAGTTACCGTCAACTTTAGTATTTCTTGCATACATCAAAACTCCGTTACCTTCAACATCAACATCACCTGTTACGTGAAGAGCTTTGCCGTCTGCAACATAGTTTAATGAAACACTATCGTCAGATTTAATATTCAAATTACCTTTGATTTCACCGCCGCCTACGGTTTTAACAGTACCTTTTTTAGCTACAATATAAACGTCGCCGTCAATATTTACAGCTTCCATTCTTACTGTATCTTTAAAGCCGTTTGCAATATAATCCTGACCGTTCTGGGTAATCATTTTCATTCCGTTTTGTGCTGCAATTTCACCGCCTACCACATTAATAGAAGAAGCTAAGATATTGAATTCGCCGCCTACATTAAAGTTTGAATCTTCGATTGTTACAACACCAAGTGTGTTTGATGTAGGAATAGCTGAAACATTCATAACTCCGTCAACAAAAGTTGCGGTCAACGGCTGGGTAGTAACCATTGTGTCACCTGCAGTTGCAAACTGGGCGCCGTCAAAAAATACACCGTTCGGGTTTGAGATAATTAATTTTGCAATTCCGGCATTAGCATTAACCTGACCTGCAATAGTTGTCATACCCTGATTAACCGTATTCAAAATTGTAAGTCCGTTAGCACCGTTAACTGCATTAAAGTTTAATGATTCACCTTTGTTAACATTTAACTGATTCCAGTTTACATGAGCACTGCCATTAAAGTTTAAGTCTAAGGAATTATTACCTTCTATTGCGTTTACAAAACCGCCGTCAATTTTATTAATTGAGGCATCGCTCAAACCTGCAGCAAGTGAACCTAACTGCATTGAAGCGAATACTGTTGATAAAACCAGTGCTGAAATCTTTTTCTTTAAGTTTCTCATATTATGCTCCTCTAATTTTCCAATCCCTTAGTTATATAAAGTATATCTGTTTTCAAAAATTGCCTTTTTGTAACAGAAGTTTACAATTAGGCAATTTTTGAAGAACAACTTGTTTTATATATATAGTGTAGTAAATGTGAAGGTGAAATTATGATGAATTTTGGATTCGGATACCCGGGAATGTGTGGAATGTACGGTATGCATAGCGGGAATACAAACGTATATTTCCGCAACAAATACGGTTGTGAAGACTGCTTTAGAACTACTCCATACTGGAAGGAAATGCCGATACCGGTTACTCCGGAGCCTAAAAATGCATTAAAGCCGTCTTTGTTAAAACGGTTTTTAAATAATGTTCTGGGCGGGTAATTTATAAATCTACTCCTGTTTTTTATCATTTTTTCGTGGTATCATTTTTTGTGTAGAAAAATAGGAGTCGTAAAAATGGCAAAAGATTGCAGTTTTGATGTTGTGTCCGAATTCGATAAGCAAGAACTGGTTAATGCTGTTGATCAGGTTAAAAGAGATTTAACATCACGCTTTGACCTGAAAAATTCTAATTCTTCAATTGATCTCGAGGCTGATAAATCCATTACAATTACCACAAATGATGATATGAAGCTTAAAAATATCTTTGATATTTTGCAGTCAAAACTTATAAAAAGAGGAATAAGTATAAAAATTCTTGATCCGCAGCCAATTGAAAATGCGCTTGGCGGTAATGTAAGACAGGTTTTTAACTTAAGAAAAGGGCTTACTCAGGAGCTTGCTAAAAAGATTGTAAGCGACATTAAAGATACAAAGTTAAAAGTTCAGGCATCAATTCAAGGCGAGCAGGTAAGGGTTTCAGGCAAAAGCAGAGACGATTTGCAGGCTGTAATTCAAATGCTTCGCTCCAATGAAGAAAAATACGATGCTCCTTTGCAGTTTACCAATTACAGATAGAAAGAGTTAAACGGAGATAAGTTTAGCAGTTGAGTAGTTGAGAAGGAGAATAAACTCTTCTAAACTCCTAAACTTCTAAACTCCTAAACTAACATGACCAATATCGAAAACACCATAGACAGAATACAGGAAATCCTTGATAACGGATCCGAAAAACAGCTTAGTGAAGAGCTAAACAGCTATCACTCGGCAGATTTGGCTGACATACTCCAGCAGCTTAAGCCGGATGAGAGGCTGAAATGTTTTCCGGCTATTGATGAAGAAAAAGCTGCTGATGTTATTGAATACCTTCCGCCGCAGCTGCAGGTGGAAATTCTTGGCGATATTGATACAGAACTTGCATCAAGATTAATTTCAAAACTTCCTCACGATGAAGCTGCCGACGTTCTGGGCGACATGGAAGAGGATGAGTCGCGCGCGTATTTAGAACAGTTGCCGCAAAAATTCTCCTCGGAAGTCCGTGAACTTTTAACATACAACGAAGACTCAGCAGGCGGTATCATGAACCCGCTTGTTCTTACTGTCTACGGGAACATGACTGTTAAAGAAGCCCTTGATACAATTCGTATCAAAGCGGAAAAAGAGAATATGGAACTCTATTATGTTTATGTAGTTGATAAACATAATCACCTTGTCGGAGTTGTTTCTCTTAGAAATCTGCTTACAACGCCTGTCGACCTTAATATTTCCGACATTATGTCTAAAGACATTGTAAAAGTGCATATTGACGATTATCAGGGACATATTGCGGATATTTTTATGAAATATCAATTCAATGCCCTGCCTGTAGTTGATTTATATGACCACTTAAAAGGAATCGTTACGTGGGATGATGTTCAGGACATTGTTGAGGAAGAAACAACTGATGAAATCTATACATCTTCAGGTATCGTAACGGATTTAGGTGATGACGATGACGATATCCTGACAGGAAGCCTTGCGCATTCAATCAAGGCAAGAATTCCGTGGCTTTTTATAACATTAATCGGAGAATTTATTGCCGTAACTGTTACAAATAAGTATGACAAAACTTTTTCAGCACTTCCGATAATTGCGGCATTTATGCCGCTCCTTGCCGGTCTTGGCGGAAACATCGGCACACAAAGTATCACTCTTATGGTCAGAGGTATGTCAACAGGACAAATTACTCTGAGTTCAGGCTGGCATCAAATTATGAGAGAAACTATTACAGGCTTGAGTATCGGAGCCATTTTTGGAATGGTTGTAACCCTTGTAACCTGGGGCTGGCAGCATAACCTTGAATTAGGACTTATTGTCGGGATTGCAATGTCTCTTAATATGACTATCGCAACAGTTATCGGAACCTGCACACCTTTGATTTTAAAGAAAATGAAAATCGATCCTGCAGTTGCATCCGGTCCTGTTATTGCTACTACTATAGATGTTATCGGACTAGCTATTTACCTGACTCTTGTTACATGGTATTTGATTAGTTTGTAAAAGTTTTTGTCGGATTAGTAAACCCAACTACATTTTTAAAGACTCCGTTTGCTTTTCCGGTGTAATTATATACAGCAAAATTGAACGATTTTTTAATTGCATGTCGGCTTTACCTGGTCGACATTAACTAATCCCGTTTTTAAGTTATAATCAAACAATGGAAGAAAAAAGATACAATCAATACAGCAGTTTCTTAAAACAAAAATTTGGCGCTAAAGTTTATAAAATAACCATAGATGCGGGATTTTCCTGCCCCAACAGAGACGGAACAATCTCAAATTGCGGCTGCATATTTTGTGATGACGGCGGAAGCTTTTCTCAGGCGCATTCCAATAAATTGAGCATTGAAGAGCAGGTGCAAATCGGGGCTGAGACTTTGCAGCGAAGGTTTAAGGCTCAAAAATTCATGTCTTATTTTCAAGCTTTTTCAAACACTTATAAACCGGTTCAGGAACTTGAAAAAATTTATAAAGCTTCGCTCGGGCATCCTGACATCGTAGGGCTTTCAATCGGCACACGCCCTGATTGTATTGATAATGATAAACTCAAACTTATCTCATCGTTTACCCCTGATTATTACACCTGGATTGAATACGGTCTGCAGTCTGTTCATGACAAAACGCTGAAAAAAATTAACCGCGGACATGATTACAAATGTTTTCTGGATGCGTATGAAAAAACAAAATCTTACGGTATAAATATTTGTCTGCATATTATTCTTAACCTGTTTGAAACTTACGATGAGATGATGGAGACTGCAAAAACTATTGCAAAATTAGAACCGGAAGGGGTTAAAATTCATATGCTGTGTGCACTTGAAGGAACAAAACTGGCAGAGATGTACAGAGCGGGAGAAATTGAATTTATGTCAGAAGATGAATATGTAACGACCGTTTGTGACTTCTTAGAATATTTACCTTCAAAAACCACAATTCACCGTCTTGCAGGAAACGGATTAAGAACAGAACTTGTTGCCCCCAGATGGATAGGGAAAAAACTCGACTGCCTTAATAAGATAGACAGGGAGTTTGAGCGCAGAAATTCTGGACAGGGCTTAAAATTTGAATTATAATACAGCTATGGATAAAAAAGTAATTTCAACAAACAGAAAAGCTTTCCATGACTTTTTAATTTTTGATAAATTTATTGCGGGGATTGTGCTTACAGGAACAGAAATTAAATCTATCCGCAGAGGAACAATCAACCTTAAAGATTCATTTGCAAAAATTGAAGATAACGAAGTTTTCTTATACGGAATGCACATCTCACCATATGAACAGGGAAACCGGTTTAACCATAAACCTGACAGGGTGAGAAAACTACTGTTGAATAAACGTGAAATTCTGAAAATTCAGGATAAAGTAAAAAAAGACGGTGTAACAATTATTCCTTTAGAATTGTTTTTAACACATGGTTTTGCTAAAATAGAGCTGGGGTTAGCCAAAGGTAAAAAACTTTACGACAAACGCGAAGCAATTACAAAAAAGACTCAGGACAGAGATATGGCTCGTTTGATGAAAAGATAGGGAAAATACCTGTATATATTATAGAAAGAGGAATGGCGGATGTTTAACAGAGAATCAATTTTAAAAAATTTAAATGCTGAAAATTATTACATAGATAACCATTCGCTTGATTTGTTTCTTGAAGACTGGAAAATTGAATCAATATACGAAGATGAAGACGGGCTTGAATTCTATGACGATCTGGCTCTTGAAAAGATTAAAAAAGGAATTTCACTAAAAGCCCAGGGATACAGTGATGAACAAATCATAACAAAACTTTCCAGAATGGAAGCAAAGGTAGAAAAAACCGACGAACCGGTTAAACCTGTACAACCTGTTATCTTAAGTGATTCATCCGACGAGAACAGGGATACTGCAGGTATGATTATTAAAAAAGAAACTGCACCTGAGATTATACCGCAGGGAAAAAGCTTTACACTCGATGTATCAAGCCAGACTCTGCAGATGCTAGCCGAAGCTGTTGCAAAAAAAATCAGTGATGATATTACAAACTCGGATATGGCAACAAGGCTTATTGAAGCCGGCGGATACAAAAGAGATAATGAAATCCTGGCTAAACAGGTAAAAGAACTTTTAGAGCACAATAAAGAACTTTCTCAAAGAATTGAGCAGCTTGAAAGTCACGCCTCAAAAAGCTTCTGGGCTCGTTTCCGCAGCAAACGTTAAGGTATGATGATTCAAAAATACAAAGATTTCTTAAAAGAGCTTGACTCAAAATTATTAAACTATTTCAATCAACATAAATCTCATATCCATTGCAAAATCGGGTGTTCTTCCTGTTGCGAAACCGGTGATTATCCGCTTTCTCAGCTTGAACTGGAATATCTTATGCAGGGTTATATAAATCTTGAAAATAAAGTCAAAATAAAAGTTCAAGAAAATATCAAAAAGATGGAAAAAGGAGGACGCTGCCCTTTTTTGGTTGACAAAAAGTGTTCTGTTTATCTTTACCGCCCGATTATATGCAGAGCTCACGGGCTGGCTTACCTGTGTAAAGATAATAAAGTTAAAGTCCCGTATTGCGTCAATGATAATAAAAATTACTCTGATGTATACGAAAAAGGCGAGATTAGAATAAATCCGGTTACGGAAAATCTTGATACGCCAAACGTACTGAAAGATTTTGATTATGGAGAAATAAGAAATCTTTTTGATTGGATAAAAACAAAAACCCTTTAGAGAAAATCTAAAGGGTTTTTTATATATTGATGTTTTTTACTCTTTCAGGAATGTTTCATAGTTCCTTGCAAGAAGATGAGTTCTTATCTGGTTTATGAAATCAAGCGCAACACCGACCATGATTATTAAAGATGTTGCCCCGATACCTTGCAGGGTAGTTATCCTTGTAATATAACTTGCAAAAGCCGGAACCAGAGCAATGATACCTAAACCCAGCGCTCCGATAAAAGTGGTTTTTGTTAAAATTTTATCAAGAGCTTCTGCAGTAGGCTTGCCCGGTTTGATACCCGGAATTGATGAGCCGTATTTCTTCAAATTATCAGCAATTTCCTTCGGCTGCATATTCGGCATGATTGATGCGTAGAAGAAAGTTAAGCCGACAATCATAATGAAGTATATAGCATAATAAGTTATACCGCTCGGGTTGAATATTTTGTTGAGTACTATAATCAGGTTCTGAACCCATCCTGCCGGCAAATTAGCCTGACCGACAAGGCTTAATATAGTAGACGGGAACAAAAGAATTGCAACCGCAAAGATAATCGGCATAACCCCGCCCGGATTGAGTTTGAACGGAATAAACGTATTTACCCCGCCATAAACTTTATTTCCGACCTGTCTTTTCGGATTAACTATAATAACTTTTCTTACAGCTTCCTGCATAATTACAATGAAAACCATTGTAACAAAGAAGATTGCGAGTAAAAGAATAAGTCCCCACATAAGCGATGAATCATTAGAAACCATCTGGGCTGTTCTTGAAGAATATAGAGGAATACCCGATAAGATACCCACAAATATTATCAAAGAACCGCCGTTACCTATACCTTTTTCAGTAATTAATTCAGACATCCACATTACAAGAACAGAACCTGCCGTAAGTGTTATTACCGAGGATATATAGAACATTGTGTGATTAAGCCCCGGAGTAATTGAACCCGGGAGATGTGCCAGATATCCCATAAATATTACAGCCTGAAAAGCCGCAAGAACAACCGTAAACAATCTTGTATACTGCGAAAGTTTACGTCTGCCGGCTTCTCCGTCCTCTTTTTGCAACTTTTCCAATGCAGGAATTATTACTGCCATCAACTGCATAATAATTGATGAAGTGATATAAGGACCGATACCCAGTGCAAAAATAGAAACTTTACCCAAAGCACCGCCGGAGAACAAATCCAGAAAACCTAAAATGTTATTTCCGGAAGCGATTCTTGCAAAAATTTCATTATTTATGCCGAATACCGGTAAATGGATACCAAAACGGAACAGTACAAGCATTAGAAAAGTAAATATTAATTTTTCTTTCAAGCCTGATGCGTTCCACATTGACATCAGATCTGCCGTTGTAGGCATTCTCATTCCGCCTGTCATTATACTAATTCAACCTTTCCGCCTGCTGCTTCAATTTTTTCTTTTGCTGATGGAGTTACATAGCAAGCTTTTACAGTAACAGCCTTCTTAATTTCTCCGCCGCCTAAAATTCTTAAGCCGTCGCAAGAAGGGTGTACTTTCTTAATAGCTTTCAATGACTCAAGTGAAATTTCATCAACTTTTAAATCAGCAAGTCTTGAAACATTGATTTGAGCGTAATTTCTCTGATTAATAATTTTGAACCCTTTTAATTTAGGTAATCTTCTGTAAGCAGGCATCTGTCCGCCTTCAAAACCTCTTTTAGAAGCTCTGCCTGAACGCTGCCCTTCACCGTTATTACCGCGGCAGGAAGTTTTTCCGTGTCCTGAAGAACGACCTCTGCCTACTCTTTTTGATTTGCCGGTAGCACCTTCTGCCGGTCTCAAATCTTCTAATGTTATATTTGTCATTTTTTTATTCCTTTCTTACGTAGTGAATAGTGAATTGTGAGTAGTGAATGGAATATTCTAATTACTATTCACCAGTCACTATTCACTAGTTTTCAACCACTTTAACAAGATGAGAAATCTTGTTTACCATACCCATAATTGTTGCACTGTTGTAGTGTTCAACAACCTGATCGGTTTTGCTTAAGCCCAGAGCCTGAGCAACTTTACGCTGCGCAGGAGAGCAGCCGATTAAACTTCTTACAAGTTTTATTTTTATTTGTTTTGTATCTGCCATTGTTTTTATCCTTTTTATTATTTTATTATTTCATTTCAAACTAATAACTTAAATAGCCTACCAGTTTAATAATCCTTAGAGGTAATAAGCGTTATATCTCTTCATTTACCCCTAGTTTAATAATTCAGCCATTGTCAAACCGCGTTTTTTAGCAACTTCATTAAACGGTCTTAATGATTTAAGAGCTTCTAAAGTTGCATTTGCAGCGTTAAGAGGTGATTTTGAACCTAAAGATTTTGAAAGAATGTTTTCAATACCTGCAAGTTCAAGCACTGAACGAACTGCACCGCCGGCAATAATACCGGTACCTTGAGAAGCCGGTCTGAGCATTACAGCACCTGCACCTGAACGTCCTGTAATCGGGTGAGGAATTGTTGTTTTGAAGATAGGAACTGTAATAAGGTTCTTTCTTCCGTCTGCAATTGCTTTTTGAATAGCAATAATAACTTCGGAAGCCTTAGCACAGCCAACGCCAACCTGTCCCTTCTGGTTTCCTACAATAACGATTGCTCTAAAGCTTAATTTCTTACCGCCCTTTACAACCTTTGTTACACGACGGATTTGAACAACCTGTTCTTTCCATTCTGATTCAGGTTTTACTTCCTGAGTTTCTACTTTTTTCTTTCTGCTGCGCTGTTTTTTAGCCGGTACTTCAGCTTGAACTTCTTCAACAGCTGCTTCTGCAGCTTCAGAAGAGTTTTCTTCTGCAACAGCTTCTGTTTCAACAGTTTCTTCGACTTGTGTCTCTAATTTTTCTTCTGACATGTTAAACCTTTCTTTGTTTAATATAGTGTTCTACTTATTTTTAGGTTAAAGCAATCAAATATCTAACATCATAAAAACACCTTTTCAGGCATTTACAGAATATTCAATTGCGGGTTACTTTCTGACATAAAAATTTTAATATAAATGTATTTTTATTGCAAGCATAGTAGAGCAAATTATGTAAAATTTTGTAAAGCAGGGAAGATTAGTGAGTAGAGCATTAAAAGTAGTGTGGAGCTTGCTCCACAAAGTTTTTGCAGAGAGAGAATGCGTGCTGTCGTTCTATTGAAATTTCGTAAAAAAATCCTTATATTTAATGCAGCAATTTATAATGGATAAAAAACGCATATAAAACGCCGAATATTGCACCTGCAAAAACTTGAATAGGCGTATGTCCCAATAATTCTTTCAGCTTTCCGCCGGCTTCCGCAAGATCCTGTTTATACAAATCCATTATAATTTTATTCAGACAGGCAGCCTGTTTTCCTGCAGCACGTCTCACTCCTGCAGCATCATACATTACAATAAACGCATACCCGAGAGCAATTGCAAATTCTATAGAGTCAAATCCGTTAATCAGCCCGACCGCTGTAGATAAGCCCATTACCCCGGCAGAATGCGAACTCGGCATGCCGCCTGTTGTTATAAACAGTCTCAAATCCAGACTTTTTTTTCTTATAAGATGCAAAAAACATTTCACTATCTGGGCAACAACTATTCCGGAAAATGCTATCAAAATTACTTCATATCCGGTTCCGTAGAATTGTCTCAAACTCATTTATCACTCCCGATTCTGTCGCTCAACTTCTTTAATATCTCCTCAAAAACTTTTGAATGGTACTTTTCTATTATACCATAACATTCTTTTATCAAATTTCTGAATTTATTTTCTGCTTCTTCAAGTCCGTAAAGCGACACATAAGTAAGTTTTCCGCTATTTTTATCTTTACCGGTTGTCTTACCCAATTCTTCAAAAGTAGAAATTTCATCCATAATGTCATCATAAATTTGGAATGCCAGTCCGAATTTTTTTGCAAAATTATCAAACTCTTCAATAGTTTTTTCATCTGCATTAGCGGCAATTGCCCCGATTCTTACCGCAAGCCTGAAAAGAACCGCGGTTTTGTTCAGATGAATAAAATCAAGGGTTTCCTCCGGAGATTTTACAAACTTTCCGCCTTCTGATTCAATATCCACAACCTGACCGGCAATAAGCCCGTATGCACCGGCAAATTTTGTATATTCGTGCAGTATTTTTAATATCTGCTCCGGATTAAGTCCGGTTGATTTTTCAATAATTAACTGCGGCGCAAACGTAAGCAGAGCGTCTCCTGCAAGAACCGCATTAGCTTCTCCAAAAACTTTGTGGTTTGAAGGTTTGCCGCGTCTGAAATCATCATTATCCATACACGGAAGATCGTCATGTATAAGGCTTTGAACATGGAGCATTTCAATAGCGCAGGCGGCAGGCATAACATTAGTCATATCACCGCCGAGAATCCTTGCGGTCTCAAGACACATTACAGGTCTTAAGCGCTTGCCCGGAAGCATCAGAGTATACTTCATTGCCTTAAAAATATCCTCAGGATAACATACCGGCAGGTATTCATCCAGATGTTTGTCCACCAGTTCAATCAATTCTTTCATCTTCTACGTCCTTATAAATTTTTTGTTTTTTTGTATTTCTGGAAACTTCTCTTTTTTTTGCACTTATTTTTACTGCAGTCTTGTTATAGTGCTGCTTGTGCGAAGTTTCCGTTTTCACTCCCTGATATTTGACTTTTTCTTTGTATTCTTTTGCCTCATTCACAAAATCAACATAACTTTTGTATCTCGTTTCATCAATTTTATCAAGATTTTCCTTTACAGCACAGCCTGTTTCCGTAAGATGTAAGCAATCAGGGAACTTACAATCAGGTTTGTATTTTGAAATCTCATCAAACAAATTACCGACTTCCGGCGGCATCAAAAAATCAAATTTCAAATGGCTGAATCCCGGAGTGTCGACGATTCTTGAATCTTCATCAAGAGCTATAATCTCGCAATGTCTTGTTGTATGAGTACCTCTTTGAGTCTTTTCGCTAACCTCTTTTGTTCTAATATTTACCCCCGGACAGACCGCATTTATAAGACTTGATTTTCCGACTCCCGAAGCTCCGCATAGTACGGAAGTTTTACCCTTGAGAATCTCTTTAAAATCTTCTATACCGTAACCTTCCAGAGCAGAAGTAAACAATATATCATACCCCAGAGGCTGATAGATTGAAAAAACTTTTTCTATTGTTTTATCATCCTCTGACAAATCGTTTTTGTTAAAACAGAGAACTGCCGGCAAGTTATGATACTTTGCAAAAGAAATATATCTGTTAAGCTGGGTAAAGTTCAAATCAGGTTCTTTCACCGCAGAAATTATGATAACCTGATCAATATTAGCGACTGTCGGACGTGTAATAAAATTTTTCCGCGGAAGAATACTTTCAATTGCCCCGTTTTCAAATTCTGCATAATCACCGACATAGATTTTTTGTTTTTGTTTTTTCAAAACTTCACGGACTTTGCATTCATAATCCGCACCATCAGAGTGCACATAATAAAAATCGGAATGTATTTTATAAATTTGTCCCTTCTGCATAAAATAATTTTAGCATAAATGTAGTAAAATCTTTTAAAATCGTGTATAATATTTATACAGATATTTTAAGGAGAAGGTAAATGCCTGTAATCGAAGGTTTATTAACTGTTACAAATGAAAAGTTTTGTATAATCGTATCACGTTTTAATGAGTTTATAAGTTCAAAGCTCCTCTCGGGCGCGCTGGATGAACTTAAGCGCCACGGTGTTAAAGAAGAAAATATTGATATTGTGTGGTGTCCGGGGGCTTTTGAAATTCCTGTTATCGCTAAAAAATGCGCTAAATCACATAAATATAATGCAGTTATTGCACTCGGAGCAGTAATTAAAGGTTCAACTTCTCATTATGATTATGTGTGCGCGGAAGTTTCAAAAGGCGTTGCCGCTGTAAGCCTTGAAACGGAAGTTCCTGTTATATTCGGAGTCCTTACAACCGATAATATAGAACAGGCAATCGAAAGAGCCGGAACAAAAGCCGGCAACAAAGGCGCTGATGCCGCTAAATCTGCAATCGAAATGGCAAATTTAATAAGTAAATTAGGTTAGTAGTGTAGTAAAATATGTAAATAATGACCGCACCGGTTATTATTTACCCCGAAGGAGTGTGTGATATGAGTGAAGTGATTACAGAGTACAGAAATGAGAACACAAAAGACATTGATTTGCTGTCAACAATCGATATTGTGAGAAAAATCAACGAAGAAGATAAACTCGTACCGCTTGCTATAGAAGATGAACTTCCGAATATCGCAAAAGCAATAGATATGATTGCCAAACAATTCCTTATGGGAGGAAAATTATATTACTTCGGAGCCGGTACATCGGGAAGAATCGGAATCCTTGACGCTTCTGAATGCCCGCCGTCTTTCGGGGTTCCGGAAGATATGGTAACAGGGATTATTGCAGGCGGTGATAAGGCTATAAGAACGGCTGCAGAAGGCGCTGAGGATAATTTTGAACAGGGAGTCAAAGACGCTCAGGTTCTCACTGATTTAGATGTATGCGTTGCCATCTCTGCAAGCGGAAATCCTAAATATCTTCTCGGGGTTCTCTCTCAGGCAGACAAGGTAAATTGCAGAACAATAGCTCTAACCTGCAACCACAAGGCTTTGATTCTTGAAGAAGCAGGGCTTGGAATCTGTGTGGAAGTAGGACCGGAAGTTATTGCAGGCTCAAGCAGAATGAAAGCCGGATCTGTTCAGAAAATGGTTCTCAATATGCTCTCAACCGGCGCCATGATTAAAATCGGCAAAACTTATGAAAACTTTATGATTGATTTAATGCCGACAAACGAAAAGCTTAAAGACAGAGCTATCAGAATTGTGGCAGAAATTGCAGAAGTTAATAATTCCCGCGCGCTTCAAACATTATTGGAATGCGACTGGAGCGTAAAAACTGCAATTATTATGCTAAAGTGCAATCTTAATAAAGAGGACGCTCAGGAGCTTCTGCGTAAAAACTGCGGTGTTTTAAGACGTGCTCTTGTAAGTTTTTCTCAGGTTTAGAGCTCCAAATTCCACGCTTTTGTGAGTGAATCCTGCTCTGTACCTGTATACTGTTTGTGAATGTCATTATAATACTTCTGGCATTTTTCACGGACTTTGTGCTGCTCACGCGGTTTCAGATCATTCATTGCAAGTGCAACTCTGTATATATTACGCTTCTTTAGCCCTTTTACCGGAGTTTTGTATATTACATGCGCTGCGGCTGAAACATAGTCGCGGTTTTTCAAATCCTCTTTCAAATTACAGGTCGGAGAGCCCGGTTTTTCAAGTCCGTCAAGACCTTTATTGAATACTATATCTACAATTGCATCCTGAATTGACTGAGGAGCTTTCTCAAAATCTTCTCCAAAATATGCCATAGCGTCTAATTTAGCGTGTAATATATCCTGCGCAAGAATTTCATACGCTTCCGCTTCTGTTATTTGAATTTTATCCATATTTTTCGAATTCATTTCTACGCCGTGAACACGTCCTGTATGCCCGAACCCTATTGTTAAATATCCTTTTGGATGTGTTTCATCCGGCACCCCGTCATAATAAGGAGTCAAATCCGGTTTGGAATGTCTGCCTTCTATACCGAACAAAATATCTCTAATGTAATCTTCAGACACACAAATATTTTTAGAGATATCTGCAATACTAGTTGTAGAGCCGCTTTTTACCGTATAAGTTTCAGGAACTACAATAGTTTGTCCTTCTTCCATTACCCAGTCAAGATTATGGTCAGGATTTGCCTCTTTCAGACGGTATAATGAAACTCCCAGTTCATGTGCCAACACATAAGGCTTCTCTCCGCCTTTTGCAACATATTTGTACTCAGGCTTTATATCAACATTCATTTGAGGTTTATCTTGTTCTTTATCTTTTTTCTTTGCTTTCTTATCATCACTGCCGCCGGAAAGATTAGAGAAAAATTCACCTATGCCTTTAAAAAATCCGCAAATACCGTTCCAGATTCTTTTAAAGAATCCCGGTTTTTCAAATTCTACACCGATTTTCTTTTCGCTGTCCGAATCTTTGCTCTTGATTGTTATTTCTGCATTATAATTTCCCGCATCGGAAGCGACGGCTGTATAAACCGCTTTTTCCTTATAAATTGCGTTCATCTCTTCCTGTAAAGCTTCCGGCGTCAAATCTTTCAAATCTTTTTCATCAAATCTGTCAAAATTTCCGTCTTTTTCTCTAAGCAGATTGAAAAATGCTATCTGATAATTAGTCAACTCTATTCGCGAAACTTCTTCGCCGCTCTTTTTGTCGACTTTTCCGTCTACGATATTATATTTCGTAATAACTCCGTCTTTTACTTTATATACAGAACTGTTTCCGGTAATTGTACAATTCTTTAAATTGATTTCTGCTTCCCGTTTTGTGGTTATATCAAATAATGTATATACAGGCTCTTTGTTTACTTCCTCAGCCTCATTTTTTACATCAGCTTCACCATCTGCACTTTCCTCGGATTCTGCTTCCTGTGTTTGCGGCAGATTCTTTTTGTACTTATTTGCCTCGCTCAAAAGATTTCCGAAAAAGCCGCTGTCTTCAAATTTTATACTTATATTTTTCTCGCTGTCAATTCCGTTTTTATTAATCGTAAGTTCAGCATTATATTCTCCGGCGTCCGCGCAAACCGCAGTATAAACATTTTTCTTTTTATATATGGCATTCATCTCCCGCTTCAATATCTCAGGCGTCAGGTTCTCTAAATCAGCTTCATCAAGCCTTCCCTCATCACCATCCCTGCCTTTTAACATATTAAACAGGGCTAATTGATAATTTGTTAACTCAATTCTCGGAACAGTTACCCCGCTCGTCATATCAACAATACCGTCAACAATATTATAGCGTTTGATTGTACCGTCTTTTACTTCGTACAAAGAACTGTTACCTTGAATTGTACAGTTCTTCAAATCAAGAGTAGATTCCTTTTTTAAAGTAATATCATATAATTTATACGTCATCTCTAAATCCCTTTGCTTATATATAAAAAGTAATTATTTGAGAAATAATTGCCTTTTGTTAATAAATATTTACAAAACGAAGAAGCCGGGGGAATTTTATAGTATAATAATTTTTATGATGGAGGGGACAATCCTATGAAATTAACTGTACTCGGTCCGGGCTGCTGGGGTTTAACACTCGCCTGGCTTATGAATGACAACTTTGATGAAATTACAGTCTGGGGCAGAGAATCAGACCTGAATGATGAACTTGTTATCAACAAACACTGCTCAAAACCTCTTGAAGTACAGTTAGATAAAAGGGTTGAGATTACTTCCGACTTAAAAAAAGCAATAGACGGGGCTGATATAATACTTTCCGTAGTCGCAACATCAGGCGTAAGACCTGTTTGCGAGCAGCTTAAAGCAGCCGGCATTAAGCCGGAAACACCTCTGGTTAACGCATCTAAGGGGCTTGAATTGAATACTCTTATGCGCATGTCGGAAGTTATAAAAGATGTCCTTCCGGAACAAAAAATTGTAATCCTTTCCGGACCGACTTTGGCTAAAGAAGTTCTTATGGGTAAACCGACCGCTGCCTGCGTTGCCTGCGAAGATTTAGAAACAGCGGAATTTGTACAAAAAGCCTGCAATGTTCCAAACAGATTCAGACTTTATACAAACACTGATGTAATAGGTGTTGAACTCGGCGGAAGCTTAAAAAATGTTATTGCAATAGCCTCAGGTTTTGCTCACACAATGGATTTAGGCGACAACTGCATGGGGTCTCTTCTTACAAGAGGAATGGCAGAAATTGTAAGACTTTCCGTAAAACTCGGCGCTAATCCTTCCACATTATACGGGCTTTCTGGGATGGGAGATTTGATTGCAACCTGCTCCAGCCCGATGTCGAGAAATTATACAGTCGGTTCAATGCTCGGAAAAGGCAAAAAGATTAATGATATTCTGAACGAACTCGGCTCGGTTGCGGAAGGGGTAAAAACTTCAAAAGCAGTATGTGATTTAGCTGAAAAATTAGGTGTGGAAGTACCTGTTTCAAACGCAATTTATGAAGCAGTTTACACAGATATTACACCGGATCAGGTTTTATCAAAACTTATGAACAGAAAACTCAAAAAGGAAGAAAGTTATGTTTAAATACGCGGTTCATTATCTGAAAAATACTTTTGTTCCTTTAAACTGTCCTGATAACATTAATCTGGACTGCGGCGCTATGATAATTGCCCGTACTGAAAAAGGTGAAGAAGCATTAAAAGCATTTCTTGTTAATGATGAGATTGCAAAATTGTTTTCAGACTCGGATAAAACACCTGCCCCGTTTGAGTTTATAAGAATTATGACAGAAGAGGATTTGAAAACCTTTGAAGAGCTTAAAAAAGAAGAAGTAACTTCGTTTTTTAAATGCAAAGAACTTGTCAAAAAACATAATCTTGTAATGAATCTGGTTCAGTGCAGAATAACATTTGACAGAAGAAAAATATCTTTCTATTATACGGCTCCCGAGCGTGTAGATTTTAGAGAGCTTTTGAAAGATTTAACCCAGGTTTTTAAAAGAATGCGTATAGACCTGCGCCATATCGGAGTCAGAGACGAATCCTCAATTATGGACGGCTGCGGAATCTGCGGAAAACCATTCTGCTGCTCTTCGTATTTAAGAAAATTTGAATCAATAAATGTAAAATTGGCAAAAGATCAGGGTATGCCGATTGCGCCTTCAAAAATTTCAGGCACATGCGGAAGGCTTTTGTGCTGCCTTACTTATGAGTATTCTAATTATATAGAAGCCGCCAAAGGTATGCCGCCTATCGGCTCAACCGTTATGACTCCTCAGGGGCTCGGGAAAGTCTGTTTTATACAATTTCTTAACAATTCTGTTGCAGTTAAATTTGAAGATGGTAAAATTAAGGAGTATAGTAAAACAGATATCGAAATGGTTGATGCGGACGTTAACGTCGATATTGATATCCCTAATATAAATAATTATTCAACTGACGAAAAAGTCGACGCAAAACAATTAAAACAACTTGAAGACGACCGCAACAGTTCAACAGGAAATGTGTAGAAAGTGCAAAAATTATGAAAATCCAATCAATTAATCCGCCCCCTGCCCCGAACTTCGGCAAACTTATAATCAAGCCGGGGAGTTTTGAGGCTCTAAAACAATCAAAATATTTTCCGGACAAAAGCTATCCGGATTACAATAAGCATCTTCTAAACTTCTACAGAAGACTGTTAGGTTTAAAAAAAGAAGCAATGAACAATTCTACATACAATGTCGTTATAAAACCGGAGAATGAAAAAGGCAAAGGCAGAGTTGTAATAGAAAATCACGAAGGTCGCGAACAGTCAGGCTTTATAACTTCTTTTGATGATTTATTAAGGGTTCGCTCTATGGAGCCGAGAATGCTCCTCACCTCAGAACAGGAACCTTCTCCATACAAAAGAATTTATCACAACTGGCAGATTAAAAGACTTAACAAAAAACTTGCACACAAACAGTTAAAAATGGATGAATACCTTAACGTTGTATATAACAACATTAAAGATATTGTTACAAATGCAGACTGCCTGGCAGATATGCAGAAATTAAAACAAAAGTAGAAAGGATTGATTTATGCTTGAAAGAATTGAAAAACTACAGGTAATTTCCCTCGGAGTACTCATTGCACTCGCCCTTGTTGTTTCTACAAGAATGGTCGCTTCAACCGTTTCAAACAATGTTATTTCAGTTACCGGCTCCGCTTATGAGATTGTAAAATCAGATTCAGGCAGTTTAAATTTTGATGTTGTCGTAAAACGCAGCACAAAGCAGGAGGCTTATGCAGCTTTACAAAATCAGCTTAAAACAGTTGAAAAATACCTCAATGACAAAAATATCAAAAACATTGAGAGAAAAACCATTAACGGGTATTACACATATAAACGCGACGCTAAAACCGGAGCATATACTGACATTCAGGATGCATATAACTTATACCAGCCTATGCAGATAAACTCTGATAACGTAGAATTAATCAAAGAAATTTCTAATGATATTACAAGCCTTATTAATCAAGGTGTTGACATAAATGTCTCTCCGGCATCTTACGATTATTCAAAACTGCCGGATTTAAAGGTTACATTACTTGAAAAAGCTTCACAGGATGCTAAAAACAGAGCTTCTTCCATGTTAAAACCAACAGGCAACTCCGTAGGAAAAATTCAATCCGTAAGAATGGGAGTTTATCAAATAACCCCTGTTGATTCAACAAGCGTTTCCGATATGG
This sequence comes from uncultured bacterium, assembly GCA_949296355.1. Lineage (GTDB taxonomy): Bacteria > Cyanobacteriota > Vampirovibrionia > Gastranaerophilales > Gastranaerophilaceae > CAG-196. The sequence goes on along the minus strand of CASFPS010000001.1, from coordinate 1,106 downwards.
GCATTAATGACACAACTTCAATAGATAAAAAAGTTACGGCTGTTGCAAACGTATCATTTAAAATAAAATAGATGCCCATAAATTTAATAGCGTATATTCCGGATATTGCATAAATATATAATACGTGTTAAAATATAAATGTCACAAATAAGAAGAGGATATTTATATGGATGTTAGCTCAGTAGGGTACGGAAGTGCATTAACTCCGGAAGTTCAGGCTCAATACGCTGCAAAATGTATGAGTATGTCACAACAGACAAGTTATATTGCAGGTTCACTGATTCAGGATACGGTTGAGATTTCTGCTGAAGCACTTGCTAAATATACAGAAGAAATGAATGCAAGTATTGAAAAATTGTTATAATAAAAGATTCTATAAAAGAAACGGCTTGCCATTTTGGCAAGCCGTTTTTTTATGTATAAATTATACTAAAGCAGTTGCCCGGATAGCTGATTAAATACAAAAAAAAAGTTTAATAATAAGTATGTACCCGAAAGGAGGTCACTGGATGCATAAGTTTCTAAAAATCACTTCTTACTTTCTTGTTCTGTTAGGCGCACTCAACTGGGGGCTCGTCGGACTTTTTGACTTTAACCTCGTTGAATTTATGCTCGGAGATATGACACTGCTTGCGCGGCTTGTCTATAGCTTAATCGGTATCAGTGCCGTAGTTGCTGCTGTAACCGGACATATGTACGAAAAAAGATACTGTATTGAAGAATGAACAACGGCAGAAAGAGTGGATTAAATCCACTCTTTTTTACTTCTTGTAAAATTTTAGCACCATACGCCGTCCCATTCATTAGTTTTATCATAAGTCTATCATCGGTCAGGCTAAAGCCCGACCGATATTTCTTGTAGTTTTTATTCACAAGAGTGCCGTCATTCAGAGGACGTCAGTCCGAAGAATCTCTAAAACCTTCTCAAACCACGTAACAGGCTCGCCAGTATTGCTGTCATCCCGAACTTGTTTCGGAATCTTACCAATCACTAACCCCAGGCTAAGAAAAGCGTCAGCGTTCCCAACGGAATAGAAAAGTGAGTAGGGTGAAGGGTTGGTCGGTTTATTCCCCTCTCCCCCTTGTGGGAGAGGGGGTAGGGGTGA